>NZ_JBIWOX010000015.1:0-195098 GCF_044767975.1 Streptomyces sp. NPDC101181 | reverse complement strand
CGTGGTGACGGCCATCCCCATGGCCGTCACCACGACCGCGGGCGTTCCGGTCTCCGGGGGCCGTTACGGGGGCGGCCCGCGTTGCGGGACCGGGCGGGGCGTTCGAGGCTGGTTGACGGACCGTGGCGGAGACGGACCGCCCCCTCCCCCGAAGGCAGTGGACATGACCGGTAGCGATCCTCGTACGGCACCCGCGGCGGCACCGCTCACGGGACCCGCCGCGCCGTGCTGGGTCACCCTGATGACCCGCGATCTGGGGGCCGCGCAGCGGTTCTACGGGCAGGTGCTGGGCTGGTCGTTCCGGCCGGGGCGGCTCGGCGAGGAGTTCTCCGTGGCCCGTCGCGGGGACGTCCCGGTCGCGGGGGTCGTCGGCGTCTCTTCCGCGTACAAGGTGGCCGTGGCGTGGATGCCCTACTTCGCGGTCGCGGACGCGGACCGGGCCGCCGCCCGGGTCCGCGAGCGCAGCGGGACCGTGGCGGTGGGGCCGCTGACGGTCGGCGCGGGGCGCGGGGTGCTGGCGTCGGACCGGGACGGGGCGGCCTTCGGGCTGTGGGAGCACGCCGACAGTTCCGCGTCCGCGCCCGCCCCGGCCGGCCACGCGCACACCTGGCTGCGGCTGCGGACCCGGAACGCCTTCGACGCGGCGATCTTCTACGGCGAGGTACTCGACTGGGCGAGCGGGCACCCCGGGTCCTGCGATGTGGCGTACGAGGGCGAGGAGGTCATCGTGCGCTGCCAGGGGCGGCCGCTGGCCCGGATCAGCTCCGGCGCCGTGGAGGCCGCGGCCGATCCCCTGGTCCGGCCGCACTGGCAGGTGCAGTTCCCGGTGACGGACCTCCCGGGCACGGTCGCCGCGGCCGGGCGGCACGGCGGCGAACCGGTCGAGGAGCGGGCGGTGCTCGGGGGCACGGAAGTCACCCTGCGCGACCCCGACGGCGCGCTGTTCACGGTGACCGACGTCCGCACCCCGGTGGGCTCCCCGACCCCTTAGGACCTCTCGCCCTCGTCCTCGTCCTCGGTCGGCAGCCGCCGGTCCCGGGCCAGCGCCCACACGGGGAAGACGAACCAGCACAGCACGAACCACAGGGCCATTCCCCCGACCAGCCACAGGGCCAGGGAGTTGTGCAGGGCGACCCGCATTATCAGCAGCAGCGTCGAGCACATGGTGCAGAAGAGCAGCACCAGTCCGAGAACGGTCAGCCGGGACGCCCAGACGACCGTCTCGGCCTTCATCCGACGGCCGGTCAGGAGCCGGTGGCACGCGACGGGTCCGATGAGCGAGGCGGCGGTCGCGGCGCCCAGCATGACCGTCACCACGTAGATGGTGCGGTCGACGTCGACGAGTTCCGTGAAGCGCTCCTGGAAGACCACCGCGAGCAGGAAACCGAAGAGGAGCTGCACACCGGTCTGGGCGACCCGCAACTCCTGGAGCAGTTCGGCCCATTGCCGGTCCGCCCGCTCCTCGTGGGTTTCCTGTCGTCCTCTGTCGGCGCTCACGTGGCCTCCTGTTCACCATCGCTCAAGGGAATCTGACAGGTGCCCCGACGCATTCGAACGTATTCCCGTAGACCCGAAAGGTGCCTGGGCCTACGATCAGCCGCAGGGCATCGCGCGCCGGTCACCGGCCGGGTGAGGCGTGGAGGTGGCCCTGAGGTGCCTTTTGGAGGCATTCCACCGTGTCAGTCGAGTTGAACCACACCATCGTCCACTGCCGGGACAAGCGGGAGTCCGCCCAGTTCCTCGCGGATCTGCTGGACCTGACCGTCGGGGCCGAGTGGGGCCCGTTCATCCCGGTCGTTCTCGCGAACGGCGTCACCCTGGACTTCGCGACGGCTCCCACCGAGGCGATCGCCCCGCAGCACTACGCCTTCCTGATCTCCGAGGCGCAGTTCGACACCGCGTTCGCGCGCGTCCAAGAGCTGGGCATCGAGTACTTCGCCGACCCGCACGGGAGGTACCCCGGCGAGATCAACCGCAACGACGGCGGCCGGGGCGTCTACTTCCCCGATCCGAGCGGTCACGGTCTGGAGCTGATCACCCGCCCGTACGGCGGCTGATCACCACCGGTCGTCCCCGGGGCCCGGCCGCTCCCCGCGGCCGGGCCCCCGCGCGTTCTCCCGGCCGACGCGCAGCAGGAGTTCGGGGCGGTCCCACATCACGGCGGGCGGGGTGGCCCGTACCGTACCGACGGGCTCGGCCCCCACGCTCCGGTAGAAGCCCTCGGCGGGCGGGTGCGAGACGATCCGGACAGCGCTCAGACCGGCGCCCCGGGCCTCCTCGCGCAGATGGCCGACGAGCAGGCGGCCGATCCCGCGCCCCTGCGCCTCGTCGGCGACGAACATCAGGTCCAGCTCGGGCGGGTCCAGGAGCAGGGCGTAGAAGCCGAGGACCCGGTCGGTGCCCCCGTCCACCGCGGCGAAGACCCGGTGCGCCTCGATGTAGTCGGGGCCGACCCGGTAGCCCGCCACCATCGGGGCGTAGGGCCCCTCGTAGGCGCGGGAGGCGCGGACCAGCCGGGTGAGCCGTGCGGCGTCGCCCGCCCCGGCGCGTCTGACCCGCACCTCGGCGGGTCGCGGGGCGCGCCGGTACCGTCCCGCCCGGCCTGCGTTCATAGGGCGAGTATGACGCACCGTGACGGATGTACGGCCCCTCCGCACGGCCTCTCCACCCCGCCCGGAGGCCGGGGGCACGGCCGCGAAGGACACCCGCCTCGAACGCGTATCCGGGGGTACACGAACCGCAGCACGCCAGGCGGCGGTCGCGCCGCCGAGTCCGGACCGAGAGGGGTTGACCACTGTGGAACAGCAGAGCTGTGTACCGGCCGACGAAGGCGGGGAGCGGTAGCCATGACGACTGCCATCATCATCGTTGTGGTCATCGCCGTCGTGGCGATCGCCGCTTTCTTCCTCCTCCGTGGCCGTACGGCGGGCGGTGGGGGGCTCCGCCGCCGCTTCGGCCCGGAGTACGACCGGGTGCTGGCCCGGCACGACGGTGACACCAAGGCCGCCGAGCTGGAGCTGGACGAGCGGGTGAAGCGGCACGGGAACCTGGAGGAGCGTCCGCTGACCGAGGAGGCGCGGACGCGGTACGCGGCCCGCTGGGCGAGCGCCCAGGCCCTCTTCGTCGAGTCGCCGCAGCGGTCTCTGGCCGAGGCCGACACGCTGCTGGCCGATCTGTCCCGGGAGCGCGGCTTCCCCGAGGGGGAGAGCTTCGAGGACCGCACGGACGCGCTCTCCGTCCACCACGCCTCGCACGTCGAGGGCTACCGCCGGGTGCACAGCGCCCGGAGCGGTGAGGGCAGCACCGAGCAGATGCGTGAGGCGCTGGTCGAGGCCCGCGAGCTGTTCGACGCACTGCTCGCCGACGGGTCGTCGCGGCGGGAGCACGGCCAGGGCAACCACTCCATGGTGAAGGGACTTCGGACATCATGACCCAGCGCGAGAACGGGCCCGAGCACACCGAACGCGACGAGCACACCGCGGGCGCCGGGCACACCGGCGCGGACGCCGCACCGGCGCACACCCCCGCGACCCCTCCCCCCGGGATCGGTGCCGCCGCGGCCGGCGCCCCCGCGCCGGGCACGGCCCCCAGGACCGCGGCGGCCGCGCCCACGACCGGCACGCCCCGGCCGGGAACCACCCCGGACACCGTCCCCGAAACCACCCCGGACCGCGCCTCCGCGGCCGGGGCGGCCGCGAAGCACGATCCCGACACGCCGTCCCGTACGCCGTCCGCAACCGCGGGCCGCACCACGGCGGAGAAGGGCGCGAGCGGCGGGGACCCGGGGCGGTCGCTCTTCTCGTCCGAGGAGCGGGAGGCGTTCACCGCCCGAATCCAGCAGGCGGTGACCGGGTTCGTGGAGGATCCCCGGCGTGCGGTGCAGGAGGCCGACTCCGCCTTCGGCGAGGTCGTCGCGGGTCTCGCAGCGGCTCTGGAGGAGCGCGGGCGGCGGCTGCGGACGGCGAAGGGGGAGGACGGCCGGACAGATGCGGACACCGAGGACCTGCGGATCGCCCTCCAGCACTACCGCGACCTCACCGACCGCCTCGTACAGCTGTAGCGGCGGTCTCCTTACACCTCCCGGTGGGAAGCCGGGGCGGACCGGACACGTTCCGGCCGCCCCGGCTTCTCACCGTTCGGCCGCCGGTTCAGCCGCCGACGACGAGCCCTTCGCGCAGTCGCCGCAGCGCCGCGTCGGGCAGCCGCAGCCCGTCGCGCACGTAGGCGTCGAGGCCGCCCCAGCGCTCGTCCACGGCGTCGAGCGCCGCCTGGAGATAGCGCGGGCGGACCTCGACGACGGCGGCCGCCACGACGGGGTCGCCGCCGCCGTCGAGGAACTTCTGGACGTACGGGGCGAAGGCCCGCCGCACCACGGGGTTCACCGCGAGGAAGTCGGCCAGGACCGTCGCGCGGGACGCCCCCAGGATCATCAGCAGCACGGCCGCCGCCCAGCCGGTGCGGTCCTTGCCGGCGGTGCAGTGGAAGATCAGCGGGCGCGCGCCGGGGTCGGCGGCGGTCTCCAGGAAGGCGCGGTAGGCGGCCGCGGCACCGGGTGAGAGGACCATCTTGCGGTAGGTCTCCGCGAACAGTTCCTCGGCCCGGCCGCCGCCCAGGACGCGTTCCGCCTCCGCGGGGTCGGCGAGCAGGGACCGCAGGCGGGCGGGCGCGACACCCGGCTGGTCCCCGAGCACGTCGGCGACGAAGAGCCGGGCCCGGTCCGGCAGCCGGTCGGGGGCCCACTGGCGTTCGTCGGCGGTCCGCAGGTCCACGACGGTACGGATGCCGAGGGCGGCGACCGCCCGGTCGCGCGCCGGGTCGAGCTCGCTCAGCTGCCCCGAGCGGAACAGGGCCCCCTGCCGTACCCGGCGGTCACGGCCCAGGGCGATGCCCCCCAGATCGCGCAGATTGACGACGGTGGCGGCCGGAACGGTCCGGGCGGTCTCCACGATGAACGGCCTCTTTTCCCGATGGTCCCCGGTGGGTTCCGGGAATTGCCCTGCCAGGCGTCCGGCGGCGTCCGGACCCGTAGTCCGGTGGGGGTCTCAGTCCGACAGGAGCTTCGCCTTCTGCTGGACGAACTCGTCGTCGCTCAGCACCTCCCGCTTCCACAGCTCGGCGAGGTGCTCCAGCCGGTCGATGATGTCGTCGCCCACGGCCTCCTCCGCGTCGGTCCCGTCCGCCCCCAGGCGCTCGTGGGCGACGAACGCTCCCCCGGCCGCACGGACGGCGCGGGCCACCGGGGTGCTCCACAGGTCCTCCCGGACGACGAGTGCGGCGAAATCGCCGCCGGGCACGCTGTCGCCGAGCGCCTGGAGGTCCTCGGGGATCAGCTCCGGCGCCGCCCCACCCCCGTCCGCGTCGAGCGGCAGGGCCTCCGCCGGGTCCAGCTCCCGCAGCTCCGCCGGGACCAGGGAGCCGTCCTCGGCGCGGCGGACGAAGGCCAGGTCCGCAGGGCGCAGCGAACCGGAGGCCGCGGCTTCGGCGAGGGCGGGGGCGACGGCTCCGGGGAAGCGGCTGCCGGGAAAGGCGATGACGAGGTACTCCACAGGTCCGACGGCCACGGTCGCGTCCTCTCCGGGTCCCGGCGGCCTCGGCTCACCGGGGTGGATACGGGCATGTCACGGATTGCATAAGAAATCGGAAAACTGCGCACATAATATGCACCAATGTCCCGTTTCCTCCCGATGGCAATGACCGTCGTGTTGCCCGGCGCGCCGGGGACGGCCCCGGTTACGCGACCGTACGTAAAGGATCAAGTGCGTCTCCGGGAGGGCAAGGTCACAGCACGTGCCCCTGCTGCTCATTCCGCGCGCTGGCCTAGCATCTGAGCATGACGGTCCAGCCTGCTGACGGGCTTTCTCCGGCCGCCGCGTTCCCCGACCCCTCCCACGACCAGTGGCAGCGCCTCGTCGAAGGCGTACTGCGCAAGTCGGGCAAGGAAGTCCCGGGCTCGGCCGCCGAGGAAGCGCTGTCCACCACTCTGGAGGACGGGCTCATCACCCGTCCCCTCTACACCGCACGCGACAGGTCGCCGGACACCGGCTTTCCCGGCTTCGCCCCCTTCACCCGGGGCGGCAGGGCCGAGGGGAACGCGGCGGGCGGCTGGGACGTGCGCCAGCGCCACACCCTCACCGATCCCGATCGGCTGAACGGGGCGCTGCTCGGTGACCTGGAGAACGGGGTGACCTCGCTCTGGCTCACCGTGGGCGGTCCGGCGGGCGTTCCCGTCGACGGGCTCGCGCGGGCGCTGGAGGGCGTCTACCTCGATCTCGCGCCCATCGCGCTGGACGCCCCGGCCGCTCTGGACGCCGCCGCGACGGAACTGCTGCGGCTGCACGAGGACCGCGGCGTCGCCAGGGGCGAGGCACGCGGCACGCTGGGCGCCGACCCGCTCGGCCATGAGGCCCGGACGGGCGTCGAGGCGGATCTGGCCTCCGCCGTGCGCTGGGCCCGGCGGTGCGACGCCCAGTACCCAGGACTGCGGGCGATCACCGTGGACGCCCTGCCGTACCACGAGGCGGGCGGTTCGGCCGGTGAGGAGCTGGGCTTGTCCCTGGCCACCGCCGTCGCCTATCTGCGGGCGCTGACCGCGGCCGGGATGAGCGTCGCGGCGGCCTGCGGGCAGCTGGAGTTCCGATACGCGGCCACCGCCGACCAGTTCCTGACCATCGCCAAGCTGCGCGCGGCGCGGCGGCTGTGGGCGCGGGTGGCGGAGGCGTCCGGGGCCCCGGACGCCGGGGCGCAGCGGCAGCACGCCGTGACGTCGCCGGTGATGATGACGCGCCGGGACCCGTGGGTGAACATGCTGCGCACCACGCTGGCCACGCTGGGCGCGGGGGTCGGCGGGGCGGAGGCGGTGACCGTGCTGCCGTTCGACCACACGCTGGGCCTGCCCGACGCGTTCGCGCGGCGGATCGCCCGCAACACCTCCACGATCCTGATGGAGGAGTCGCATCTGGCGCGGGTCGTCGACCCGGCGGGCGGTTCCTGGTACGTGGAGCGGCTGACCGACGAACTGGCCCGCGTGGCTTGGGCGTTCTTCCAGGAGACCGAGCGGGCGGGCGGGCTGCCCGCCGCGTTGCGCTCCGGGGCGGTCGCGGAGCGGCTGGCCGCCACCTGGGCGGCGCGCCGCGCGAAGCTGGCCACTCGTGAGGAGCCGGTCACCGGGGTCAGCGAGTTCCCGCTGCCCGGTGAGCGCGCGGTGGAGCGGGAGCCCGCGCCCGATCCGTACGCCGGGGCGCCGGGGGGTCTGCCCCGGGTGCGGCGCGACGAGGCGTTCGAGGCGCTGCGGGCCCGGTCGGACGCGCACCTCGCCGCGACGGGCGCCCGTCCGAGGGTGTTCGTCGCCGCGCTGGGTCCGGCCGCCGCGCACACCGCGCGGGTCTCGTTCGCCGTCAACCTCTTCGGCGCGGGCGGCATCGAGGCGGTGCACGACCCGGTGTCGGTGGACGCCGGATCGGCCGCCGGGGCGCTGGGCGCCTCGGGCGCCGCGGTCGCCGTGCTCTGCTCCTCGGACGCGCTGTACGCCGAGCACGCGGAGCGGGTGGCCGGCGCGCTGAAGGCGGCGGGCGCGGACCGGGTCCTCCTGGCGGGGCGTCCCGGCGCGTACGCCGGTGTCGACGACTACGTCTTCGCGGGCTGCGACGCCGTCGCCCTTCTCACCTCCGTCCTCGACCGTATGGGAGTGGCGTGATGCCGACACCGCCCGCCGCAGCGAACCCGGCCGTCCCCGACTTCTCCGACGTGCCGCTGGACTCCCCCGCGCCGCCCGCCGGTTCCGCCGGGGAGTGGCGGGCGGCCGCGTCGAGGAGTGCCGACGGCTCCGAGGCCGCCCCGCTGTGGGAGACCCCCGAGGGGATCACGGTCAAACCGCTCTACACCGGCGAGGACCTGGAGGGCCTGGACGCGCTGCACAGCTACCCGGGCATCGCCCCGTACCTGCGCGGGCCCTACCCCACGATGTACGTGAACCAGCCCTGGACGATCCGCCAGTACGCCGGGTTCTCCACGGCCGAGGAGTCCAACGCGTTCTACCGGCGCAACCTGGCGGCCGGGCAGAAGGGCCTGTCGGTCGCCTTCGACCTGCCGACCCACCGGGGCTACGACAGCGACCACCCCCGGGTGACCGGCGACGTGGGCATGGCCGGGGTGGCGATCGACTCGATCTACGACATGCGCCAGCTCTTCGACGGCATCCCGCTGGACCGGATGTCGGTGTCGATGACGATGAACGGCGCGGTGCTGCCCGTGCTGGCGCTGTACATCGTGGCCGCCGAGGAGCAGGGCGTACCTCCCGAGAAGCTGGCCGGGACCATCCAGAACGACATCCTCAAGGAGTTCATGGTCCGCAACACCTACATCTATCCGCCGTCGCCCTCGATGCGGATCATCTCCGACATCTTCGCGTTCACATCGCGCGAGATGCCCCGCTACAACTCCATCTCCATCTCCGGCTACCACATCCAGGAGGCCGGGGCGACGGCCGATCTGGAGCTGGCCTACACGCTGGCCGACGGTGTGGAGTATCTGCGCGCCGGACGGGAGGCGGGCCTGGACGTCGACGCGTTCGCGCCCCGGCTGTCGTTCTTCTGGGCGATCGGGATGAACTTCTTCATGGAGGTCGCCAAGCTGCGGGCGGCCCGGCTGCTGTGGGCGCGCCTGGTGAGCCAGTTCGGCCCGGAGAACCCCAAGTCGCTGTCGCTGCGCACCCATTCACAGACCTCCGGCTGGTCGCTGACCGCGCAGGACGTGTTCAACAACGTGACCCGGACGTGTGTGGAGGCGATGGCCGCGACGCAGGGTCATACCCAGTCGCTGCACACCAACGCGCTGGACGAGGCGCTGGCGCTGCCGACCGACTTCTCGGCGCGTATCGCCCGCAACACCCAGTTGCTGCTCCAGCAGGAGTCCGGGACCTGCCGGGTGATCGACCCGTGGGGCGGCAGCGCGTACGTGGAGAAGCTGACCCGCGACCTGGCGGACCGGGCCTGGCAGCACATCGAGGAGGTGGAGGCGGCCGGCGGGATGGCGAAGGCCATCGACGCGGGCATCCCCAAGCTGCGGGTGGAGGAGGCGGCCGCCCGTACGCAGGCGCGGATCGACTCCGGGCGGCAGCCGGTGATCGGGGTGAACAAGTACCGGGTGGAGACCGACGAGGAGATCGACGTGCTCAAGGTCGACAACTCCTCGGTGCGCGCCCAGCAGATCGAGAAACTGCGGCGGTTGCGCGAGGAGCGCGACGAGGTGGCGTGCCAGGAGGCGCTGCGGGCGCTGACGGCCGCGGCCGAACGCGCCCCCGGGCCCGGCCTGGAGGGCAATCTGCTGGCGCTGGCGGTGGACGCGGCGCGGGCGATGGCCACGGTCGGGGAGATCTCGGACGCACTGGAGAAGGTGTACGGGCGGCACGCCGGGCAGATCCGTACGATCTCCGGTGTGTACCGCAAAGAGGCAGGAGAGTCCCCCTCGGTGGACCGCACCCGCAAGCTGGTGGACCGGTTCGAGGAGGCGGAGGGCCGCCGTCCGCGCATCCTGGTCGCCAAGATGGGCCAGGACGGACACGACCGGGGCCAGAAGGTGATCGCGACCGCCTTCGCCGACCTGGGCTTCGACGTCGACGTCGGCCCGCTGTTCCAGACGCCGGGCGAGGTGGCGCGGCAGGCGGTGGAGGCCGACGTGCACATCGTGGGCGTCTCCTCGCTGGCGGCCGGACACCTCACCCTGGTGCCCGCGCTGCGCGAGGAGCTGGCCGCCGAGGGCCGGGAGGACATCATGATCGTGGTGGGCGGGGTGATCCCGCCGCAGGACGTCCAGGCGCTGCACGAGGCGGGCGCGGCGTCGGTCTTCCCGCCCGGCACCGTCATCCCGGACGCGGCCCACGACCTGGTGACGCGGCTCGGCGCCGCGCTGGGCCACGAGCTGTGAGCCGCTGACCGGATGGCCGTGAAGATCGACATCGATGGCTACGCACGGGGAGTGCTCGACGGGAAGCGGGCGTTCGTGGCGCGCGCGATCACACTCGTCGAGTCGACCCGGGCCGGACACCGGGTCCTGGCACAGGAGTTGCTGAGCCGGTTGCTGCCGCACGCGGGGGCGGCCCGGCGGATCGGGATCAGCGGGGTGCCGGGGGTGGGCAAGTCCACCTTCATCGACGCGCTCGGGACCATGCTGACCGGGCTCGGGCACCGGGTGGCGGTGCTGGCGGTCGACCCGTCCTCCAGCCGTACGGGCGGCTCCATCCTGGGCGACAAGACCCGGATGGAACGGCTCTCCGTCGACCCGGCCGCCTTCGTGCGCCCCTCCCCCACGGCGGGCACGCTGGGCGGGGTGGCGAAGGCGACCCGGGAGTCCATCGTGGTGATGGAGGCGGCGGGGTACGACGTGGTGCTGGTGGAGACGGTGGGGGTCGGGCAGTCGGAGACGGCCGTGGCCAACATGGTCGACACGTTCCTGCTGCTCACCCTGGCCCGGACCGGGGACCAGCTGCAGGGCATCAAGAAGGGCGTCCTGGAACTGGCGGACGCCATCGCGGTGAACAAGGCGGACGGCCCGCACGAGCGCGACGCCCGCTCGGCCGCGCGGGAACTGGCGGGCGCGCTGCGGCTGATGCACCCGGCGGACGCGGCGTGGACTCCCCCGGTGCTCACGTGCAGCGCCCGGGAGTCCACGGGGCTCGACACGCTCTGGGAGCGTCTGGAGCAGCACCGCGAGATCCTGGAGTCGACCGGGCGGCTGGCGGCCAAGCGCCGCGACCAGCAGGTCGACTGGACGTGGTCGATGGTCCGGGACGAACTGCTGGGCAGTCTGCGGTCGCATCCGGCGGTACGGGAGCTGGCGCCGGAGCTGGAGAGGCGGGTCCGTGAGGGCACGCTGACGGCGACGCTGGCCGCCGAGGAGATCCTGGGCGTCTTCCGGGGCGGCGGGGCTGCTGGACCGGCCGCCCCGAGCGAGCCCTGACCGGACTGACGCGCCCCTCGTCAGGGGCCCGCCAGTCCGGTCAGAGCGTCGAGCTCAGTCCGTTCAGGGCGTCACGCGCGGCCGGGCGGGTGCGCGCGGGGCGGTTCAGGCGCCGCTCAGCGCCTCCGAGACCAGGGCGCGCGCCTCGTCCTGGACCTGGGCCAGGTGGCCGGATCCCTGGAAGCTCTCCGCGTACACCTTGTAGACGTCCTCGGTGCCGGAGGGGCGGGCGGCGAACCAGGCGCTGTCGGTGCACACCTTCAGGCCGCCGATCGCCGCCCCGTTGCCGGGGGCCTCGGTGAGGACGGCGGTGATGCGTTCACCGGCCAGTGTGTCGGCCTTGACCTGCTGCGGGGAGAGCCGGGCCAGGACCGCCTTCTCCTCGCGGGTGGCGGGTGCGTCCACGCGGGCGTAGGCCGGGTCGCCGAAGCGTTCGGTGAGCCGCGCGTACCGCTGCGAGGGGGTCAGGCCGGTGACGGCGGTGATCTCGGAGGCGAGCAGGGCCAGCAGGATGCCGTCCTTGTCGGTGGTCCACACCCGGCCGTCCCGGCGCAGGAAGGAGGCCCCGGCGGACTCCTCGCCGCCGAAGCCGAGGCTGCCGTCGTACAGCCCGTCCACGAACCACTTGAAACCGACCGGCACCTCCACCAGGGTGCGGCCCAGATCGTGGGCGACCCGGTCGATCATCGAGGAGGAGACCAGGGTCTTGCCGATGCCGGTGCCCGCGGCCCAGGCGTCGCGGTGGGTGTAGAGGTAGTCGATGGCGACGGCCAGGTAGTGGTTGGGGTTCATCAGCCCGGCGTCGGGGGTGACGATGCCGTGCCGGTCGGCGTCGGCGTCGTTGCCGGTGGCGATGGCGTACTGGTCGCGCCGTTCGATCAGCGAGGCCATGGCGTACGGGGAGGAGCAGTCCATGCGGATCCTGCCGTCCCAGTCCAGCGTCATGAACCGCCAGGTGGGGTCGGCCAGCGGGTTCACCACGGTCAGGTCGAGCCGGTGGCGCTCGGCGATCCGCCCCCAGTACGCGACGGACGCGCCGCCGAGCGGGTCGGCGCCGATCCGGATGCCCGCCTCCCGTACCGCGTCCAGGTCCAGGACGGAGGGCAGGTCCTCGACGTACGCGGTCAGGAAGTCGTGCCGGTGCGTGGTGTCGGCGGCCAGGGCGCGGGCGTAGGGGATGCGGCGGACCTCGCCGAGCCCCGCCTCGATCAGGGCGTTCGCCCGGTCCTGGATCCAGGAGGTCGCGTCGGATGCGGCCGGGCCGCCGTTGGGCGGGTTGTACTTGAAGCCGCCGTCGGCGGGCGGGTTGTGCGAGGGGGTGACGACGATGCCGTCGGCCAGGCGCTCGGTGCGCCCCTGGTTGTGCGTGAGGATGGCGTGCGACACGGCGGGGGTCGGGGTGTAGCCGTCCGCGCTGTCGATGAGGGCGGTGACGCCGTTGGCGGCGAGGACCTCCAGTGCGGTGACCCGGGCCGGTTCGGACAGGGCGTGGGTGTCGGCGCCGAGGTACAGGGGCCCGTCGGTGCCCTGGCGGGCGCGGTAGTCGCAGATGGCCTGGGTGGTGGCGGCGATGTGGTCGTCGTTGAAGGCGGCGGCGAGGGCGGATCCCCGGTGGCCCGAGGTGCCGAAGGCGACCCGCTGGGCGGGGTCGGCCGGATCGGGGTGCAGAGCGTAGTAGGCCGTCACCAGTCGTGCCACGTCGACCAGGTCCGCGGGCTGCGCCGGCTGCCCGGCCCGTTCGTGCGCCATCGGGTCTCCTCATACGTCTTCGTCGTCGGCCGGGCCCAGGGGACGGGCCCGGCGCACCGGGGTAACGATCACCCTGGTCCGTACCCGATTCTGCTCGCTCGACCGCTCCGCCGCCCGACCGGTTCCCGCCGTCCTCGCGCGGCCGGGCGGGGCCGGACGTGACGGCGGGGTGGTGAGCGGCACAGTCAACCGCTCCCACCCCGCCCGACGCCGGTCGCGGCCCCTCAGCCGCGTCCCGGACCCGGGCCCCTCAGCCCCGGTCGTAGAGGTGGAATCCGCGCCCGGTCTTCCGGCCGAGCAGCCCCGCCTCCACCATCCGCCGGAGCAGCGGCGGCGGGGCGTACAGCGGTTCCTTGAACTCCTCGTACAGCGACGCGGCGATGGAGGCCACCGTGTCCAGACCGATCAGGTCGGCCAGCTTGAGCGGCCCCATCGGGTGGGCGCAGCCCAGCTCCATTCCGGCGTCCACGTCGGCGGCGGTCGCGAAGCCGGACTCGGCCATCCGGATCGCGGAGAGGAGGTAGGGGACGAGGAGCGCGTTGACGACGAACCCGGCCCGGTCCTGGGAGCGGACCACGGTCTTGCCGAGGACCGAGGTCGCGAACTCCTCGGCCGTCGCGGCCGTCTGCGCGGAGGTGTGCAACGAGGTCACCACCTCCACCAGCGGGAGGACCGGCACCGGGTTGAAGAAGTGGAGCCCCAGGACGCGGTCGGCGCGCTGGGTGGCCATACCCAGCCGCATGACGGGGATGGCGGAGGTGTTGGTGGCCAGGATCGCCTCCGGGTCCTCGACGATCTTGTCGAGCGCCGCGAAGACCTCCGTCTTGGCGGTGGCGTCCTCGACGACGGCCTCGACGACGAGTTGGCGGTCGGCCAGGTCGTCCAGGCTGCCGGTGAAGACCAGCCGGCCGAGGGCGTCCTCCGCACTGATCCGGTCCAGCTTGCCCCGCTGGACGGCCCGCTCCAGGGAGACGGCGACCCGCTCGCGGGCCCGGTCGGTGGCGGCGCGGTCCCTCTCGCAGAAGAGGGTGTCAAGCCCCGCGCGGGCGCACACCTCGGCGATCCCGGCCCCCATCTGCCCGCCGCCGACCACGCCCACCCGGGCGACGGCGGGGCTCACGCCCGCACCGCCGGACGGCCGACGAGGTGGCGCGCGTACGCCTCGGTGGTGAAGAAGGCAGGCAGTTCCCTGCCGAGCGCGGTGCGTTCGAACAGGTCGCGGACCTGGTCGAGCTGGGCCCAGGGGTACGCGGCGCCGAGCGCGGCCAGTTCCTCGTCCACCAGGGCGAGCACCCTCTCGCGGTCGACGGCCCGGTGTGTGAGCCACTGCCAGATCTGGACGCGGGCGATCTCGGCGGTGGCCGCGTCCGCCATGATCCCGTCCAGGGCGACGGCTCCCCGGCCGCGGAGCCAGGCGTCGTAGTAGCGCAGGGCCGCGGTGATGTTGTCGCGGACGCCCTGCGGGGTCGGGCGGCCCGCCGTGCGGCGCACGGCCACCAGGTCCTCGGCGGTGACGTGGACGTCGTCGCGGGTGCGTTCGAGCTGGTGCGGACGCTCGCCCAGCACCCCGTCGAAGGCGGTCCGGCAGACCGGGACGAGCCCGGGGTGGGCGACCAAGGAGCCGTCGTAGCCGTCCTCGGCCTCGCGTTCCTTGTCGAGCCGGACCTTCGCCAGGGCGGCTTCCCGGGCGGCCTGTTCGCCGCCGGGGATCTGGGCTGCCATGCCGCCGATGGCGTGGGCGCCGCGCTTGTGGCAGGTGCGGACCAGGAGTTCGGTACAGGCGCGCAGGAAGGGGGCGGTCATGGTGACGGTGGCCCGGTCGGGCAGGACGAAGTCGGGGCGGTGCGCGAAGTTCTTGATCAGGCTGAAGAGGTAGTCCCAGTGGCCCGCGTTGAGTCCGGCGCTGTGTTCGCGCAGCTCGTAGAGGATCTCCTCCATCTCGAACGCGGCGGTGACCGTCTCGATGAGGACGGTGGCCCGGACCGTGCCCCGGGGGATGCCCAGGAGATCCTGGGCCAGCAGGAACACGTCGTTCCAGAGCCGGGCCTCGTACCGGTTCTCCAGCTTGGGCAGGGAGAAGTACGGTCCGCTGCCCGCGTCGATCTGGCGGTGGGCGCAGTGGAAGAAGTAGAGGCCGAAGTCGACGAGTGCGGCCGGCAGGGGCCGGTCGTCGATGACGAGGTGCTTCTCGGTGAGGTGCCAGCCGCGCGGCCGGACCATGATGGTGGCGGGCCGGTCGGTGAGCCGGTACTCCTCGCCGTTCGCGGCGGTGAAGTCGATACGGCGGTCGATGGCGTCGATGAGGTTCAGCTGGCCCTGGACGATGTTCTGCCAGGTGGGCGAGGTGGCGTCCTCGAAGTCCGCCATCCACACCTGGGCCCCGGAGTTGAGCGCGCTCACGGCCATGGAGCGCTCGGGCGGGCCGGTGATCTCCACCCGGCGGTCGGTGAGGCCGGGGGCGGGGCGGGCGACGCGCCAGTCGGGGTCGCTGCGGATCGGCTTGGTGGCGCGGGAGAAGTCCAGCGGGGCGCCGCCGCGCAGCAGCGCCCGGCGGCGGCGGCGTTCGGTCAGCAGGTCGAGGCGGCGGGCGGCGAAAGCCGTGTCGAGGCGGCCGACGAAGTCGAGGGCCTCGGGGGTGAGGACCTCCTCGTGCCGGTCCCCCGGGACGCCGAGGACCTGGACGCGGCCGGTCGTGGCAAGGGTGGTCATGCGGTTCTCCTCGGCGGGGTGCGATCGGGGGCGGCGGTCCCGGTCGCGGGGGCTCGGCACCCCGCGACCGGACGGGCTCTCTAGTGGAACTGCTCCTCCTCCGTGGAGCCGGTGAGGGCCGTGGTGGAGGAGGCGGGGTTGATGGCGGTGGAGACCTGGTCGAAGTAGCCGGTGCCGACCTCGCGCTGGTGCCTGACCGCGGTGAAGCCGTGCTCCTGGGCGGCGAACTCGCGCTCCTGGAGGTCGACGTAGGCGGTCATGCCCTGCTCGGCGTAGCCGCGCGCCAGGTCGAACATCGCGTGGTTGAGGGAGTGGAATCCGGCGAGGGTGATGAACTGGAAGCGGTAGCCCATGGCGCCCAGTTCGCGCTGGAACTTGGCGATCTGGTCGTCGTCCAGGGCGGCCCGCCAGTTGAAGGACGGCGAGCAGTTGTACGCCAGCATCTGGTCCGGGTGCTCGGCGTGGATCGCCTCGGCGAACTCGCGGGCCTGGGCGAGGTCCGGGGTGCCGGTCTCGACCCAGATGAGGTCGGCGTACGGGGCGTAGGCGAGGCCGCGCGAGATGACCGGGGCCATGCCGTTGCGGACGCGGTGGAAGCCCTCGGCGGTCCGCTCGCCCGTGATGAACCGGGCGTCGCGCTCGTCCACGTCGCTGGTGATGAGGCTGGCGGCGAGCGCGTCGGTGCGGGCCACGATCAGGGTGGGCACGTCGGCGATGTCGGCGGCGAGGCGGGCCGCGTTGAGGGTGCGCACATGCTGGGCGGTGGGGACGAGGACCTTGCCGCCGAGGTGGCCGCACTTCTTCTCCGAGGCCAGCTGGTCCTCGTAGTGGATGCCCGCCGCTCCGGCCTCGATCATCGCCTTGGTCAGCTCGAAGGCGTTGAGCGGTCCGCCGAAGCCGGCCTCGGCGTCGGCGACGATCGGGGCCAGGTAGTCGGTGGTGTCGCCCGCGCCTTCGGCGGTGGCGATCTGGTCGGCGCGCAGCAGGGCGTTGTTGATCCTGCGGACGACGCTCGGCACGGAGTTGGCCGGGTAGAGGCTCTGGTCGGGGTAGGTGTGCCCGGCGAGGTTGGCGTCGGCGGCGACCTGCCAGCCGGAGAGGTAGATGGCCTGGAGGCCCGCCTTGACCTGCTGGACGGCCTGGCCGCCGGTCAGCGCGCCGAGCGCGTGGATGTAGTCCCGCTCGTGGAGCTGGCGCCAGAGCCGCTCGGCGCCGCGGCGGGCGAGGGTGTGCTCCTCGCGGACGCTGCCGGAGAGCCGGACCACGTCCTCGGCGCTGTAGGTGCGCTCGACGCCCTTCCAGCGGGGGTCGTCCGCCCACCGCCGCGCCAGCTCTTCCGCCGTCGTCCTTGCCTGCGCCATGGGGTGTCTCCCGAAGTCGTGTGGGTCGATCGTGTGAACGGTGCGAAGTCGTGTCACTGGGTGACGCGACTCGACGGGTGCGGCCCACCGGACCTCCGAGGTGGAACGGTCAGCAATGCGCCCGGCGATCCGGCCGGAGATCCGGGGAGAACGACGTCAGGGCGTGAAATCGCGCCCGGAATCCCGACCCGGAGCCGGTGCCCGATGGGCCGCACAAGGAACTCTGACAGTGGCACTGAGTGCCATCAATGGGGTACGTGTGCCAAGTTCTGCGAATCTTCTCGGGCACTTTGCCAAGATTGCGAAGGGTCCGGGCGGCGCTTCGACGGCTAGGGTTGCCGCCAGGGTGGCGGCGGCGGGAGGAGCCCCGGGGTGAGCAAGACCTATGCGGGAGCGCGGCTGCGCAGGCTGCGGGAGGAGCGTCGGCTGAGCCAGGCGGAACTGGCCCGGATGCTGGCGATCTCACCGAGCTATCTGAACCAGATGGAGCACGACTCCCGTCCCCTGACCGTGCCGGTGCTGCTGCGGCTGACCGAGGCCTTCGGGGTGGACCCCGGCTTCTTCTCGGAGCGCGACACCTCCCGCGTCCTGGCGGATCTGCGGGAGGCCCTCGCCGACGAGGTGGGCGCCGCCCGGGTCTCGGCGGCGGAGCTGTCCGAGCTGGCCTCCCGGCTGCCGGGGGTGGCGAAGGTGCTGCTGGACCTGGGGCGCCGCAACCAGGCGCTGGCCGGGCGGCTGGCGGAGGCCGCCGAGTTGCGGGGCGGCGGCGGGGCGGAGCTGCCGCGCTCCCCGCACGAGGAGATCCGCGAGTTCTTCTACCGGCGGCAGAACTACCTCCACGAGGCGGACCTGGCGGCGGAGGAGCTGGCGGCGGAGATCGGGGTACGCCCCGGCGAGGTGGTCCGGGCGCTCTCCGCCCGCCTGTCCGAGCGGCACGGCATCCGGCTCGTCACCGCGCCGGACGGGACCGGCCGGCCCGCGTCCCGGGCGGCGGACACCGGGCGGCTGCACCACTACGACCCGGACACCCGGGTGCTCCACCTGTCGAACCGGCTCCGGCCGGGCCAGCAGGCGTTCCGGATGGCCACCCAGCTCGCCCTGCTCGAACACGGCCGGGAGATCTCACGACTGGCCTCGGAGGACTTCGACGAGGGGTCGGCGCCCTGGCCGCTGGCCCGGATCGGAGTGGCCAACTACGTCGCGGGCGCGCTGATCCTGCCGTACCGGGCGTTCCACACGGCGGCGGAGGAGGTGCGGTACGACATCGAGCGGCTCACCGACCTCTTCGGCCTCGGTTACGAGACGGTCTGCCACCGGCTGTCCACGCTCCAGCGGCCCCGGCTGCGCGGTGTGCCGTTCTCCTTCGTCCGGGTCGACCGGGCCGGGAACATGTCGAAGCGGCAGTCCGCGACCGGGTTCCACTTCTCCCGAGCGGGCGGCACCTGCCCGCTGTGGAACGTGTACGAGGCGTTCGCCGCGCCCGGCCGTATCCACGTGCAGATCGCGGCCATGCCCGACGGGCAGCGCCACTTGTGGACCGCGCGGGCTCTCACCCGGCACCGGGGCGGCTGGGGCGAGCCCGGCAAGACGTTCGCGATCGGGCTCGGCTGCGAGATCCGGCACGCCGGGCGGCTGGTCTACTCCGACGGGCTGGACCTGGACAACGCCTCGGCCGCGACGCCGATCGGGATGGGCTGCCGGATCTGCGAGCGGCTGGACTGCCCGCAGCGGGCGGTGCCACCGCTGGGGCAGCCGCTGGCCATCGACGAGAACAGCAGCACGTTCGTCCCGTACCCGGTGCGGGGGACGCCGCCCGCGCCTCCGGAGCGCGTCCCCCGCACCGGAGGGCGTCAGGAGTAGCGCAGGGCGATGGTGTCGCCGACGCCGATCACCTTGTTGCGGGCGGCCCCGGCGAACGCGGAGCCGTCCACGGACACCTTCCAGGTCGCCGAACCGGCGTTGGCCTTGCCGTTGACGGAGGTGACGGTTCCGGTGCCGGAGGCGGGGACCACCGAGGTGACGCAGCCCGCCGGGGTGGCCGCGCCCGTCGCGGCGGCCAGGACGTCGCCGAGGGTGGTGGTCGTCCCGGTCGGGGTGAGGGCGACCGAGCAGACCTTCGGGTTTCCGGCGCCGTCGTCCACGGTGAGGGCCAGCTTCGTCGCCGTACCGGCCGTGAAGCCGCTCGCCGCGACCCACCGGGGGGCGCCCGGGGTGACCGGGGCGGGCGGGGCCGCGGTGAAGCCGCCGCCCGCGACGGCGCGCAGACCGTCCAGTGAGGAGTAGGCGGACGGGGAGGTGTCGGAGGGCTGGTACTTGAAGCCGCCGCCCGGGTTGAACTGCTGGGCGATGAGGAAGTCGACCGGGGTCCTGCCCATCGGGGTGAGGAAGTCCCCGGTCTGCGGGTTGATGCCGCAGGCGTTGAGCCCGGAGACGGCCCAGCCGTTGGAGCTGGTGTTGATGCCGTACATGGCGTTGAACGCGCCGCTGTTGTTGACCAGCTTGCTCTTGAGGAACGCCTTGGCCTGGAGGATGTCGGCGTCGGTGCCGGGCACGCCGGACACGCAGAGCGCGGCCATCGAGGCGCCCGTCATGTCGACGTCGCTCGGCTTGTTCAGCTCGGTGGCGTTGCCCTCGGCCTTGGCGTAGGTCCAGCCGCCGTCGTTGTGCTGGTTGGCCCGGAGGCGGGTGACGACGCGGTCGAGAAGGGCCTGCGGGACGCGCTGGCCGCCCGCCTGGGTTCTCGCGCCCCCCAGGGCGAGGGCGGCGAAGACGGTGCCGTTGTAGTTGGCGGACGGGCCGAAGTAGCCGGCCTCCGCGTTCTGCCAGTAGCCGTAGATGTCGGCGATCAGGTTGCGCGAGGCGGAGACCCGGGCGGGGTCGATCCCGGCGGCGTACGCGTTGAGCGTGCCGCGCTGGTAGTCGGTGACGACGGGGGTGGCGGAGGGCCAGCCGGGGGTGGCCAGGAGGTTGCGGTAGACGGTGCGGGCGTTCTTCGTCGCGTCGCCGCCGGGCGTCACGTCGACGGCGGCCGTTCCGGCGGCGGCGAGGGCGCTGAAGGCCCACTCGTTGGAGAGCCCCGGCCCGGCGTACGAACCGTCGGCGGCCTGGAGGGACTTGACGTACGCCACACCGTTGGTCTTCGAGGTGGCGATCTGGGCGGGCGTGGACGTCGCCGCGGCGGGCAGCGCCGTGAGGACGAACGCCCCCAGCACGGCGGGCGCCACGAGGGCGATCCGGCGGGGCGTACGCGAGGTGCGGGACGTGGCAGAACGGGGCATGGGCCTGCTCCTGAGGATGAGGGGCGCGCGGCACCGCGGCGCCTCCCGGGCCGCACAGGGCAGGGCAGGGCGGGTGGCCGACGCCTGAACGCGTGGGTACGGCTTCTCCTGGTACAGCTGCCGGATGGGCATTCGGGCTCGGGAACGGCCCCCTGCCGCCCCACACCGCTGCGCGTCAGCCCCGGATTCGCACCGGGTTCCCCCACACGGCAGGCCAGGACGCTACCCGAGGCGGCAGGGGTGCGCCAGGGAGGGGCGCGGCGTGCGCCGCGGGGCCCGCCGGGGAGACGCGGAACACCTTGACGCTCTCTTCGAGAGCGTGTTCCAATCCGCCTGATAAGCACTCAGCCCCAGGGGAAGCCGGTCGAAATCCGGCGCTGACCCGCAACCGTGGGCCCGCCACCGCGCGGGCGAGCCGGACTGCCTGGGACCAGGATTTTCAGCGAGAAGCGCCGTCGCGGACTACGGCGTGGTTCGAACAGCTCCCCGTGGGCGGCCCGTTCGGGGCTCGCCCCCGCCGGGTGCCTTCTGCCACGCGGGGCCCGCCCGGACGACACGAGGGGCCGTGGTGGGGACCGCACAGCAACGGAACCGGCATGCCGGGAAGAGGAGACTTCTGTCGTCGGTCTCCGCCATCGCGTTGATCTTCGCCGCGAGCGTCGCCTTCGTGAGCGGGGCCGTCCCGGCGTCGGCCGACCCGGTCGGGGAGTGCACGGCCACCAGGGGAGCGGTCGTCGCGGTGGACTTCGGCCCGTTCGGCGGCGGGGTGGTGCGCGGCTGCGACACCACGCCGACCAGCGGCTACGAACTGCTCCACGAGGGCGGCTTCACCACCGAGGGCACCCAGCACGACGGCGACGGCTTCATCTGCCGGATCGGTGCGGGCTCCTTCAACTCCGGTACGCGGTACCCCACTCCGGCCACCGAGGACTGCGTGCTGACCCCGCAGGCCACCGCCTACTGGTCGTACTGGATCGCCGCTCCCGGCCAGGAGACCTGGTCCTACAGCCCGCTCGGCGCGATGGACCGCAAGCCCAAGGCGGGCGACGTGGACGCCTGGGTGTTCGGCGGCACCGATGTCGGCGGCACCACCGGACGCCCCGACTTCACCCCGGACGAGGTGCGGGCCGGCGGGGGCGGGACACCCGGCCCCACCGGGGGCCCGACGGACGGTCCGAGCGTTCCCGCCGGGGAGATCGACCTGCCCGCCGCCGCCCGCTGGGTGACCGGCCAGCTGCGGGACGACACCCATGTGGCGGACCCGGACACCGGGGCGCACGACGACGTGCTGACCACCGAGGCCGCGTACGCGCTCGCCGCGGCGGGCGGGAGGAGCCCGGCCCTGGACAAGGTGGCCGCCCACCTCACCACCCGGACCGGTCCCTACGCCTACCCGAACGGGACCGACGAGGCGCCCGACGCCCCCGCGGCGGCCCGGCTGGCGCTGCTCGCGGAGATCACCGGGGGCGACCCGCGGGCCTTCGGCGGGCGCGATCTGCTCGGCGACCTCAAGGAGAACGTCTGCCCGGCGGGCCCCGAGTCCGGGGCCCCCACACCCGGCTGCACGGCCAAGGGCGACTTCCGCGGCGCGCAGTACGCGGACGGGCAGGCGCTGTCCGTGCTGGCCCTGCTGCGCGGCGGCGTGGAACCGCCCGCGGCGAGCACGGCCCGGCTGACCCAACTGGTGTGCCAGGACGGCTCGGTGACCAGCATCCTGATCACCCCCGGCGAGAACTGCGACGGCGACCCGGCCACCACCGGACTGGTCGCGCTGGTGCTCGACGAGGCGGGCGGCCAGGACACGGCCGTCGCCAGGACCCGCGCGTACCTGCGGAAGGCCCAGCTGGAGACCGGCGCGTTCCCGGGGTACAACGGCGCGACCACCGGCTCGATCACGGCGACCGCGTACGCGGCGCAGGCGCTGCGCGCGCTCGGTGACGGCGGCGCGGCCGACGCGGCGGTCTCCTGGCTGTCGCGGCAGCAACTGGACGACGGTGGCTTCGGGTTCGAGGAGAGCGCCACCGACGGTGCGCTCTACCCGACCGCGCCCGCCGTGCTCGCGGGGGCGGACACCAGCCTGGTCACGCTGACCGCGAAGCCCGTGGAGCCGACCCTTCCGCCGACCACTCCCCCGACGACCGGGCCCACCACCGCCCCGCCGACGACCCGCCCGCCGGGCGCGGGACCCGACCTGAAGAAGGGCGTCGCCTACCTCACCGCACCGGCCAACCTCCAGCAGGGGCGCTACTACGCGGCGGGCGGCGGCACGGGCCGCGCCGACTTCGGACTCACCGTCGACGGGGCGTTCGCCCTGGCGGCGACCGGGCACGACGACAACGCGCTGCGCACGGTCGTGGACTTCCTCGACGACGGCGGCAAGGACGGCGAGGGCCGGACCCTGGGCGACTGGACCGGAGTCGGGGGCGCGCACGCGCTGGGCGGCTCGATCGGCAAGGCGGCCGTCCTCGCCCAGGTCGTCGAGCGGGACCCGCGCGCCTTCGGCGGCCAGGACCTGATCGCCGCGCTGGCGGACGCCGTCTGCACGAAGCCGTCCACCGCCCCGGACCGCAGCTGCGCCGCCAGGGGCGCGTACACCTACGCTCCGTCGGTGTTCGCCCAGTCCCTCGGCGTCATGGCCCAGGTGCGGGCGGGCGAGGAGAGCGCCGCGAAGGCCCCGGTCGCGTATCTGGCGAGCCTTCAGCACGCCTCCTCGGGAGCCTGGCCGAGCCTGGTGCCGCCCACCGGTGACGCGGACGTGGACTCCACCGCGATGGCCGCGATGACCCTGGACCTCGTTCCGGGCGAGGCGCACGAGGCGGCCGTGGACAAGGCGCTGGCCTGGATCGCCTCCCGGCAGCTGAAGGACGGCGGATTCCCGGGCGCGGCGGGCAACTCGGTCAACACGGCGGCGCTCGCCGTGCAGGGGCTGTCGCTGGACGGGGAGAAGTACGAGAAGCAGATCACGAAGGCCCTGAGGTTCCTCGCCTCGCAGCAGAACCCGGACGGCGGCTTCAACGTGGCCAAGGAGGGGCAGCGCGGTTCGGACCTGCGGGCTTCGACGCAGGCGGTCGGCGGGGCCACCGGGATCTCCTTCGGCACGCTGACCCGCGACCTGACGGGCACGACGCCGAACCCGGTGCCGCCCTCCACCGCGCCGCCGCGGATCGTCACACCGGGTGACAGCAGCGCCGTGGGGCCGGGCGGCGGGGGCGGGCTGGCGTCGACGGGTGTGCGGGCACTGGGTCTCGCGGCGGCTGCCGCGGGACTGGTCCTGGTGGGCTGGCGGACGGTCGTGGCCGCCCGCGCCCGTCGTACGGTGCCGGGCGGTGCGCGGTGAGGGCCGGACTCCGGCGGGCCGTCGCGCACGCCGCCGCCGTCCTCGGACTGACGGGGGCGGCCCTGCTCGCGCCCGTCGCCCCGGCGGCCGCCGCCCCGCAGCCGATGGGGCGGTGCACCACCTCCTCGGGTGTCGTGCTGGCCGTCGACTTCAGCCGGTGGGGCGGTCCCGTCTACCGCTCCTGCGGGACGACGCCGACGACCGGCTACGAACTGCTCAACCAGGGCGGCTGGCGTACCACCGGCACCGGGCACGACGGCCCGGCGTTCATCTGCCGGATCGGTTACAGCGGCCACCAGGGCGGCAAGCAGTACCCGACGCCGCAGCAGGACGACTGCGTCCTCACTCCACCCGCCACGGCCTACTGGTCGTACTGGCACGCCGGCCCTGGGGAGAACACCTGGGAGTACAGCCAGCTCGGGGCGATGAGCTACAAGCCGCGGCCGGGCAGCGTGGATCTGTGGATCTTCGGCGGCACGGACATCGGGGGGACGAAGGGCCGCCCGGCCCTCACCCCCGACCAGCTGCGCGCCCGCAACACCCGTCCCGTCGGCGGTGATCCGGCCCCCCGGCCGAAGCCGGAACCGGACCCCGTACGGACCACGCGGCCTCCGGCCGAGGACGGCCGGGCGGCACCGACGCCCCCGCCGAAGCGGTCGGCGTCGGCGTCGCCCTCCGCGAGCGCCTCGCCGTCCGCCTCCGCCTCCTCGTCCGGTCCCTCCGCCCCCGCGACGACGGACGCCGCGGCGGCCGCGCCCGGGGCGTCGGCGAAGGTGGTTGACGCGGCCCCGGCCGCGGACGCGGAGCACGACTCCGGGTCGGTCGTGCCGGTGGCGGCGACGGCCGGTCTCGTGGTGCTGATCGGCGGCGCGGCCGTGTTCGCCGCGAAGCGCCGCCGCCGTGAGCGGTAGCCCCTCCGTGACTCATGCGGCCCAGGAGCGCGCCGCCGCGAGCCGGGACACCGGCGGCCGGCGGCTGCCGCGCACCCTGCACCCGGTCGCCTGGTGGATCTGGGCGCTGGCCCTGGCCACGGCGGTCAGCCGGACCAACAACCCGCTGCTGCTGTTCCTGGTCCTCGCGGTGCTCGGCTACGTCATCACCGTGCGGCGCACCGACGCCCCCTGGGCGCGCGGCTTCCAGTACTACCTGTATCTGGCGCTCACGGTGGTGGCGATCCGGGTGGTCTTCCGGGCGGTCTTCGCCACCGGGATCCGGCCGACCGACCACTATCTCTTCTCCTTGCCGCGCATCCCGACCCCGGACTGGTACGCGGGTATCCAGCTCGGCGGACCGGTCTCGCTGGAGGCGCTGCTGTCGGCCGCCACGGACGGGCTGCGGCTCGCGTGCATGCTGTGCTGCGTCGGTGCGGCGAACACCCTCGCCAATCCGAAGCGGGCGCTGCGGGTGCTGCCCGGCGCACTGTACGAACTGGGCGTCGCCGTCACCGTGTCGATCAGCGTCGCCCCGCAACTGGTGCAGAGCGTCCAGCGGGTGGCCCGCGCCCGGCGGCTGCGCGCCGGGCGCAACAAAGGCCTCAAGGCGTTGCGCGGGATCGTCGTGCCCGTCCTGGAGGACGCGCTGGAGCGGTCGTTGCGGCTGGCGGCGGCGATGGACTCGCGCGGCTACGGGAGAGCGGGGACGGCCACCGCGGGCTCTCGCCGCCTCACCGGGGGGCTGATGCTGCTGGGCATGTGCGGGCTGTGCGCCGGAGCCTACGGCCTGCTGGATCCGGCCGCGCCGAAACTCCTGGGACTGCCCGCGCTCGCCGCGGGATCGGTGCTCTGTCTGGCCGGGCTGCGGATCGGCGGGCGGCGGGTGACGCGGACGGCGTACCGGCCCGACCCCTGGCGGTTCGCGGAGTGGGCGGTGGCGTCCTGCGGGGTGCTCTCGGCCGTCCTGCTGTTCGTGAACGTCGGCTACGACCCGGCCGAGCTGAACCCGTCCATCTACCCCTTGAGCTGGCCGGACCTGCCGCTGGTCCCGGCCGCCGCCATCCTGCTCGCGGGCGCCGCCGGATTCCTGGCCCCGCCGCCGGACCCGCCGACCCCGCATCCCACCGCACCGCGCACCGAGGAAGCCGCATGATCACCTTCGACCAGGTGTCCGTCGCCTACGACGACGCCGACGAGCCGGTCCTGCGGGACGTGAACCTGGCGGTCGAGGAGGGCGAACTCTGCCTCGTGGTCGGTCATACGGGCTCCGGCAAGTCGACGTTGCTGGGCGCGGTCAACGGGCTGGTCCCGCACTTCACCGGCGGCACGCTGTACGGCACGGTCACGGTCGACGGCCGGAGCACCGCCGACCACCCGCCGCGCGAACTCGCCGATGTCGTCGGGGTGGTGGGCCAGGATCCGCTGGACGGTTTCGTCACGGACACGGTGGAGGAGGAACTCGCCTACGCGATGGAGCAGTTGGCGATCTTGCCGACGGTGATGCGCAAACGGGTCGAGGAGACCCTCGATCTGCTGGGGCTCGCGGACCTGCGCCACCGGGCGCTGCACGAGCTGTCCGGCGGCCAGCAGCAGCGGGTGGCGATCGGTTCCGTGCTCACCGCCCACCCCCGCGTCCTGGTCCTGGACGAGCCGACGTCCGCGCTCGACCCGACGGCGGCGGAGGAGGTCCTGGCGGCGGTGACCCGGCTGGTCCACGACCTCGGGGTCACCGTGCTGCTGGCCGAGCACCGGCTGGAGCGGGTGGTGCAGTACGCGGACCGGGTCATCCATCTGCCCGGCGACGGCCGGGTGGTGGCGGGCCCGCCCGCGGAGGTCTTCGCCGCGTCGTCGATCGCGCCGCCCATCGTCGAACTGGGCCGTGCGGCGGGCTGGTCCCCGCTGCCGCTGTCGGTGCGCGACGCCCGCCGCGCGGCCCGGCCGCTGCGCACGGCCCTGGCGGACACCCCGCCACCGCCGGTGCGCCGGGCGGTGGAGACGGCGGGCAGCGGCCTGCTGACGGCCCGGGGCATCACGGTCGCCTACCGGGGGGTGGCGGCGGTCCGCGAGGTGGATCTCGGTCTGCGGGCCGGTGAGGTCACGGCGCTGATGGGCCGCAACGGCTCGGGCAAGTCGTCGCTGCTGTGGGCGCTCCAGGGCTCGGGCCCGCGCCGGGCTGGGACGGTACGGGTGGGGCCGGTCGGTCCGGAGGGTACGGGCAAGGGCCGCGACCCCCGGAGTCTGTCCGCGGCCGAGGCCAGGAGACTGGTCGGGCTCGTTCCCCAGACCCCGACCGACCTGCTCTACCTGGAGAGCGTGAAACAGGAGCTGGACCAGGCGGACGCCGAGTCCCGGACGCAGGGCGGCGGGCCCGGCGCCCGGACGATCCTGGACCGGCTGGCCCCCGGGATCGAGGGGACGCGGCACCCCCGCGACCTGTCCGAGGGGCAGAAGCTGGCCCTGGTCCTGGCCATCCAGCTGGCGGCGGCGCCCCGGGTCCTGCTGCTGGACGAGCCGACGCGGGGCCTGGACTACCGGGCCAAGACCCAGCTCATCGCGATGGTCGACCAACTGGCCGCCGAGGGGCGGTCGGTGGTGGTCTCCACCCATGACGTCGAGTTCGCGGCGCGGGCGGCGGACCGGGTGGTGGTGATGGCGGAGGGCGACGTCGTCGCGGACGGCCCGACGAGCGAGGTGATCGTCGCCTCCCCGGTCTTCGCCCCGCAGGTCGCGAAGATCCTCTCCCCGCTCCCGTATCTGACGGTGGACCAGGTGGCGGCGGTGCTGCCGGGCGGGGAGGCTCAGGCGTGAAGGACCTCACCGAGCGCTCCGCCGGGGCCATCCGTATCGCTCCGCGCGCCGGGGTCGTCATCGCCATGGCCGCCTTCCTCGGCCTGGTCGCCTTCTTCTGGCCCTTCGTCGTCGCCCCGGGGCGGCTCGGTACGCGTTACGCGCCGCCGCTGATCTTCGGGGTGCTGCTGGTCCTCGTCCTGTGCGTGGTGATCTCCGAGATCTCCGAGGGCGGCATCGACTCCAAGGCGCTGGCGATGCTCGGGGTGCTGTCCGCGGTGAACGCGGCGCTGCGTCCGCTGGGCGCGGGCACTGCGGGCATCGAGACGGTGTTCTTCGTCCTTGTCCTGGCGGGCCGCGTCTACGGCCCCGGCTTCGGCTTCACGCTGGGCTGCACGTCCCTGTTCGCGTCCGCTCTCATCACGGGCGGGGTCGGCCCGTGGATGCCGTACCAGATGTTCGGCTGCGCGTTCGTCGGCATGCTGGCGGGACTGCTGCCCCGGGCCACGGGGCGGCGCGAGGTGCTGATGCTGGCGGTCTACGGATCGCTCTCGGGCTACCTCTTCGGTTTCCTGCTGAACCTGTCCTTCTGGCCCTTCTCGGTCGACCCGAACAGCTCGATCGCCTACCTGCCGGGGCTCCCCTTCACCGAGCAGTGGCAGCGCTACCTCGCGTTCGACGTGGCGACGTCGCTGGGCTGGGACACCGGGCGGGCCGTCACGAACTTCGTCTGCGTCGTCCTGGCGGGCCCCGCCGTCCTCACCACGTTCCGCCGCGCGGCCCGCAGGGCCCGGTTCCGGGCGCCGGTGCGGTTCGTCGCGGGGAAGGGGACGGCGGGGCAGGGGGACGGCCACGACCGGGGGTGACTCCCCCGCGTGCGACCGCTGCCCCCGGGCGTCCGCCGCTGTTCAGGAGCCGTGGGGCCCGCGCGGGCGGAGATCGGGGCGGGAGATGTTCTGCGCCTGGAGCACCGGGGCGTGGAACGTGCCTCCGCTGACGGTGTTGGTGACCGACACCGAGGGGGCCGGGGGCCGGACAGGCTCCAGTTCGTCGAGCAGGGCCCTCAGCTCCCCCGCGGCCTCCGGGTCGGCGTGCAGGGCCCGGCGGAGCCGGGTGCGCCACTCCGCCTCGATGTCGGCGGCCGTCACCTCGTCGGCGTCGGCGCGGGCCGCCGCCAGCTCGGCGCGCGACACCTCCAGCTGCGCGTCGACCGCCTCGGGGTCCTCGCCCCGGGACAGGAACCGGGCCACCCGTCCGCGTACCTGCGTCCAGGCCTCCGTCGCCATCAGCCCGACCACGGTCGTCGCACCCGAGGCCGCCAGTGTCATCAACTCGGCTTCCACCAAAACCCCCTCCGTTTCACCCGTCGCGCCGGGCGAGCCCGCTCACCCGCCCCTGTCGCCACCGTAGAGACCGGACCGATCCCCCGGTAGCACCATCGTGGCCGCGGTGGCGTCCGATTCCGGCCGCGGCCGGGCCCCGGCCCGGGGACTTCCGCGGTCGCCCTGGCGGCCGCGAGCGGGCCCGCCGCGTGATGATGGAGGGAAGAGGGCAGCGACACGGCAGCGCTCCGCCGGGGCGGCCGGCCGGTGCCCCGGAAGGGCGGTCGCCATGTCCGCAGCCGGAGTGAAGAGGTGGGTCACGGCGCTGTTCGCCGCTCTGGCCCTGGGCGTCCTCGCGGTGGGGTGCACGGGCGGGAACGGCTCGGGACCATCGCCCCGGGCCAGCTCCCCGTCCGGGACGGACACGGGTGCGGCCACGGACACGAAGGTGCTCGCCGTGAAGATCGACAACGTGGCGCCCGCCCGGCCCCACACCGGTCTGGAACGGGCCGACATCGTCTACGTCGAGCAGGTGGAGGCCGGACTCAGCCGGATCCTCGCCGTCTACTCCTCCGAGGTGCCGCCGGTGATCGGCCCGGTCCGCAGCGCCCGGGAGACCGACCTGGAGCTGCTGCGCCAGTTCGACCGGCCCACGCTCGCGTTCTCCGGGGCCCAGAGCGGACTGCTGCCCCTCATCGGCCGCGCCCCGCTGGACGCCGTGCCGCCGTCGGAGGTCCCGGAGGCCTACGTCCGCGATCCCGGCCGGCCCGCCCCGCACAACCTCTACCTGCGGCCCGCGCGGATCCCGTACACCGCGTCGGGCGTGGCGGCCGCCGAGGCGCTGGGGCTGCGCTTCGGTGCGGCGCCGCCCGGCGGGACGGCGACGGACAGCCGTACGGTGCGCTTCCCGTCCGCCTCCGTGACCTTCACCTGGTCCGCCGGGACCGCCCGGTGGCTGGTCGCGCTCGACGGCGCCCCCGCCCGCACGAGCGAGGGCGGGCGCCTGGGGGCCGGGACGGTGATCGTGCAGGACGTGACCGTCCGCCCGTCGTCGTTCGGCGACCGCTCCGGGAACAACACCCCGTTCACCGAGACCACGGGCTCGGGCACCGCGCACGTCCTGCGCGACGGCAGGGCGTACGAGGCCCGCTGGACACGGACCTCGACGGACTCGCCCACACGGTTCACCACACCGGACGGCGGGCGGATCGACCTGGCCGACGGCCCCCTCTGGATCGTGTACGAACCCCGCTGAGCCGTGCGCGGACGCGGTGCGGTCCGGACCACCGCCGTGGTCCGGACCGGGCGTGTGGTGGGTGCCCGCTACCGCCAGACCCTGACGTAGTCGACGCTCAGCTTCTGCGGGAAGCGTGTCGTGGCGTCGGGCGGTCCGGGCCAGTCACCGCCGACCGCGTTGTTGAGGATGAGGAAGAAGTCGTGGTCGAAGACCCACGGTCCCCGGGTGCGCTCCAGCCGCTCCTTGTTGACGGTGTGCGTGACCCGGCCGTCGACCCGGAACGTCATGCCCGCGCCGTCCCAGTCCATGGCGAAGGTGTGGAAGCCGTCGGCGAAGTCCGCGCCGCCGGGCAGTGAGTACGGCGCCCCGTACCCGGCCGCGCCGTGGTAGGCGGGGGCGTGCAGCGTGGAGTAGGTGGTGCCGGGCTCCTTGCCGACGTGCTCCATGATGTCGATCTCCCCGGTGTACGGCCATGGCCGCCCCCGGTCGAAGTAGTCCGCGCCGAGCATCCAGAACGCGGGCCACAGCCCCTGCGTGCCGGAGACCTTGATCCGGGCCTCGACCCGGCCGTAGGTGAACTGGAACCTCCCGTAGGTGTTGAGCCGCGCCGAGGTGTACTGGCAGGTCGTGCTGCCGCTCAGCGGGTCGCGCGGACAGGACGAGCCCGGTGTCTCCTCACGGCGGGCCTCCAGGACGAGGTTGCCGTCGCCGTCGTGGGCGGCGTTGCGGTTGTCGGTGTAGTACTCCAGCTCGTTGTTGGGGCCGGGGCCCGTCTCCACGACCCACTTGGCGGGGTCGGGCGCCGTCCCCGCAGGGCCGTCGAACTCGTCGCTGAAGACCAGCCGGTCGTAGTCGGGGGCGGGCGGCAGCGGTGGCGCGGGGTTCGGCGCTCCGCCGGTGCCCCAGACCTGGAACTCCCAGAGGGAGTAGCCGTACGGACCGCTGCGCCGCGTGGCGTGGAGCCGTACGTGACGCCCGGTGCCGCGCACGTCCAGGGTCTCCCTGAAACCGGCGCCCGTCGCGGTCTCGTACATCGTCGTCCAGTCGGTGCCGTTGTCGGACACCTCGACGCGGTAGGCCGTGGCGTAGGCCGGGTCCCACTGGAGGACCACCCGGTGGATCTCGGCGCGGGCGCCCAGGTCCACCGCGATCCACCCCGGGTCGCTCCAGCCGCCCTCGGGGCTGGTGGCCCAGCGGCTGGCGGGGTCCCGGTCGAACGCCTTGTCCGGGGAGCACTCCCAGCAGGTGCCGTCGTGCTGCGAGGTCGAGGCCGAACCGGGCTTGCCGTAGGAGAGCAGGACGTCGCCGTCGCCGGGGGCGGGGCCCCCGGTGGAGGAGTAGACCTGGAACTCGTGGAGGGAGTAGCCCCAAGGGGTGGCGCGCTCGGTGCCGTGCATCCGGATGTACCGGCCGGTCCCGGAGACGGCCAGGGTTTCGGTCCCTCCGGGGCCGTTCGTGGTGGAGTGGACGGTCGTCCACCGCTCCCCGTCGTCGGAGACCTCCAGCCGGTAGCCGCGGGCGTACGCGGCCTCCCAGACCAGGACCACCTGACTGACCGGGGTGCGCGCGCCCAGGTCGACGCGGAGCCACTCGTCGTCGGTGAAGCCGCTGGACCAGCGGGTGGCCGGGTCACCGTCCACGGCGCCGGAAGCGGCGAAGGGCCCTTCGGCGCTGGAGGCGGTGACGGGCTTGCCCTGGGAGACGAGAACGGGCGCGGCGACGGCCCGTTCCGGGGTGAGGGCGACCGAGAGGGTGAACAGGAGGGCTACGGCGGCCAGGACCGCAAGGGCACCGCGCGACCGTGGTGTGCCACGGGCTTTCATGCGAACTCCTAGGGGGCTCTACAGCGGGGTCGGTGCCGAGAGAGCGCTCCCCCGCTAACGGGAGCGTGGCGTCCGAGATGCCAACCGTCAAGGGATCGCGCGGGGCCGGTACCGGGGAGCCGAGGCGGCCGTCTCTCGGTTGACCCATCTGATGGGCCAACAACTCTGTTGCTGAGTTCGAGAGATGAAGCATCACGCAGGCCGGTGCGCCGACGGCGACGATCCTGTGCACAACTCTTGACGCGACGGAAACACGGGAGAATTATTCGAGCACCGAGAGAGCGCTCTCTCCTCCTGGGGGCGCGCATCCGCCCCCGCCCTTCCGTTCGGCACCTCACAGGTCACACGTCGCATCACGCGCGTCGCACCCCGCATCTGCTACCTGACACCTCGGGAGATCCGTCATGTCCGTTGCTCTCGCCAGACCCTCGCGGCCCCCGGCGGCCGCGACCCCGCGCCTACGCGCGCTCACTCTCGTCCTCATCACCGTCCTGGTCGCGGCGCTCCTCTCGGCCGTGGGGTCCCCCTCCGCCCAGGCCGCCCCGGTCCTGCTCTCGCAGGGTGCGGCGGTCACCGCGTCGAGTCAGGAGAACGGCGGTACCGGCGCGGGCAACGCCGTCGACGGGAACGGCGGGACGCGCTGGTCCAGCGCGTTCTCCGACCCGCAGTGGATACGCATCGACCTGGGGTCGTCGGCGGCCGTCAGCCGGGTCGACCTGGCCTGGGAGGGCGCGTACGCGAAGGGCTACCGGATCGAGCTCTCGACGGACGGCAGCAGGTGGACGACCGCGTACAGCACCACCACCGGCCGGGGCGGCAACGAGACGCTGAACGTCTCCGGCGACGCCCGCTACGTACGCCTCACGGGGACCGAGCGGGCCACCGGATACGGTTATTCGCTCTGGGAGTTCCAGGTGTTCGGGACGCGGGGCGGGGGTGGTCCCGAGATCCCGGGTGGCGGTGATCTCGGCCCGAACGTGCATGTCTTCGACCCGTCCACGCCCGACATCCAGGGCAAGGTCGACGCGATCTTCAAACAGCAGGAGTCGGCGCAGTTCGGCAGCGGACGCCACGCGCTGATGTTCAAGCCCGGCACGTACGACAACCTCAACGCGCAGATCGGCTTCTACACCCAGATCGCCGGGCTGGGCCTGCACCCCAACGACACCACCTTCAACGGTGACGTGACCGTCGACGCCGGCTGGTTCAACGGCAACGCCACCCAGAACTTCTGGCGCTCGGCGGAGAACCTCACCCTCAACCCGGTGAACGGCACCAACCGCTGGGCGGTCTCCCAGGCCGCCCCCTTCCGCCGCATGCACGTCAAGGGCGGACTCAACCTCGCCCCCGACGGCTACGGCTGGGCCAGCGGCGGCTACATCGCCGACAGCAAGATCGACGGCACCGTCGGCCCCTACTCCCAGCAGCAGTGGTACACCCGCGACAGCTCCGTCGGCGGCTGGACCAACGCGGTGTGGAACATGACGTTCTCCGGGGTGCAGGGCGCTCCCGCGGCGAGCTACCCGAAGCCGCCGTACACCACCCTGGACACCACTCCGATCTCCCGCGAGAAGCCGTTCCTCTACCTCGACGGCAACGAGTACAAGGTCTTCGTCCCGGCCAAGCGGGTCAACGCGCGGGGCGTCTCGTGGGCCGGCGGGACCCAGCAGGGCGAGTCCCTGCCGCTGAGCCGGTTCTACGTCGTCAAGGCGGGCGCCACCGCCGCGACCATCAACGCCGCGCTCGCCCAGGGGCTGAACCTGCTCTTCACCCCGGGCGTCTACCACATCGACCGGACCATCAACGTCGACCGGGCGAACACAGTCGTCCTGGGCCTCGGTCTGGCGACGATCATCCCGGACAACGGGGTGACCGCGATGAAGGTCGCCGACGTCGACGGGGTCAAACTGGCGGGCTTCCTCATCGACGCCGGTCCGGTCAACTCCCCGACGCTGCTGGAGGTCGGGCCGCAGGGGGCCTCGGCCGACCACTCGGCCAACCCGACGTCGCTCCAGGACGTGTTCGTACGCATCGGCGGCGCGGGCCCCGGCAAGGCGACCACCAGCGTCGTCGTCAACAGCGACGACACCATCATCGACCACACCTGGGTCTGGCGCGCCGACCACGGCGAGGGCTGGGGCTGGGAGACCAACCGCGCCGACTACGGCGTCCGCGTCAACGGCGACGACGTCCTGGCCACCGGCCTGTTCGTCGAACACTTCAACAAGTACGACGTCGAGTGGTACGGCGAACGCGGCCGCACCATCTTCTTCCAGAACGAGAAGGCCTACGACGCCCCCAACCAGGCCGCCATCCAGAACGGCACCACCAAGGGCTACGCCGCCTACCGCGTCGACGACTCCGTCACCCAGCACGAAGGCTGGGGCATGGGCAGCTACTGCTACTACAACGTGGATCCCACCATCATCCAGGAGCACGGCTTCAAGGCCCCGGTGAAGCCAGGGGTCCGCTTCCACAACCTGCTGGTGGTGTCCCTGGGCGGCAACGGCCAGTACGAGCACGTGATCAACGACGTCGGCTCCCCCACCTCGGGGACGTCGACCATCCCGTCGACCGTCACCAACTTCCCCTGATCCAGGGGTGGTCATCGCACGTCGGCCCCCGCCGCCCGCTTCGGGCGGCGGGGGCCGACGTGCGGAGCCGGGGCGGGGGCCGCCCCGGCCGAAGCGGTTAGGCAGGCCCGAACGGCTCCGGTGCGTTCTCAGGCGAACCGCAGCCGGTTCCCCGTGGTGTTGCGCGCCATGAGGAGGGTGAGGAAGGCCTGCCCGGCCATCGCGCCGATGCGGTGCTCACGTCCGTAGTAGGTGTTCTCCCCCGAGGGACCGTAGGTGCGGCCGTCGGGGAAGCGGGCCATCAGCCGGAGCTGTTCCTCGTTGTGCAGCCGCTCCCAGGTCGCGGCGGCCGGGTCGATCCCGGTGTCCTGCGCGGTGAGCGAGACCAGCAGGTCGAAATTGCCGAAGTAGAACGGGAAGTGCGTGCCCCAGTCGTTGCCCTCCGGGTAGTGGATCTCGCCGGAGCCGGGCTGGTAGATCGTCCGCCTCGTGCCGTCGGGGTCCGGGAACTCCTTGTCGACCAGGGCGGAGTAGACCCGGGTGATGTTGTGCAGGGCGGCGCGCGGGGCGGGGAGGTCGGCGAGGCCGAAGACGAACCCCTGGTAGAGGCTCTGGTCGAAGGCGACCATGTACAGCGGGTGCAGGATGTTGTGGTTGTCCAGGGTCCCGTCGTCGGCGATGTTGGTGCCGCGCAGCCAGGTCGCCAGCCGGATGCCGTCGAGCGTCGTGTCGCCCGTGAGGTCGGCGGGGCAGGCGGCCGCCGCCACCAGCAGTTCGATGTTGCGGTGCCGCCACACCGCGGCGTGCGGATGGCCGGGCATCATCACCGCGGCCAGGGAGAGGACGGCGGCGCTCCAGTTGTCCTCCTCGGCCTTGCTGTCGCCGGGGGTGACCACACTGCCGTCGCGGCGCTTCTCGTAGAGCTGGTGACCACCACGGCCCACCAGGTACAGATCGTCGCCGGTGGTCAGCCGGTCCGCCTCCCAGGCGGTCATCGCGGCGAGGTCGCCCCGCGCCTTCGCGTCCAGCTCGTCCCAGAACAACCAGCCCGCGAGCGCGGTGTAGTACGCCCAGAGCGCCGTCTGCCAGCCGTCGCCCCACCGCGTGGCGGCCTCGGTGTTGTTGGCCCGGTGCCGGGCGGCGAGTGTGCGGATGAGGTTGCGGGTCCGGACGGTGGCGTTGGCGGCGGAGAGCGTCGCCGGGTCGTACACCCCGGTGACCAGGGCGGTGGCGGTGGCGACGGCGGCCATGGCGGGCAGCCGGACGGCCCGCTCGTCGGTGCCCTTGAGGTCGATGTAGCCGTCCGGGAGATACGTCCGGTAGGTGCCCGCGTACCAGGGGCCGATGAGGTAGCGGGCGCTGCCCGCCAGGATCGCGGTGATCCGCCGCCCGGCCGCGTCGGCCGCCGGGCAGGCGCCGATGGACCTCCGGTCGACGGGGACGACCTCGCCCGCCGCCACCGTGCGGGCCCTCGCGTGCGCGGAGGCCGGCAGGCCGAACGCGGCGGAGGTGCCGAGGGCGAGCGAGCCGCCGAGGAGAGTGCGGCGGGACAAGCGGTGCGGAGAGTTCATACGGCGCTCCCGGAGGATGAGGTGCGGATGAGGTTCCGTGCCGTGCCGTGCTTGCCGTGCCCGTGCTTGCGTGCCGTGCTTGTGCCGTTCTTGTGCCGTGCCGTACTTGCCGTGCGGCGCCCAGGGCGCGGGCGGGGGTCGGTGCCGCTTCGTGCCTGTGCCGTGTTCGTGCCACGCGCGGCGGTGCCCCGGGCGCGCGTCCCTGCCGTGCTCGTGCGGCGGCCGGGGCGCGGGTGTGCGTGCGGGCCGGAAACGCGCTACCCGCGCAAGGGCCGTCGTACCCCGTTCGTGGACTCCCGTACCTCCAACTGGTGCGGCGCGATACGGACTTCGTACGGCAGGGGCCCTTCCGTGCCGATCCGGGCGGCCAGGCAGTCGACGGCGAGCGAGGCGATGGCCGCCTTGTCGGGGACCACGGAGGTGAGCGAGGGCGTCGCGTAGAGCGCCTCGCCCGAGCCGTCCACGCCCGCCAGCGCCACGTCGCCCGGGACGTCGAGGCCCGCCTCGTACAGCGCCCTGCGGGCTCCGACGGCGAGCAGGTCGCTGAAGCAGAACACGGCGTCGGGCCGGGCGGCGGCGGGCAGCCCGAGCAGCGCGCGCATCGCCGCGAGCCCGTTGGGCCGGTCGAACTCCCCCACCGGCGCGGCGAGTCGGGGATCGTAGGTCAGTCCCGCCTCGTGCAACGCCTGCTGGAAACCTTCCAGGCGCTGCCTGCTGGTGGCCGAGCGCTGCTCGTCCACCCCGATCGCCCCGATCCTGGTGTGCCCCAGTGCCGCCAGGTGCGCGGTGACCTCGCGGGCGGCGGCGACGTTGTCGATCAGCACATGGTCGGCCACGACCTGACCGCTGCCGTAGTCGCGCTCGCCGAGCAGCACCAGCGGGAACTCGTCGGCCACCGGGGCGAGATCGCCCGGCGAGACACGCAGCGGCGAGAGGATCACCCCGTCCAGCAGCGACGCGCCGACCCCGGTCGCCAAGCGCAGTTCCTCGCGGGCGTCGCCCCGGGTCTCCTCGATCAGCACCGTGAAGCCACGCGCGGAGGCCTCACGCCCGACGTGGTGCGCCAGTTCGGCGAAGTAGGGCGTGCCGAGGTCCGGGACGGCGAGCGCGATCAGTCCGCTGCGGCCGGTACGCAGCCGCCGGGCCGAGGGGTTGGGGCGGTAGCCCAGCTCCCCCACCGCCGCCAGCACCCGGGTCCGGGTCGCTTCGGAGACTCGGGGCGCGTTGCGTACAACGTTGGACACCGTCTTGATCGATACGCCCGCGCGCTCCGCCACGTCCTTCAGCGTGACCGCCGCCATGAACCGTCCCCCCATCATCGTTTTCTTTGATTATGCACAGCCCAGAGACCCTTGCCCCCGGCAAGGGGGTGGTCGGATTGCTTGCCGACGGAGGGTTGACCTCGGGGATACACGGCGGTTACAACGTTGGAACAACAGGAATCCGGACCGGTCGTTTCCGGCCGTCGAACGGTTCCACGCCAACGGCCCGGGTCGGCGCGCGGACCGTCCCGCGTCGGTCGCCGCAGCGTCCGGACGCCCGACGGGACCGACCGCCTCACGCGACCCGACCGCCTCACGAGAGGGGCTTCATGTCTTCGCACCGCTCGCCCACCCCGCTGCGCACCGCCGTGGTCGGCGCGGGAGGGATCGCCCGCACCAGCCATCTGCCCGCGCTGCGGACGCTGGCCGACGAAGGGAAGGTGGAGGTCGTGGCGGCGGTGGATGTCGTCGAGGCGGCGGCGCGCTCGCTGGCCGAGGAGGAGTCGATCCCGTACCACGGCACCGGCCTGGAGGCGATGCTCGCGGAAGTGCGGCCGGACCTGGTGGTGCTGTGCACCCCGCCCGCCGTGCACCGCGAACAGTCCGTGGCCGCGCTGAGGGCGGGGGCCTGGGTCTGGTGCGAGAAGCCGCCGTGCCCGTCGCTGGCCGACTACGACGCGATCGAGGCGGCCGCGACCGGCGGCGCCGGCGACCCCTGTGCCGCCATCGTCTTCCAGCACCGCTTCGGCTCGGGGGCGCGCCATGTCCGGGCACTGCTGGAGCGCGGCGCGCTGGGCAGGCCACTGGTCGCGCACTGCCAGACCACCTGGTACCGCGACAGCGCCTACTACGCCGTGCCTTGGCGCGGGCGGTGGGCGACCGAGGGCGGCGGACCGGCGATGGGCCACGGCATCCACCAGACGGATCTGCTGCTGGACCTGCTGGGCCCGTGGTCCGAGGTGCACGGGATGGCCGCGCGCCTGGTCCACGACGTGGAGACGGAGGACGTGTCCACCGCGCAGATCCGCTTCTCCTCCGGCGCGGTGGCGACCCTGGTCAACAGCGTGCTCAGCCCGGACGAGGTGAGCCGCATCCGGATCGACTGCGAGCGGGCCACGGTCGAGCTCACGCATCTGTACGGCTACGGCAACGCGGACTGGCGCATCACCCCCGCACCGGGCGTACCGGAGCAGACCGTGCGGGAGTGGCGCGACTTCGGCGCCGACGAACCGAGCTCCCACCTCGCCCAGCTCCGCGTCCTGGTCGACGACATCGCCCTGGGCCGCCGCCACCCGACGAGCGGCGCGGGCGGGCGGCGCACGCTGGAGCTGATCACCGCGCTGTACAAGTCCGCGTTCACCGGGACCACCGTCCGGGCCGGGGAGATCGGTCCGGGCGACCCCTACTACACCGCACTGCACGGCGACGCCCCGGGCTGGGCCCCGGCGGGCGTACCGGAGGAGGACCGCGCATGACCCTCTCGCTGAGCCACGTCCACGGGGACCGGATCACCGTCTCGTACGGAGCGACGGATCTGCTCGCCTACGTCTACCGGCCCGAAGCGGCCTGGGAGGCCCCCAAGCCGTATCTGCACCCGGTCCGCACCCTGTCCGGTGCGACGGTCACCGACTACCGCCCCAACGACCACCGCTGGCACAAGGGGCTCCAGCTCACCGCCTCGCATCTGTCGGGGCAGAACCTGTGGGGCGGCAACACCTATGTGCACGGCGAGGGCTATCTCGCCCTGCCGGACCGGATCGGTTCGATGGCCCACACCGCCTTCGAGGAGGTGGCCGTAGCCCCGGACCGCGCCGTCATCGCCGAACGCCTCACCTGGCACCCGTACGACGGCACGCTGTGGGCCGACGAGGAGCGCCGCATCGAGGTGCGTGACGTGGACGCGGAGGCGGGGAGCTGGTCCCTGACGTGGACGTCGTCGGTCACCAACCGGCGCGAGGAGCCGTTGCGCTTCGGCAGCCCGACCACGCACGGCCGCCCCGCCGCCGGGTACACCGGGCTCTTCTGGCGCGGACCGCGCGCCTTCCGGGACGGCCATGTCTTCACCGCCGGACACGACGGCCGGGACGGTGACCTGATGGGCGGTCAGGCGCCGTGGCTGGCCTACAGCGGTGAGCACGACGACCGGGACGGGCACGCCACCGTCGTCTTCGAGCACGCGCGGTCCAACGACCACCTCGGCGAGAAGGGGACGCATCCGGCGCACTGGTTCGTCCGCACCGACCCGTTCGCCGCCGTCGCCCCGTCCTGGGCCTTCTCCGAGGAGCTGGTCCTGGCCCCCGGGGACACCCTGAGCCGTGGCTACCGCGTCCATGTGGCCGACGGGGCCTGGGACCGGGAGCGAGTCGCCGCCCACCTGGAGGCGCACCCGTGGTGACCTCGGCGTACGACGGCTTCCCCGGCGGGGTCGGGGTGTCCCGGCTCTCCGTCTACGACTGGCCGACCGTGGAAGGGCTGCCGGGCGGCGGCACCCCGCATCTCCATCTGGCCTGCACCGAGGGGTACGTGGTGACCGCCGGGCGCGGCGCGGTGCAGACGCTGACCACTTCGGGGTACCGGGAAACGCCGCTGGAGCCGGGCGTCGTGGCCTGGTTCACCCCGGGCACGATCCACCGCCTGGTCAACGACGGCGGTCTGGAGATCACCGTGGTGATGCAGAACAGCGGGCTGCCGGAGGCGGGGGACGCGGTCCTCACGCTGCCGCCGGACCAGCTGGTGGACGAGGCTACGTACGCCGCCGCCGTCCGTATCCCCACCGGTCTCCCGGAGGCCGGGCAGGCGCGGGTCGCCCGTGCCCGCCGCGATCTGGCCACCCGGCGGTTCCTGGAGCTGCGCGCGGCGACCGAGGCCGGGGAGCCGGGTCCGCTCGCCGACTTCCAGCGGGCGGCCGCCGAGCTGGTCCGGTCCCGGCTCGACGACTGGGAACAGCGCTGGCGCGAGGGCGCCGAGGCCGCGGCCGGGACGACCGGAGCCCATCTCGGCGCGCTGCGCGAGCGGGACGTCCGCCACCTCGCCGGGGCCCGCGTCGCCTCGACCGGGCCGACCGCCACCGGCCGGTTCGGCATGTGCGGCCGACTGGCCGTCTACCAGGGCATCTGACCAACCGCGGGGTACCGCCCCACAGTTCCCCCGACCCGCGCCCCTCCCCGGGCCCTCTTCCCCATCCGCCTCACCTCCCCTGGAGGGAACCATGTCCGAGCCCCCCGAGGGCCGACGCCGTCTCCCGGGCCGGCGGGCCTTCCTGGCCGCCGCCGGGGCCGGTGCCGGCACCGCCCTGGCCGGGTCGCTGTCCGCCTGCTCCGCCACCGGAAGCGGCTCGTCCAAGGGCGTCACGCTCACCTTCTCCTGGTGGGGCAACGACGACCGCGCCGCACGCACCGAACAGGCCGTCCGGCTCTTCGAGAAGGAGAACCCGCGGGTCCGGGTCGCCACGTCCAACGCCGACTTCGGCTCGTACATGCAGAAGCTCGCCACCCAGGCGGCGGGCGGCGGCATCCCGGACGTGGCGCAGCTGGACTACCGGCAGGTGTCGCAGTACGCGGGCGGCGGCGCGCTCCTGCCGCTCGGCGACGCCGTGTCCGAGGGCGCGATCCGCAGCGACGCCATGGACGCGGAGTTCGTGCGCACCGGGACGTACGAGGGCGAGCAGTACGCCATGCCGATGGGCCGGGGCATCACCGGGTTCGCCTACGACACCCGGCTGTACCGGAAGGCGGGGGTCGCCACCCCGCACCCCGGCTGGACCTGGCGGGAGTGGACGGCGGCCGCCCGGAGGATCACCGCGCTGGGCGAGCGGTCGCCGGACGGGCGGGCGGTGGGCGGCGCCAACGACGGGGGCGTCAACGAGGACGTCTTCGAGGTGTGGCTGCGCAGCCGGGGCGGGCGGCTCTACGCGAGCCAGACCCGGCTGGGATTCACCGAGGACGACCTCACCGAGTTCTGGACCTTCTACGACGACCTGCGCGAGGAGGGGGTCGTCGCGCGGGCCGAGGACACCTCGCAGGCGACGACCACCGAGACCTCCCCGATGGGCCGTCGGCTGGTCGCCGCGGACTTCACCTGGGACGCGCCGTTTCCCGGCTATCCGGCGCTGCTCGGCGAGCAGGTGCGGTTCGCGCCCGTACCGACGACCGGCGGCCGCCAGGGCGCGTACTTCAAGCCGTCGATGCTCCTCGGCGTCGGAGCGCACACCGAGCACCCCGAGGAGGCGGCCGCGCTGGTGGACTTCCTTCTCAACGACCGGAGAGCCGGGGACGTCCTCGGCTTCTCCCGGTCCACTCCCCCCAACCGGACCATCGCCGCCCGCGTCGCGAAGACGCTCAAGGGGGCGGAGCTGGACATCTACCGGTACGCGCTGCGGATGGAGCAGTACGGCCTGGACGCCCCGCCGACGGCGCCGCCCCGCGGCGACGTGGCGATCCAGACCGCGTTCAACCGCACGTACCAGCGCGTCATGTACGGCCTGGCCACCCCCCGGCAGGCGGCGCGCGAACTCATCGACGAGGCGAAGCGGGAGCTGCGGTCATGAGCACGGTGTCGACCGAAGCGCCCGCGGGCGCCGACCGGGCGGCGGGACCGCCCCCGTCCGGCGGGCGAAAGCGCCGCCGACGGATCCGGCGGGAGAAGCAGTGGCCCGCCTACGTCTTCCTCACCCCGTGGATGCTCGGGGCGGCGGTGCTGACGCTGGTGCCGATGGCGGTGTCCCTGTATCTGTCGTTCACCGACTACAACCTCTTCGAGGCGCCGCGCTGGGTCGGGCTGCGCAACTACACGGAGATGCTCACCGAGGACCCGCGCTACTGGCGTTCGGTCGGCACGACCCTGCTGTACGTGGTGGTGGCCGTGCCGCTGAAGCTGGTCCTCGCGCTGGGCGCGGCGATGCTGCTCAAGAGCCTCGGCCGGGGCCGCTCCTTCTACCGCTCCGCGTTCTACGCGCCGTCGCTGCTCGGGGCGAGCATGACCATCGCCCTGGTGTGGCGGGCGCTGTTCAACGACGGCGGCACGGTCCCCGACCTGCTCGGGGCGGTCGGCATCGACAGCGGCGGCTGGGTCGGCGACCCGGACCTGGCGGTGTTCGTCGTGGTGCTGCTCACCGTGTGGCAGTTCGGCGCGCCGATGGTCATCTTCCTGGCCGGTCTCCAGCAGATCTCCCCGGACCTGTACGAGGCGGCGGAGCTGGACGGGGCGGGGCGGTGGCGGCAGTTCGTCTCCATCACGGTGCCGATGCTCTCGCCGGTGGTCTTCTTCAACCTGGTGCTGGAGATGATCCAGTCGTTCCAGGTGTTCACCCCGGCGTTCGCCATCAGCGGCGGCAGCGGCGGTCCGGCCGACTCGACCATGTTCTACACGCTCTATCTCTACGAACGCGGCTTCACCGCCTCGCACATGGGTTACGCGGCGGCCATGGCCTGGCTGCTGCTGATCGCCATCGGCGTGGTGACGCTGGTGCTCTTCAGGACGTCCCGGTCCTGGGTCTTCTACGCGGACGAGGAGGGGCGATGAATCCCGCCCTCAGGCGCTGGGCGCCGCACACGCTGGCTCTGCTGGGGCTGCTCGTCCTGCTGTATCCGCTGGCCTGGCTGCTGGCGACCTCGCTCAAGCCGGCCGACGAGGTGGTCACCAGCCTGGACCTGTGGCCGAGCAGTCTGGAGTGGTCGAACTACACGACCGCGCTGGAGGGTGTCTCCGGGGTCACGGTGAGCCGTCTGCTCGGCAACACGCTGCTGATCGCCGGCGGGGCCGTCCTCGGCAACGTCCTGTCGTGTTCGCTGGCCGCCTACGCCTTCGCCCGGCTGCGGTTCCGGATGAGCCGGGTGATGTTCGCCTTCATGGTGGCGACGCTGATGCTGCCGCACCACGTGGTGCTGATCCCGCAGTACATCATCTTCAACCAGCTCGGCATGGTGGACACCTACTGGCCGCTGATCCTGCCGAAGTTCCTGGCGACCGAGGCGTTCTTCGTCTTCCTCATCGTGCAGTTCATGCGCGGGCTGCCGCGCGAGCTGGAGGAGTCCGCGCGGATCGACGGCTGCGGCCCGTTCCGCACGTATCTGTCGATCACGCTGCCGCTGACCCGGCCCGCGCTGATCACCACGGCGATCTTCACGTTCATCTGGACGTGGAACGACTTCTTCACGCAGATGATCTACCTGTTCGCGCCGGAGAAGTTCACCATCACCCTCGCCCTGCGCTCCTTCGTGGACCAGTCCAGCACTTCCGCCTACGGGCCGATGTTCGCGATGTCGGTGATCTCGGTGCTGCCGATCGTGCTGTTCTTCTTCGTCTTCCAGCGCTATCTGGTGCAGGGCATGGCGACCACCGGACTGAAGGGCTGAGCACCATGGACCACGCGTCCGCCCGCCTCACCCCGCTGCCCCCGGCCGACCGCCGGGAACCCGGCGAGCTCTTCGGCAACGGCTTCACCCTCTTCGCGGACATGCTGCTCGTCGGCCTGGTGACGGCGCTCTCCTGCCTGCCCGTCGTGACCGCCCCGGCCGCCTTCGCCGCCGCGTCCGCGACGCTGCGGGACGGCGCGAGCGGGACGGCCCCGGTGACGGCGGCCGGGTATCTGCGCCGCCTGCGCGCCCGGCTCACCGGGGGTTCGCTGGCAGCCGGACTGCTCCCGCCGCTGCTGGTGGTGGTCGTGCTGCTCGACGCCGCGCTGGTCCGCGGGGCCCTGCCGGGCGCCGCGCTGGTGGCGCCCGCGCTGGCGCTGACCGTGCTCGCCGCCGCGGTCGTGGCGCTGCGGGCCACCGCCCTGGACGCGCCGCACCAGCTGTCCGGCCGCGTGAGCCTGGCCCGCTCGCTCGGCGACCCGCGCGGCAGCGCGCTGCTCGCCGCCGCCGTGGTGCTGGCCGCGCTGCTGGCCTGGGCGGTGCCACTGCTGGTGCCCCTGCTGCCGGGGCCGCTGGCCCTCGCCGCGACCGCGGTGGAGATCCGCTCCGCCGGGGTCACGAAGCCCGCCTGACGGCCGCCCCCTTCTTCTCCGTACCCCTTTCTTCTTCGTACCCCTTCGTCCCCCACCACCGGAGTCCTTCGCATGTCCCTGACCCACCTGGACCTCGCGGGCCACCCGCGGCCGCAGCTCGTCCGCGACCCGGACTGGCGCGACCTCGGCGGCCCGTGGCGGTTCGCGTACGACGACGCCGACCGCGGGCGCGCCGAGCGCTGGATGGACCCGCACACCACCGCCCCGTACACCGGGAGCATCACCGTGCCCTATCCGCCGGAGTCGAAGGCCTCGGGCATCGGCGACAGTTCGCACCACCCGGTCCTGTGGTACCGGCGTACCGTCCAGGTGTCCGCTCCCCCGGCCGGGCGACGGCTGCTCGTCCACTTCGGGGCGGTCGACCACCGGGCCGAGGTGTGGCTGAACGGCCGCCCGGTCGGTCACCACGAGGGCGGGCACACGCCTTTCACCTGCGATCTCACCGACGCCGTCGAACCGGGCGGGGAGCAGGTCCTCGTGGTGCGTGCCGAGGACCAGCCGCTGGACGTCACCCAGCCGCGCGGCAAGCAGGACTGGCGGGACGCGCCGCACGTCATCTGGTACCACCGCACGTCCGGGATCTGGCAGCCGGTGTGGCTGGAAGAGGTACCGGACCTGCATGTGGCGACCCTGCACTGGACGCCGGACGTGGCGCACGCCCGGGTGCGCTGCGCCCTCACGCTGAGCCGCTGGCCCGCACGCGCGGTGCGCGTGGACGTGGCGCTGACGCTGGGCGACCGGGTGCTGGCGGAGCAGCGGGTCCTGGCGGACGAGCGGGAGACGGTGTTCGAGATCGCGGTGCCCGCGCTGCGCCACGCCCAGGATCTGGACGCGGTGCTGTGGAGCCCGGACCATCCGCACCTGGTGGACGCGACGGTCACGCTCCGCGAGGCGGGGACCGCCGAGGCAGACGACGACACGGTCGTCGACCGGGTGACGTCCTACCTCGGCCTGCGGGACATCGGCTGGGAGGAGGGCGGCTTCCAGCTCAACCACAAGCCGTGCTTCCTGCGCCTCGCGCTCCAGCAGGGCTACTGGCCCGACTCCCATCTCGCCGCCTCCGCCGACGACTTGCGGCGGGACGCCGAACTGGCCAAGGAGGCGGGTCTCAACGGGCTGCGAGTGCACCAGAAGCTGGAGGATCCCCGCTTCCTCTACTGGGCCGACCGGCTGGGTCTGATGCTGTGGGCCGAGATGCCGTCCGCGTACGCCTTCGGGACGACCACCATGGAGCGGGTGGTGAGCGAATGGACCGAGGCGGTCTCCCGCGACCTCAGTCACCCCTCGATCGTCGCCTGGGTGCCGGTCAACGAGTCGTGGGGAACGCCCAACCCGGCGCTCGTACCGGCGCAACGCCACTTCATGGACGCGCTGTACCACCTCACGAAGGCGCTCGACCCGTCGCGTCCGACCGTGTCGAACGACGGCTGGGAGATCTCCGCCGCCGACATCTGGGGGGTGCACGACTACACCCAGCAGGCCTCCGTCCTGCGCGAGCGCTACGGTCACGCCTCGCTGCGGAGCGGGGAGTTCACCGACCCCTGGCCGGGCGCGAAGCGGCTCCTGCTGCCCGGGGTGCGGCACCAGGGTCAGCCCGTGGTGCTCAGCGAGTTCGGCGGGACGACGTTCGAACCCGCCGACGGGGAGGAGTGGTTCGGCTACGACACCGTGGCGGGCCCCGAGGACTACGCGGAGCGGCTGGAATCACTGGTGACCGCTGCCGTCGAGTCGGGTCTCGCGGGCTTCTGCTTCACCCAGCTCACCGACACCGAGCAGGAGACCAACGGCCTGTTCACCGCGGACCGGCGGCCGAAGATACCGCTGCCCGCTCTGCGGACGATCCTCGCCCGGCCCCGGCGGGGCTAGCGGGCACCGTCCGGGGACCGGCCAGGATCATGCAGGACCGGGCCGGGCCGCGCACGCGGGGCCCGGTCCGGTCCGGTCGAGGGCCCTTACCGCTTCTCGGCGTTCAGGCGGCGGTGCGAGGCGCGGGCGGCCCAGGCGACGGCCAGCAGCCCGACGCCCAGCAACGGGTAGCCCATGATGATCTTCGCGGTACCCAGCGTGCCGACCTCGTCCGCCACGTAGAGGTACTGCTGGACGGCGAACCGGGCCGCGAAGATGACGGTGAGCACGAGCGTGGCGATGGAGAAGTCCCGCCGCGAGCGCCGGTCATGCTGCCAGGCCGTGCCCTTGCCCGTCATGGAGTTCCACAGGATGCCCGCCAGCGGGCGGCGCGCCAGGACGGAGATCCCGAAGACCAGGGCGGCGGCCAGGTTGGACCAGATGCCGATGAGGAAGTAGTCCTTGGCCGACCCGGTCCACCAGGAGATCCCGGCGGCTATGGCCACGCCGAAGACGCCGCCGACGGCGGGCATGATCGATTCCTTGCGGAACAGCCGCTCGGCCGCGATCACCACGGAGAGGGCGAGGGCGGCGATGATCGCCGTCTTGAGCCCGCCGATGTTGTTGCCGATGACGAAGGCGAGGACGGGCAGGGCGGAGTAGATCAACCCGCGGGCGCCGCCGGCCTGTTCCAGAGCGGTGGGCCGCTGCCGGGCGTCCGGCTCGGGGTGCTGCCGTACGCCGGTCCCGGCGCCGTCGTGGGGACCGGCCACGGGCCCCCGTCCTTCGGGGTCCGGGACCGGCCGTCCGTCGTCCAGCTGTTGCTGCGTCTGGTGGATCGCCACGGTGGCCTTCTTCCGATGGGGGAAACGTGTCACATCCCGCCGCCGCGGCCCCGGAGCGGTCGGGGAACCGCTGCTCCGGGGCCAGTTGGCGTCGGGCGCTCTGGGACACCGACTGTCCCGAAAGCCGGGCGTCATGCCCAAAGGTCCGGACCGGACCGCGACCCCTCCCACCGACCGCCCGATCGGGCACCACCGCGCTCCGGGACACCCTCGGACACGGCCCGCACAGCGCCCGTTTCCCGGCCATGCGGCCCCCTGGCGGGCCCGGCCCGCCCAGAGAGCCGTACGCGACGGCGCTCGCGCCCGGGGCCGCGGGCGTTCGGCGGGCGGACCCGTCCCGACCGGCGGGACCCTCTCAGCGGGGCTCCCGGCCCGGTCAGCGGGGCGCTTCTAGGCGGCGGGCCCGGACAGCGCCGCCTCGACCGCCGCCAGCGCGTGCAGCCGGGCGGTGGGGAAGACCGGCACCGGGCTGTCCTCGGGGCCGATGAGCAGTTCGATCTCCGTGCAGCCGAGGATCACGCCTTCCGCCCCGCCCGCCACCAGGTCCCGGATGATCTCCCGGTAGGCGTCGCGGGACGCGGCGCGCACCTCGCCCCGGCACAGCTCGCCGTAGATCACCTCGTGCACCACGGCCCGCCCCGCCGCGTCCGGAACGCGCACGTCGAGCCCCCGGTCCGCCAGGCGGCCGCGGTAGAAGTCCTGCTCCATGGTGAACGCCGTGCCCAGCAGCCCCACCCGCTCCAGCCCGGCCGCGCGGACCGCGTCGGCGGTGGCGTCGGCCAGGTGCAGCAGCGGGACGGAGACCGCGGCCGCGACCGTGTCGAAGACCCTGTGCATCGTGTTCGTACAGATCAGCACCAGGTCCGCCCCCGCGCTCTCCACCGAACGGGCGGCGGCGGCCAGCACCGCACCGGCCTCCTCCCAGCGGCCCTCCGTCTGGAGCCGCTCGATCTCGGCGAAGTCGACCGAGTAGAGCACGCACCGCGCGGAGTGCAGCCCGCCCAGCCGGTCGCGGGTGTGCTCGTTGATCAGCCGGTAGTACTCGGCGGTCGACTCCCAGCTCATGCCGCCGACGAGTCCGATGGTCCTCACTGCGCCGTCCCTTCGTCGATCAATCGTGCGTTTTCCCTTGACGGAACATACCGGGGCGACGAAAGGTGGCCCTCAACTCTTTGACAACGTTGTCCATCGCGTTCGGAACCGTTACGACTGCCTCGCGTATCGCCGTCATGCCCGTATCCCCGTGTGCGCGAGGACGTCCGACGGCCGCCGCGAACATCCGCCAGAGGAGAACCACCGTGGGCCCGACCTCTCTTTCCCTCGGCCGCCGCCGAGTGCTCCAGATCCTCGGCGCGTCCGGGGCCGCTGCCGCCCTGCCGCTGGGCACGGGGGCGGCCTCGGCGGCCGCGGCCCCGCACGCCGGGCCGGGCGGGGGCGGCGCGGCGGACGGTGTCGCCGCCACGTACCACCGGGTGCTGCTGCGGCACACCCGCTGGTCCGAGACGCAGTGGGACGAGGCCCGGGGCATCTACACCGACAAGTTCTTCGGCTTCGCGGTGGTGCTCGGCCACGCCGTGCTGCTGACCCGCGACGGCTACGACGCCGGGCTGGCGGGTGTGGACCGGGAGACGCTCAAGCGGCGGACCCTGGCGACGCTGCGGCACTTCGCCGCCTCCAACCGGCTGACCGGCGGCACCCAGTGGGGCCGCACCCTGTTCTTCGACACCACGTTCCAGTCCTACTTCGTGCTGGCCGCCCGGCTGCTCTGGGACGAGCTGGACGCCCGGACGCGTTCCCTGGTGGACACCATCGTCCGGGAGCAGGCGGCGTACACCCACGCGCTGGGCACCGGCGACGACCCGGCCTCCGGGTCGTGGACGCCGAACGGCCTGACGGGCGGGCATGTCGGCGACACCAAGCTGGAGGAGATGGGGATCTACGCCCAGGCGCTGGCCCCCGCGCTGGCGTGGGCCCCGGACGACCGCCGCCGTGCGGAGTGGGCCGCCGACTACGGGGCCTGGTCGCGCAACGAGGCCGGGCTGCCGGAGGCCGATCTCGCCAACCCGGCCCGGATGGACGGCGTTCCGGTGTCCCGGAACACCGCCCGGAACGTCTACGACACGTTCATCGTGGAGAACCACGGCTCCTTCGGCCCGCACTACCAGGCGGAGTTGTGGCGGACCTCGGGACGCAACGCGGCGCACTTCCTGGCCGCCGGGGAGCCGCTGCCCGAGGTGCTGACCCGGCAGCCGAACGCCGGGCCGCTGTGGCGGACCCTGCTGGGCGTCATGTCGGACGCGGGTGAGCCGCTGATGCCGATGGTGAACGACCGCGAGCACCTCTACGGCCGGGACGTGATCCCCCTGGCGTTCCTGTCCCGGGTGATGGGCGACCGGGCGGCGGCCCGCGCCGAGGAGGAACTGGCGGCGCGGCTGGAGGCCTATCAGGCCTATCCGCCGGAGCACCGGCTGGCGAAGTTCTCCGGTGAGCCGAAGTACGAGCCGGAGGCCCGCGCCGAACTGGCCATCAGTTACCTCCTGCACGTGTGGCCGGGGGCCGGGCGCGCGGTGACGCCGCTGTCGCGCCAGGAGTTGTTCGCGTACGCCTCCGGGGTGAGCGACTTCGGCGAGGGCCCCGGCCTGGTCTCGCACCAGTCCCCCGCCGCCTGGGCGGGCGCGGTGTCCAAGCCGAAGTTCGTGAAGTTCGCCTGGCAGCCGGGCCACGACGACTGGCTGTTCCGGATCAGCGGCAGCACGCCGATGTTCCTGCCCTCGGCCGCCGTGGAGGTCACGGGCCGCTCGGTGCGCACGCACACCCGGCTGCGCGACGGATTCGACGGGAGCGCGACGCTGCTGCGGCTGAAGGACGGCTTCGCGGGGTTCACCACGCTCCCCACCGGCGCGGTCGTCCACGCCGCGGCGGGTCCGGACACGGCGGGCGGGCGGCTGGAGGTGCACAACCTGACCATGCCCGGGGTGGCGGGCCTGGACGGGAGCCGTACCTACCGCTTCGCCGAGGGCTCGGCGACCGTCGCCTCCCGGGACTCCTCCGGCGGCTCGACGGGCCGGGTCGACGACCTGTCCTTCGACCGCAGGACGGTGCGGCACCTGCGGGTCCAGGGCGTGACGCCCGATCCGGCGTACGGCTACTCGCTGTTCGCCGTGGAGGCCCGGGACGGGGCGGACGGCCCCGACCTCGCGCGCGGCGGCCGCGCCACCGCCTCCTCGTACACGCCGGGCAGGGGGCCGGAGCTGGCCGTGGACGGGGACGACACGACCCGCTGGGCGGTCTCCACCGCCGACCGGCCGCGCCCCGACAGCTGGCTGGCGGTGGACCTCGGGGAGCCCCGCGCCCTGGACCGGGTCACCCTGCGCTGGGAGAGCGCGGCGGGCCGGAGCTACCTGGTGCAGGGTTCGGACGACGGCGAGCGGTGGACGGACCTGGCCGTCGGCCCGGTCCCGGCGCTGCGCAGTAAGGGCGGCTGGCTCGACGTGGACGGCCGGGCGGGCCTGGTCGTCCGCGGCGGGCGGGGCGCGCTGGCGGTGTACGGGGACACGATCGTGCTGGCGGAGGGCGGGACGGGTCCGCTGCTGGTGGAGGGCCACTGCGGGGTGTCCGCGGCCGGGCTGCGCGACCTAGCCCGCCGCCCGGCGCCCACCGCCGGGGACGAGCGGGTGCGGGCGGCGGTGACGGACGGGCACCTGAGCCTGTTCAACCTCTCGGACCGCGCGGTACGCACCCCGGTCTCCCTGGAGCAGGAGGGCCGCCGGCGCGAGGTCTACGAGGGCGAGCAGCTGGTGACCCGCAGCGGGCTGCGGTACGAGGCGCGGCTGGAGGCGGCATCGGCGCTGCTGCTGCCGCCCCGGTTCACCCTGGTCCCGCTGTCGGGACGGTCGCTGCCGAACGGGCTGCGCGCCGAGGTCGTGGACGCCGCGACGGTACGGCTGTCCGGGCCGCTCTGCCGGGTCCGGGTCGAGGCCGGGGACCGCAGCGCGGTGGCGGTGGTGCGGCCGGGCCGGGCCACGGAGGTCACCGTGAGCGGCGTCCGGCCGTATCCGACGACGGACCACGCCCTGGGCCGCACGGTCTTCCCGAACGCGCCGCTGCCCGCGGGCATGTCGGAGCCCTCGGCGGTGGTGGACGGGGAGTCGGGCACGGTGTGGCGGCCGGGGCGCGACGGACGCCTGGTCGTGGACCTCGGGGCACGGCGGGAGGTGCGCCGGGTGGAGGCCGAGTGGTCGGCCGGGCGGGTCCCGGCACTGTCCGTCGAGTTCAGCGACGACGGTGTCCGCTACCGCCGGGCGGGGTCGCTGACCGGCCACGGCCGGGTGCGGAGCCTGCGGGCCGCGGGCTCCCCGCGCTATGTGGCGCTGCGGGTCGCCGGGACGCCCGAGGGGCGCGCCGGAGTCGTACGGCTGTCGGTCCTCTGACCGGACCGGACTGGCACGGACGGCACGGCGCGGCGGAAGCGGTCCGGCCCCCCGGCTTTCCGGGCCTGCCTCTGCCTCTGCCCGACCACGAGCCGGTGCGGGCCGGACAGGGCCCGCTCGCGGGGCCTGTGTGACCGGACCGGCACCATCAGCACCTTGATCGTGCCGGTCCGGTAGCGTCCTCGGCATGGACTCTCGTACCACTGTCGAGCGCGCTCGACGACTCAAGCAACTGCACGCCGACCACCAGCCCCTCGTCCTGCCGACCGTCTGGGACGTCTGGTCCGCCCGGGTGGCGGCCGACGCCGGTTTCCCCGCTCTGACGATCGGCAGCCATCCGCTCGCCGACTCCCGGGGCGCCGCCGACAACGAGGGACAGACCTTCGAGGAGGTGCTCGCCGCCATCCGGCCGATCATCGCGGCCGTCGACATCCCCGTCTCCGTCGACCTGGAGGCCGGGTACGGGCACAAGCCCGCCGACCTGATCGCCGGGCTGACCGAGGTCGGCGGGGTCGGTCTCAACATCGAGGACACCGTCCACTCGGACGGCGGACGCGTGCGCTCCACCCAGGAGCACGCCGACTTCATCGCCGGTCTGCGCACGGCGGCCGACGACGCGGGCATCCCGGTCTGGGTCAACGGGCGCACCGACCTCTTCCTGCACGCCGAGGACGCCCGCGGTGTGCTGGACGAGGCGGTCGAGCGGCTGCGGGCCATGGAGCAGGCCGGGGCCGACAGCGTCTACCCGGTGCGTATCCAGGACGACGACGAACTGCTCACCGCGGTGGTCGCCGCCGTCGGCATCCCGGTGAACACCACGGCTCACCCCGTCAAGCACGACCTGGCACGCTTCCGCCGGCTCGGCATCGGGCGGATCACCTACGGCCCGCTGCTCCAGATGGCGCTGACGGACACCATGAAGGACATGCTCGGCCCGTGGTCGGCCTCCCGCTAGGGTCTGCCGTCCGCTCCCGTGGGGGCCGTCCCGCTGCGCCACCGCGCCGGGACGGCCCCCACGGGCCGTTCACCCCGGGCCCCGTCCACCGCGAACGCGTCAGCGTGCCGCTTCCGGGCCCGCCGGGGCGCTCTCCGCGGCGTCGTCGTGGCGTCCGGCCACCGGCCGTGTCCCCTGACGTCGTTCCAGGCGCTCCGCCGCGTGGGTGATGTTGCGGGCCATGCCGCCGAAGACGATGGCGTGGAAGGGCGACACGCTCCACCAGTAGGCGTGGCCCGCGAGGCCGCGCGGGGCGAACAGGGCCCGCTGGAGCAGGACGGTACGGCCCTGCTTGTCCCGGGCCACACGCAGTTCCAGCCAGGCCAGTCCCGGCAGCAGCATCTCGGCCCGCAGGCGCAGCAGGCTGCCCCGGTCGATGGCCTCGACGCGCCAGAAGTCCACGGCGTCCCCGAGCCGCAGCCGGTTGGCGTCCCGGCGGCCCCGGCGCAGTCCGACGCCGCCGACCAGCCGGTCCAGCCAGCCGCGCACCGCCCAGCCGAGCCCGAAGGAGTACCAGCCGTTGTCGCCGCCGATGCCCTCGATGATCTGCCAGAGCTCTTCGGGGCGCGCGGTGGTGCGGCGGGCGCGGCGGTCGGTGTAGAGGCTGCCGCCCGCCCAGTCGGGGTCGGTGGGCAGCGGGTCGCTGGGCGCGCCGGGCAGGGCGGCGGAGGACCAGCGGGTGGTGACCTGGGCCTCCTTGATCTGGTGCAGCGCCAGGTGCAGCGCCTCGTCGAAGGAGAGCGGGGACGTGGCGGTGTCGGGCACGTACTGGGCGATGTCGCGCTCCGCGCAGACCACCTCGTGGCGCAGGGACTCCGCCAGGGGCCGGGCGATGGAGCGCGGGACGGGTGTGATGAGGCCGATCCAGTGGCTGGAGAGCCCCGGCGTCAGCATCGGCACCGAGAGGATGAGCCGGTGGGGAAGTTCGGCCACCCGGGCGTAGCGCTGCATCATCTCGCGGTAGTCCATCACCTCCGGCCCGCCGACGTCGAAGGCGCGGGAGACCGAGGCGGGCATGGTCGCGCTGCCCACCAGGTAGCGCAGGACGTCGGCGACGCCGATGGGCTGGATGCGGGTGCGCACCCAGCGCGGCGTCACCATCACCGGCAGCCGCTCGGTGAGGTAGCGCAGCATCTCGAAGGAGGCGGAGCCCGAGCCGATGACGACGGCGGCCCGCAGCACCGTGGTGGGCACGCCGGAGTCCAGCAGGATGCGGCCCACCTCGGCGCGCGAGCGCAGATGCGGGGAGAGGTCGCTCTCGGGCACGTCCCGGGGGGTGAGCCCGCCGAGGTAGACCAGCCGGTCCAGGCGGCTTCGCCTGGCGGCGTCCGCGAAGTTCCGGGCGGCCCGGCGGTCGGTCTCCTCGAAGTCGTCGCCGCTGCCGAGAGCGTGCACGAGGTAGTAGGCGATGTCCACGCCGTCCATGGCGCGGCGTACGGCCTCCTCGTCCAGGACGTCTCCCCGCACCACCTCCACCTGCTCGGCCCAGGGGAAGTCGCGGAGTTTGTCCGGGGTGCGGGCCAGACAGCGCACACGGTGGCCCGCGGCGAGCAGTTCCGGTACGAGCCGGCCGCCGATGTAGCCGGTCGCGCCGGTGACCAGGCAGAGCCTGCCGTCCGGATCGCGTTCGGCGGGTCCGGTCCGGGCGGAGCCGTCGTCGTCGGCCGGGGAAGCTGCGTCGCTGCTGCTCATGGGTCGCCTTCGGGTGGGGGGCAGAGGTGCGGGCGGAGCGCCGCCCGGGGGCGGCGGGGTGAGGATCTTCGTCTGGTACCCAGCCTGAGGCGTAGGAGACATCGCCACAAACGCCACCACTCCCCCGAAGGGGAAACGCGCGCCTGCCGAGGGGCGGACGAGCCGGATCACGGATAGACCAGCGGAAAGGGGTCGCAGCGATGAGGTGTTCCCATCTGCCGGATGGGTACCCGAATGTCCGCCCGGACGTGCGGCGGCCCATCCCCGCCGCACGGACCCCCTCCGGGCGCTCCGCACGAAAGGAACCCATGAGCACCTACCGAGTCGTCAACCCCGCCACCGGCGAGACGGAGAAGGAGTACCCCACCGCCACCGACGGGGAACTGCGCGACGCCCTCGCCCTGGCCGATGACGCACAGCGCGGCTGGGCGGCCCAGGCGCCCGCGGACCGGGCCGCGGTCCTGCGCCGGGTCGCGGACCTCTACGAGGAGCGCAAGGACCAGCTCGCCGCCATCATCACCCGCGAGATGGGCAAGCCCGTCAAGCAGGCCCTCGGAGAGCTCGCCACGGTCGTGTCGATCTACCGCTACTACGCCGACCGGGGGGAGGGCTTCCTGGAGACGGAGGAGCTGGACGTCGCGTCCGGCGGGCGGGCCGTCATCCGCAAGGAGGCCGTCGGCACCCTGCTGGGGATCATGCCGTGGAACTTCCCGTATTACCAGGTGGCCCGGTTCGCCGCGCCGAATCTGATGCTGGGCAACGCCGTCCTGCTCAAGCACGCCCCGCAGTGCCCGGAGTCGGCGCTGGCGATGGAGCGGCTGTTCCTGGACGCGGGCCTGCCCCGGGGCGCCTACGTCAACATCTTCGCCACCAACGACCAGATCGAGACGCTGATCGGTGACGACCGTATCCACGGGGTGTCCCTGACGGGTTCGGAGCGGGCGGGAGCGGCCGTCGCGGAGATCGCGGGCCGCAACCTGAAGAAGGTGGTGCTGGAGCTGGGCGGCTCCGACCCCTATCTGATCCTCGGCGCGTCGAACATGGAGAAGGTGGTGAAGAACGCGCTGACGGGCCGGATGGCCAACGCGGGCCAGGCCTGCAACGCGGCCAAGCGCATCATCGCCCTGGACGAGCACTACGACGGCTTCTCGGCCGCCTTCACCGACGCGGTCCGGTCCATCACCGTCGGCGACCCCACCGACCCCAGCACCTTCATGGGGCCCCTTTCGTCGGAGCAGGCGGTCGAGACCCTGGACGAGCAGGTCCAGGACGCGATCTCCAAGGGGGCCACGGTGCTGGCCGGCGGCCGGCGCATCGACCGCCCCGGCGCCTGGTACGAGCCCACCGTGCTGGCGGGCATCACGCCCGACATGCGGGCCTACAAGGAGGAGCTGTTCGGTCCGGTGGCGCTGCTGTTCAAGGTCGGCTCCGAGGACGAGGCCGTCGACTTCGCCAACAACACGCCCTACGGTCTCAGCGCCTCGATCCAGACGGATGACGACGCCCAGGCCGAGCGGGTGGCGCACCGGTTGCAGACGGGCATGGTGTTCGTCGGCGCGCCCTCCGGCACCGCGGCGGAGCTGCCGTTCGGCGGGGTCAAGCGGTCCGGCTTCGGCCGGGAGCTGGGGCGGTTCGGCATGGAGGAGTTCGCCAACCACAAGCTGGTCCGGCTGGTGCGCTGACCTCCGCCGCGGCGCTCCCCCCCTGCCGGCCACGGTGTTCCGTCCCCCTCGGGCTCGACGGAACGCCGTGGCCTTCCGTCGGACCCGGCCCGGTCAGTCGGTCGGTCGGCGAAAGAAATCGCGGTCGGACCGTCCGGGGATGTCGAATCCGCCGCATCGGTTCCGTCCCCGGGGTACAGGCGGCCATCCGCGGCCGCCGAGCGAGAAGGAGAGAACCGTCATGGCTGTTCAGCGGATGGACAACGTCGGCATCGTCGTGGAGGACCTGGACGCCGCTGTCGCGTTCTTCGTGGAACTCGGCCTGGAGCTGGAGGGCAGGGCGGAGATCCAGGGGCCGGTGGCGGACGGGTGCACCGGCCTCGAAGGCGTCCACTGCGACATCGCGATGGTCCGGACCCCGGACGGTCACAGCCGCCTGGAGCTGGCCCGCTACCGCACACCCAGGGCGACCGCCGAGGAGCCGCGAGACCGGCCGCACAACATCCTCGGCACGCACCGGGTGATGTTCGCCGTCGACGACCTGCGGGACACCGTCGAACGGCTGCGCCCGCACGGAGCCGAGCTCCTCGGCGAGATCGCCCGGTACGGGGACAGCTATCTGCTCTGCTATGTACGCGGCCCGGAGGGCATCATCGTCGGCCTGGCCGAGCAGCTGGGCTGAGGGTCGTACGCGGCGCCGAGGACCGGTCGGCGGGGTCGCCCGCCGACCGGGAGCCGTCGGTTTCCGGGGGCGATAAGCCCGTTCTGTGATGGAACTTGCTCGTTTCTAACCGACTTGCAGAACGCTTGTTTGACTCTGTAATTATTGCCGTGTGGCAACTATTGGAGACTTCCCCGCAAGCGCCTCGATCACGGTGGAGCTCCGTCGGACGCCGACCGTGTGCCTGGTCCGCGTCGTCGGAGACATCGACATCGACGGTGTCGAACCGATGCGGGCGGCGCTTTCCGAGGCCGCCCGGACCGGCACGCCTGTCGTCCTGGACTGTACGGAGACCACCTTCGCCGACTCCTCCTTCCTCAACACGGCCCTGCACGCGCTGCGGTCCGTCCCCGTCCACCTCGCGGGCGCGACCGGCATGCTGGCCTCCCTCCTGAAGGTCACCGGCACGGACGAGGTGTTCCGGCTCCACCCCGATGTCGCGACCGCGCTGCGGGAGTGCGCCCGCCAGGAGGAGGGGGCCTCCTAGACCCTGGGGCGCAGAGAGGGCCGCTCTCATTACGCCGGACGCCGGGCCGGGCAAGGAGACCCGGCTTTACCTGAAGCGCCGAACCTGGGCCTCATCGGCTCCGGTCGACCGCAGCCTTCACGGCCTCACCGAGTGGCCGAATCTCGCGGGTGAAGGTTGATGGATCAACATAATCCTGATTCAGTTGATACCTCAACTAGATTGTTCTCCATCGGGACAGAGGTAGCTGGCATGAGCGACAAGAAGGTCATCGCGGTCACCGGAGCGACGGGCGCGCAGGGCGGTGGCGCCGCACGGGCGATCCTCGCCGATCCGGACTCGGGCTTCACGGTGCGTGCGCTGACGCGCGACCCCGGCTCCCCCGCGGCCCGGGAGCTCGCCGAGCTCGGGGCGGAAGTCGTTCAGGCGGACTTCCACGACGAGCCGACCGTGCACCAGGCGTTCGCGGGCGCTCACGGCGCCTTCCTGGTGACCAACTTCTGGGCGCACGGCTCGGCGGCCAAGGAGACCGAGGAGGTGAACGTCCTGGTCCGGGCCGCCAAGGCGGCGAAGCTGCGGCATGTGGTCTGGTCGACGCTGGAGGACACGCGGGAGCTGCTGCCGCTGGAGGACGGCCGGATGCCCGTCCTCCAGGACAAGTACAACGTGCCGCACTTCGACGCCAAGGGCGAGGCCAATGAGCTCTTCACCCGGGCCGGAGTACCGACGACCTTCCTGAACACCACCTTCTTCTTCCAGGGGTTCCTTCAGGCCATGGCCCCTCAGCGCGCCGAGGACGGCGTACTGACCCTGACGCTGCCGCTGGAGGACGGCAAGCTCCTCGCCGGGGTGGACGTGGCGGACATCGGCCGCGTCGCGCTCGCCATCCTCAAGGGCAGTGACGCGTTCATCGGCGGCACCGTCAGCCTCGCCGGCGACCATCTGACCGGTGCGCAGTACGCGGAGAAGCTGGGAGCCGCGCTGGGCGAGCCGGTGCGCTTCGCCTCGGTCCCCTACGACGTCTTCCGCTCCCTGGACATCCCGGCGGCCGAGGAGATCGCCAACATGTTCCAGTACTACGGCGACTTCGACCAGGAGTTCACCGGCGCCCGCGACCTGGAACGGCTGCGCGAGATCAATCCGGCGCTGAAGGACTTCGACTCCTGGCTGGCCGGGAACTCCTCGAAGATCGAGGTGAAGTGAGTGAGCGTGACATCTGAAGCGTCCCGGGAAAGCCCGGCGGGGTCGGGCGGACCGCTCACCGGAAAGGTCGCCCTGGTGACGGGCGCGAGCCGTGGCATCGGTGCGGCCATCGCGCGCCGCCTCGCCCGGGAGGGCGCGGCAGTCGCCATCACGTACCACTCCTCACCCGGCCGTGCCGACGAGGTCGTCGCAGCGATCACGTCGGAAGGCGGCAGGGCGGTGGCGCTGGGGGCCGATTCGGGAGACGCCGAAGCGGTCCGCGCGACGGTCACCGACACCGTGGAGGTCTTCGGCCGCCTGGACATCCTGGTGAACAACGCCGGAGGCGCCCACCTCGCACCGATCGGGGAGATGACCGTCGACGACTTCGACCGGGAAGTCGCGGTGAACGTGCGCTCGGCGTGGGTGGCCACCCAGGAGGCCCTGCGGCACATGGGCGACGGAGGCAGGATCATCTCGGTCGGCAGCGTCTTCGCCGAGCGGATGCCGATCCCGAACGGCACGACGTACTCCCTCACCAAGGCGGCCATCAGCGGGTTCACCCGAGCCCTGGCCCGGGAGCTGGGGCCGAGGGCGATCACGGTCAACGCCATCCAGCCGGGCCCGATCGCGACGGACGGCAATCCGAACGAAGGGGACCACGCCGATCTGATGATCGCGCTGACCCCGGCCGGTCGGTTCGGGTCCCCCGACGAGGTGACCGGCCTGATCGTCTACCTCGCCGGGTCGGAGTCGGGCTACGTGACGGGCGCGACGATCAACATCGACGGCGGCTACACCGTCTGACGCCAGGACGGAGCCCTGGCCGAGGTCGCTGTCGTGAGTTCCGGCGCCCGACGCCGCGGTGTCCTCGCGCGGGACACGGTCGCAGGCCGTGTCCCGCGTGGCCGGTCGGGTGGTGGACCGCTCCGCGGGAGGTGGGGGCCGCCGGGGCCGCTGCTGGGCGTCGCCCACCAGGGGGCGGCATCTGCCCGCGGGCCCGCGCCGGTCAGAGGGCGAAGGTCACCGTGATCCGTTTGCCCGCCCCCGGCAGCACGGTGACCGCGCAGGTGTCGGCCAGCCGGCGCACGATGTCCCAGCCGCGCCCGCCCGGCTCGAACCGGTCGGTGTCGGCGGGGGTCCGGGGCGGACGCGAGTCGGCGTCCTCGACCTGGAGGCGCAGGCGGGAGGCGTCGGGGCTCAGATCGGCCCGGAATCCGGTGAGTCCGCCCCCGTGGCGGATGGCGTTGCTGATGAGCTCGGTGACAGCGAGGTGCGCGTCCCCCCGGGCCAGGGAGGTGTCCTTCGTACAGCGCTGGAGGAGGGAGGTGATGAGGTCCCGCGCCGCCGCGCACGTGGCCACCTTGCGTTCCGTACCGGCGGACACGTCGGACTCGTTCAGCTCGCCCCCGACAGCGGTCGTCTTCTCGGTCACGGCTCTCTCCCTGGTCCCTGCGGTGCGTGAGCGAACTCTGTCCCACGGTCATCACGCACGGGGGGACGCTCGCCGCCTACCCGTCCACGGCGGGGCCAATCGTGCCGTCGTGGGCGAGCGGACGCCGTCCCTCCCGCGGGCCGGGGACCGTCACCGGCCGGGCCGGCACCGGACAGGGCCGCCACGTTGGCCACGACGATCACCGCGACGGCGGCCCAGGAAAGGAGGTCCAGCCGCTGTCCGAGCACGAACAGCCCGGCCAGGGCGGCGAAGACCGGATTGACGCTCATGAAGACGCCGAAGAAGTGCGCGGGCACGCGGCGCAGCGCGAGGAGATCGGCGAGCATCGGCACCGCCGAGCAGAGCACCCCCGCGGCCAGGGCGCAGCCGAGTGCCATGGCGGTGGGCGGATGGTGCCACAGGATCCCCACGCCGACGGGGAGGTAGAGGGCGGCGGAGAGCAACGCCGCGGCGGCGGAGCCCTCAAGCCCGGGAACGCGGCTTCCCACCGTCCGGTTCAGCAGGATGTACCCGGCCCAGCAGACGGCCGCCAGCAGGGCGAGGGCGATGCCGGGGTAGTCGGTCGAGGGCGTGGGCCGGGTGAGGACGCCGACCGCGCAGGCCGCCGCCACCGCCGCGGCCAGGTCGGCGCGGCGGCGTGACCCGGCCAGGGCCACCGCCAGCGGGCCGAGGAACTCCAGCGTGACGGCCAGTCCCAGCCCGATCCGGTCGATCGCCGTGTACAGGGACAGGTTCATCGCCGCGAACACCGCGGCGAGCCCCAGGACGGGCCGCCACTGCGCGGCGGTGAGGCGTCGCAGCCGGGGTCGTGCCACGGCGACGAGGACGGCGGCGGCGACCCACTGGCGTACCGCGACGACGCCGGCGGGACCGAGCACCGGGAAGGCGAGGGCGGCGACCGAGGCCCCGGCCTGGTTGGACAGTCCCCCGCCCAGCATCAGCGCCACCCCGGCCCCGCGTCCCGCGTTCCGGGGCCCGGAAGCCGGGCCGGGCGTGGCGGCGTGCGCGTCCGCCGAGGGAGAGGAATCGAGCGTCATCCCCACACCATGGGAGCGGTGCCCACCCGCGCAAAATGCGTGCGGGCACCGGCCTATACGCTGACCGTATGGATGGGGCGGGCGGCGTGGCGGCGGGTGTCGAGCTGAAGCACGTGCGGTGCCTGGTCGCGATCGTGGACACGGGGAGCTTCACCGACGCCGCCCACCAGCTCGGTGTCTCCCAGGCGGCCGTCTCCCGCACCCTCGCCGGTCTGGAACAGCTCCTGGGCGTACGGCTGCTGCACCGCACCAGCCGCAGCGTCGCGCCCACCGCCGCGGGGGTGCGGGCGCTGGCGCGGGCCCGCGTGCTGCTCGCCGGGGCCGAGGACTTCGTCCGCGAAGCGACCACCGGTCACACCCGGCTGCACATCGGCCATGCCTGGTCCGCCTTCGGGCGGCACACCACCGAGTTCCAACGCCGCTGGCAGCAGCGGCACCCCGGGACCGAGCTGCGCCTGATCCGGCAGAACACCCCGACCGGCGGTCTGGCCGAGGGCCTGTGCGACCTCGCCGTCGTCCGCACCCCCATCGACCTGGGGCCGTGGTCGTACGCGCGCGTCGGGGAGGAGGCCCGCTACGTGGCGATGGCGTCCGACGACCCGTGGGCCCGGCGCCGCAGTGTGCGTCTGGACGAGATCCCGGGGCGCACCCTGGCGCTCGACCGTCGCACGGGCACCACCGCGCTGGGCCTGTGGCCCGGTGAGGACGGCCCGCGGGCCGAGTTCACCCAGGACATCGACGACTGGCTCGCCGTCATCGCCACCGGTCGCTGTGTCGGCCTGACCCCGCAGGGCACCGCCGCCCAGTACCGCCGCGACGGCGTCGTCTACCGTCCCCTCCGCGGCGCAGCGCCCGTCCCCGTACACCTCATCTGGCGCGCCCAGAGCGGCCACCCGGCCACGCGAGCCGCCGTCTCCCTGGCCACCGCGCTCTACCGCGGGGCCCGCGCGCCGCGGTCCCGCTGAGGGGCGGCGGGCCGGTGGGAATCCGGCCGCGGACCGGGTCCGAGAGGCGCGTCCCACCACCCGACCGACGGAACCAGCACGTCGGCAGGGATGGAATCGGCTTGCGCGGTTACGTTTCCGGCATGCGCCGACACGATCTGATCATTCTGGGAGCGGGCACCGGCAACGCCCTCGTCGACGACCGCTTCGACCATCTCGACATCGCCCTGGTATCCGACGGCCCCTTCGGGGGGACCTGCCTCAACGCCGGATGCATCCCGAGCAAGATGCTCGCCGCCACCGCCGAGGTCGCCGACACCGTCCGGGACGCCGCCCACCTCGACGTCGCCGCGGAGCTGCGGGGCGTGGACTGGCGGGCGGTCCAGGAGCGGGTCTTCGGCCGCCTGGACAAGGCCGCGCGCGAGGGCGAGGAGGGCCGCCGGAAGACCGGCAACATCACGGTGTACCGGGGGGCCGCCCGCTTCACCGGCCCCCGCGCGCTGACCGTGCGGACCGAGGACGGGGCCGAGGAGATCACCGCCGACCGGGTCGTCATCGCCGCGGGCGGCCGTCCCGTGGTGCCCCCGGTGGTCGAGGACTCCCGGCTGCCCTACGAGACCTCCGACACCGTCATGCGCCTGGAGCGGGTCCCCGAGCGGCTGGCGGTGCTCGGCGGCGGGTACATCGCGGCGGAGCTGGCGCACGTCTTCCACTCCCTCGGCAGCCGGGTCACCGTCATCGAGCAGGGCGACCGGCTGCTGGGGAAGCAGCAGGACGAGGCGGTCTCGAAGACGTTCACCGACGCCATGCGCTCCCGCTGGGACCTGCGGCTGGGCCGCGAACTGACCGGCGTCTCGGGTGAGCCGGGCAGCCTCCGGCTGACCCTGGACGACGGGGCCGAGCTGACGGCGGACACCCTGCTGGTCGCGGTGGGGCGGCGGCCCAACAGCGACCGCCTGGATGTGGGGGCGGCCGGGGTCCGGACCGAGGAGGACGGCCGGATCACCGTGGACGAGCACCTGTGCACCAGCGCCGAGGGCGTCTGGGCCCTCGGCGACATCTCCACGCGGGTGCCGCTCAAGCACGTCGCCAACCGCGAGGCGGAGATCGTCGCCCACAACCTCCTCCACCCCGGTGACGAACGCGCCATGCGCTACGACGCGGTGCCCTCCGCGGTCTTCACCCGGCCGCAGATCGCCCAGGTCGGCCTCACCGAGCAGGAGGCCCGCGAGCAGGGGCTGGACTACACGGTGGCCGTCCACGACTACGCCGACGTCGCCTACGGGTGGGCGCTGGAGGAGACCGAGGGCTTCTGCAAGGTGCTCGCCGACCGGAGCACCGGACGACTGCTCGGCGGACATGTCATCGGGCCGCAGGCCGCCACGCTGGTGCAGCCCCTCGTCATCGCCCTCACCACCGGCATGAGCGCGCGGGAGCTCGCGGAACAGCCCCTGTGGATCCACCCCGCGCTCACCGAGGTCGTCGAGAACGCCCTGCGCGACCTGGGCAAGGGCTGACCGGGCGTGGACCGGCCGCGCGGGGGCAGGGCACCGGGGAGACCGCGTACGGGAGAGACGTCCGTCCGAGAGGGGAGCCGTGCCTGCTGAGTTCGCCGACGCCGATGTGGTCGTCGTCGGGGCCGGGGCGGCCGGTCTGAGCCTGGCCCATCACCTGTGCGCGCCGGGCTCCCCCACTCCGCTGTCCGTGGTGGTCGTCGGCGCGCCGCCGGGTCCGCTGATCCCGCCTCGGCGGACCTGGTGCTTCTGGGAGCCGGACGCGGGCCCCTACGACGCGTCGCTGGCCGCTTCCTGGTCCCGGCTGCGGGTGACCACCGCCGACGGGGGCGCGGTGGAGGCCGGGCTGCCGCGGCTGCGCTACAAGATGCTGCGCTCCGACGACTTCGAGGCCCTCGTGGACCGGCGGCTCGCCGGGGCGCCCGGGGTGCGCCGGGTGGAGGCCGCGGTGAGTTCGGTGCGCGATCTCCCCGGTGGCGGGGCCGAGGTCCGCGTCCGGGACGGGAACGCCGAACGCGCCCTGGTCCGGGGGAGATATGTCTTCGACTCCCGGCCGCCCCGGGTGCTGCCGCCCGCCCGCACCACCCTGCTCCAGCACTTCTCCGGCTGGTTCGTCAGGACCGCGGAGCCCGTGTTCGACCCGGACGTGGCGGAGCTGATGGACTTCCGCACCCCCCAGCCGGCGCGGGGTCTCTCCTTCGGTTACGTCCTGCCGCTCGGTCCGCGGACCGCGCTCGTGGAGTACACGGAGTTCTCCCCCGCGCCACTGACCCCCGACGGCTACCACGAGGCCCTGGACCGGTACGCGCGAGGCGTCCTGCGCCTGGGAGCCTTCGAGGTGACGGCGCGGGAGCAGGGCGTCATCCCCATGACCGACGGCCGGTTCCCGCGCCGCGCGGGGCGTTCGGTGTACCGCATCGGCACCGCCGGGGGCGCGACCCGCCCCTCCACGGGCTACACCTTCGCCGCGGTCCAGCGGCAGAGCCGGGCCGTCGCCGCCCGGCTGCGGTCCGGCAGGCCCCTGCGGGTGCCGCCCGCCCACGGGCGACGGGCGCGGGCGATGGACGCGGTGATGCTGCGGGCGCTGGACACCGGCCGGATCGACGGCCCGGACTTCTTCGGACGCCTCTTCCGCGGCGTACCCGCCGAACGGCTGCTGGCGTTCCTGGACGGCGGCTCCCGGTGGCACGAGGACCTGCGCATCGGGCTGCGGACCCCCGTCGCGCCGATGCTGCGGACCGTCGCCGAACTCCCCTTCACCCCGCGCCGTCCGCCCCGGCCCCTTCCTCACCCACCTGTTCGTACGGAAGAAAGCAGCTCATGACCCTGTTGCGCGGTGACGCACTGTCCGAAGCCTTCGACCGGGGCTCCACGGCCTACGACCGGCTCGTCGCGGCCAGCCCCGGGTACCACGCGCATCTGCGCCGCTCCGCGCGCCGGCTCCGCCTGCCGGACGGCGGTGCGGGACTGCGCGTCCTGGACCTGGGATGCGGCACCGGCGCCTCGACCGCGGCGCTGATCGCCGCCGCCCCGCTCGCCCGCGTCACCGGCGTCGACGCCTCCGCGGGCATGCTGGAGCGCGCGGCGGCCAAACCCGGGCTGTCGCACGTGGAGTTCGTGCACGCACCGGCGGAGGCACTGGCCAGCCGGCTGACGCCGGGCTCCTTCGACGCGGTGTTCGCGGGCTACCTCTTCCGCAACGTCGAGGACGCCGACGCCGTGCTGCGCCTGGTGCACCGGATGCTGGTGCCGTCCGGCCGGCTGGCCGTGCACGAGTACACGCTCGGCGGCTCCCCGGTGGACCGTGCCGTCTGGAACGCGGTCTGCTCGGCGATCATCCGGCCCGCCGGGCGGCTCACCGGGGACGCGCGGCTCTACCGCCACCTCCAGGACAGCGTGAACACCTTCGACACCGCTCCCGAGTTCGCCGCGAGGCTGCGCGGGGCGGGGTTTCAGGGCGTACGGGCTCTTCCGCTGCCCGGCTGGCAGACCGGCATCACGCACACCTTCGTCGGCCGCACCGCGGGGCAGCGGTGATGGCGCCGGGCAGGACCGGCACGGCCCGCCGCCACGGCCGGGACCGGCGGGCCGCGGTGGTGCACGCCCCTGGCGGCCGCGCCCGGTTCACCGGCCAGGCCCCCACCGCCGCGGTCGTGGGCGGCGGCCTCGCCGGGATCGCGGCGGCCACCGGACTGGCCGAGCGCGGCGTGCACGTCACCCTCTACGAGAGCGAACCGGGCCTCGGCGGGCGGCTGGCGGGCTGGCCGACCCGGCTCGCGGACGGATCGACCGTCACCATGAGCCGCGGCTTCCACGCCTTCTTCCGGCAGTACTACAACCTGCGCGGACTGCTGCGCCGGGTCGACCCCGGGCTCGACTCGCTGACCCCACTGCCCGACTACCCGCTGCGACACAGCTCCGGGCTGCACGACAGCTTCGCCCGCGTCCCGCGCACCCCGCCGCTCAGCGCGCTCGGCTTCGTCGCGCTCAGCCCGTCCTTCGGGGTGCGGGACCTGGCCAGGATGAACCCGCGGGCCGCACTGCCGCTGCTGGACGTGCGGGTGCCGGAGGTCTACGAGCGGCTGGACGGCGTCAGCGCCTCCGACTTCCTCGCCCGCATCCGCTTCCCCGAGGCGGCGCACCACCTGGCCTTCGAGGTGTTCTCCCGGAGCTTCTTCGCCGACCCGCGCGAACTGTCCGCCGCCGAGCTGGTCCTGATGTTCCACATCTACTTCCTCGGCTCCAGCGAGGGCCTGCTCTTCGACGTGCCGGCCGAGCCCTTCCCCACCGCCCTGTGGGACCCGCTGCGCGGCTACCTGGAGAGCCACGGTGTCACGGTGCGAACGGGCACCCCCGTCCGTGAGGTGCGCCCGCTGCCGGACGGCGGCCTGGACGTCACCACCGACGGGGACACCGGACGCCACGACGCCCTCGTCCTCGCCCTGGACGCCGCCGGGCTGCGCCGGATCACGGCCGCCTCCCCGGAGCTGGGCGACCCGCGGTGGCGCGCCCGGATCGACCGGCTGCGCACCGCCCCGCCGTTCCTGGTGTCGCGGCTCTGGCTGGACCGCCCGGTGGAGTCCGGTCGGCCCGGGTTCCTCGGCACCAGCGGCTACGGCCCGCTGGACAACGTGAGCGTCCTGGACCGCTGGGAGGGCGAGGCGGCGCGCTGGGCCGGGCGCACCGGCGGCTCGGTCCTGGAACTGCACGCCTACGCCGTCTCCCCGGACGCCGACCGGGGCGCGGTCCAGGCGGAGGCGGTCCGCCAGCTGCACCGGATCTACCCGGAGACGCGCGACGCCCGCGTGGTGGACGAGCGGCACGAGTGGCGGGCGGACTGCCCGATGTTCCCGGTGGGCGGCTACCAGGACCGGCCGGGCGTCCGCGGCCCGGACCCCGCCGTGACGGTGGCCGGGGACCTGGTCGCCACCGGGCTGCCGGTGGCGCTGATGGAACGTGCGGTCACCAGCGGGTTCCTCGCTGCCAACGCGCACCTGGAGCGGTGGGGCGTACGCGGGCAGACCCTGTGGACGGTCCCGCGCACCGGGCGGTCCCTGCCGCTGCGCGGGCTCGCCGCACTGGGCGAGGGCTGACGCGACGACAGCCGGTTCCCCGGCGGGCGCCTTGGGGCGTCAGCCGGGAAACCGGCCCTGCGCCCGCAGCTCCCAGCGCCGTTCGGCGTACGCCAGGTCGTCGCGCCACAACCGGCCGGCCGAGGCGCGCATCAGCGGCCTCAGCAGCGGCGCGGCCGCACGGGCCACGGCGAAGCCGCGCCGGTCGGAGTCCGCGACGAGCGCCTCGACGACGGCGGTACGGGGTCGCCCCCGCTCGTCCGGGGCCAGCGGGGTGGCGTGGGTCTCGACCACGGACCCGGCGCCTTCGCCCTCGATGATGTGCATGACGACCGTGCGGGGGCCGGGTGCGGTGAACCTGGCCAGGACCGGGACGACGAGGCGTCCGGCCACCTTGAAGGACACCTCGACCAGGAACCCGTCGTCGTCCCCGGCGCTGTCGTCGGGTGCGTCGGTCACGGTCAGGTCCACGAAGGAGTACGGGTGGAACCACGCCCCGTGCCATGGGTCGAGCCGGTTGGCGACCACGTCCTCCGGCTCGCACCGCCCGACCCCGTTGTAGACGGCGTCGACCCCGTCGCCCAGTCGGGGCCGCGCCGGAACGCGGGGGCGCTCGGTGGGCGTCTCGCCGCCCATCCGGTCCAGCCGCACCCAGAGCAGCACCCCGTCGTCGAACGCCGGGTAGGGCTCCCACCCGGCGAACGGCCCGCCGTCGAGGGCCAGTCCGTGCCAGTGGCAGACGAGGGTGCCGCAGCGTACGGGGCTCTCCCGCAGCGGCGCTCCCAGGTGCGGGCAGGCCCCGGGGCCGGTGCGCAGCCTGCCGTCGCCGTCGCGCCAGGCGACGATCTCGGTGGAGCCGACCGTGATGCCCAGGGTCCGGCCCGGGGGGAGGTCCCGCGAGGCGCCGATGACGTACCAGTTGCCGGAAGGGCGGCTCTGTGCCCGTTTGAGGGCCTGGGCGATGAGGGAGGGCTTCGCCGCCCGCCAGGTCGGCTCCTGCCGGTCCCAGGGCACGGGGGCGCGCCGCAGCCGCAACGGGATGCGGCCCCGCCGGGACGGGCTCACGCCGCCTCTCCCCGTACGGGCGTGGCGATGCCGGTGACGGCGGTCCGGTCCAGGGTGGCGGGGCAGGGCCCGGTCACCGTGCGGGTCCGGCGGTGGATCGCGGTGCGGGCCGCGAGGGCGCGGGCCAGACCGTCCAGTGCCACGGCCGCCCGGCGGCGGCGTGGGACGACGGCCCGGCGGTGCAGCACCGCGTAGCCGTCGGCCTCGATGGCGTCGAGGATGCCGCTGTAGAGCACGAACGCCGTACGGATGCAGGGCCGGGCCACCGGGTCGAGCATCCCGAGTCCGGGGAGCGCCCGGCGGTAGACCGTCCGGTTGTGGGCGGCGAACGCCCGCAGCGCCTCGGTGATCCTCGGGTCCCTGGCCCCGGTGCGCCGGCTCCACTCCAGGCGGGCCCGGTCCACGCCGTGGGCGGCGATCAGGTCGGCGGGGAGGTAGAGCCTGCCCCGGTCCAGGTCCTCGCCCACGTCCCGCAGGAAGTTGGTGAGCTGGAAGGCGACGCCCAGCGCGGCCGCGGGTCCGGCGGCCTCATCGTGGTGGACGACCGTGCCGAGAACCGGCAGCATCTGGAGGCCGATGACCGCCGCCGACCCGTGCATGTAGCCGCCCAGGTCCTCCAGCGAGGCGTATCCGGTGACCGTCAGGTCGCTGCGCATGGAGGCCAGGAAGTCGGTGAAGTGCTGGTGGTCGATGCCGTGGCGTGCGGCGGTGTCGGCGAGCGCCCGGATGACCGGCTCGGCGGCCCGCCCGTCGCGCAGCCCGCTCTCCAGCTGCGCCTCCAGGGCCAGCAGGGCCGCCGCGCGTTCCTCCGTGGTGGCGGTGGAGTCGAGGTCGTCCACGATGTCGTCGGCCCACCGGGCGAAGCCGTACAGGGCGTGGACGGCGGGCCTGCGGTCGACGGGCAGCAGCCGCGTCGCGAGGAAGTACGTCTTGCCGTGCCGGGCGTTGAGTTCCCGGCAGCGGGCGTAGGCGGCGCGGAGGCCGGGTTCCAGGATGCCTGCGGCGTCCAGCTCACGGACGGTCATACGACGGTGCCTCTCGTGCGGCGGGGTGCGGCGGTGGGGGTGCCGGTGATCCTGCGCGCCGCCAGCTTCCCGGAGATCAGGACGGTCGGCACACCGACACCGGGGGTGGTGCCGCAGCCGGCGAGGACGGCGTTGGCCGTGCCCCGCACCAGGTTGCGGGGGCGGAAGGGTCCGGTCTGCGGGAAGGTGTGGGCCACGGCGAACGGGGTGCCCGCCGCGTGTCCCTGGGCGCTCCAGTCGACCGGTGTCACCAGTCCTTCCTGCTCGATCGCGGCGCCCAGGCCGGGCATCTCGCGCCGCTCCAGCCATCCCAGCAGCTCGTCCCGGTAGCGGGGGCCCAGCTCCCGCCACTCCTGGACGCCGGGTCCCACCGTGGTGTTGGGGCAGGGCGCGAGGACGTAGTGGAGGTGTTTGCCGGGCGGGGCCAGCGTGGGGTCGGTGGCGGTGGGGCGGGTGATCAGGAGTGAGGGGTCCGACATCAGTTCGCCGGTGCGGGTGAGCTGACGGAAGGTGCTCTTCCAGGCGGCCCCGAAGGAGATGGTGTGGTGCGCCAGGTCCGGCCAGGTCCGGTCGGTGCCCGCGTGCAGGATCACCGCGGACGGCGAGTGCTTCAGCGCGAGCGGCCTGCGCGGGGCGTTGCCGAGGAGGCGGTAGGTGACGGGCAGGTCGGGGGTGAGGACGACCGCGTCGCACGGGATGCGTTCGCGGTCGGTGACGACGGCGGTGATCCGGTCGCCCGAGCGCTCCAGCCGGGTCACCGTCTCCCCGTAGCGGAACGTGCCGCCCGCGTCGGCGGCGGCCGCGGCCATCGCGGTGGGCAGGGCGTGCATCCCGCCGCGCGGGAAGTAGACCCCGGCCACGGTGTCCATGTAGGCGATCACCGCGTACGCGGCCAGAGCCCGTGCCGGGGGCACCCCCGCGTACAGCGCCTGGAACGAGAAGACGCGGCGCAGCCGTTCGTCGGAGACGAAGCGGCCGATCCGGGCGTCGAGCCGGCCGAAGCCGCCGAGCGCGGCGAGCCGGGCGAGGTCGGGGTGCAGGAGTTGGAGGGGCGAGTCGAAGTTGGCGTCGATGAAGCGGCGCATCTGCACCTGGTAGAGCCGCTCCAGCCAGCTCCGCAGCCGCCGGTAGCCGACGGCCTGGCGGGCTCCGGCGAACTGTTCGACGGCGGCCTCCATGGCGGCCCCGTCGGTGTGCACGTCGAGCTGGGACCCGTCGGCGAACCTGGCCCGGTAGGCGGGGTCGAGCCGGATCAGCTCCAGCCGGTCGGCCATCCGGTCGCCCACCGCCGCGAAGGCGTCCTCCACCAGGTCGGGCATGGTCAGCACGGTCGGCCCGGTGTCGATGCGGTATCCGCCCTCGGCCAGGAGACCGGCCCGCCCACCGGGCAGCGCGTCGCGTTCGACGACGGTGACCCGGCGGCCCGCGCCGAGCAGGTGGAGCGCGGCGGACAGCCCGGACAGTCCCGCGCCGACCACCACGACGTGGTCGACTGGCCCCTTGATCGTGATCACTGGGCGCGGCCTCCTTCGACCATGGTGAGGGTGAGGGGCGTTTCGCCGCCGGGGGACGGCTCGCGCGGCGTGCCGGAGCCGGATGGCGGCGCGGCCGCGCGCGTGCCCGCCACCGTGTGCAGCAGGCTCAGCAGCCGGTCGCCCGCGTGCGCGTCGAGGTCGACGGCCTGGGCCAGCCGCCGCGCGGCCCGGTCCCCCAGGCGCTCGGCCTTGTCCTCCACCAGGGTGCGGGCTCCGGTGGACTCCAGCACGGCGCGCACCCGGGCGAGGCCGTCCTCGTCGAGGTCCGGGTTCCCGACGGCGCGGTCGAGCACGGCCAGCGCCCGGTGGTCGTCGGCGGCGTCCGCGCAGGTACGGGCCACCGCCAGCAGGTAGGTCTGCTTGCCCTCGCGGATGTCGTCGCCGGACGGCTTCCCGGTCACCGCCGGATCGCCGAACACGCCGAGCAGGTCGTCCCGGAGCTGGAAGGCGACCCCGGCGTACCGGCTGGCCGAGCACAGGGCGTCGGTGGTCCACTCGTCCGCCCCGGCCAGGGCGGTGCCCAGCGCCACGGGCCGCTCCACCGAGTACAGGGCGCTCTTGAGGCAGGCGGTGCGCAGGGCGCTCGCCGCCGAGGCACCGCCGCCGGTCTGGCCGCGCAGGTCCAGGTACTGCCCGGCGACCATCTCCCCGCGCATCGCCCGCCACAGGGCCCGCACCTGCCGTCGCCGCGCGGGCGGCAGGTCCGTATCGGCGACGGTGTCGTCGGCCCACACCAGCGCGAGGTCCCCCGCCAGGACGGCGGCGGAGGCTCCGAACGCCGCGCCCGCGCCGGAGAAGGCCGTGAGGCCCACCTGTTCGGCGAGGGCGATGTGGACGGCGGGCCGTCCCCGCCGGGTGCGGGAACGGTCCATCACGTCGTCCTGGATGAGGGCGCAGGTCTGGATCAGCTCCAGACTCACGCCCAGCCGCAGCGCCGCCTCGGTCTCGGCTCCTCCGCAGGCGCGCATGGCCCACCACAGCAGCCGGGGCCGCATCCGCTTGCCGCCGAGCAGGGTGAAGTCGGCGACCCGGCGCGCCACCTCATCGGAGAACCGCGGGTCGTGCCGCGCGGATTCGGCGACGCACTCCGCCAGCACGGCAGCGGCCGTCCGCTGGACGGCCGCGGCCACGTCCTGGTCGACCGCCGGCGCCTCCGTGCGGAGGGCGCCGGGCGGCCAGGGCTCCGGAGGTTCGACGTCCGGTGGTACGGGGCCGGCGAACGCGTGGTCCGCGGGTTGCAGTCGGCCCATCTGAGGCCCTTTCCGTCGGAGGGGGGCGACGTAAGGTTGTCATCCGCTGCATCACGTACCCCGTCGGTACCTTTCCTATCGAAACCCGCCGGTTGACGGTCCGTCCGTCACCTCATCGCTTCCCGTGGGTACGTCGCAGCACCCGCACACTGCGGTCGGTCAGGCCGACCGTGGTTCCGGCCTTGAACTCCACCTCGTCCGCGTCCGCGAGGTCCGGGTCGGCGGTGTCGAGCACCACCGTCCAGGCCGCGCCGAAGGAGACCGGCGGCAGCTGGAACTCCACCCCTTCGGACCAGCCGTTCACGAGGATCAGCAGCGAGTCCACCGGTCCGTTCCCGGCGGCGTCGCCCGCCTCCTCGCCCTGGATCTGGTCCCCGCAGAGGAAGAGGGCGAGCGCGTGGGCGTCGTCGCGCTCCCAGTCGGCCTCGGCCATGAGCCGGCCGTCCGGCCGCAGCCAGACCGCCTCGGCCTGCTCGACCCGCCCGCCCTGCTCGTCGGGGCCGCGCAGGAACCGGCGGCGGCGCAGCACCGGCTGCGCGTGCCGCAGCGCGACGAGCCGCCGGGTGAAGTCGAGGAGTCCCGCCCGCTCGCCGTCCAGGTCCCAGTCGACCCAGGAGACGTCGTTGTCCTGGCAGTAGACGTTGTTGTTGCCCTGCTGGGTCCGGCCCAGTTCGTCGCCGTGGGCGAGCATCGGCACTCCCTGGGACAGCAGCAGCGTGGTGAGGATGTTGCGCTGCTGCCGGGCGCGCAGCCGGTTGACCGTCCTGTCCTCGGTCGGTCCTTCGGCGCCGCAGTTGAAGGAGCGGTTGTCGCTCTCGCCGTCGCGGCCCTCCTCGCCGTTGGCCTCGTTGCGGCGTTCCTCGTAGGAGACGAGGTCGCGCAGGGTGAAGCCGTCGTGGGCCACCGCGAAGTTGATGCCGGCCCGGGGGCGCCGCCGGTCGTGCTGGTAGAGGTCGGAGGAGCCCAGCAGCCGCTCGGCGAACTCGCCGACCGTCCCCTGGTCGCCGCGCCAGAACCCTCGCACGGTGTCCCGGTAGCGTCCGTTCCACTCGCTCCAGAGCGTGGGGAAGTTGCCCACCTGGTAGCCGCCGTCCCCGATGTCCCAGGGCTCGGCGATCAGCTTCACCCGGCTGACGACCGGGTCCTGCTGGACCAGGTCGAAGAACGAGGACAGCCGGTCCACCTCGTGGAACTGCCGGGCCAGGGTGGCGGCCAGGTCGAAGCGGAAGCCGTCCACGTGCATCTCGGTCACCCAGTAGCGCAGCGAGTCCATGATGAGCTGGAGCACGTTGGGGTGACGCATCAGCAGGCTGTTGCCGGTGCCGGTGGTGTCGAAGTAGTGGGCGGGCGTCTCGTCGACCAGGCGGTAGTACGAGGCGTTGTCGATGCCGCGGAAGGAGAGGGTGGGGCCCATCTCGTTGCCCTCGGCGGTGTGGTTGTAGACCACGTCGAGGATGACCTCGATCCCCGCGGCGTGCAGGGCCTTCACCATCGTCTTGAACTCGCGGACCTGCCCGCCCCGGGAGCGGTCCGCGGCGTAGGCGTTGTGCGGGGCGAAGAAGCCGATGGTGTTGTAGCCCCAGTAGTTGGAGAGCCCCTGGTCCGTGAGGAAGCCGTCCTGGGTGAACTGGTGGACCGGCATCAGCTCCACCGCCGTCACCCCGAGGGCCGTGAGGTGGTCGATCACCGCGGGGTGGGCCATGCCCGCGTAGGTGCCGCGCAGTTCGTCGGGGACCTCGGGGTGGAGCCGGGTCATGCCCTTGACGTGGGTCTCGTAGAGGACCGTGCCGTGGTACGGGTGGCCGGGGGGCCGGTCCTCCTCCCAGTCGAAGGAGGGGTCGGTGACGACGCCGAGCGGGACGTGCCCGAGGCTGTCGCGCTCGTCGGGCCGGTTCACGTCGTCCGGGTGGTGGCCGCAGAGCGAGGGGTGGCCGTCGATCTGCCCGTCGAACGCCGTCGCGTAGGGGTCCAGGAGCAGCTTGGCGGGGTTGCACCGGGCTCCCTGCTCCGGGTCCCAGGGGCCGTGCACCCGGTAGCCGTAGCGGGTGCCCGGACCGGCTTCGGGGACGTAGCCGTGCCAGATGTCCCCGTCCACCTCCGGGAGGGTGAGCCGCAGCTCCTCCCCGTTGTCGTCGATCAGACACAGCTCGACCTTCTCGGCGCAGCCGGAGAAGAGAGCGAAGTTGGTCCCGTTGCCGTCGTAGGCGGCGCCCAGCGGGTAGGGGCGTCCAGCGGAGATGTGCATGCGCCCACATGATCACAGTTACAGGGTTTCAGCTCGGCCGCCTCTCCCTGCGCGCGGAATCCTGCTCCGGGGCTCAAGGTGGGGCTGAGGCTTTACATCGCATCGGACCACCGGAGATGAACATGGCGAAGAAGAAGCTGTCGCAGGGGGACAAGGTCGCGTGGGAGAGCCACGGCCACGAGACGACGGGAAAGGTCGAGAAGAAGATCACCTCCCGGGGCAAGGAGGCCGGGCGGAAGGTGGACGCCTCGCCCGATGACCCCCAGTACAAGGTCAGGAGCGACAAGTCGGGGCGCTCGGCCGTGCACAAGCCGGAGTCGCTGAAGAAGAAGTCCTGACCCTTGGGGGGGGGAACGGACTCCGGGAGGAACGGCCCCCGGGAGGACCGTTCGTGGGGTGCGCCACCGTCCCGTACGCCCCCCGGCTCGTACGGGACACCGCGCGCCCCCGTCCCCGCCTCGGCGTTTCATCCGGCGGGCATGGCGAGGGGAATGCGGGGTACTCCGGGCTCGGCCGGTGCAGCCTGCAGCGTGCCCTTGAAGCCCAGGAGGAAGCCATGGCGCTGGACGCGCGGACGGGGATCACCACAGCGAGGGAGGGGAAACAACTACCGGACGTCGATCCGTCGTCGGTGAGCCCGCGTGACGCCCGGGAGCTCAGCAAGCTGTTCTTCGAGCGCCTCCGCACCCTTGAGGAGGGCACGCACGAGTACCAGTACGCACGCAACACGCTGATCGAGATGAACCTGTCCCTGGTGCAGTTCGCGGCCGGGCGGTTCCGCAACCGGGGGGACGGCCGGCTGGAGGACATCGTCCAGGTCGGCACCATCGGCCTGATCAAGGCGATCGACCGGTTCGAACTCTCCCGGGAGGTCGAGTTCACCTCGTTCGCGATCCCCTACATCACCGGGGAGATCAAGCGTTTCTTCCGCGACACGACCTGGGCGGTCCATGTGCCCAGGCGCCTTCAGGAGCTGCGCACGACGCTCGCCAAGGCCAAGGAGCACCTGGCCGGTGAGCTGGACCGCGACCCGACGGTCGCCGAACTCGCCGCCCACCTCCGTATCGACGAGGAAGAGGTCATCGAGGGGCTCATCGCGTCCAACGGGTACACCGCCGGTTCCCTGGAGGTCCCGCCCAGCGGTCCGGGTGACCAGCAGGCCAGGACCCGCCCGCACGCCGAGCTGTGGGGCGAGGAGGACCCCGGTGTGGAGCTGGTGGAGGATCTGCTGTCGCTGGCGCCGCTGCTCCGGGAGCTGGACGAGCGGGACCGCACCCTGCTCTCCCTGCGGTTCGGCCAGGAGATGACCCAGGCGCAGATCGGTGAGCACCTCGGGCTGTCGCAGATGCATGTCTCCCGTCTCCTCAGCCGCACCCTCGCCAAGCTCCGCACGGGTCTGCTCGGCCAGACCTAGGAGAGGCCGTCCGGGGGTGCGGAGCGTGCCGCGCGGTAGGAGTTCCAGTCCGCGCGGCCGCCCGCCCCCAGGACTTCGCCGGAGGCGGTCAGCGTGTCCGGGGGCAGCGAGCGCAGCTCCCGGCGCGCGAGGCGGGCCACGACCGGGGGGAACCAGGGGCGCAGCGGCTGGCACCAGCGGAGCCAGGGCGGGGCGTAGATCTGCGGGGCCCGTGCGGTGATCCCCCGGGTGAGCCACTGAGCCACCTGGTCGGGAGAGTGGACGCGGCGCGCGGGGCGGGGCTGGTTGCGTCGCAGCGCGGCCAACACCGGGTGGTCGTCGATGCCGCTGAGCATGTCCGTGCCGGTCCAGTGGAGGTAGGCGATACCGATCTGGACGCCGTGCGGTTCCACCTCGCCCCGCAGGGCGAGCGCGAACGACTCGACCCCCGCCTTCGAGGCGCAGTAGGCGCTCATCATCGGCGAGGAGCCGAAGGCCGCGGTGGAGGCGATCTGGAGGTAGTAGCCCCTGGTGGCGGTCAGCTGCGGCAGGAAGGCGCGGGCGGTGTCGGCCGAACCGGTGAGGTTGACGTCGATGACGCGCTGCCAGAGGTCGGCGGCGGTCCGGTCGAAGGGGCCGCTCACGGCGATTCCGGCGTTGGCGACGACCACGTCGGCGGGGCCAAGTCCGGCCGCCACCCCCTCCGCGGCCTCCGCGAGCGCGGCGCGGTCGGTGACGTCGGCCTCCAGGCACAGGGAGGGGCCGGGCAGCGAAGCGGCGACCGCGCGCAGGGCGTTCTCCTCCCGCCCGAGCAGCGCCACCCGCATCCCGGCCGCGGACAGGTGGCGCACCAGGGCCTCTCCCACCCCGCGGGCGGCGCCGGTGACGACCGCCGTCCGGTCGCGCAGGAGTGCGTCGGCGCCGGCGCGGTGCCGGGGTCGGCCACGGGTGGTGGGCATCGTCCCTCCTCGGTACTGCCGGATCTCGTCGGCGGCCCGGGGGCCCCGCCCCACCGTCGGTCGGCCCGCCGCTCCCCGCAACCGGGGCCGCCGACCGCGGCCGTGCGCGCTTCCGCCGTCCGGCTCAGTGCGCTTCCGCCGTCCGGCTCAGTGCGGCTCCGGGCCCAGGCGGGCCGTCGTCCGGGCGGCCGAGTCGTAGCTCCTGGCCCCGGTCCACCGCCCGGACCAGTCACCCCGCTCCCCCGCTCCCCGGGGCAGCCACCGGTCCTCGGGCCCCGGCCAGAGCGCGTCCCGTCCGCGCCCGAGGGTGAGGTGGGGGACCCAGCGCCCGGGAGCGAGCAGGGGGTTGGCCCGGTCGACGGCCGGGGTCCGGCGCAGCAGCCGCCATACGTCTCGGTGCAGTTCCAGCAGGGCGTCGTCGGGCCGGACCTCCCAGGCCAGTACGTTGCTCCGCCCGGAGAAGCGCAGCAGCCCGCCGAGGCGGAGCGCCAGGGGCAGCGCGGCCAGGGCCCGGTCGAGCGCGGCCCGGGTCGCGGCGGGCAGGTCGTCGGCCGTGGCGAGAGTGAGGTGCGGCCGGTTGGTCGAGTGGCGGTGAGCAGCCTGACTGGGCAGGCCCTCGGCGGCGAGGGCCCGCCAGACGCCTCGTACGGCCCGGTCGGTGGCCTCGTCCGGCAGGAGTTCGATGCTGTGCATCCGCGCAGCGTACGGCCGTTGTCTCCGTGCGCGGACAACCTCCGCACAGACGGGATAAGACAGGCGATCGCCCGGGGGCTCGGGCTGCGGGCGGCAGCCGTCTGGGCCGATGTGCCCGAGCGCCTGCTGGAGCAGTGGCTCGCGAACGACCCGGAGTTCGCCACCGCCGTACGGGCGGCCACGGCCCTGGCCGAGGCCCACGGGCTTCAGCTGGGCCAGTCGCGGACTCCGGCGACGGTCCGCGTAGTGGCCATGGCCGTGAGCAGAGGCGCGACGTTCAAGGAGGCAGCCGCCACGGCGGGGATCAGCGCTCCAAAGCTGCGTCAGCTGTGGCACACATCGCCGGTCCTGGTCGCGCTGGTGGATGAGGCGCGGCGCGTCCGGCGGCACAGGCCACGCGAGTTCCTCCCGTCCGTCGGCCGTTCCAGGACACCGGCACGCACGTCCCCCGCCGGCGGCTACCGCCTGGTGCGGCGCGACGGGGCCGCCGGGGACGAGGGTTCCAAGGAGTGACGCGGTCCGCCGGGCCGCCGTTCAGCGGCGCAGCCTCAGAGCAGGGCAGCAGTCGGCCGGTGGGCCCGCTGTCGGTGATACGGCCCGCCTCCAGAAGGTGAGCGGTGTCGGCGTAGCGGGCGACCAGGTGACGTTCATGGGAGACCAGCACCAGGGTCATCCGGTGTTCCTCGCGCAGCCGGTCCATGCCCCGCGCGGATCACCCGCCGCCCCCGCCCCGGTCACCCGGGGACGGGCGGTACAGCCGGTGGCGGGCGAGCAGTTCGACGGTCACGGCCACCGCCACGGACTGCACCGCCATCAGCGCGACCAGGACGAAGAGCTGTACCGCCCCGGCCATCAGCGGACTCGCGCCCGCCAGGAGCATGCCGACGAAGGCGCCGGGCAGCGTGACCAGACCGACGGTACGCGTCTGGTCGAGGCCCGGCAGGAGTGCGTCGGAGGCCGCGGGCCGGGCGATCTCCAGGCGGGCCTCGCGGTCGAGGAACCCCAGCGCCATGGCGGCCTCCACCTCACCGTGCCGCTGGGAGAGTTCGTCCAGGCCCCGCCGGCCCGCGAGAACGGTGACCGTGAGCGCGCCGCCGATGAGGATGCCGGTGACGGGAATCAGGGCGACTCCCTTCAGCGGAACGAGACCGGTCAGCAGCAGCGCCGCCACCACCGGGACGACTCCGGCGCCGATGGGGGCGGCCGTCAGCCACCAGGTGTGGTTCTCCGTGATCCGCCGCCCGGCGGTACGGACCGCCACCGCGAACATCACCAGGAGGAACCCCAGCAACGCCAGGAGGTTGTTCACTGCCCAGTTGATCACCAGGGAGACCAGGGCCAGCTGGGCGGCCGCCCGCACCCCGGCGACCACGATCTCCCGGGGCCGGTGCGTCCGGGAGTCCGGCCGGAGACGGAACCTGGCCGCGACGCCCGCGGCCACGAGCAGCAGCACGGCGAGCAGCACGCCCAGGGTGGGGTTGACCGGTACGAGAGATGCCGCGCTGGTTGTCACGGGGTCACCCTACGGAGCGCACATCGGCCGAGTGCTGCGCGGATCCTGGGAAGGCGTTGTCCGATGCCCGGACGCATCGTGCCGTCCGTCCCCGCCGCGGTCACCGGTCCGGGGACGGACGCGGCGGGACTCCCCCGGGTACGCGCGCCGCCCGGGACGCCCGAACAGGCTACCGGCGACGAGGTGAGGGTCACCTGACCGCCGGGCGGCCGTCACGGTGCGGGCGCCGCGTCCGCCGCGTCCGCCTTCGGCGCCCGGGTCCGGTGCGGCGCGAGGAAGAAGGCCATGGTCGGGATCAGGTAAAGGCACCACACGACGACCTGGAGGACGGTCGGGTCGGGCTGGAAGTTGAAGACGCCCTTGAGGAGGGTGCCGTACCAGCTGTCGGGCGGGATCGTGGCGCTGACGTCGAACGCCTTGTCGCCCAGGCCGCCCAGGAAGCGGGCTTCCTGGAGGTCGTGCACACCGTAGGCGAGGACGCCCGCGGCGACGATCACGAGCATCCCCCCGGTCCAGGTGAAGAACTTCGCCAGGTTGATCCTGAGCGCGCCCCGGTAGAACAGGTAGCCCAGCACGATCGCCGTGGCGATGCCCAGCAGCACGCCGATCAGGGGCGCCGAGGACCCCTCACCGCTGGCGCGGACCGAGGCCCAGACGAACAGGGCGGTCTCCAGTCCTTCCCGCCCCACGGCCAGCAGGGCGGTCGCGACCAGGGCGCCCGTCCCCATCTGGAGGGCGGCGTCCAGCTTTCCGTGCAGGTCGGCCTTGAGGTGACGGGCCGTACGCCGCATCCAGAAGACCATCCAGGTGACCAGGCCCACCGCGATGATCGACAGGGATCCGCCGAGCACCTCCTTGGCCTCGAACGTCAGCTCCTGGGAGCCGAACTCCAGGGTCGCGCCGAAGGTGAGCGAGATGGCGCAGGCGATGCCGATACCGGTCCACACCGGTCGCAGCGCGTCCCGGCGCCCGGTCTTGACCAGGTAGGCGACGAGGATGCAGACGACGAGACTCGCCTCCAGCCCTTCGCGCAGGCCGATCAGGTAGTTGCCGAACATGCTGGTCCCTTTGCTGTGGTCAGGAGGAGAACAGCCCGCGGCCCCACCAGTCGTCCTGGTCCAGGACGCCCGGGGGTATCGCGAAGACGGCCGAACCCACGTGTTGGATGTACTCGTTGAGCGCGTCGTCGCGCGCCAGGCTCCGCTGTACGGGGATGAAGGCGTCCCGTACGTCGCGTTGGTAGGCGAGGAAGAACAGGCCGGCGTCCAGGCGGCCGAGGCCGTCGGTCCCGTCGGTGAAGGAGTAGCCGCGGCGCAGCATCCGCGCTCCGCCGTTGGAGTCCGGGTGGGCCAGGCGTACGTGCGCGGTGGGCAGCATGGCCTTGAGGAACGGCGCGTCGTGTTCCCGGGCTTTGCCCGCCGGGGCGCCCTCGCCCTTGTCCCTGCCGATGACGTCCTCCTGCTCCCGCAGCGAGGTGCGGTCCCAGGTCTCGATGTGCATCCGGATCCGGCGTGCCACGAGATAGGCCCCCTTGACCATCCAGTCGGGCCCGTCGGCCGGGGGGACCCAGACGTGACGGTCCAGCAGCGCCCGGTCGCCGCCCGGGATGTTGCTGGTGCCGTCCTTGAAACCGAAGAGGTTGCGCGGGGTCTGCGCGTCGGGGGTGGTCGAGGAGGTCTTGCCGAAGCCGAGCTGCGACCAGCGGACCGTGACCTTGCCGAAGCCGATGCGGGCGAGGTTGCGCAGGGCGTGCACCGCGACCTGGGGGTCGTCGGCGCAGGCCTGGACGCAGAGGTCTCCGCCGCTGCGCGCGGCGTCGAGGTTGTCGCCCGGGAACTTCGGCAGTCCGACCAGCGCGCCGGGCCTGCGCCGCTCCAGGCCGAAGCGGTCGGCGGCGAACAGCGAGGGCCCGAACCCCACGGTCAGGGTGAGCCGGGACGGCTTGAGGCCGAGCGCTTCGCCCGTGTCGTCCGGGGGCGCCTCGGGCAGCCCGCCGAAGGCCCCCTCGCCGACCGCGTCGCCCCGGGTCATCCGGGCGGCCGCGCTCGTCCAGTCCTTGAGGAGCTGGACGAGCGCGGCGCGGTCCTCGGTGGTGACGTCGAAGGCGGCGAAGTGGAGCCGGTCGGGGACGGCCGTGGCGATGCCCGCCTGGTGCTCGCCGTGGAACGGCACCGCGGCGCCCGCCCGGTCCTTGGACCGCGAGCCGTCCGGCAGGGCGACCGCCGCGGCCCCGGCACCTCCGGCGCCCAGGACGAGCCCGGCGCCGCCCCAGCCGATCACCGAGCGCCGCGAGGGGCGGCCCGTGGCCGGCGGGACCTCGTCAGTGCCGTGCGAGGCGTCCGGGCCGTGCGAGGCGTCGGTCATACCCGTTGCTCCGCTCTCGCCGTCGGCTACTTCGCCACGGCGGCGGCGAGCTTCGACAGCGGCTCGGCCAGCGCGTTGACGCCGTCGGACAGTTCCTTGCGGTCGGCCTTGCCCACCTTGTCGTAGGAGGTGAAGACGTAGCTGTCCTTGTCCGCGCGGTACTGGTCGAGCAGCGTGTTCAGCTCCGCGAACCGGGTGTCCAGCTCCTTGGTGAGGGCCGCGTCGTTCTTCGAGGCGACCGGCTTGAGGAGTTCGTAGGACTTCTGCGCGCCCTCGACGTTGCCCTTGAAGTCGACCAGGTCGGTGTGGCTGTAGCGCTCCTCCTCACCGGTGACCTTGCCGGTGGCGACCTCGTCGAGGAGTTCCTTGGCGCCGTTGGCCATCGATGTCGGGGTGATCTCCGCCGTCCCGACCTTCTTCTGCCAGACGGTCAGGTCCTTGATGAGCAGGTCGGCGAGTTCCTTGTCCCGGGCGGTGATCTTCTTGTCGTGCCACAGGGACCGCTCGAGACGGTGCCAGCCGGTCCAGTCCTTCTCCAGGTCCTGGCCCTCCTCCAGTCCGTCCTCGCGGAGGTCGACCTTGGGGTCGATGTCGCCGAACGACTCCGCGACCGGTTCGGTGCGCTCCCAGCCGATGCGTGACGGCGCGTAGGCCTTCTTCGCTGCCTCGACGTCTCCGGCCCTGACGGCGTCGGTGAACGCCTTGGCGAGCGGAAGGGTCTCCTCCGCCTGGTCGAGCGTGTACTGCCGGTAGGCCGCGACGGCCGCGTCCAGTTCGGGGTCGCGCTGGACGGCCTTGCCGCCGGTGGCCTCGACCTGCTGCCGGATTCCGTCGCCCTTCATGCCGGGCTTGCAGGCGATCTCGTACGAACCGGCCTTGATCTCCGCGGTGATGTTCGCCTTCGTCCCGGGGCCGATGTTCTCGCGCTCGGTGACGATGCGGTCGTCGGGGTAGAGGACGTAGACCTCGGTGACCTTCGAGCCCTTGTTCTCGACGGCGAGCTGGAGGTGGCCGGAGGGGAAGCTCTTCTTCGACACCTCGCAGGAGGTGTCGGTGGCGGTGACCCGTATCGCGCCGTCACCGCCGGCGTCGGCTTTCTCGGCGCAACCCGTCACAGCGGTCAGGGCGGTCACGGCTGCCGCGGTGGCGACGACGGAGAGGCGGACGGGGCGCATGCGGACTCCGGAACATGGTGGGTCGGGGCTCTGACCTCGGACGAGGCGAGCTCAATTTAGCCGACCCTTACCTGGCGGAGGAGTCCGGCGAACGACCGCCGGAACCCGCTCCGGCACCTCTTGGCAGCCGGGCGGCGCGCCCCTTCCGCCGTGGAAGGGAGGCGGAGAGCGCGCCGTCGAAGTGGACTGCGGCGGCTGACCCCGCCCATGCCCCGTCCGGCCGCGAGCGGCCTCGGACCTGGCCTGTCACGCCTCTCGGGCCCTGCCCCGGAGCGCCCCCACGTCCCCGTCCGCGAAGAGGGCCGAGCGGCGCGACTGTCCGGCGCGGTCGCATCGGCACGGCCGTCACCGACCGGATGCCCGTTCACGCGTGGGGGGCCGGGGGGCGCAGAATTGAACATGAGGTAAGGCAAGCCTTAGCCATTCATGGCGTTGTCTTGGGCAGGGCTTTACCGTCGGGCACGGGTACAGCCGCCGCGTCACTCGCACCGGCGCCACCCGTACGTGAGCCCCGGAGGGCGACAGCGACGCACGCTCCCAGGACAAGCGGGTGAAGGCCATGCGCTCCCCACGACGCGGCTGCACAATCGGTGGGAGATGCCCGGCGGATCGCCGGACCCGCCCGAAGCCGCACCAGGAGACAGGCATGAACATGCTCATCAATGTCCCCGAGACCGTCGTCGCCGACGCCCTGCGCGGTCTGGCCGCGGCCCATCCGGAGTTGTCCGTCGACGTGGACAACCGGGTCGTCGTCCGGCGGGACGCCCCCGTCGCGGGGAAGGTGGCGCTCGTCTCCGGGGGCGGATCGGGGCACGAGCCGTTGCACGCCGGGTTCGTCGGGCCCGGGATGCTGTCGGCCGCCTGTCCTGGGGAGGTCTTCACCTCGCCGGTGCCCGACCAGATGGTGCGGGCGGCCGCTGCCGTGGACAGCGGGGCGGGGGTGCTCTTCGTCGTCAAGAACTACACCGGGGACGTCCTCAACTTCGAGATGGCCGCCGAGCTGGCCGAGGAGGAGGGCCTCCGGGTCGCCCAGGTGGTGGTGGACGACGACGTGGCCGTCAGCGACAGCACGTTCACCGCCGGGCGGCGCGGCACGGGAGGGACCCTGTTCGTGGAGAAGATCGCCGGGGCGGCGGCCGACGAGGGCGCCCCGCTGGAGCGGGTGGCGGCGGTGGCGCGGCAGGTGAACGGGGCCTCGCGGAGTTTCGGGGTGGCGCTGAGCTCCGTCACCACTCCGGCGAAGGGCAGCCCCACCTTCGACCTGCCGTCCGGGGAGCTGGAGCTGGGCATCGGGATCCACGGGGAGCCGGGGCGTGAGCGGCGGCCGATGATGACGTCCGGGGAGATCGCGGACTACGCCGTCCACGCGGTGCTGGAGGACCTGCGCCCGGCCGGCCCCGTGCTGGTCCTGGTCAACGGTCTGGGCGCCACACCGCTGCTGGAGCTCTACGGGTTCAACGCCGAGGTCCAGCGGGTGCTGTCCGAGCGGGGCGTTCCGGTGGCTCGTACGCTCGTCGGGAACTATGTGACGTCCCTGGACATGGCAGGCTGCTCGGTGACGCTGTGCCAGGCGGACGAGGAGCTGCTGCGGCTGTGGGACGCGCCCGTGCGCACGGCCGCGCTCCGCTGGGGCTGCTGACCCGCACGCCAGGACCGGGCCGGACCGAGGAACAGGAGATCACGTGCTCGACGCCGACTTCTTCCGTCGCTGGATGGCCGCCGTCGCGGCCGTCGTGGAGCGGGAGGCGGACCGCCTCACCGAGCTGGACTCGGCGATCGGGGACGCCGACCACGGCAGCAACCTGCGGCGCGGCTTCGCGGCGGTGACCGCCGCGCTGGAGGCGGACTCCCCCGCCACCCCGGGCGCCGTGCTCTCGCTGGCCGGGCGGCAGCTCGTCTCGACGGTCGGCGGCGCTTCGGGCCCGCTGTACGGGACGCTGCTGCGCCGCACGGGCAAGGCCCTCGGGGAGGACGCCGAGGTGACGCCGGAGCGGTTCGCCCAGGCGTTCGCGGCCGGGGTCGCCGCGGTGGGGCAGCTGGGCGGGGCGCAGGCCGGGGACAAGACGATGCTCGACGCGCTGCTGCCCGCGGCCGAGGCGCTGGGCTCGTCGTTCGAGGGCGCCGCTGACGCGGCCCGCGCGGGCGCGGAGGCGACGGTTCCGTTGCGGGCGCGCAAGGGCCGGGCCAGCTATCTCGGTGAGCGCAGCATCGGCCATCAGGACCCGGGCGCGACGTCGGCGGCGCTGCTGGTCGAGGCCCTGGCGCGGACCGCGGCGGACGGGGGCGGCGCATGAGCGGCGGGCGGCAGGTGGGCATCGTCCTCGTCTCGCACAGCGGTCCGGTCGCGGAGTCGGTGGCGGAGCTGGCCCGGGGGCTCGCCGCGGGCGGGGTGACCGCGCCGGTCGCGGCGGCCGGCGGGCTCCCGAACGGCGGGCTCGGGACCAGCGCCGAGCTGATCGGGCGCGCGGCCGCCGGGGTGGACCGGGGCGCGGGCGTCGCGGTCCTCGTCGATCTGGGCAGCGCGGTCCTCACCGTGAAGGCGATGCTGGCCGAGGGCGACGAACTGCCTCCGGACTCCCGGCTGGTCGACGCGCCGTTCGTGGAGGGCGCGGTGGCGGCCGTGGTCACGGCGTCGGCGGGCGGCGACCTGGCGGCGGTGGAGGCGGCGGCCACGGAGGCGTACGGCTACCGCAAGACGTAGGTTTGGCGCTATGTCGACTCCCAGACGCTCCCGGCGCAGTGCGGGACTTCTGCTCTTCCGTGCGGCGGGCACCGGGCCCGGCGGCGCTCGGCCCGGCGCGGAGGACGTGGAGGTGCTGATCGGGCACATGGGCGGACCCCTGTGGGCGCGGCGGGAGGCGGCCGCCTGGTCGGTGCCCAAGGGCGAGTACGGCACCGAGGAGGAGCCGGAGGCCGCCGCCCGGCGCGAGTTCACGGAGGAGCTGGGGGTCCCGGTGCCGCCCGGCGACTGGACCGCCCTGGGCGAGGTCCGTCAGCGCGGCGGCAAGACGGTCACGGTGTGGGCGGTCCGGGCGGAGCTGGATGTGGCGTCGATCGTCCCGGGGACCTTCACGATGGAGTGGCCACGCGGCTCCGGCGTACAGCGCGAGTTCCCGGAGATGGACCGGTTCGCCTGGTGTACGCCGGAGCAGGCCGCCGAGCGGCTGATCACGGCCCAGCGGGTCTTCGTCGAGCGGTTGCTCGCGGCGGTGCGCGGGGCGGACGGGACCCCCGGGCGTCCCCCCTCCGGCACCTGAGGTACCGCAGGGGACGCCCCGAGGACAACGGGCCGCCGATCTACACCGCGAGCGCCCCCACGGGGCGGCCGTGCCGCAGCTCCAGCACGTCCCCGGCGAAGCGGGCCCGGAAGCCGCGGTCGTGCGAGACCACCACGACCGCCCCCGGGTACAGCTCCAGGGCCTGTTCCAGCTCCTCGACCAGGCTCAGCGCGATGTGGTTCGTCGGCTCGTCCAGCACCAGCAGGTCGGCCGGCCGGGTCACGAGGCGGGCCAGGGCCAGCCTGCGCTGCTGACCGATGGAGAGGGCGGCCACCGGCACGGCCAGGTCCTCCTCGCGGAACAGCCCGAGGGCCAGCAGTTCGTCGGCGTACTCGTCGGGGAGGCCGGGGCGGCCCGCCGCGTAGGCCGCGAGCAGGGTGCGCCGGGTCGGCCGCGCGGGCAGCTCCTGCGGGAGGTAGCCGACCCGGGCGTGGCGGTGGACCGTGCCCGCGTCGGGGACGAGGTCCCCGGCGAGGACACGCAGCAGCGTCGTCTTTCCCGCCCCGTTCTCCCCGGTGACCAGGAGACGCGCTCCGGGCCCGACCCGCAGGGACGGCAGGTGGAGGCGGTCGCCCACGGAGACGGCGTCCGCTTCGAGAAGCACCCGGGGCGCCGTGTCCCGGCCCCCGGCCGCCGCCGTTGTTCCGGTCACCACCGGGCGGCCGGTGAAGGCGAGGGGACGGGGCGGAGCCGGTACGGGGGTCCGGCGCAGGATCTCCAGCCGGGTCCGGGCGGCCCGGACCCGGCCGGACAGTTTCGCCTCGTGCGACCGGCGGTGCTTGCCGAAGCCCTGCCCCGGGTCCTTCCCGGTGGACGCGAGCCGTTGCCCGGCGGATTCGGCCAGCGCTTCGGCGTGGGCCAGGTCGTCCAGGTACTCCTGGTGTTCCTGGGCCCAGCGGCGGCGGGCGGCGGCCTTCGCGGCGCGGTAGCCCTCCCAGCCGTCGCCGTACCGCAGGACCGTGCGCAGATCGCGGTCGACCTCCAGGATCACCGAGGTGACCCGTTCCAGGAACGCCCGGTCGTGGGTGATCGTGACGACGGTGCCCCGGTGGGCCCGCAGATGGTCCTCCAGCCAGCCGACGGCCGGTGCGTCCAGGTGGTTGGTCGGCTCGTCGAGCAGCAGCAGTTCGGGGGCGGCGGCCAGGACGCAGGCCAGGGCCAGCCGGGACTGCTCGCCGCCGGACAGGGTGTCGAGGACCCGGTCGCGGGTGAGGTGGGCGAGGCCGAGACCGTGCAGGGCCGCTTCGGTACGGGCGTCCGCCCGGTAGCCGTCGCGGTCCTCGTAGGCGGTGAGGAGGTCTCCGTAGGCCGTGAGTTCCGCGTCGGTGGGCCCGGGGTCGCCGGGTGCGCGTTCGGAGAGGGCCTTCTCCGCCCGGCGGATGCGGTGTTCGAGGTCGCGGAGTCCGGCGAGGGCGGCGTCGACGGCGTCCTGCACGGTCCCGGCCGGGTCGAGGCCGAGAGTCTGGGCGAGGTGGCCGGTGCCGCCGGGGAAGCGGACGGTGAGTTCTCCGCTGTCCGGTTCCTCGGCCCCGGCCAGCAGCCTGAGCAGCGTCGATTTCCCGGAGCCGTTCTCGCCGATGACGGCGGCCTTCTCACCCGGCCGTACGGTGAGGGTCACCTGGTCGAGTACGGAGCGGTCCCCGTACGCCTTGGAGACGTCCTTGAGGGTCAGTTGGGCGCGGTCGCGCCGCTGGGGGTGCATGGGTGCCTTTTCCCTGAGTGACGGCCCGCGTCGGCGCGCACCGGGGCGCGGCGGGAGCGGGGCGTGGATGCCGGACGGCGGAGGGGACGGCGGGGCGCACGCGGCCCGTGTCACCCGTCTCGGGGCGTCGGTGAGGACGCGCGGAGGGGCGTGGAGCGCGGCGGCCGTCCGGGCCGGGAATTAGCGGAAGTAGTAGTACGAACCCATGAGGCCGAGTGTAACGGCGGCCCCCGCCTCGCACCGGGAATTCTCCGGCCGGTGCGAAGGGGCGACCGCGTGGGGCAGCCCGGGGGGGCGTCGGGGTCAGCCGCCCGGAAGGATGACGGCGCGGCCGTTGACCCGGCCCGCGTGGAGGCGTTCGTAGGCGGCCGGGGCCTCGTCGATGCCGTACGTCTCGACGTGGACGTCCACCGCTCCGGCGCGGGCCAGGTCGAGGACCTCGGCCAGTTCCTTGCGCGAACCCCAGTAGGGGGCGCTGACGTTGGTCCCGTACGGAAGGGCGCCGAAGCCGACCGGGAGCGCCCCGCCGCCGATGCCGACGATCGTGACGTCACCGTCCACACGTGCCACGGCTCCCGCGGTCCGTACCGTGGGCGGTGCTCCGACGAAGTCGAGGACGACGTGCGCGCCGCGTCCGGCGGTCAGCTCCCGCACCCGGGCGGCGGCGTTCTCGTCGGAGAGGACCGTCTCGTGGGCGCCGACCGTCCGGGCCAGGGCGAGCTTGTCCTCGGTGACGTCGAGGGCGATCACCCGGGCCGCGGTCATGGCCCGCAGGAGCTGGATGGCGACATGGCCGAGGCCGCCGGTGCCGATGACGACGGCGGTGGAGCCGGGCACCAGCTTCGACCGGGAGCGCGCGATGGCGTGGTACGGGGTGAGCCCGGCGTCGGTGAGCGGCACCGTCGTCACCGGGTCGAGGCCGTCGATCGGCACGAGGTGGCGGGGGTCGTCGACGACCATGTACTCGGCCATCGCGCCGGGCGCGCCGAGACCGGGCGGCAGGATGCCCAGCTCCCCGGCGCGCAGGCAGTAGTTCTCCCTGCCCTCCGCGCAGTTGACGCAGGTGCCGCAGCCCCAGGGACCGTAGACCGCGACGGGGTCCCCGGTCGAGAAGCCGTCGACGCCGTCGCCGAGGGCGGCGACCGTGCCGACGCCCTCGTGTCCCAGGGTGAGGGGCAGCGGGAAGCGGATCTGCTCGGCGGGCATGCTCATCACGGCGATGTCCGAATGGCAGACGCCGGCGGCGGTGACCTTCAGCAGGACCTGGCCGGGGCCCGGCTCGGGGTCGGGGACGGTGACCACCTCGGGGGCGGCGCCGACGGCACGGTACTGAACGGCTTTCATAACTCTTCCTTACTTCTTCCTCGTTCGCTTCGCCCCCTTGGGGTGTGTGGTCAGGGGGCGGAGTAGCCGCCGTCGACCAGGTGGTAGCTGCCGTGGATGAAGGAGGCCTTGTCGGAGAGCAGGAACGCGGTGAGCTCCGCCACCTCCTCGGCGGTGCCGAGGCGTCCGGCCGGGTGCAGGGAGATCAGGTGCGCGCGGGCCTGGGGGTCGGCGTTCTTCAGCAGCGGGGTGTCGATGAAGCCGGGGCCGACCGCGTTGATCCGGACGTTCTGCGCGGCGTATTCGAGGGCGGCGGTCTTGGTGAGACCGACGACGCCGTGCTTTGCCGCGACGTAGGCGGGCGAGCCCGCGAAGCCGTTGGTGCCGAGGATGGAGGACATGTTGACGATCGCGCCGCCGCCCGCGGCGACGATGGCGGGGATCTCGCACCGCATCGAGTAGAAGACGCCGCTGAGGTTGGTGGCGAGGACCCGGTCCCAGTCCTCGATCCCGTACGCCTCGGTGGGGTTGCCGGGCCCGGCGATACCGGCGTTGTTCACGGCCAGGTGCAGGGCGCCGAAGGTGTCGACGGCGAACCGCACGCCCGCCTCGACGGAGACCGGGTCGGTCACGTCCATCGCGACGGCGACGGCGCGGGCTCCGGCGCTCTCCAGCTCGGCGGCGGCCTCGCGCGCCTTGCCCTCGGCGTGGTCGGCGACGACGACCGTGGCGCCGCCGGCGGCGAGCCGACGTGAGAGGGCGAGGCCGATGCCCGAGGCGCCGCCCGTGACGAGGGCGGTACGGCCCGCGAACTCGGGAGCGGCGGACGTGGGGGCGGTGGACGTGGGGGCGGTGGACGTGGGGGCGGTGGTGCTCATGAAGCTGCCTCTTGTTCTGTCTGTTCTTCTCGTTCTGTGGTGCCCGGTGCGCCGACGCCTCGGCGGGCGCCGGGGGCCGGAAGGGGGGTACGGGCTCCGAGCAGATCGCCCGTCAGGGCGTCGAACGCCTCGGCGACCAGCTCGGGCAGGGCCTCGGGCCGCCCTCCGCGCACCCATGCGGCCTGTGCGGCGAGCAGGGCGCCCGCCCCGGCGGCGACGGTCACGGCCGGCCGGATGTCCTTTCGGGGATCGACCCCGAGCCGGGCCGCCACGATGGCGACGGAGTCCTCCTGGGCGTCCACCCGGATGTGGTGGAACGCGGCGTAGAGGGCCGGTTCCTCCTCGGCGACGACCAGCAGGTCGAAGATCCGGGGGCGGCGGTGCCAGGGCTCGGCGTCCGGGTCGGCGAGCCAGGCGAGCACGGCCCGCCGGTAGGCGAGGAGCGGGGGTTCGGAGGCGGGGCGGGCCCGCAGGGCCTCGTTGATCCGGTCGCCGTCGCCCCGCAGGGAGTCGAGGACGGCGGCCTCCTTGCTCGGGAAGTACCGGCTGAAGGTCCGGCGGTCGACGTCCGCGGCCTCCGCGATCTCCTCGACCGTGACCTTCCGCAGGCCCCGTGCGAGTACCAGCTCGAACGCGGCCTTCGCCAGGGTGTCGCGGGTGCGCCGGGCCTTGCGGGTGCGCCGCTCCGGTTGACCGCGTTCCGGGTCTTTCCGTTCCATGGCCATACATGCACCGTACACCTGAAAATGTCCCCGCGCGACATCAGTCCCGTGGGGACATGAGAGACGCATCCCCGAGGGCGGTCGCTCAGACAGCGGCGGGCCGGCGGGGCAGCCGGTCGTCGGCCGGGGCGCTCCGCAGGGCCAGCGCGGCGATGTCGTCGCGCCGGACGCCGTCGGAGAAGTCGCCGAGGTCGGCCTGGAGGGCGTCGAGCAGTTCCTGCGGTCCGTGTCCGGCCCAGCGCCCGACCCGTTCGTCCAGGGGGTAGAACGCCCCGGTGACGTCACGCGCCTCGGTCACGCCGTCGGTGACGACGAGGAGCGTCGCGTCCGGCGGGAGGCCGAACGACTCCGCGGCGCGGGTCTCCCGGCTGAGTCCGGCGAGGCCGAGCGGTACGGAGGTCCGCCGGAGCGTGACGGCCGCGGCGCGGCCGTCGTGCAGCAGCCGCGGCGGCAGGTGGCCGCAGTTCACGGCCTCCACCCGGCCGCTGCCGTCGAAGCCGAGCACCAGCGCGGTGACGAAGCGCTCGGCCTCGCCGGTCTGGGCGGAGAAGGCGTTGTGCCGGACGACGGCGGCCTCCAGGGCCTCCACCACTCCGGTCAGCGTGGGCTCGCGGATCGCCGCCTCGCGGAACGCGGCGATGGCGGCGAATCCGGCGCCGATGGCCGCGATCCCCTTGCCCTGCACGTCGCCGATGATCACCCGGGTCCCGTGGGGCGATTCGACGACCTCGTAGATGTCGCCGCCGACGAAGCGGTCCTCCTCGATGGGCTCGTAGAGCCCGTGCGCGAGGACGTGGCCGGTGACGACGGGCAGGGGCCGCAGGATCTGGCGTTGCAGGGCGACGGCGGCCGAGCGCAGCCGCGCCATCTCGGTGGCGTGCCGGATACGGGCCGCGCAGGCGGCGACCCCGAGGGCGCAGGCGAGCACGGCGAAGCCGATGCCGAAGACGAAGTCCCAGAACGTGCCGTCCGCGCCCGCCCGGAAACCGACGACGACGATGGTGATCCACACCGCCACCCAGATCGTCTGGCGGAGGGTGCAGTAGACGGAGGCCAGGGCCGGGACGACGACGAGCAGCGGCACGACGCGCAGGTCGTTGCCCGTCGTGGCGTCGAGGAACACCACCAGCGCGGTCAGCAGCGCCAGCCCGGCGAGCAGCGGCCCGTTCCCGATCCGGCCCGCGGACGCCGCGACGACGCCGGGATCGGAGTCGGCGGCGAGGCCGGAGCCGTCGGGGACCCGTTCCGCTCCCCTGCCGGGCGCGGTCGCGTCCGGGTTCCGTGCCATGCGCGGCTTCCTCATGGCCACGGCCTGTCCTCCCGCTGGTCTCGGCGCCGCCCGCGGTTCCGGCCGGTCCCTACCAGTTGACCGGGACCGGGACCTCGGCGCAGGAGGGCATAGGGCCCTCAGCGGGTGCCGAAAGTCCTGGACGGGGGTTTCCGGCCCGGCGCTTTCGGTCCGGGGCCTTCGGTGCGGTGCTTTCGCCACCCGCCGGGTCGGTACGGCGGCGGGCGGGCGGTGCCGGGTCAGGGGAGCGAGGGCCCGCGGGAGGTGTCCGCCGGTGCGGGCCTCGCCGGAGGGAGCGCGGAGAGGAACTGCGTACGGCGGCGGAGCCGGAAGCCGAGCGATTCATAGAGCCTGATCGCTCCGGTGTTGGACCCGGCCGCGTGCAGGAACGGGGTCTCGCCGCGCTCCCGGATTCCGTGCGCGACCGCCAGGACCAGACGGCTCGCCAGCCCCTGCCCCCGTACGGACTCGTCCGTGCAGACCCCGCTGATCTCGGTCCAGCCGGGCGGGTGCAGCCGCTCCCCCGCCATGGCCACCAGCGCCCCGTTCCGCCGGATGCCCAGGTAGGCGCCCATCTCGATGGTGCGCGGCAGGAACGGGCCGGGGCGGGTGCGGGCGACCAGGTCCAGCATCTCCGGCACGTCGGCCGGGCCCAGCCGGACCGCCTCCGGATCCGGTTCCGCGGCCACCGACGCGTCGACGAGCTGGACGCCCTCGGCGTGGAAGACGATCTCCCAGTCGGGCGGCGGCGGCTCCCGGAACGCGGTCAGGGTCACCGGGACGCCCGGCCCGGCGAGCGACGCGACGTCGTCCCAGTCCTGGGCGTCCGGAGCGTCGGGCAGCGCCAGCCACGGGCTGACGTCGACGGGATAGCGCAGGATCCGCCCGCGACGTTCGGCGAAGTGGGCGTGCGGCCCGGTGAGGGAGGAACGGGCCGGGTTGTCCAACGGGTGGGGGCGGGACGGGGCGGCCGGGTCCGCCGTCTCGGGGCGGGCCTGCTGGGGTGCCGTGGGGCTGCCGGGGTGCTGCACGGGGCCTGGTGCCTTTCCGGGTCGTCGGCGAGGGGCGAGGGCGGGGGCCGGTGCCGGTCCTCCGCCTCTGGGGAAAGCCCACGCCGACGTGGCCGTATTCCTCCCCCGCCGTCTGTTCACGAGGCCGCAATCAACACCGCCGCGGGAGGCCGCCACCCGCCGAGGACCCCCGGATCACGGTCAGGGTCCGTGCTCGACTCCGCGTCCGGAGCGGGGCCCCGGTCCACGTCCGGGCCGGGTATCGGCGCGAGCCGGGGTGCGGGCGCACGCCCGCGCCCGCGAGCGGCGAATTCGACTCATCCGTGGGCCAATACGCGCCGGTCCGGTCCCAACGCCCGCTCGCCTGTGGCACTCTTGTGGCGACCGCCCCACCGGGCTCCCCCGTACCGGTGGGGCGGTTCTGTGGGTCCGCAGGCCGGCCGGCCTGCGGAGGTGACGGCGCTTCAGCGCCGAATAACAGCTAGTTCTGGCCAACTCGCGCCAAGTGGCCAGATCAACTCGCTTCCGCACGTATGAGAGCCCTACCTCGGGGAAGGCGAGTAAATCTCATGGCCTACCAGCTGGGGAGCGTGACGGGATGACGGAGCACAGGGCGCAGATCGCCGGTGCGGAGCGGGCGGGCGCCACGGAGGAACTGCCGTGGATCGAGGACGCCGGGAAGGTCGCCCCGCTGGACGCGCGCCGTCTCTCGCGTCTCTTCTTCGACCGTCTCCAGGTGCTGGAGGAGGGAACGCACGAGTACCAGTACGCGCGCAACACCCTCATCGAGATGAACCTGTCGCTCGTCCGCTTCGCCGCCAACCGCTTCCGCAACCGGGGCAGCGGCGACATGGAGGACATCATCCAGGTCGGCACGATCGGGCTGATCAAGGCGATCGACCGGTTCGACCTCTCCCGCGAGGTTGAGTTCACCTCGTTCGCCGTGCCGTACATCGTCGGCGAGATCAAGCGGTTCTTCCGCGACACCAGCTGGTCCGTGCACGTGCCGCGGCGGCTCCAGGAGCTGCGGGTGGACCTGGCCAAGGCCAAGGAGTCCCTGGCCGCCGATCTCGACCGGGACCCCTCCGTGCCGGAGCTGGCACGGCATCTGGGTATCGAGGAGTCCGAGGTCACCGAGGGCATCGTCGCGTCCAACGGCTATACGGCGGGCTCCCTGGACATGCCGACCGACTCCACCGAGGGCGGGCCCCACCAGACGGCGGCGCGGACCTTCGCCGACATCCTCGGCGAGCCGGACCCCGCGATGGAGACCGTCGAGAACCTCCACGCGCTCGCGCCGCTCCTCCATGAACTCGACGAACGGGAACGCCGGATCATCGACATGCGCTTCGGCCAGGAGATGACCCAGGCGCAGATCGGTGTGGAGCTGGGCATATCGCAGATGCACGTCTCCCGGCTGCTGAGCCGGATGCTGGGCAAGCTGCGGAGCGGGATGCTCACCCAGGAGTAGGACGACGGGTCACGCGAAGGCGCTGGGGTCCGACCGGTACATCACCGGTCGGACCCCAGCGCCTTCGCCGTGTCCGCCACGACCCGCTCCGGGGCGCGGCACCACCCCGCTCACTCGTTCGGCCTAACTCCGTTCGCCGCCGCTCGGACCCGCCGGACCGGGCCCGGGGCCGCTCACCGGGCCTCCGGCGGGCCGTCCCGGGCATGCACCCGCCGCGACCGGGCGCGCGCGGGCGGTTGCAGCGTGAAGGGGGGTGGGGCCCGATGGAAGCCGGACGCGCCACCTCTGGTGGAGCCACCCACAGGGCGTGCCCGGGAGGAGGCATCGGTTATGGCAGCCGCTGACGGTTTCACGGATTCCGGCGAGCTCGACGGTCTGACCGTGTACGACAACGATGGCGAGAAGGTCGGCAGCGTGGGCCGGGTCTACGTCGACGACGAGACCGGCAAGCCCGACTGGGTCACGGTCAAGACCGGCCTGTTCGGCATGAAGGAGAGCTTCGTCCCGCTCGCCGGGGCCCGTCGCGTGGGCTCCGACCTGCACGTCGCCCATCCCAAGGAGAGCGTCAAGGACGCGCCCCGGGTGGACGCGGACGCCCACCTCTCCGTCGCCGAGGAGGAGGAGCTGTACCGGCACTACGGTCTGTCCCGCAAGTCCGGCAACCTCGGTGAGAACCGGCGGACCGGCACGGACACGCCGACCGCCGCCGGGACCGGGACGATGGGCGCGGCGGGTGCCGCGGGCATGACCGGCAGGACCGGGACGGCCCCCGGCGCGAAGGCGACCGGGAAGGGCACGACGGGAGCGGGCATGGCGGGAGCGGGCAGCGGTACCGGCAGGCACCGCGACGCGGACACCTCCGCCGGGGCACGCCCGCTGGCGGGCGCCGGCGCGGGCACGCACCGGGCAGCCGACATGGGCGGCAAGGACGTCAGCGGCACCGACGAGCTGATCCGCTCGGAGGAGGAGCTGCACGTCGGCACGGAGGAGTACGAGAGCGGCAGGGCGCGGCTGCACAAGTACGTGGTGACCGAGGAGGTCACCCGGACCGTGCCGGTGTCCCACGAAGAGGTGCGCGTGGTCCGGGAGCCGATGCAGCCCGGCGAGAAAACCACGGGCACCACGGACATCGGCGAGCAGGACGTCGAGGTCACCCTGCACGCGGAGCGCGCCACCGTGCGCAAGGAGGCCGTGCCGGTGGAGCGGGTCCGGCTGGAGACCAACCGGGTCACCGAGCAGAAGGAGGTCTCCGCCGAGGTCCGCAAGGAGAAGATCGACTACGCGGACGGCAAGGACATGGGCACCGGGAAGGACGCCGGCGGCGAGTTCGGCCAGGGCCGTCGCCGCTGACCCTCTCGCACCGGTAAGCGGCCTCCGGGCCGCTCCGATGTCCTCGGCCGCCGGGCGGGCTCGTACTTCCGAGCCCGCCCGGCGGGCTGTCCGGGGACGCTCCCGCCGCCGGTCAGCGGCGCGGCAGGAACCGTACCGAGGGGCGCCCGTCCGGTCCGTCCGGGGTGACGACGGCACGCACCCGGTAGACCTGCTCGATGAGTTCGGCGGTGAGCACGTCGTGCGGAGTGCCGCAGGCGACGACCCGGCCCGCCGTCATCACGGTGAGCCGGTCGCAGAACATCGCGGCGAGGTTGAGGTCGTGCAGGGCGATCACGCTGGTGACGGGGAGCGCCGCGACCAGGGCGAGCAGATCCAGCTGGTGCTGGATGTCGAGGTGGTTGGTCGGTTCGTCCAGGAGGAGTTCGCGGGGCTGCTGGGCCAGGGCGCGGGCGATCTGGACGCGCTGGCGTTCGCCGCCGGACAGGGTGTGCCAGGACTGTCCGGCCCGTTCGGCGAGGCCGGTGCGCCGCAGGGCGTCGGCGACGGCCTCCTCGTCGGTGCGGTCGGGGGCCGACCAGGCGCGCCGGTGCGGGATGCGGCCGAGGCGTACGACGTCCAGGACGCTGAGGTCGACCTGGGTGACGGCGTGCTGGTCGACGACGGCGATCCGGCGGGCGACGGTACGGCGGCCGAGGGCGGGCAGCGGGTCGCCGTCCAGGGTGACGACGCCGGTGGCCGGTGCGAGGAGGCCCGCGAGGATACGCAGCAGGGTGGACTTGCCGGAGCCGTTGGGGCCGAGGAGCCCGACGGTGGCCCCGGGCGGCGGGGCGATGTCCACCCCATCGAGGATGAGCCGCCCGCCCGCCTCCCGGCCGATCCGCTCGGCACGCAGTCCGGCGGAGGTCGCGGCGGGCGCGGCGGAGTGTGCCGGGGAGGTCTCCGGGTGCGTCATGTCGTTCTCCGGGTGCGGTGGAGGACGAGGACGAAGGCGGGCACCCCGATCAGGGCGGTGACCACGCCGACCGGCACTTCCTGCGGGTCCAGCACGGTCCGGGCGAGGGTGTCGACCCACACCAGGAACACGGCCCCGGCGAGCGCGGTGACCGGCAGGAGCCGCCGGTGGCCCGAGCCGCAGAGGGCGCGGGCGGCGTGCGGCAGGACCAGGCCGACGAAGCCGATGGCCCCGGCCGCGCTCACCAGGGCCGCGGTCAGCAGGGCGGTGACGCACAGCAGCACGATCCGGGTGCGCGCCACGTCGACGCCGAGCGCGGCGGCCGCGTCCTGGCCGAAGGCGAACGCGTCGAGCGTACGGGCGTGGGCCAGGCAGACCACCAGGCAGACGGCGAGGACGGCGGAGCAGAACGCGACCTCGCTCCAGCCGACCCCGCTGAGCGAGCCGAGCAGCCAGAACAGCACCCCGCGGGTCTGCTCGGCGTCGGCCGACGTCATCACCACGAACGAGGTGAGCGCGGAGAACAGCTGCATCGCGGCCACCCCGGAGAGGACGACCCGGTCGGTGGTGCCGCCCAGGGTGTGGCTGAGCAGCAGCACCAGGGCGAACGAGCAGACGGCCCCGGCGAACGCCCCGGCGGAGAGGGACACCGCTCCCCCGCCGACGCCCAGGACGACCACCAGGACCGCCCCGGTGGAGGCGCCGGAGGAGACGCCGAGGACGAAGGGGTCGGCCAGCGGGTTGCGCAGCAGGGACTGCATCACCGTGCCGCACACCGCGAGCCCCGCCCCGCACACGGCGGCGAGCAGGGTGCGGGGCATCCGCAGGTTCCAGATGATGCCGTCCCGGATCGGGCTCAGCTCCGAGGCGCCGAACCCGAGGTGCGCGGCGACGGCCGACCAGACGTCGGGCACGGAGATCCGGGCGGGCCCGATGGTCACGGCGAGGGCGACGGAGGCCGCCAGGACCGCCAGTCCGCCGCCCCACAGGAGTACGGCGAGCGCCCTGGCGCTGTGGGCGCGGCCGCCGCCCGGAGCGGCGAGGGGCGGTGCACCGGACCGCTCCCTGGCCGCGGGGGTGTCCGTGCTCACCCCGTGAGGCCGAAGTCGCGCAGGGCGGCGGCGACGCGTTCCAGGCCCTCGACCGTGCGGATGGAGGGGTTCATCGCCTGGCCGCTCAGCAGAACGTACCGGCGGTTCTTCACGGCGTCCATGGTCCTGGTGACGGGGTTGGACTCCAGGAACTCGATCTTCTTCTCGGCGCTCTCGGCGGTCTGTGCGGTGCGGGTCAGATCGCCGATGACCAGGACGTCGGGGTTGCGGTCGGCGATGGTCTCCCAGCTGATCTGGGGCCATTCGTCGTAGGTGTCGTCGAAGACGTTCTTCGCACCGAGTTCTTTGGTGATGACGCCGGGCGCACCACAACAACCCGCGATGTAGGGGGCCTTGGAGTCGGAGAACCAGTACAGGAGCGACGCGCCGGAGGCGTCGACGCCCTCGGCGGCCTTCGTGACGCGGGCCCGGAGCTTCTCCACCAGGGCGTCCCCGCGCGCGGGGACGCCGAACACCCGGGCCAGTTCGCGGACTTCGGTGTAGACGCTGTCCATGGTCAGCGGTGTGGTGCGGGTTCCGTCGCCGCTGCCGCCGTTGTCCTTGCCGACGCAGTCGGCGGGTGAGACGTAGGTGGGGACGCCGAGTTTCTCGAACTGCTCGCGGGGGGCGACGCCACCCTTGGCGAGGGTGGAGGTGAGGGAGGCGCTGAGGAAGTCGGGTTCCTTGTCGAGGACCTTCTCGGACGAGGGGCGGTTCTCGGAGATCCGCTCGACGCCCGCGTTGGCCTTCTCCAGGCCCTTCATCACGGGGTCGGTCCAGGTGGCGGAGCCCGCGAGCCGGTCGGCGAGGCCGAGGGAGAGCAGGATCTCGGTCGAGCCCTGGTCGACGGAGACGGCCCGGCGCGGCGGGGCCTTCACCGTGACGGTGTGGCCGCAGTTCTCCAGGGTGACCGGGTAGCCGTCGGCCGCGCCGCCCCCGGCCGCCGTGGAACCGCCGCCGCCGCAGGCCGTCAGCAGGAGGAGTCCCGCCGTGAGCAGGGCGGCGGTGCGTATCGGTACGGGGATGGCCGTGGACGTGGGCAGCACAGAAGGACCTCGTGTCTCTGGGCCCAGCCGCGGAGCCCGTCGTACGGTTCCCGTGCCCCGGCGCGGGTACGGGCGCCAGCAGGTCTTCGGACTCGGGTTCGTCCGGGCGGGACGCCTTCCCGGAGCAGATCACCGCTCCAGTGGCCGTGGCCCCGCCCGTCCCCCTCACCGCTGCGCGTCAGTTCCGGATTCGCACCGGATTCCCTGACCCCGTCGCCGGGGTTCGACTGGCCCCGGCAAGCTATCACGCGTCTTCACGCAGATCAGCGGCGGTTCGCCGGACCCGTGACCACGCCCCCGGGGGCCGGTGCGGCGCGGGATCGTCCCGCCGCACCGGCCCGCCGGCTTCCGTTCGCCGCCTCGGTGTTACGGAGCGGCTTCCAGCGCGATCACCGCGTTCTGGCCACCGAAGCCGAAGGAGTGGCTGACGGCGCGCCGCACGGGCGCCTCACGCGGCGTCTTGGTGACGCAGTCGATGTCGAAGCCGGGGGCCGGGGTGTCCAGGTTCGCGACCGGCGGGATCAGCCCGTGCTGGAGGGTGAGGATGGTCAGGCCGGTCTCGATGGCTCCGGCCGCCCCCATGCAGTGGCCCAGCACCCCCTTGGCGGCGGTGACCGGCGGGCGGTGCGGGTAGGCCCGCCCGATCAGGGCGGCTTCGGTGGCGTCGCCCTGGGGGGTCGATGTCCCGTGCGCGTTGACGTGGTCGACGTCCTCGGCGCGCCAGTCCGCGTCACGCAGCGCGGCGTCGACGGCCGCCCGTGCGACGTCCCCGGAGGGGTGCGGGCTGGTGGGGTGATGGGCGTCGGTGGTCTCTCCGACGCCCGTGATCAGCGCCCGGGGTACCGCGCCCCGGGCGCGCGCCTCCTGGGCCCGTTCCAGGACCATGACGGCGGCGCCCTCCCCCATGACGAGCCCGGCCCGGTCGGCGGCGAAGGGGCGGCACAGGCGGGCGGGGTCGCCGTCCCGCGCGGCCGCGGCGCCGGAGCGGGCGAGGCCCGTCATGGCGACCGGGAACACGATCGACTCGGTGGCCCCGGCGATCGCGATGTCGCACCGGCCGAGGGTCAGCAGGTCCCGGGCGACCGACAGCGCGGTCACCCCGGACGAACAGGCCGTGCACGGCGCCAGGCTGGGCCCGGTGGCCTTCATCCGGATGGCGATCTCGGCCGCGGGCATGTTGGGGATGGTCAGCAGGATGCCCGAGGGGGAGGTGGCCTCGGGTCCGCGCCGCTCCAGGGCGACGGCCTGTTCGGTGAGTCCGGCGGAGCCGCCGCTGCTGGTGCCGACGACCACGGCGACCCGGGCGCCGTCCCACTGCGCCGGGTCGAGTCCGGCGTCCGCGACCGCCTCCCGGGCGGCGAGGACGGCGAACTTGACGTACCGGCCCATCCGGAACGCCGTACGGCCGCCGACCGCGCCGTCCAGGTCGATGCCGGAGACCGTGCAGGCGAAGTCGACCGCGCAGCCGTCGAGTTCGGGCACGGTGCGGGCGGGCGAGCGTCCGGCCAGGACACCGTCCCAGGTGGTGGCGGTGGTGGTGCCGACCGGGGTGATCATGCCCAGGCCGGTCACGGCGATGGCGGGTCGCTTCATCGGGTGGTGCTCACCGGCACCGCGCCCTCGGCCGCCGCGCCGCCCGCGGCCGCGTCGAGGAACGCGGAGATGTCGGCCAGCGTGGCGTCCTTGTACAGCTTCTCGGAGTCCGCGTCGACTCCCAGGGTCTCCTTGATGATGACCGCGAACTCGGCGACCGCCAGGGAGTCCATCTCCAGGCTGTCCATGGTGGATTCGGGCAGGATCTCGGCCGCGGGCACCTTGAAGGTCTCGGTCAGCACCTCGGCGATCTTCGGGTGGATGGTCTGCACGGTGGTTCCTCTTCCTCTGGCTGTCATCGGCGTCTTGGGGACGGCGGGCCGACGTCACGGACCCACCGCCGATTTAACTGGAGGATGGGATTCCGGTTACGTCTTCGGGCGAACCGATTCGTCTGCGCTCACCTGCGGCTTCTCGAACCACCGGGAGAGCACGGAGGCCGTTCCCCAGTACGCGAACAGGACTCCGCGAGCGCCGAGCGCCGCCACCTTCCGGCGCAGCGGCCGCCTCCGGCTGCCGCAGACGGGCCGCCGGAACTCCCCGGCGCGCCCGGTGAGCCCGCTCCTGCGGCCCCGGTGCCAGCCGCCCCCGGGGTCGTCGTAGGCGGCCGCGTAACCGGGTCCGGCGATCGGCCAGTCCGACATCAGCCGCTCCGGCAGCGCGAAGGACTCCACCAGGGCGGGAGTGTGCCGGGCCACCGCCGCCACCGCGTCCTCCACCGCGTCGGGCAGGAAGGTGACCTGATCGGCGGTCAGCCGTCCGGTGGCGAGCAGGTCGCCGCTGTTGCGCTCGATCCACCGCAGCGCGAACAGCCGCCGGAGTTCGGCGAGTCGCTCGCGCGCGGGGCCCTGCGGCAGGGACGCCACGGCCTGGGCGAACGCCACGCCCGCCTGTCGGCAGCCGTATGCCTCGACCCCGCGCAGGGCGGCCGGGGAGGCGGCGTTCCAGCGGCCGAGCGGGTCACCGGGCGGGGCATCGCCCATCCGCTTCCGGGCGCGGGCGAACCAGCGGTCCTCGACGGCCGCGAGCAGCCGGTCCAGGAAGGCGGGGTCGTCGAGGTCGCCGGGCTCCTCGTCGGGCGTCGCTTCCCGGGCGGTGGCGCTGAAGAGCATCTCGGCGGCGGCCTTGGCGTGTACGGCGAGGTTGTCGCCCTCGGCGGTGATGGCTCCCTCGATGCCGGTGAACAACTCGGTCATCCCGTTGTTCTCCAGCAGCCCCTGCGCCCCGCACCGCTCCCGGCACTCGACGATGACCTCACGCGCCCGCCAGGTGATCCACCCCTTGGCGACGGCCACCAGCCGCTCCGCCTCGTCCCGGTCGGCCTCCGGGGCCGACTCCCAGCGCTCCAGCGCCCGGCGGTGCAGCAGGCTCATCGCGAAGACGGTCGCCATCGCGTCGGCGAGCGGCCCGTGGTGGGTGCGGTGGGCGTAGACGGGGACGCGCTGGGAGGCACGCGGTCCGGAGATCGTGCGGTGGCCGGCGTAGCGGACGGCGATGGCCAGGGTGACCCGGGCGGAGCCGACCGCGCAGGCGCTCATGGAGAGCTTGCCGGGGGTGACCCGGCCGATGGAGGCGAGGAACCGCCTTCTGCGGTTGGCCTGTTCGCTGGTGAAGCGGCCGTCCTCGCCGATCCTCCCCTGTGCTCCGGCGAGCAGCGCCTCGCGCGGGAGGACGTACCGGTCGAAGGAGGTCAGACAGTGGTCCACCGGCGAGCCCATCCGGGCGGGCAGCCGCCGCACCCGTACGCCGGGCAGCGGGCGGACCTCGTCGGTGAGGGGGGTGAGGAAGAGGAAGACTCCGTGGTCGGCGCCGTCGACGAGCAGCCGGGCGGCCACCACACCGGACTTGGGGCCGCCCGCGGGGCTGGTGTTGGGCATGAATTTCTGCGCCCCGGCGTGCGGGGTGTCCAGGACGAAGCAGTCCCGCTCCCGGTCCCAGGTCGCGGTCGTCTCGACGGCCGCCGCGTCGTTGCCGTGCGCCACCTCCGTACAGAGGAAGGTCCCCACGCGGCGCAGCGTGAGGAAGTCCGACAGGTCGCGCAGGGTGGCGGTGTCGTGGTCGAGGAGGCTGCCGAGGAAGAGGTTGTAGTGGATGCCGGCGACGGTGGTCAGCGCCGGGTCGACCGGGCCGAGCCATTCGTGCAGGGCGGCCAGCGCCCGGGGGTCCGCCGCCAGCCTCGCGCCGTTGTCCAGCGCGTTGTTGAGGATGCGCAGGCGGTGGTAGGCGAGCGCGAGGCGTTCGTCGGGGGTGCCGCCGCCGGGGCGGCGAAACGGTTCTGTTGTGAGCAGTCGTCGCCAGAACCCGTGTTCCTGGCGGAAGTTCGGGCCGAAGAGCACACCGGTGAGCTGGTCGTTCATGGACGGCGGGGCCGCGTCGTTCGTGGTTACGGTCACGATATGAGAACGATCAAGGAACGGCGAGGACACCCCTCGCCGTCCCAAACAGCCATACGGATCAAGCGCGTTGGAAGGCCAGCGCGACGTTGTGGCCGCCGAAGCCGAAGGAGTGGCTCACCGCCCTGCGGACGGGGTGGGGGCGGGCCTCCTTCCGTACGCAGTCGAGCGGGAACGCTTCGGGGAGCGCGTCCAGGTTGGCGATGGGCGGGATGACGGAACGTTCCAGCGTGAGGACCGTCGCCACCGCCTCGATGGCGCCCGCCGCCGCCAGGGTGTGCCCGACGACGCCCTTGGGCGCGGTCACCGGCGGGCGGTGCGGGAAGAGCCGGGAGATGAGGGTGGTCTCCATGGCGTCGTTGAGCGGGGTGGAGGTCCCGTGGGCGTTGACGTGGTCGACCTCCTCGGGTGCCCAGCCCGCCTGGTCCAGAGCGGCCTCGACGGCCCGCTGGGCTCCCTGCCCGTCGGGGGCCGGGGCGGTGGGGTGGTGGGCGTCCGTGCTGGATCCGGCCCCGGTGAGCAGGGCGCGCGGGCGGCCGCCGCGGGCGCGGGCCGTCTCCGCCCGTTCCAGGACGAGCATGGCCGCGCCCTCTCCGATGACGAAGCCGTCCCGGTCGGCGGCGAACGGCCGGGAGGCGGCGGCCGGGTCTCCGGCGCGGGTGGACAGCGCGCCCATCCGGGCGAAGGCGGTGACCACCAGCGGGGTCAGCACCGATTCGGCGCCGCCCGCCACCACCACGTCGCAGCTGCCGCCGAGCAGCAGGTCACGGGCGACCGCGACAGCCGTGGCCCCGGAGGCGCAGGCGGTGGCGGGGGCGAGACTGGGGCCGCCCGCCTTGAGCGCGATGGCGACCTCGCCCGCCGCCGCGTTGGGGATCATCATCGGCACGAGCAGCGGGGAGACCGCGTCGGGGCCCGAGGCGGTCAGCTTCGCGGCGTTGTCCACCAGCACCGAGACTCCGCCGACGCCGACGCCGAGGACCACCCCGACCCGGGTGCCGTCCCACACCGCGGGGTCGAGTCCGGCGTCGGCGACGGCCTGCCGGGCGGCCACCAGCGCCAGCTTCACGAACCGGGCCATCCGCCACACGGACCGGCCGCCCACCGCCGCGTCCAGGTCGACGCCGTCGACCGGACAGGCGAAGTCGACCGGCAGCCCGGCCAGTTCCTCGCACCGCCGGGCGGCGGACCGCCCGGCGCACAGCCCCTGCCAGAAGCTGTGCTCGTCCGCCCCCGCGGGTGTCACCAGACCGACCCCCGTCACCGCGATCGCGGTGCCGGCTCCGGCCCTGGTGCCCTGATCAGCGGGCTGAGACATGCTGTGTTCCTTCCGTCGTGTCCGTGGAGTTCGTGTCTGTGCGGTTCATGTCCGTGGAGTTCGTGGCCGTGGAGTTCGTGGCCGTGCGGTTCGTGTTCGGGGTCCCCGGCCACCGCAGGGCCGCCGACCCCCAGGTCAGTCCGCCCCCGAACGCGGTGAGCAGCACCCGGTCGCCGCCCCGGAGCACCCCCCGGCCCGCCGCGTCCGCCAGGGCGAGGGGGATGGAGGCGGCGCCGGTGTTGCCGACCCGCTCCACCTGGGTGACACAGCGCTGTGGCGCGATGCCGACCCGGTCCGCGACCGCGCTCAGGATGCGGGCGTTGGCCTGGTGGGGCACGAAGCGGTCGACGTCGCCCGGGTCCCACCCGATCCGGTCCAGCAGAGCCCGGCAGGAGCCGGTCATCCGCTCCACCGCGTGCTGGTAGACGGTGCTGCCCCGCATCCGGAAGTACGCGTCGCGCGGTTCCGGCGGTCTACCCCCGGCCCGCGCGCGGGACCCGCCGCCGGGGACGGTGATCAGGTCGTAGCCGGTGCCGTCGCTGCCCAGGTCGAAGGCGAGCAGTTCGCCCGGGTCGCCGACCCGTCCGGCGGCCACCAGCGCCGCGCCCGCCCCGTCGCCGAAGACGACTCCCGCCGAGCGGTCGTCCGGGTCGAGCCAGGTCGAGTAGACGTCGGCGCCGACCAGCAGGACCCGCTCGAAGAGGCCGGAGGCGACGAGCCCGTGGCTGACGGCCAGTCCGTAGACGAAGCCGCTGCACACGGCGGCGATGTCCAGGGCGGGCAGGGTCCCGAGCCCGAGCCGGGCGGCGAGGGCGGGGGCGGTGCCGGGGCAGGGGTGGTCGGGGGTGGCGGTGGCGAGGAGCACCGCGTCGACCGCACCGGTTGCCGGGGCGTCGGCCAGCAGCCGGGAGGCGGCCTCGTAGGCGAGGTCGCCGGTGGCGACGTCGGGTCCGGCGCGGTGTCTGCTGCCGATGCCGGTGCGGCGGCGGACCCAGGCGTCGTCCACACCCCAGTCGGCCGGGAGCCGGTCGTTGCCCACCGGCTCCCCCGGCACCCAGCCCGCCACGCTCTCCAGGACCGCCGTGCGCGCCCCGGCCGCCGGGACGGCGCACCGCTCCCCCGGCCGCGCACCGCCGTCGGCCGTCCGTCCTCCCGCCGCCCGCTGCCCCGTGTCCACCCGCTGCCCCGCTCCCGTTGTCGTACCGCATCCGGTTGACGAACGGTGGAACGTCTCACGAGGGTGCGTTCGACTGAGCCGAACGGGTGCTGATGCAGGGTCAGTTACGGCCGAGCGCCGCCCGGAGCCCGGCGGCGTCGGGCGGCTTCGCCCCGCTCGGGACACGGCCCGGTGGCCGGGGACCGGTGCGGCGATGGGCCGGGAAGAGGCGGCTCAGGACCCCTCTCCCGCCTCCTGCCGGGCCCGGAGCACCGCCGCCACCTCACGGCACCAGTCGCGGTTGGCCCGTTCGAAGTCCAGGCCCCGGCGGCAGGTGAGGTAGGGACCCACGCGCGCGCCGCGCAGCAGGAACTCCGCCTCGTCCAGGTCGCCCCGCATGACGCGCAGCAGCTCCTCGAACGAGGCGGCCTTCTCGTCGGCGAAGGCGGCCCGCTCCAGGAGCCGCCGGATCAGGACCCCGGGGTCGAGGTGGTCGGCCGCCTGCACCTTGACCAGCAGGTCGTCCCGGAGGAAGGAGGGCTTGGCGGCGTCGGCCGCGAACCGCTCCAGCTCGGCCAGCCCCTGGTCGGTCACCCGGAACAGGCGCTTGTTGGGCCGCGCCTCCTGGACGACCTCGCGCCCGGCCACCAGGCTCTCCTTCTCCAGCTTGGCCAGCTCCGCGTAGACCTGCTGCGGCCGTGCGTGCCAGAAGTTCGCGACGCCCACGGCGAAGGCCTTGGTCACCTGATAGCCGCTCAGTTCCTCGTCGAGCAGCGCCGCCAGCACCGCGTGGCGCAACGCCATCGAGCCGTCCCCCTCCCGCGTCCCCGAACCCTCGTCCGGACACCCCTGTCCAGAACACCGGCCTCATGATAGTCATGAAACTGACTAGTCACTTATCTGACGGTGCGGCGCGCCTCGGCACGGCGGCGCGCCCCACGAGGACGCACCTCACCCAGGGAGGGCACATGACCACCGCGGACCGCTTCCGAGCCGCCGTCGAGAACAACGACCTCGGCGCGCTGGACGACCTGTTCACCGAGGACGTCCGGTTCTACAGCCCGGTGAAGTTCACGCCGTTCGAGGGCAGGCCGATGGTGCTGGGCCTCTTCGGCGTCCTGCTGCGCACCTTCGAGGACTTCCGCTACATCGGTGACTTCACCGGCTCCTCGCAGACCAGCGCCGACGGGGCCGAGGCCCCGTCGGCGGTGCTGCTCTTCCGGGCGACCGTGGACGGCCGGGAGATCCACGGCATCGACCTGCTGCACCTGGACGAGGACGGGCGGATCAAAGAGTTCACCGTGATGGTGCGACCGCTGTCCGCCGTCCGGACGCTGAGCGAGGCCGTGCTCGCCGGTCTGGTCGCCGACGGACTCGTCCCCGCCCCGTAGGCACCCGCCGCCGGAGAGGCACCCGCCGCGCGCGGTCGCGGTGGGTCACCGTCCCCGAGCCGCCTCCAGGGCGTCCGCGACCAGGCCCAGGAAGCGGGCGTGGTCGCGGGGGCCGTAGAGCGGCTCCGGGTTCCAGGGGACGACGGGGGCGGAGGCGGCGTCGCCGCCCCGCAGTTCGTCGAGCGATCCGGCGTGGGCCCGGATGTCGGTCAGGACCACCTCGGGGCGCAGCGCGAAGGTGTCCGACCGGTCGAGGGTGGACCAGTTCGCTCCGGGGCCTTCGGCCGGTTCGACGAGCCGGACGCCCAGCTCGGTCAGGACCCGCAGCTCCGGCCACATCCGGGGGCGGGCGACGTGCGCCTGGTCGGGCCCGGCCGGGGACAGGGCGAGCACCCGGGGCGCGTCCCCGGAGGTGGCGGCGACGACCGCGCGCAGCCGCTCCCGGGCGGCGTCCAGGTCGCGGTCGGCGTCCGCGCGGCCCGGCGCGCCGAGCGAGCGCGCCAGTTCGGCGAACCGGTCGCCGATCTCGGCGAACGTACGGGCCTGGCTGACGTCGATGACGACGACCGGGACCCGCTCCTCCAGCGGCTTGGCGGTCTCCGGGGCGAGCCCGTAGACGTGGCCGCCGCCGTAGCTGACGGCCACCACGAGGTCCGGCCGAAGGGCCAGCAGTTCCTCCACCCCGAGGCCGCTGCCCGCTCCGGCGTACGCGACCGCGTCGAGCGGGAGCGTCCCGGTCTTGGCCCGGTCGGGCTCCGGTCCGTCGTGGTCGGAGCCGAAGATTCCGGCGGGCCGGACGCCAAGGTCCCACAGGGTGGCCCCGGCCTGGACATAGGCGAGCACCCGCCGCGGCGGCCGGGGTGCCGCCGACTGCTGACCCCGGTCGTCGGAGAACCGCCATTCGCTCTGTTCCGTCACGTCACACACGCCCCTCTGCCGGCCGACTGCCGTCCTGCTCGTCCGAGTTCGTACACGTGTACCTGCCCATCTCGTCACCGCCACACCCCTCTGGCCAGGGAACGGGCGGCGGCCGCCCGGCATCGGGCACGACGGGCGCCCGCGGTCACACAGTGTTAGAAAGAGGACACCTTCGGTCAGTCGGGCGGTGCCCCGGTCCGACCCCTCGCGGACGGAGTCGACTCTTCCCATGCGCCCGATCCTCCTCAAGGCGGCCCTGACCGCCGTCATCGGCACGGCGCTCTGCGCGGCCGCCGCGTGCGCCCCCGCCCCGGCGCCGCCCCGCCCGGCGGCGGGAGCGGCCGGGGCGGCCGCGTCGGCGCGCTGTCCCGTGGTCGACGTGCTGGCGGTCTACACCCCCGAGGCGGCGCGGCGGGTCGGTGGCGCGCACCGGGTGCCCGCCTCCGCCCAGCGGATCGCGACGCGGATGAACCGCTCCCTGGCGGCGGGCGGGCTCTGCGGCGTCATCCGGATCGTCCACCCCTACACGGCCTCCGACTACCGGGGTTCGCAGGAGTTCCGGGCCGCGTACGCGGTCCTCAAGGACCATGGGACGGCGGGGCTCGGGCGGGACGTGCACGAGCGGCGGGCACGGTACGGCGCGGACCTGGTCACGCTCGTCGTGGACCGGCCGGAGCGGGGCGGCGGGACGGCGGACTACGCGCCCGCGCTCGACTCCACCACGGACGAGTACGCCTACGCGGTCGTCGACGTCGACGGCATCGAGCTGGACTCGGCCAGCCACGAGATCGGCCACAACCTGGGCCTCGCCCACGACCGTACGACGCTGGCGGGCGACGCGGGCGGATCGATGGACGTGAGCCGGACCCGTCCGTACAACACCGGCTGGATCACCGCGGACGGGAACCACTACACGATCATGGCCTACCGGGCGGCGTGCGGTGACCACTGCCGGCGGATCAGCCGGTTCTCCAGCGCGACGGGCACCTGGAACGGGCACCGGCTGGGGGACGCGTCGAACGACGGCGTCCGGGTGCTGGGCGAGACCATGCCGATCGTCGCCGGATACCGCGACCGGCCCTGACGGGCCGCCCCGCACCTCGGCGGACGCCCGTCGGAGCCGGGGGTTCTCACTCGTCGGCGGTGACCCGCTCCGGCGCCGTCCGCCCCTCACCCGGGCTCCCGGCCCCGGCTGCACCTTCGTCCCGCTCCTCGTCCGTGCCCCGGCCTTCGTCGGCCGCGCCTCGGACCGTGTCCGGCTGCCTGCCCCGGGCCCGGTCCAGTTCGACGTTGAACTGGGCGCCGGACAGCAAGGCGAGGTTGGCGAACCAGACCCAGATCAGGAAGACGACGAGCCCGGCGAGCGAGCCGTAGAGCCTGCTGTAGCTGCCGATCTGGGTCGCGTAGAGCGCGAAACCGCCTGAGGCGACGAGCCACAGGAAGGCGGCCAGCACCCCACCGGGCAGGCCGCGGCGGAATCCGCGGGCCGGGCGCGGTCCGGTACGGAAGAGGACCATGATCAGGCAGGCCACGAGGCAAAGCAGGAGCGGCCATTTGAGAGCCGCCCAGAGCGTCGCCCCCTCGTGCGGCAGCCCGACCCGGCGGCCGAGCCAGCGGGCCAGCGGCCCGGTCATGACCAGGGCGAACGCGCTGGTCATCAGAAGTACGAGCAGCCCGATCGCGGAGGCGACGATGATGTGCGCCTTGCGGAGCGCCGGGCGGGTGTCCTGTACGCCGTGCATGGCGTGCATCGCCCGCCGGAACACCGCGAGATAGCTGCACGCCGACCAGACGGCGCTGACGCTGCCGGTCGCGACGAGCAGCCAGACGGCGGCGCGCTCCTGGGTGGCCGCCTCCAGGGGGCGGCGCAGCGCCTCGCCGGACTCGGCGGGGGCGAAGGCCGTGATGTCGGTGATCAGGGCCTGGGTGGCGTCGGGGTTGGCCAGTCCGATCACCGAGACAGTGACCAGGAGCGCGGGGAGCAGCGCGAGGATGGCGTAGTACGTCAGGGCGGCGGCCCAGTCGGAGACGTCGTCGTTCCACAGCGAGACCGGAGTGCGGCGCAAGGCTGTGAGCCAGCGGCGCGGTCGGGCGGTGCGACCGGCGGCGGGGGTGATGCTGTCCGCGGCTGCGGCGGTCTGGGTGGTCACGCTGGTTACTCCGGGGACGGGGACGGAAGCGGGGGGTGCGGCGGGTCCCTTCCCTGTCCTGGACGCGCCGAACACTCTCGATCCTCTCCTGCCACGCCCACGCCGGAGGCACACCCCCCGGATCACGGCGGGCGGCTCAGCGAGGCGCCTTCGCGGTGGACCCCCGCACCACCAGCTCCGGCTCGAACAGCAGCTCGTCCGGGGCGACCGATCCCCCCTGGATGCCCGCGCAGAGCAGTTCGACGGCGGCCCGGCCCATCGCCTCGATGGGCTGGCGGATGGTGGTGAGCGGGGGTTCGGTGCAGTTCATGAACGCCGAGTCGTCGTAGCCGACGACGGAGATGTCCGACGGCACCCCCAGTCCACGTCTGCGGGCGGCCCGGACCGCGCCGAGCGCCAGGGGGTCGCTGGCGCAGATGACGCCGGTGACTCCCCGTTCCAGCAGCCGGGCGGCGGCCGCCTGGCCGCCCTCCAGCGAGAACATCGCCCGTTCGATGTGCGCGTCGGGCAGCGTGGTGCCGGTGGTGGCGGCGACGGAGCGGGCCGCGGCGAGCTTGCGGCGGGAGGGCACGTGGTCGGCGGGGCCCATCACCAGGCCGATGCGCTCGTGTCCGAGGGAGGCCAGGTGGCGCCAGGCGCGCTCGATGGCGACGGCGTCGTCGCAGGAGACGCAGGGGAAGTCCAGGCCTTCGATGGGGGCGTTGACCAGCACGACCGGGATGCGGCGTTCGGCGAGCCGGTGGTAGTGCTCGTGGGCCTCGTCGGCCTGGGCGAACAGGCCGCCCGCGAAGACCACTCCGGAGACCTGCTGCTGGAGCAGGAGGTCCACGTAGTCCGCCTCGGAGACACCGCCCTTGGTCTGGGTGCACAGGACCGGGGTGAGGCCCTGCTGGGCGAGGGCTCCGCCGATGACCTCGGCGAAGGCGGGGAAGATCGGGTTCTGCAACTCGGGCAGGACGAGGCCGACGAGCCGGGCACGCTCGCCGCGCAGCTGGGTGGGCCGCTCGTAGCCGAGCACGTCCAGGGCCGTCAGCACGGACTGCCGGGTGGTGCGGGACACCCCTGGTTTGCCGTTGAGCACCCGGCTCACCGTGGCCTCGCTGACCCCGACCTTCTTGGCAACCTGGGCGAGTCGTCGCGTCATGCCGCAAGGCTAACGCAAAGACCGCAAGCAATTGACGCAGGGATGCAAGGAGTTCACACAGTGGGGGCACTTCCCGGACTTCGGGAAGTGCCCCCACGCGTCTTTCCGTCGGCCCGCTCCCTACGGGTTGACGTTGATCTTGAAGGTGGAGGTGGTGTTCCGGATGTCCACGGCGTTGCCGCTGAGCCTCAGACCGTTGAAGGTGACCTCACCGACCGGGGGCCCCTGGCCCGCCTCCGGCATCTCGTTGGCCCAGAGGCCGAAGCCGGACTTGGCGTCGAAGGCGTCGCCGCTCTTGCGCGCACCCGAGACGGAGATGTCGGTGAGCACGGTGTCCTTGATCGGGAACTGGGGCTGTCCGCCGACGTAGTTGGTCTGGAACATGATGCCGCTGTACGTCGGATCGACGATGTCCACATCGGAGATCCGGATGCCCTGGAACACCTTGGACGCCGAGAACAGCCAGATCCCGGGGAAGGTCTGCGCTCCCCAGAAGTGACCGCCCGCGCGCACGATCGAGACGTTCTCGATCCTCGTCGGCGCGGTCCCGAAGCCGTTCATCGGGTAGCCGAAGTCCAGGGAACTGACCGTGATCCCGGAGTAGACCAGGGTGTCGGCGATGTGGATGTTGCGGAAGGTGTTGTCGTACCCGCCGTAGACGGCGACGCCCGCCGCGCGCCAGGTGAGGATCGAGGTCAGGTTCTCGTAGACGTTGTTCTTCATGTCCGCTCCCCCGGCGTCGATCGCCGAGAAGAGCGCGAAGCTGTCGTCCCCGGTGGCCCGCGCCTCGACGTTGGTGACGAGGTTGTCGGTGGAGCCGTTGGTCATGTTGACGCCGTCGGCGAACATGTTGCGGATACGGGAGTTCTTGATGGTGACGCGGTCGGTGTTGGCGCCCCAGTAGAGGCACACCATGTGCTCGTTCCAGATGTTGTCGATGACGATGTCCGACACGTTGGAGAAGTCGAAGACCTTGCCGGGCCCGTCGATCCGGGACGTGTAGTTGCCGAAGTAGGCGAAGTTCGCGAACGAGGACCCCTTGGCACTGGCGTCGGCCCGGAAGCCGACGTCGGTGTTGTCCTGCGTGGACGGGGCGTTGAACCGGGTGTACCAGGGCCCCGCGCCCGCTACCTTGACGGCCTTGCCGTAGACCTGGAACTTGCTCGCCGTGCTGTACTCCCCCGCCGGCAGGTAGACGCCCACCAGCGCGCCGGTGGTGTCCATGCGCACCTTGTCCAGGGCGTTCTGGACGTCCTGGTGGGTGAATCCGGCCGGGACCGCGTAGCGGGCGGGGTCCGGGTTGGCGAGCGGCGCGACCTGCTCCAGGCTGATGAAGTCGATCGCGTACGTGGTGGTGTTGGCCGCGTCCTTCTGGAGCCGGATCTTCGACCCCGCCGGGACGGTCTTCCCCAGCATGACGTTCGCCTCGTCGTAGATGTGCCGGGGCGCTCCGGAGCCCGGGGAGTTGCCGGGCGCGGCCTCGTTCCCGTACAGCCAGGCGTACCGGGAGGTGAGGTCGACCGCCTTGAGGAAGGCGCCGTCCACATAGACGTTCAGCGTGGAGTCGATGCCTCCGCCGCCCGGGGCGTCGGGGATGGAGAAGCGGGTCACCAGGGTGTTGGTGGCGGCCCGGGTGGTGAACTCCACCGAGTCGCCCGTGTTGTCGAGGGTCACGGCCCTGCGCCCGGATGCCTCACCCGCGATGTCCCCGACGGTGCGGTTGGGGCCCACCGTCCGGGCGCCGCCGCCGGTGGTGCCGTCCTCCGCCTCGTACATGTCGTACGGCATGTTGGCGCCGCGGCCGACGAAGAGCGCCTGCGTGGAGGTGTTGTTCTCCCGCTTGACCGGGAGTTCGTTGGCGTCGGCCGCGATCACGGTCCGCAGGGTGTAGGAGCCGTTGGCCGCGGTCCAGTTGCCCAGGGAGACGGGTGCGGTGGTGGCGCCCGCGGCGATGACCCCGTTGTGGGCGCCGGTGAGGGTCTTCACCGTGGCGCCCTTGCTGTCGACGAGCGCCAGCGTGATGCCGTGGGCGCCGCCGGCCGACGCCGCCGTGCCCTGGTTCCTGAGGGCCACCCGGAAGGTGACGGTGTCGCCCGCGGCCGGGGCGGAGGGCGAGGTGGTGACCGCGGCGGCCACCAGGTCGGAGCTGGAGACCGGCTTGACGACGAGCGGGGAGGGGCTGGTGTAGGTGTTGTTGGTCTCGTTCTGCTCGATGATCTCGTTCGCCGGGTCGATGACCGCGCTCAGCTCGTAACTGCCCGCTTCGCGGGTGCCGATGGACGCGCTGACCTGGGTGGAGGCGCCCGACGCGAGAGCGCCGACCGCGACGGTGGCGACCTTGGTGGACCCCAGCCGCAGTTCGGCCCTGCCTGCGGGTGCGGCCAGCGCCCCGGTGTTGCGGACGGTCGCGGTCAGGGTCACCGCGTCCGTCTCGACCGGGGCGGCGGGCGCGGCGGTGAGGGCGGTGACCTGGAGGTCGGGGTTGGCCGCCGGTGCGCCGAGTACCTGGAACTCCGCGACCTGACCGGCCCCGGAGCCGCTGTTGGCGGTGAACTTCAGCTGGACGTCGGCGACGCGCGCGGTGACCGGGATGGTGACCGTGTTGCCGGTCGCGGGGCTGAACGCGTAATCCTTCGGGGCGGCCAGGGAGGTGAAGGAGGACGCGCTCTGCTCGCGGCCGAGGACCTCGATCCGCTGGGTGCGCGGCCCCCAGGCCGGGTCGGGGCTGAGCTTGAGGACGACGCTCGTGGTGTCGGCGTTGGAGCCCAGCTTCACGGTGAGCGTGTTCGGATAACTGCCTCCCGCCCCTTCCCAGTAGGTGGCGGTGCTGTTGTCGTTGGCGTTCTCCGCGGCGTAGGTGTGGACGACGGAGGAGGCGGTGATCGGCTTGTCCACGGCGAGGTTGGACGCGGAGCCGCTCTGTCCGTTGCGGGTGACGGTGTTGCTGTCGCCGGAGACGTTGCCCGCCGCGTCCTTGGCCCGTACGACGTAGCTGACGGTCGTGGCGGCGGGCTGGGTGTCGGTGTACGTCAGGACGTCGCCCGCGACGCTGCCGCGCAGCACGTTGTTGGCGTAGATGTCGTAGCCGGTGACGCCCTTGTCGTCGGCCGAGGCCCGCCAGGTGAGCTTCACCGAGCCGCCGGAGGGCTCGGTGTACGCCAGCGCGGAGGGGGCTGTGGGGGCCTGGGTGTCGCCGGTGGAACCGGAGCGGGTGACGGTGTCGCTGTCGGGCGAGACGTTGCCCGCGGCGTCCTTGGCCCGCACGAAGTAGCTGACGCGCTGCCCGGCCGGGCGGGTGTCGGTGTACGTGGTGACATCACCCGCGACGCTGGTCAGCAGCGAGTTGTTCGCGTAGATGTCGTACCCGGTGACGCCCTTGTCGTCGGTGGACGCCTTCCAGGTCAGCCGGATCTGGCCGGTGGCGGGCTCGGTGAACGCCAGTGCGGTCGGCGCGGTGGGGGCCCGGGTGTCGCCGGCGGTGGGTCCGTAGACCTCCAGTTCGGCCAGCTGGGCCGCCGGGGCCGCGGTGTTGGCGGTGAACAGGACGCGGACGTGGCGCACGGTCGTGGCGTCGAAGGTGATCGTCGCGGACTGTCCGCCCGCCGCGTCGAAGCGGTGGGCCCTGGCGGCGGTGAGGTCGGTGAAGTCGCTTCCGTTGACGCTGCCCTGGAGCTTCAGCGTCTGGCTGCGCGCGGCCCAGCCGTCGGGGAGCCGCAGCACCACCCGGTCCACGCCGAGCGAGGCGCCGAGGTCGGCCTGGATCCACTGCGGGAACTGGTCCTCCCGGCTCGCCCAGTAGCTGTCCCGGTTTCCGTCGTTGGCCTGGGCCGGGGTCCGGGCGGCGCCGCTGCTGCTCGCGGTGAGGGTCTTGCCCGCCGCGAGGTCGGTGGAGGACTGCCCGGCCGAGCGGACCTCCAGTTCGGAGAGCTGGGCGGCGGACCATCCGCTGTTGGCGGTGATGTGGACGCGGACGAAGCGGGTCAGAGTGGCCGGGAAGGCGAGAGTGACCTCGTTCGCCGCCCCCGGGGCGAAGGTGTAGGTGGCGGAGTTCTTCAGGGTCGCGAAGCTGGTGCCGTCGGCGCTGCCCTGGAGGGACAGGGTCTGGGTGCGGGTCTCCCAGCCCGCCGGGAGCGTCAGCTTCACCTCGTCGACGCGGGCTCCGGTGCCCAGATCCGCCTGGACCCACTGGGGCAGCCCGCCGGGCGCGCTCTCCCAGTAGGTCGAGCGGTTGCCGTCGGTGATGTTGGCGGCGGGGTACTCGGCGTGGGCGCTGCTCGCGGCCGCGGCCCGGCCCGCGGCGAGGTTGGGGCCGTCGGCCGCCGCGGCGGTGAGCGACGGCCATCCGATCAGCAGAAGACTGGTTGCGACGAGGGCGGATATCGCCTGCCGTCGCCAACGTAGGGCTCTCATTGGTTCCCCGATCTTCGGCCTCGGCGCGGGACGCACCGAGGGCGCGGCTCAGTCACCGCAGCCAGGGAACATGCATTTGTGCACTCACTGCGGCGTGTTTTGCGTTGTGCCGTCAGAGAGTTGCAGAGAAATGAGAGACCGTCCACAGTTCCGGCAACGTCGCCGGGCCGTGCGGCAGCCCGCGGGGCCGGGGAGCGAGGGAGTGCCAGGCGGTCCGCCGCTCACCGGCCCCGGCGGCGCGCGGTCAGAGACCGCCGGTGTACAGCAGCCGGTCCGGCGAGCCCTGGCCGAGTCCGGAGAGCACGTCCGGGGTGGCCGTGCCGGTCAGCCAGCGCGCCACGGCGGCGGGCGAGGCGGACGGGTTCTCCTGCTTGTAGAGGGCGGCGACCCCGGCGATGTGCGGGCTGGCCATGGAGGTGCCGTTCAGCGACTCGGTGCCGCCGCCGAGACGGGCGGAGACGATGTCGGCGCCGGGGGCGTACAGCGCGAGGCAGGAGCCCCAGTTGCTGAACGCGGTCTCCCGGTCCTGCCGGTCGCTCGCCCCCACCGTGACCACGCCGTCGGCGGCGGCCGGGGAGACGTCGCAGGCGTCGCGGTCGTCGTTGCCCGCGGCCACGACGGGCAGAACGCCCGCGTCGGCGACCGCCTCGACGGCCGCGTCGACCGCTCGGGAACGGGCCCCGCCGAGCGAGGCGTTGAGCACGGCGGGGGTGTCGCCGCTCGCGGCGTCCTCGGCGGCCCAGTCGAACCCGGCGAGGATGCCCGCCCAGGTGCCCCGGCCCCGGCAGTCCAGGACCCGGACGTTGACCAGCGAGGCGTCCTCGGCCACCCCGGAGACGGCGCCGCCCGCGGTGCCCGCGACATGGGTGCCGTGCCCGTTGCAGTCCATGCCGTCGCGGCCGTCCCCCACGGAGTCGTAGCCGTTCACCACCCGGCCGCCGAACTCGCTGTGCGCGGCGTCGATCCCGGTGTCGACGACGTACACCTTGACGCCCCGGCCGGTGGCCGTCGTGGTGAAGGTGTCGTCCAGCGGCAGGGTGCGCTGGTCGATGCGGTCGGTGCCCCAGCCGGCCGCGGGCGCCCTCAGGAGGCTTCCCGCCCGGGGCGCCTCCACGGCCACTTCGGCGTTCTCCTCGACGGCGAGCACGCCGGGGACGGTGCGCACCGCTTCGAGTTCGGTGGCGGTGAGTGTGGCGGCGAAGCCGTGCAGGGCGTTCCCGTACGTGAACATCGGGCTGAGCCCGAACTCCTTGAGGACGGTGTCCGGCGAGAGTTCGGGCTTCAGGGTGACGATGTACTGCCCGGGCACGGCCCGGGTTGACTTCTCCACCGGGACCCCTCGCGGCCCGGTGTCGGCGCTGGCCGACGCGGGGGCGGCCAGCAGCGGGGCGATCAGGAGCAGGGTGGCCGTGGCCCATCGGACGGGCAGGCGCATACGTTCTCCTCGGGTAGCGTGATCCGCTCATGGATCGGGTGCGTTCGCGAAGTGCGAACACCCGTTCCTTCGTCCCCGTGCGCCGCGCGCCTTAGCGGTTTCAGCCGGACAGCGCAACGCCCGGCGTCAGCTCCAGCCGCTCCAGATCGCGCTCCACGTCCGCCCGGGGGTCGTTCAGCGCCCAGCTGCCGACGGCCACCTCGGCGGTGATGCCGGGCCCGAATCCGGCGATCATGCCCTGCGCCGACTCGGCCGCCCCGCCGTCGTCGAAGAGCCGGGCGAGTGCGTCGAAGACGACGGAGCTGGCGATGTTGCCGCGTTCGGTGAGGGTGGCCCGGCTGTAGCGGAACATCTCCATCGGCAGGTCGAGGTAGCGGCAGAGGTCGTCCAGGATGCGCGGACCGCCCGCGTGGATGATGAAGAAGTCCATGGCCGGGACGGTCCAGCCGTGCAGGTCGACCAGGTTCTGGAGCACCGGGGCCAGCATCTCCATGGTGCCGGGGACCCGCTTGTCGAGCAGGAAGTGGAACCCGGTGTCACGGACCGCGTAGGAGATCCAGTCCTCGGTGCCGGGCACCAGGTGCGAGCCGTTGCGCTCCAGGCGCATACCGGTGCCGCCCTCGCCCCGGACGACGGCGGCCGAGATGGCGTCCCCGAACAGCCCGTTGGAGAGGAGGGAACCGACGCCGATGTCGGTCGGCTGGTAGCAGAGCGAGCAGAACTCGCAGGAGACGATGAGGACGTTGGACCCGGGGTAGGCACGGCAGAAGTCGTGGGCCCGGTTGATCGCCGCACCGCCCGCCGCGCAGCCGAGCTGCGCGATGGGCAGCTGTCTGGTCTCGGGGCGGAAGCCCATGGTGTTGATGAGCCAGGCGGTCAGCGAGGGCATCATGAAGCCCGTGCAGGAGACGTAGACGATCAGGTCGATGTCGGACGCCTCGGTCGCGGCGTTGGCCAGCGCCCGCCGGACGACGTCGGGGACCCGGCGCTTGGCCTCGGTCTCGTACACCTGGTTGCGGGCCTCGAAGCCGGGGTGCTTCAGGGTCTCCTCGATGGGCCGTACCAGGTGCCGGGTCTGGACCCCGGTGTTCTGGATGAGCCGCAGCACGAGGTCGCGCTGAGGGTGCCCGTGGTGGGTCTCCCGCGCCAGCTCCAGGGTCTGCTGCATCGTGATGACGTTCTCGGGCACAGCGATGGCCGGTCGGCACAGGGTCGCCATGGGTTCTCCTCGTCTCGGGAAGCGGGGGCTCTGGTCGCCGGAGGCCCCGGTCACCAGGCGACGGGCAGGGCGAGCGGGTAGCGCCAGATGGACGTCGTGTTCCACTCGACGTCCTCGGGCGGCGCGTCCAGCCGCAGGCCGGGGAAGCGGGTCAGCAAGGTGGCGAAGGCCACCTCCAGCTCCATGACGGCGAGCGGCGCGCCCAGGCAGTGGTGGGCTCCCCAGCCGAACGTCATGTGCGGGATGGAGGGCCGGCCGGGGTCCAGCTCGTCGGGGCGGTCGAACTTGGCGGCGTCCCGGTTGGCCGTCAGGTAGGACACGTGCACCACGTCCCCGGCGCGGATCAGGACCCCGCCGAGCTCGACGTCCTCGGTGGCGACGCGCGGGATGCCGACGCCCTTGCGGAAGGGGATGTACCGCAGCAGCTCGTCCAGGGTGCGGGGCAGCCGCTCGGGGTGCGACCGCAGGCCATCCAGCAGGGCGGGTCGGGTCAGCAGGGTGTAGGCGATGTTGCCGAGCTGGTAGGTGGTGGTGTCCTGACCGGTGATGAGCAGGACCATGGCCATGACGGTCAGCTCGTCGTCGTCGAGGAGTTCGGCGCCGTCCCGGGCGGTGGCCAGGGTGCTGATGAGGTCCTCGCCCGGCGAGCGGCGCCGGTCGGCGGTCAGTTCCTTGAAGTAGCCGCGCAGTTCGCCCTTGGCGCGGACCGCGTCCTCCTTGCCCGCGGCCCCCACGGTCATCATCGTCATGGCGTGGGCGCGGAGCCAGGGCCGGTCGGCCTCGGGGATGCCGAGCGCCTCGCAGATGGTGATCAGCGGCAGCGGCGCGGCGACGCGGGCCACGAAGTCGGCCGGGGACCCGGCGTCCGCCATCTCGTCGAGCAGGCGGTCCACGACCCGCTGGGTGCCGGGAAGCATCTGCTCGACGCGGCGCGGGGTGAAGCTCTTGGCGACCAGGCTGCGCAGGCGGCTGCTGGCGGGCGGGTCCATCAGGTTGATGGACTCGGCCTGGACGATCGGCTCGGGGGTCATCCGGGGGAAGTCCCGTCCGAGGACGGCGCTGCGGCTGAAGCGCCGGTCCGTGGTGACCGTGCGGACGTCCTCGTACCGGGTGACCAGCCAGGCCTCGCCCTCGCCGTACGCCATCCGGATACGGGAGACCGGCTCCTCGGTGAGCAGCTGCCTGAGCTGGGGGTCGAACTCCAGTTGCCGGGCGTAGTCGAACGGGCAGGTCCGTACGGACTCGTCGTCCGGGGCCGGGGTGTCCTTGAGCGAGGTGTTCTCCATCGGAGTTCTCCCAACGACCGCTTCGAGAAGGAGGGGTGCCGGTCCGGGACCGGGGCCGGACCCTGCCTGTGTCCCCCCTCGGCTCACGAAACATGTCAGTCACCCTCCGCAGTCAACCCGATCAGCGGGGGCGCACGATCCGGCGCTCGTACGCGGAGCAGGGCCGCTCGGCCCAAGAAGGCGGCCCCGCAAGGAGGAAGCCGTACTGAGGGACGGGCGCGCACGGTAGGGGTGAGGTGACGGAGCAGAGCGCACCCGATCCCCGGAAAGAGACGATGATGACGCAACGTGACACACACCGGGACGCGGGTCCCGGCCGACGCGCCTTCGTCCGCGGGGCGGCGGGTGTGGTGGGGGCCGCGGGTCTCGTCGGCGCCGGGCCCGCGGCCGCGGCGCCCCGGACCGCGCCGCGTGAGGAGGGGGTGCCGTTCCACGGCGCCCACCAGGCGGGCATCCTCACCCGGCAGCAGCCGTTCGGCGGCTTCGTCGCCTTCGACGTGCTCGCACGCGACCGGGCCGAGCTGGTGGCGCTCCTGCGGACCCTGACCGCGCGGTCCCGCACCCTGACCGCGGGGGTCGTCCCCAAGGACCCGGACGTGGCGGCGGTGCGGGGCCCGCAGGACCGGCTGACGATCACCGTCGGGGTGGGCGCGTCCCTGTTCGACGGGCGGTTCGGGCTGGCGGCCGCGCGCCCCTCCGGGCTGACCCGGATGCCGGAGTTCCCCGGGGACCGGCTCGAAGCGGACAGCTGCCACGGCGACCTGTCGGTGCAGGTCTGCGCGGAGCACCCGGACGCCGTCCTGCACGTCGTACGGGATCTGGCCCGGGAGACCTCGGGGCTGCTGCGGGCGCGGTGGCGGGCGGACGGTTTCGTCAACCCGCCGCGCCCCGAGGGGTCCCCGCGGTCGTTCACCGGCTTCAAGGACGGTTCCGCGCACCCGGACACCACGTCGGCGCGGGAGATGGACCGGCTGGTCTGGGTCGGGCGGGAGGGGCCCGGCTGGGCCCGCGGCGGCAGCTATCAGGTGCTGCGCGCCATCCGGTTGCGGGCCGAGGCGTGGGACCGGGTCCCCCTGGGCGAGCAGGAGAAGATCTTCGGGCGGCGCAAGTCGACGGGGGCGCCGCTCGACGGACGGGCCGAGAGCGAGCTGCCCGACTACGGCCGGGACCCGCACGGGCGGGTGACGCCGCTGGACTCGCACATCCGCCGGGCCAACCCGCGCACGCCCGGGAGCGAGGACTCGGTGCTGCTGCGCCGTGGCTACAACGTGGACCGGGGCCTCGCTCCGGACGGGAGCCTCGATGTGGGGCTGATGTTCTGCTGCTACCAGCGTGACATCGCCCGGCAGTTCGCCACCGTGCAGCGGCGGCTGGAGGGCGAACGGTTCGCGGACTTCACCACCACGACCGGCGGCGGCTACTTCCTGGCGCTGCCGGGGGTGACCGGCGCCGCCGACTGGTACGGCTCCGCGCTGTTGGCCTGAGCGGCCGGGACCGGGTCCCCGCCCGTCCCCTCCAGCACGTGGTGGCGGCCGATCGGGAGCATCAGGGGACGGCCGGACACGGGGTCGACGATGATGCGGCTCTCCAGGTCGAACACCGCCCGGACGGTCTGCTCCGTGAGCACCTCGGCGGGGGTGCCGGAGGCGTGCAGGCGGCCGTCGGCCAGCGCGATGAGGTGGTCGGCGTACCGGGCGGCGAGGTTGAGGTCGTGCAGGACCATCACGATGGTGGTGCCGCGCGCGCGGTTGAGGTCGGTGAGGAGGTCGAGGACCTCCACCTGGTGACTGGCGTCGAGGAAGGTGGTGGGCTCGTCGAGCAGCAGCAGGTCGGTCTGCTGGGCCAGGGCCATGGCGATCCAGACGCGCTGGCGCTGCCCGCCGGAGAGTTCGTCCACGGCGCGTTCGGCGAGCGCCTCGGTGTCGGTGGCCTCCAGGGCGGCGGCGACGGCGGCGTCGTCCTTCTCGTTCCAGCGGGAGAAGATCCCCTGGTGGGGGTGGCGGCCGCGGCCGACGAGGTCGGAGACGGTGATGCCTTCGGGGGCCAGGGGTGACTGCGGGAGCAGACCGAGGGTGCGGGCGAGTTCCTTGGCGGGGAGGCGGTGCACCTCCTTGCCGTCGAGGACGACGCGGCCCGCCCTCGGCGCGAGCAGCCGGGACATGGAGCGCAGCAGGGTGGACTTGCCGCAGGCGTTGGCACCGACGATGACGGTGATCCGGCCGGGCGGTACGTCGAGGTCGAGGCCGTCGACGACGGTGCGGTCCCCGTAGCCGAGGGTCAGTCGTTCGGCGGTGAGCCGGTGGTGCGTGGTCATAGCGAGCCTCCCGCCCGGTTGGTGCGGATGATCAGGTAGACGAGGTAGGGGGCGCCGAGGACGCCGGTGACGACGCCGACCGGGTAGCGCTCGCCGAAGGCGAACTGTCCGGTGAAGTCGGCGACGAGGACGAGCAGCGACCCGACGAGCCCGGCGGGCACCAGCAGGGAGCCGCCCGCCCCGACGAGGCGGGCGGCGATGGGTCCGGAGAGGAACGCCACGAACGCGATGGGTCCGGCGGCTGCCGTGGCGAAGGCGATCAGCCCGACGGCGGCGACGATCACGGTGACCCGGGTGCGTTCCACCCGTACGCCGAGGGCGGAGGCGGTGTCGTCGCCGAGCCGCATCGCGGAGAGATCACGGGCCTTGCCCAGGAGCAGCGGGGTGAGGACGGCCGCCGCGACGAGGGCGGGGACCACCTCCTCCCAGGTCGCCCCGTTGAGGCTGCCGGTGAGCCAGCGCATCGCCTCCTGGAGGTCCCATTCGGCGGCCTGGGACAGCACGTAGGAGGTGACGCTGTCGAGCATCGCGGAGATCCCGATGCCGATGAGGATGAGCCGGGTGCCGACGACGCCGCCCCGGAAGGCGAGCGAGTAGACGAGCAGGGCCACGCCGAGTCCGGCGGCGATGGCGATGACGGAAACCTGCACCTCGCCGAGGGAGAGGGTGACGATGGCGATGGCCGCCGCGGCGCTCGCCCCGGAGCTGATGCCGATGATGTCGGGACTGGCCAGCGGGTTGCGGAGCATCGTCTGGAAGGTGACGCCGGCCAGCCCGAAGCTGAATCCGGCCACCACCGCGAGGACGGCGCGCGGTAGCCGCAGCCGCCCGACGGTGAAGGACGCGCCCGGCACCTGTTCCCCGAGGATCACCCGCAGGACGTCGCCGGGCGGGTAGTAGGTGCGGCCCGCCATCAGGGTCACGGCGAACGCGGCGAGGACGAGGACGGCCAGCACCAGGACGACCCGGCGGCGGCGAGCGGAGCCGCGGATCCGGCGGCGGGTGGCGGCCGCCACGGAGCCGGGCGCGGGCTCGCGCGGGCCCGGCCGGGTGAGGACAGGGGCGCTCACAGGGCACGTACCTTCTGTCGGCGGACGATGTAGATGAAGAAGGGGGCCCCGATCAGGGCGGTCACGATGCCGACGTCGATCTCGGCGGGGCGTGCCACGACGCGGCCGACGACGTCGGCGGCGGTGAGCAGGATCGCGCCCAGCACCGCCGACAGCGGCAGCAGCCAGCGGTGATCGACGCCCACGAGGAGCCGGCAGGTGTGCGGGACGACGAGGCCGACGAAGGCGATGGGCCCGGCGACGGCGGTGGCGGCCCCGCACAGCAGGACGGCCCCGAGAGCGGCCACGGCCCGTGCCAGGGCGACGCGTTCACCGAGCCCGGCGGCTAGTTCGTCGCCGAGCGCCAGGGAGTTGAGAGCGCGGGCGGAGAGCAGGCAGATGAGGAAGCCGGCCGCGAGGAACGGCAGCACCTGCCCGATGCGCTCGAAGGACGCGCCGCCGACACCGCCGATCTGCCAGAGCTTGAAGCTGCCCGCGATGTCGTTGCGCGGCAGGATGATCGCGCTGACCAGCGAGGCGAACGCGGCCGATGTGGCCGCCCCGGCGAGGGCCAGTTTCAGCGGGGTGGCCCCTCCCCTGCCGAGGGTGCCGACGGTGTAGACGAACAGGGCGGACAGCGCCGCGCCCGCGATGGCGGTCCAGATGTAGCCGGTGGGCGAGGTGAGGCCGAAGAACGCGACGGCGGTGACGACGGCGAGCGAGGCGCCCATGTTGACGCCGAGGATGCCGGGGTCGGCCAGCGGGTTGCGGGTCACGCCCTGCATGACGCCGCCCGCGAGGCCGAGGGCGGCGCCGATGACGACGGCGAGGACGGTACGGGGGACGCGCTTGGTCGCCGCCGCCTGCCCCAGGGTCTCGTCGGCGCCGCCGAGCGCCGCGGTGACGTCGGACCAGGGGATGTCGCGGGAGCCGAACGCGACGGAGGCGAGCATGACCGCGGCGAGGGCGAGCAGCGCGAGCAGGAGCCAGAGCAGGCGCACGCCCGCCGGACGCTTCGGGGCGGCGTCCGGCGGGGTGCGGGTGTCGAGTGCGGTCACTTGACCTTGTCCGCGGCCTTGGCGAGGGCGGCGGCGTAGTCGTCCAGCACATAGCTGATCGACAGCGGCGTCGGGTTGGCGGCGGTGGCCAGCGGGCTGCTGCCGGGCAGGAGGTAGGTGGAGCCGCGCTCCACGGCGGGGATCTTGGAGAGCAGCGGGTCCTTGCTGATCGTCTTGAGCAGCACGCCGGTGTCATCGCCGTAGCCGGTGATGATGTCGACGTCGTCGAAGGCGTCGATCTGCTCGGCGCTCTTGGTCAGGGCGAACTTGTCGGTGCCCTCGGACGCCTTCGCGATGGACCCGGGGATCTTCATCCCGAGGTCCTGGAAGAACTGGGTACGGGTGTCGTGCGTGGTGTAGAAGCCGACCTCGCTGACGTCGTTGGGGTCGACGTGCGTCATGAACATCGCCGACTTGCCCTTGAGCTGCGGGTACTTGGCAGCGGTCTTGGCGATGTCGCCGTCGAGCTTCTTGATCAGCTTCTCGCCCTCGTCGGCCAGCCCGAGCGCCTCGCTGTTGGTGCGGATGATCTCGCGCCAGGGGGTGGCCCAGGCCGCGTCCGGGTAGGCGACCACGGGGGCGATCTCGCTGAGGGTGTCGTAGTCCTTCTTGGTCAGCCCGGAGTAGGCGGCCAGGATGACGTCGGGCTTGGTGTCCGCGACGGCCTCGAAGTCGATGCCGTCGGTCTCGTCGAAGAGCACCGGCGTCTTGGCCTTCAGCTCGTCGAGCTTCTCGTCGACCCAGGGCAGCACGCCGTCGTCGTTGTCGTCGCCGAAGTTGGCGGCGGCCATGCCGACCGGGACGACGCCGAGCGCGAGGGGCACCTCGTGGTTGGCCCAGTTGACCGTCGCGACGCGCTTCGGCTTGGCCGGGATGGTGGTCTTGCCGAGGGCGTGCTCGACGGTCAGGGGGAATCCGCCGGAGCGGTTCTCCTCGCTCTGGCCGCCGCTGTCGGTGTCGTTGCCACAGGCGGAGAGGGCGACCAGGGCGGCGGCCGCGGCGAGCAGGCGGAGACGGGGCGAAGGCATGGGTGGGTACCCGGCTTTCCGGAGGTTCGGGGTGCCACTTCCCGCACGTCCGGGGCGAGGGTGCCAGGTGGAGGGGTGTGCGGTGCGTGCACAAGCCCGCTTAGGTAAGGCTTGCCTTGCAAGATTATGAGAAGCGAACGCTTGTCGCAATCAAGTGTTCAGGACAGCACCTGTAGCGATCCGGACATCGGGCCGCGTGGCAGCGCCTGGGGCGATGCGGATGCCCGGCGGTGTTGTGACAGCGCCCGGGGCGGTCCGGGTGCCCGCCCGGGGCGGGGCGCCCCGCCCTCCGGGCGGCCCGACGGGGCCGTGCCGCGCGGTCAGCCCGACCGGAACGTCCCCGGGGTCAGCCCGGTGGTCCGCCGGAACGCGACGCCGAAGGCGCTCGCCGAGCGGTAGCCGACCTGTTCGGCCACGCTCTCCACGTCCCACCCCCGGGTCAGCAGGCCGATCGCGTGCTGGGCGCGGACCGAGGCCACCCAGCGGGCGAAGCTCGTGCCGGTCTCCGCGGTGAAGGCGCGGGTGACGGTACGGATGCTCACCCCGAGCCCGGCCGCCCAGTCGGCCAGGGTCCGCTGGTCGGCCGGGTCCTCCCGCACCGCGTCCGCGATCGGGCGCAGCAGTTCGGAGGTGGGCACCAGCACGAGCAGCTCGCGGGGCGAGGGTTCGAGGACGTCGAGCACCAGCGCCTCGGTCGCGGCACGCGAGGAGGCCGCGAGAGCGGGCTCCCTGAGCCGTTCCAGCAGCAGGCGCAGCAACGGGGTGATCTCGACGGCGACCGGGGTGTCGGAGATCGACGCGGTGGTGCGGAACCCGAAGAAGCCGGCCCGGAACCAGGTCCCGGCCGCCGCCGCCCCGGAGTGCAGGGTGCCCGCGGGCATCCACAGGCCCACGGCGGGGGTGATCGTCCAGATCCGTTCGCCGACCACCGCCGTGGAGGCGCCCCGCTCGTTCCACAGCAGCTCGTGGAAGGGGTGGGAGTGGGCGTCCCAGCGTGTGTCGTGGGAGACGACCTCGTCGTAGCCCTGGATGACGAAGGGGGTGTCCACGGCGCCGGGCGCGAGGGCGGGCAGCGAACGGGTCTCCCTGGTCATGCGCACACCCTAGGAGATTCCCCCGAAGGGGTTCCCTCCACCCCGGCGCACGCCCGGGGCACACCCCTGTGCTCCGCCCCCGTCCCTGCCTCGCCCGGAGGTTTGCGCGGTGGCCCTTCCGTCGTTCAGGTGAAGTGGCCCGCGCTCTCTCGTGCCCGGCCCCCGCCGGGGCCGACAGTGGGCGGGCGGACCGGGCGTCCCGCCCGGACCGCGGCGCTCTGTCAGCGCGTTCGCCCGGAGAAAGGTGTCGATCCATGACCACAGAGGCCAACCAGCGGGTAGCGCTCGTCTTCTCCCTGCTCGACGCCAACGCCAACGGCGTCCTGGAGGAGGACGACTTCGAGCTCATGGCCGAACGCGTCGTACGCGTGGCGCGCGGTTCGGACCAGGCGGCCAAGGACGCGATGCGCGCGGCGTTCCGGCGGTACTGGACGACCCTGCGCACGCAGCTCGACTCCAATGGCGACGGGGAGATCAGCTTCGAGGAGTACACCGCCTGCGTGCTGTCGCCGGAGCGCTTCGACGCGACGGTCGGTGTGTTCGCCGAGGCGCTCGCCGCGCTCGGGGACCCGGACGGCGACGGCCTGATCGAGCGGCCGCTGTTCGTGGACCTGATGACGGCCATCGGCTTCGACCCCGCCAATGTCGACGCGCTCTTCGACGCCTTCGGCCCCTCGGACGGCGACCGCGTCCGGGTGGAGACCTGGGTCGAGGGGATCAAGGACTACTACGCCCCCGACAAGGCGGGCATCCCCGGCGACGAGCTGACCGTGGGCGCCCCCGGCTGACCCCTCCCTGTCCCCCCGCACGTCGGCGGCGAGGTCCGCGACGACTCCAACGGCGACGAACGAAGGAGCAGGATTGAAACCGGTCATCGGGCTCGCGGTAGGCCGCGGCACGGGTGCGGAGGTGGCAGCCGTCTTCGAACGGGTGCTGGGCGGGCTGGCCCGGCTCCACGGCACGGAGATCGGGGTGCTCCGCTCCCCGCGCACCTACCACTCGTACGTCTCGCTCCGGGCGGAGGCCGCGGCGGAGGCGGTCCGCCGGCTCACGGAGGAGGACGCCGACCACTACGAGCACTTCTGCCGCACGCAGGCGGCCCTCGGCACCCGGGCCGTCTTCCGTACGGCGATCAACGCCCAGTCCCTCTACCTCGTAAGGCAACGGCTCCAGGCCGTGAAGGTGGACGCCCTGCCCGTCGGGGACGGATCGACGCTCCTGCTGGTCCGCGATCAGGCGCAGGGCTTCTACACCGGTGAGAACCACCACGGGGACGGCGTGATCCGCCGCACCATGGAGTTCAGCCGCGACCTCACCGAGAAGGTGCTCGACTACGCGGTGGAACGGGCCCGGCACCAGTGGCCGGGGCAGGGACCGGCACGGATCGTCATGGCGTACAAGTTCCATCTGCTGGACGGTGCGCTGGACGCGTGGGTCACCGACATCGCCGCCCGGTACGACATACCGGTGGGGCTCTACCAGCCGGACACGGTCAACCGGAATCTGATCACCCATGGTTTCCCGGACCGTACGGTCGTCGTCGCGGGCAACGAGTGGGCCGACATCATGCACGTCGTCCTGCTGGACCGGTTCGGCGCGGACCGGCAGGAGAACCGCTGCACGGAGAACGTCCATCTGCACCCCGCTGTGCTCGGGCTCACCGAGTACCAGACGGTGCACGGCTCCGCCGACGACCTGGAGGGGCTGGACCGGGTCAACCCGGTGGCGACGATCCGGGCGGCCGCGGCGATCGCGCAGCGGTACGGGGGCTGCGCGGGCGCGGTGGGCCAGGTCGAGCGGGCGCTGGCCCAGCTCACCGACCGGGGCGTCGGCACGCCGGACACCGGCGGAGGGCACTCCACGAGCGGGGTGGTGGACGCCCTGCTGGAGGCGCTGGGCAGCGGGGAAGCCGCAGAGACGGCCCCACCCGCCGCCGGAGGGGCGAACGCGCCCGCCGTCGCCGTACGGGCCGACGCCTCATGAGCGCGCCGGGCGGGACCGCACTGGTCGTCGTCGATCTCCAGAACGACTTCTGCGCGGGCCCGCTCGCCGCGTCCCGCTACCCGGGCGACCCGGCCCGGCTGGAGCGGGTCGCGGCCCGTACCGCCCAGGTGCTCGCGGTGGCGCGAGCGGCGGGCACGGAGGTCGTCCATGTCCGCTTCCTCGGGGACACCCGCTTCCAGGGTCCGGCCTGGCGGCGGCGGGACGCGACGCTGGGGAAGCGGCCGAAGTGCCTGGAGGGCTCCTGGGGCGCGGAGTTCGCCGCCGGGGCCGAACCGGGGCCCGGGGAGGCGGTGTTCACCAAACGGGCCTGCTTCGACGCGTTCCTCAGCGACGGTTTCGAGCGGCACCTTCGCGGCGTCGGCGCCCACCACCTGGTGTTCGCGGGGCTGTTCGCCGACGTCTGCGTGGACTCGACGGCCCGCACCGCGTTCCAGAAGGGCTTCGAGGTGACCGTCCTGCGGGACTGCACCACCGCGCTGCACCTGCCTGACGAACAGATCCTGCACTTCATGGCCCGGCTGTACGGGGCCCGTGTCACGAGCGCCGACCGGGCCGAGGTGTGGTCGCGCCGTCCCGGAGAGGAGGAGCCGTGTCCGACACCGTCCCGACCCGGCAGGGCAGCGGCGTCACCGGGGGCGTCGGGCTGACCGCCCTGATGGTGGCCGCGGCCCGCGCCCTGGAGACCCACCGCCCCGACGCCCTGGCCCGGGACGTCCACGCCGAGCACTTCGTCCGCGCGTCCCCCGCGTCGGCGCACTGGCCGGTACGGCCGGAGCAGGTGTCCCGGGGGGAGGCCGACCCGCTGTGGGGGCGGCTGGGCCGCTACTTCGGGCTGCGGACCCGGGTGCTCGACGACTTCCTGCTGCGCGAGGCGTACGGGGGTGCCCGGCAGGTCGTGCTGCTCGGGGCCGGTCTGGACACCCGGGCGCTGCGGCTGGACTGGCCGCCCGGCCGAACGGTCTACGAGATCGACCAGGAGGAGGTTCTCGCGTTCAAGGCGGCGGTCCTGGACGGGTTGCCGCCGGAGCGGCGCGCGCCACGGTCCCCCGGGACCACCCGGGTCACCATCGCCGTCGACCTGCGCCTCGACTGGGGCGGGGCGCTCACCGGCGCGGGGTTCGACCCGGCCGCGCCCACCGCCTGGCTCGCCGAGGGGCTGCTGCTCTATCTGCCCGCCGCCGCCGAACGCCGGCTCGTCGCGACGGTGGACGCGCTGGGCGCGGCGGGCAGCGCCCTCGCCTACGAGGTCAAGCACGGCGTCGAGGCGGCCGCGGTGCGCGACAGCTCGGTCTACCGGGAGGCGAGGGAGCGGATCGGCGTCGATCTGCTCGCCCTGTTCGACGGGGAGCCGCGCCCGGACACCGCGGCGGACCTGGCCGGCCGCGGCTGGACGACGACGGTCCGCACCCCGTTCCACTTCACCCGCCACCACGGCCGCGGCCCCCGACCGGAGCCACGGGACGCCCTGGCGGCCAACCGGTGGGTCTTCGCGCACAAGCCCCGGGGCTGAGGCGGCGGCCCGCCCCGCCTCCGGGGTGTCCCGCTACACCGCCCGCAGGTGCGGGAAGCGCCATTCGGTGCGGCTGCGCAGGGTGTCCCCGGGGCGCAGGACGGTGGTGGGGTGGGCGGGGCGGTTGGGTGAGTCGGGCAGGTGCTGGGTCTCCAGGCAGAGCGATCCGTGACGTTCGTGGCGGCGGCCCGCGCCGTCGGTGAACGCGCCGTCGAGCTGGTTGCCGGTGTAGACCTGGAGACCCGGTTCGGTGGTCCAGAGTTCCAGGGTCCGCCGGTCGTCGGGGGCGGTGAGCCGGGCGGCCCGGTGCAGCGTCCCGGGGTCTCCGTCGCGCAGGACCCAGCAGTGGTCGAAGCCTCCGGACAGGGCGAGTTGGGGGTGGTGTCCGGCCAGGCGTTCGCCGAGCGGGTGTGGGGCGGTGAGGTCGAAGGGGGTGCCGGCCACCGGGGTGATCGGGCCCTCGGGGATGGAGTCCGGGTCGACGGGGAGGTAGTGGTCCGCGTCGACCTGGAGGGTGTGGCCGAGGATGTCGTCGGCGCCGAGGTTGAGGTAGGCGTGGCTGGTGAGGGTGACGACGGTGGGCCGGTCGGTGACGGCGGTGTAGTCGACGGCGAGGGTCCCGGCGGCGTCCAGGGTGTAGGTCGCGGTGACGTCGAGCGCTCCGGGGAAGCCCATGTCGCCGTGCGGGCTGTGCAGGGCGAGCCGGAGGGCGGCAACGGAGTCCCCGCTCTCGCCCGTCGCCTCCCAGATCCGGTTGTGGAAGCCCTCGGGGCCACCGTGCAGGGCGTGGCCCCGGTCGTTGACGGGGATGTGGTGCGTGGTCCCGTCGAGGGTGAAGCGGCCGTGTGCGATGCGGTTGGCGTACCGGCCGACGGTCGCGCCGAAGTAGGGGTTCTTGTCGGTGTAGTCGTCCAGGGCGGGCAGCGAGCGGACGACCGGGCCGGGTACGCCGTCGGTGTCCGGCACGGTCAGGCTGTGCAGGACACCGCCCCAGGTGAGGATCTCGGCCCGGACCCCGGTGCCGGAGTCCAGGGTCCAGAGGTCGACCTCGCTCCGCCCGTGGGCGCGGCCGAAGGGTTTGCGGTGCACGGTGGGCATGGGGGTCCTTGGGGGATGGGCCTCAGGGGCGGCCGGAGGCCTCACGGGGCGTGGTGGATTCGCGGACGACGAGGCGGTAGCCGGGGCGGGGCCGCCGGGGTTCGGCGACCGGGGTGCCCGCGAGGCGTTCGACGAGGCTGTCGACGGCGAGGCGGGCGATGGCTGCCTTGTCCGGGGCGATGGTGGTGAGCGAGGTGGTGCCGTAGCGGCTCTCCTCGATGTCGTCGAAGCCGACGACGGCGATGTCGCCGGGGATGGCGAGGCCGCGTGCGGTGATGGTGCGCATCGCGCCGATGGCGATCATGTCGTTGTAGGCGAACACGGCGTCGGGCCGCTCGCCGCGGTCGAGGAGGGCGGCCATGCCGACCGCCCCGTCCTCGCGGGCGTAGCCGTCGGTGACGACGACCAGGGACTCGTCCGGTTCGATGCCGGAGGCGGTCAGCTCCTCCCGCCAGCCGCGCAGCCGGAGGTGGGCGGGCTGGCGTTCCTGCCCGGTGCGCGAGCCGAGGAAGGCGATACGGCGGTGGCCGAGGGCCACGAGGTGGGCGACGGCCTCACGGGCGGCGGCCACGTTGTCGATGGCGATGTGGTCGTAGGGGGCTTCGTACTCGCGCTCCCCGAGCAGCACCAGCGGGGCCGTCTCGGAGCGGGCCATCAGGTCCTCGGTCTCCAGGTGGATGGGGCTGAGGATGAGCCCGTCGATGACATGGGACCGGAAGCCCTGGCAGACCAGCAGTTCCTTCTCGCGCAGGCCCGCGGTGTGGTCGACCAGGACGGTGTAGTCGTGCCGGGCGGCCGCGTCGACGACCTCACCGGCCAGCTCCGCGAAGTACGGGTTGCCGAACTCGGGGACGGCCAGCGCGATGATGCCGGTGCGGCCCTTGCGCAGGTGACGGGCGGTGAGGTTCGGCCGGTAGCCCAGCTCGTCGATGGCCTGCTGCACCCGGGCCCGCATCTTGGGGGTGACGTGCTGGTAGTTGTTGACCACGTTCGACACGGTCTTGATGGACACGCCCGCCCGTTGAGCCACGTCCTTGAGGCTGACGCCCACGGCACTCCTCGTACTCGGTTCGGCTGTTCTTGCGTCCGGTCCGTCCGGTTCAGGTGGTTCTTCGGCTGCGCGCGAGGTAACGCTGCGCCACCACGACAACGATAAGGAAGCCGCCGCTGACCACCGACTGGTACGAGGAGTTGAGCGAGCCGATCTGGTTGATGAGGTTCTGGATCACGGCCAGCAGCAGGACGCCCCAGAGGGTGCCGCTGACCGAGCCCGCGCCGCCGATGAGGAGGGTGCCGCCGATGACGACCGCCGAGATCGCGTCCAGCTCCATGCCGACGCCGATGATGGTGACGCCGGAGGAGAGCCGGGCGGCGTTCAGCGCCCCGGCGAGTCCGGCGAGCAGCCCGCTGAGGGTGTAGACGAGGATCTTCGTACGGGCGACGGGCAGCCCCATGAGGGTGGCGGCGTCGCTGCTGCCGCCGACGGCGAACAGGGTCTGCCCGAACGAGGTGCGCTGAAGGAGCAGTCCGCCCGCTCCGAACAGGACGAGCGCGATGAGGATCGGATGGCCGAACCCCCAGACGCTGCCCTGGCCCAGCTCGGCGAAGGCGGAGTCCTTCGGCACCAGGTAGGTGGTGGCGCCCTCGTCGGTGAAGGCGAGGAGCATCCCGCGCGCCGCGAGGAGGGTGGCGAGGGTGACGATGAAGGGGGCCATGTTGGCGCGGGCGATGAGCAGCCCGTTCAGCAGCCCGATCGCACCGCAGACCACCAGGGGGACGAGCAGGGCGGCCAGGAAGCCCCACTGGGAGGCCCAGGCGGCGAGCACACCGCCGAGGGCGAAGACGGAGCCGACGGAGAGGTCGATGCCGCCGGTGATGATGACCAGGGTCATACCGAGGGCGACGATCGCGAGGAACGAGGCCTGGACGGTGACGCCCCGGGCGTTGTCGAGGCTGGCGAAGGTCGGGTAGACGAACGAGGCGATGAGGATCACGGTCAGCAGGACCGCGAGGACGCCCTGGCGCTGGAGCAGCTCGCCGATCCGCGATCCGGTGGAGCGCTCGGGGCGGGGTTCGGTGCGCGAGGGGGCGTTCTTGAGCGGCGCCGGCACCTGGGGGGCCGGGGCGGCGGGGGTGAGGTTCTTCATCGGGACCGACGCTCCCGGGCGATGTAGACGGCGGCGATGATGATGGCCGCCTGGGCGATCTGTGCGGTGGAGTCGGGCAGGTCGTGCTTGACGAGGGTGGCGCGCAGCAGCTGCATCAGCAGGGCGCCCGCGACGGTGCCGAGCACCCGGATGGAGCCGCCGTTCAGCGGGGTGCCGCCGACGACGACCGCGGTGATGGCGGAGAGTTCCATGAGGGTGCCGAGCGAGGACGGGTCGCTGGCGGTGAGCCGCGCGGTGGCGAGGATTCCGGCGAGCGCGGCCATGGTGCCGCAGAGGATGTAGACGCCGGTCAGGACCCGCCTGACGGGGAGTCCGGAGAGCCCGGCTGCGGCCCGGTTGCCGCCGATGGCGACGATCTGGCGGCCGAAGGTGGTGCGCTGTACCAGGAAGGCGACGGCCAGCGCGAGGACGCCCGCGATGAGCACGACCAGCGGGATGCCGAGGAAGGAGCCGGTGCCGAGCGCGAGGATGTCCGGGTTGACGATCTGCTTCAACTGGCCGTCGGCCATCACCAGGGCGAGTCCCCGGCCGCCGACGAACAGGGCCAGGGTCGCCACGATGGGTTGCAGCCCGACGAGGGAGACGAGCGTCCCGTTGATCGCGCCGACCACCGCCCCGGCGAGCAGGGCGATGAGGAGCGCGGGGATCAGTCCGTAGCCGAGGTAGAGCGGCAGCAGGGCGGCGGCGAGGGCCATGGTGGAGCCCACGGAGAGGTCGATGCCCTCGGTGCCGATGACCAGGGCCATGCCGAGCGCGACGATGACGATCGGGGCGACCTGGACGAGCTGGGTGCGCAGGTTGTCGGCCGTCATGAAGTGCTCGGTGAACAGCGCGTTGAACAGCAGCAGGGCGGCGACGGCCGCGTACACCCCGTACGTCTGGTACCAGGCGGGGTCGCGGAGCCGGGCGAGCGGCTTCGCGGGGCGGGGCAGGGTGGCCTGCGTGGTCATCGGGGGTCCTCCTGGCCGGCCGGGGTCTTCCCGCCGGGGACGGGCCTGTCGTCGGCGGGCGCGAAGCCGTGGGCCCGGCCGGCGTCCTCGGCCCCCGGAGCGGGCGCGGGCATGGAAGCGGACTCCGGAGCGGGGGCGGGCGCGGAAGCGGACTCCGGAGCGGGGGCGGGCGCGGGCGCCGCAGCGGGCGTGTGGTCGGCAAGCACTTCGAGGAGGCGGCTCTCCGCCACCTCGTCACCGGCGAGTTCACCGGCGACGGCCCCGCCGCGCAGCACGACGACGCGGTCCGCGCCCTCGATCAGCTCCTCGATGTCGGAGGAGATCAGCAGTACGGCCAGGCCCTCGCGGGCGAGGTCGTCGATGAGGCTCTGCACCTCGGCCTTGGCGCCGACGTCGATACCCCGGGTGGGCTCGTCGAGCAGCAGCACCTTGGGTTCCAGGCAGAGCCAGCGGGCGAGCAGCACCTTCTGCTGGTTGCCGCCGGAGAGTTCGCCGACCTTCTGTTCGGGGCTGGAGGCCTTGATCCGCAGCCGTTCCATGAAGACGCGGACGATCCGGTCCTGCTTCTCGCGGGAGACGATCCCGGCCCGGGAGAGCCGGGGCATCGCGGCGAGCACGATGTTCTCGCGGACGGAGAGCTGGGGGATGATCCCCTCGGCCTTGCGGTCCTCGGGGAGCATGCTGATGCCGGCGCGGATGGCGGCGGCCGGGGTGGGGCGGCCGAGCCGTTCGCCGTCGACGGTGATCTCGCCGCCGTCCAGGGGCAGTGCGCCGGTGAGCGCCTTGGCGGTCTCGCTGCGCCCGGAGCCCAGCAGCCCGCCGAGTCCCAGCACCTCACCCGCGTACAACTCGACGGATATGTCGTGCAGTTGGTGGCGGCGGTCGAGGCCGGTGGCGGTCAGGACGGGGGTACGGGCGACCGCGTGCCCGTCGTTGCCGAAGTGGGTGAGGCCCTCGCGGCGCACCTCGGCGAGGTCGCGGCCGAGCATCATCGACACGAGCCGCATCCGGTCCAGGTCCGCCAGGTCGCCGGTGTGGATGTGGCGGCCGTCGCGCAGGACGGTGACCCGGTCGCAGACGCGGTAGAGCTCGTCCATGCGGTGGCTGACGTAGAGGACGGCGATGCCCTGGCCGCGCAGGTTCTCGATGACCCGGAAGAGGGTCTCGACCTCGCGGGGCTCCAGGGAGGAGGTCGGTTCGTCCATGATGACGACCTGGGCCCGTACGGAGACGGCGCGGGCGAGCGCGACCATCTGCTGGGTGCCGATGCCCAGCGTGTGCAGGGGGCGCCCCGGGTCGACGCGGACGCCGAAACCGTCGAGGAGTTCGGCGGTCTCGCGGTTCATCCGGCCGAAGTCGATGAGACCGAAACGGTTCTTCGGCTCGCGTCCCAGGAAGATGTTGCGCGCCACGCTCATCAGCGGGACGAGGTTGACCTCCTGGTAGATGGTGGAGATCCCGGCCTGCTGCGCCTCGAAGGGGCGGGCGAAGCGGACGGGTGCGTCCGCGACCCGGATCTCGCCCTCGTCGCACTGGTAGACGCCGGTCAGCACCTTGATGAGGGTGGACTTCCCGGCCCCGTTCTCACCGACGAGCGCGTGGGTCTCCCCGGGGCGCAGGGAGAAGGAGACGTCGTCCAGGGCGACGACGCCGGGGAACCGCTTGCTGACCGAGCGGGCTTCGAGCACGGGGGCCTCGACGGCTCTCTCCGCGTGCCGGGGTGTCGCTTCGGTGGGTGCCATGAATCGTGGCCTTCCGGTGTTACGGGAGGGGGGCCGAGCCGCCGGACGCCCCGGGTGGGTTCGGGGCGTCGGCGGCCGGGCGTCCGGTGGGGTCAGTACGCGCCGCCGAGCGAGTCCTTCGCGTTGGCCTCGTCGTACTCCCGGTCGGTGATGATCACGTTCTCCGGGATCTCCTCACCGGCGTAGAACTTCTGCGCGGTGGCGAAGGCGAGGGGGCCGAAGCGGGGGTTGGACTCGATGACCGCGTTGTACTCGCCGTCGGCCACGGCCTGCACCGCGTTGCGGGTGCCGTCGACCGAGACGATCTTGACGTCCTTGCCGGGCTTCTTGCCCGCGGCCTTGATCGCGGTGAGGGCGCCGAGGCCCATCTCGTCGTTCTCCGCGTAGACGGCGGTGATGTCGGGCTTGGACTGGATGAGCTGCTCCATCACCTGCTGGCCCTTGTCGCGGGCGAACTCGCCGGTCTGCTGGGCGACGATCTCCAGGCCGGGGGCCTCGGCCTTGACCTGGTCGACGAAGCCCTTGGTCCGGTCGGTGGTGACGTTGTTGCCGGAGGCGCCGAGCAGGATGGCGACCTTGCCCTTACCGCCGGTGACCTTGATCATCGCGTCGGCGGCGCGCTTGCCCTGCTCGACGAAGTCGGAGCCGAGGAAGGCGACGTAGTCCTTGCAGGCGGTGGAGTTGACCTTGCGGTCGATGGTGAGGACGGGGACCTTCTTGGCGGCCGCCGCCTTCAACGCGGGCTCCAGACCGTCGGAGTTGAGCGGCGCGACGATGAGGAACTGGGCCCCCTGGGAGAGCATGTCCTGGATGTCGCTGATCTGCTTGGACAGCTGCGACTGGGCGTTGGTGGTGAGCAGCTTCTTGACGCCCACCTTCTTCGCCTCGTCCTTGATGGACTGGGTCTCGGCGATCCGGAAGGGGTTGGCCTCCTTCTCCGACTGGGAGAAGCCGACGACCGCGTCCTTGAGGTCCAGCTCGGGCGCTCCGTAGGTCTCCAGCGAGCAGCCCGAACCGGACGAGGATTCGGGGGACTTGGCCTCCTGGGCCGCCTGACTGCTGTCGCCGCCCGCGCTGTTGGAGGTCTCCGACTTGGCGCAGCCGGCGGCGGCCAGCGTGGCGGTGGCGGTGAGGAGGCAGGCCACGGCGAGGGTACGGGATCGACGCTGGATCATCATGCGCGGGACGCTCCTTGGCGGGTTGACGGCACGCCGGTCGACGGGCGGTCGGACATGCGGGACGAGACATCGGCAGCTCGATTTACAACGTTATATAGGCGGCGCGGCGCGGGCGGCAAGAGCGATGCCGATGCGTTTCCAAAATGTGTCGGCCCCCGGGAGCGAGGGCCGCGCGAACGCCGGCCGGTGTGTCGGCACAGCCTCTGCGCGAGGGCTGGACACCCGCCCGGCGCCGTGCTGTCATACCGCCGGACGCCTGATTTTCAACGTTGCAGAACGGGTGCCGTACGCCCGGCCGACCGCGCGACGGCGGCCTTCGCCCTGCGCCCCACCGCCCGACCGGCCGCCCCGCCGCACCCCCGCCGGACGGCCCGAGCACCACGCCCTGCACCAGGCCCGCGCACCGCGCCGCGCGGCCACCACCCCCACCGGGTCCGGCCGCAGTTCAGGCGGCGGGCTCAGAGCAGGAGCCACCGATGCCCCTGAACCGCAGGCAGCTCATCACCACCGCCGTGGCCACCGCCGTCGCCATGGGCGCGACCGGCCGCTGGGCGGCCGCCGTGACGCCGGACCGGCACCGGGCGGCCCCCGCGCCGGGCGGCCACTACTCCCCCAACGCCGCCCCGCTGCACCCGGTCGCGCTGCTGCGGCTGCCCCCGGGCGCGGTGCGGGCCCGGGGCTGGCTGGCCGGACAGCTCCAGCTCCAACTGGAGGGTCTGTGCGGCCGGTTCGAGGAGTTCTCTCACTTCCTGGACTTCGCGGCGACGGGCTGGGTCCGCCCGGAGAAGGGCGGCTGGGAGGAGGTCCCGTACTGGCTGCGCGGGTACGCCGACCTCGCGATCGTCACCGGGGACGCCGACGCCCTGGCGGCCACCCGCCGCTGGATGGACGCGATCCTCGCCACCGGGCAGAGCGACGGCTTCTTCGGCCCGACGGCCCTGCGCACCTCTCTGAACAACGGCCCGGACTTCTGGCCGTTCCTGCCGCTGATCCAGGCGCTGCGCTCCTGGCAGGAGTACAGCGGCGACACCCGGATCATCCCCTTCCTCAGCCGCTTCTTCCGCTACATGAACGCCCAGGGTCCGGGCGCCTTCGACAGCAGCTGGATCGCGCTGCGCTGGGGCGACGGCCTGGACAGCGTCATGTGGCTCTACAACCGCACCGGCGACGCGTTCCTCCTGGACCTCGTCGACAAGATCCACCGGTACGGGGCCGACTGGGGCGACAACCTGGTCAACCCGCACAACGTCAACATCGCCCAGGGCTTCAGGGAGCCCGCCCAGTTCGCCCTGCGCAGCGGCTCGGCCGCCGACACCCGGGACACCTACGGCACGTACGCCAAGGCCATGGACGCCTACGGCCAGTTCCCCGGCGGCGGGTTCGCCGGGGACGAGAACGCCCGGCCGGGCCACGGCGACCCGCGCCAGGGCTTCGAGACCTGCGGGATCGTCGAGTTCATGGCGAGCCACCAGCTGCTCACCCGGATCACCGGGGACCCGGTGTGGGCGGACCGCTGCGAGGAGCTGGCGTTCAACATGCTCCCCGCCTCCCTGGACCCGTCGGGCAAGGCGGTGCACTACATCACCTGTGCCAACAGCGTGGACCTGGACGACGAGCCCAAGCGGGAGAGGCAGTTCCAGAACCCCTTCGCGATGCTGGCCTTCCTGCCGGGCGTCGACCAGTACCGCTGCTGCCCGCACAACTACGGGATGGGCTGGCCCTACTTCACCGAGGAGCTGTGGGCGGCCACCCCGGACGGCGGGCTCGCCGCGGCGATGTACGCGCCGAGCGAGGTGACGGCGAAGGTCGCGGACGGCACGGAGGTGACGGTCACGGAGGAGACCGGCTACCCCTTCACGGACACGGTCGAGCTGACCCTGACCTCCCCGAAACCGCTGCGCTTCCCGCTGGTCCTGCGCGTCCCCGCCTGGTGCGCGGCTCCGGAGATCGAGGTCGACGGAGAGCGGGTGGACGCCCCCGCCGGGCCGGCCTTCACCCGGATCGAGCGGACCTGGTCCAGCGGCGACAAGGTGACCCTGCGGCTGCCGCAGCGCACCACCGTACGCACCTGGGCGCGGAACCACGGTTCCGTGAGCGTGGACCGCGGACCGCTGACGTACTCGCTGCGGATCGGTGAGGAGTACGAGCGCATCGGCGGCAGCGACGCCTTCCCGGAGTACGCGGTCCACGCCACCACCCCCTGGAACTACGGCCTCGTCCTGGACCCCGCCCGCCCGGCCGCGTCCCTGCGCCACCGGTCCACGGGCCGGGCCCCCGGCGACCACCCGTTCACGCTGGAGGGCACCCCGCTCACCCTCACCGCACGCGCCCGGCGTCTCCCGGAGTGGACGGCGGACGACGAGCACGTGGTCGCACCGCTCCAGCCGAGCCCGGCGCGCTCCACGGAACCGGTCGAGGAGGTCACGCTCGTCCCCATGGGCGCGGCTCGGCTGCGGATCACGTCCTTCCCGGTCGTCGCCCCGGACGCCGAGCCGTGGCGCGCGGACCGCTGGTACCGGATCGCGAACCGGCACTCCGGCAAGGTGCTCGCCGTGGACGGCATGTCGACGGCGAACAGCGCACACGTGGTCCAGTTCGGCGACACGGGCACCGCGGACCACCTGTGGCGGCTGGTGGCCAACGGGGACGGCTGGTACCGGATCCGCAACCAGCACTCCGGCAAGGTGCTGGGCGTCGACCTGATGTCCACCGCGAACAGCGCGCACGTCGTGCAGTTCGACGACAACGGCACCGACGACCACCTGTGGCAGCTCGTTCCCGACGCGGACGGCTGGTACCGGCTGCGCAACCGGAACTCGGACAAGGTGCTCGGCGTGGACGGGATGTCCACCGCCGACAGCGCCCATGTCGTGCAGTACGACGACAACGGCACGGACGACCACCTGTGGCGGCTGCTCTGAGCGCCCCTCCCCCCTACCGCTCCTGCGCGCTTCCCCGTCCCGTACGACCGTAGAAAGGGATGTTCCAGCCATGCGACCAGCACCCGCACCCCGCCGCCGCACCTGGTGGCGGAGATGGACGGCCACCACCGGCCTGCTCGCCCTGGTGGCCACCGCCCTCGTCGGGACCGGGACGGCCCCGGCCGCCGCCGCGCCCGCCGCCTGGGAACCGAAGCCCGCCCCCATGACGACGCCGTGGACCAACCAGGTCCCGGTGGACAAGCCGCTGCCGGAGTACCCGCGCCCGCAGCTCACCCGCCCGGACTGGACGAACCTCAACGGCATCTGGGACTTCGCGGTCACCGGCCGGGACGCCGGGCAGCCCGCGGCCTTCCCGGAGCAGATCCGCGTCCCGTTCGTCGCCGAGTCGGCGCTCTCCGGCATCCAGCGCCGGATCACCGAGAACGACAAGCTCTGGTACAAGCGGACCTTCACCGTCCCCGCGAACTGGAACAACCGCCGGGTCAAGCTGAACTTCGGGGCGTCCGACTGGCAGACCACGGTCTGGGTCAACGGGACCGAGGCCGGCACGCACAAGGGCGGATTCGACGCCTTCTCCTTCGACATCACCCCGCGGCTGAACGGCGGGACGAACACCGTCGTGGTCTCCGTGTACGACCCGAGCCAGACCGGCGGCCAGGCGGTCGGCAAGCAGCGCATCAACGACGTCAAGCCGCGTCCGGGCGGCGGGATCTTCTACACTGCGGCCTCCGGCATCTGGCAGACCGTCTGGCTGGAACCGGTGGCCTCCGCGCACATCACCCGCCTCGACATGACGCCGAACCTGGGCGACAGCACCCTGCGGGTGAAGGTCCAGTCGGCGGGCGCGGCGGGGCGCAGCGCCCGGATCACCGTCTCCAGCGGCGGCCGCGTGGTGGGCACGGCGACCGGCCCGGTGGGCGGTGAGATCACCGTGCCCGTGCCGAACCCGCGGCTGTGGAGCCCCGACGACCCGTTCCTGTACGACGTGAAGGCGGATCTTCTCGACGGTTCGGCCGTCACCGACAGCGTGGGCGGCTACACGGGCATGCGGTCGGTGGGGCTCAAGAAGGTCGACGGCATTCTGCGGCCGGTGGTCAACGGGCAGTTCGTGTTCCAGACCGGAACCCTGGACCAGGGCTACTGGCCGGACGGCATCTACACCGCGCCCAGCGACGAGGCGCTGAAGTACGACCTCCAGGCGCACAAGGACCTCGGCTTCAACATGGTCCGCAAGCACATCAAGGTCGAGCCGCAACGGTGGTTCTACTGGGCGGACCGGCTGGGGCTGCTGGTGTGGCAGGACATGCCGTCGATGGACACCGGCAAGGTCCCCGACGGCCCCGCGCGCACCCAGTGGGAGGCGGAGTACCGGGAGGTCATCGACGAGCACCTCAGCTCGCCCTCGGTGGTGATGTGGGTCAACCAGAACGAGGGCTGGGGCCAGTACGACCAGGCCAGGATCGCCGACGACGTCAAGAGGCGGGACCCCTCGCGCCTGGTCAACAACATGAGCGGGGTCAACTGCTGCGGCTCGGTCGACGGCGGCAACGGCGACGTGGTCGACAACCACATCTACGTCGGCCCCGGAAACACCGCCCCGACCGCGACCCGGGCCGCCGTGCTGGGCGAGTTCGGCGGGCTCGGCTACAAGGTGCCGGGACACGAGTGGTATCCGGGCGGCGGGTTCAGCTACGAGGACCAGCCGAGCATAGCCGCCCTCAACGACCGCTTCGTCGGGCTGCTGGACGCGATCCGGATCGGCCAGCTCCCCGCGGGTCTCTCCGCTTCGGTCTACACCGAGATCACGGACGTGGAGAACGAGGCGAACGGTCTGCTCACCTACGACCGGCAGGTGGTCAAGGTGGACACCGCGCGGGTGAAGGCCGCCAACGAGGCCCTGATCCGCGCCTCCCGCAATCCGGCTCCGCCCGTCGACCTGCCCACCGGGCAGTACCGCTCACTGCGGGTCACCACCCCCGGGCACACCACGAAGCACCTGCGCCACTACGACGGGCAGGCCTTCACCGAGGTGGTGGACAGCGGCAGTTCGGCGACGCTGAAGGCGGACGCCACGTGGAAGCTCGTCGAGGGGCTCGCCAACAGCAACTGCTACTCCTTCGAGTCCCGCAACTACCCCGGCCAGTTCCTGCGTCACCGGGACTTCCGGGTCCACCGGGACGCCAACGACAACTCCGCGCTTTTCAAGGCGGATGCGACGTGGTGCGCGGTCGCGGGCAACGGCGGGGTGCGGTTCACCAGCGCCAATCTGCCCGGCAGCTATCTGCGGCACATCGACGCACAGGTGTGGCTGGCGACGCCCGGCGGCGGGCGTCCGTTCGACAGTCCGGCCCTGTTCACCGAGGACACCACCTGGGCGGTGGACGCCCCCTGGGCTCCGTGAGCCGGCGCGGGTGACGGCCAGGGGCCCGGCAGCGGCGGAGACACTCATCCGCCGCTGCCGGGCCCCTCACCGTGCGGTGGGCGCCCAGGGGGTCAGAAGCGGTCCGGTGCGCGGTCGGGGACCGGGGAGCCGGGGAGCACGTCCGGCATCCGGTCCTTCCTGGCCTGCGCGTTCGCGTCGGGGGTCGCCGTGCAGGTCACGTCCTTCGCGGGCAGCTTCCCGGTGCCCAGGTAGCGGTTGACCGCGCCGTCCGTGCAGGCGTTGCCGCTGGGGTAGACGCCGTGGCCCTCGCCGCCGCGGACGGTGAGCATCCTGGACCCCTTGAGCTGGGCGTGCAGGGCCTGTCCACTGGGCAGCGGGGTCTGCGGGTCCCACTCGTTCTGCACGACCAGGGAGGGCGACCTGTTGTCGACCACGGTCGCCGGCTCGGCGGACTTCCCCCAGAACGCGCAGGGCTTGATGCTGGACGCGAAGTCCCCGTAGAGCGGGTAGCGGCCCTTGTCCTCGATGGCGTCGCGCCGGTAGCTCTCCGGGTCGCGGGACCACACGGCCGAGTTGTCGCCGCACACCACGGCCCAGAAGCTGGCCGTCATGTTGTCGGCGGGCGTCTCGGCGGCGAACCGTCCCCCTCCGGGCCGCTCGGGCCCGCCGGTCCCCCCGGCCTCGGTGATCCGGGCGGCCTTCCCCGCGGACGCGGGCTTGCCGTCGGCGGCCTTCTTCAGCTCGACGAACGCCTCCGTGGCGTACTGGGGGCTGAAGACCGCCCCGCGCATACCGCTGCGGATGTCGTCGCCGGTGGCCGGCTGCCCGTCCACCACGATGGGCTTCTCGTCCGCCCGCGCCACCAACTCCCAGAAGGTCCGGTCGACCTTCTTCGGGGTGTCGCCAAGACCGTACTTCCCGGCGCGGGCGGCGGCCCACGCGGTCCAACGGTCGAACGCGGGCTCCGCGCCCTCCGCCCACCACTGGATCATCCCGCGCCAGGCGCGCTGCGGATCGACGGCGCTGTCCAGCACGAACCGGTCGGCCCGGCCGGGGAAGAGCTGGGCGTAGACGGCACCGAGGTAGGTCCCGTAGGAGTAGCCGACGTAGGAGAGCTTCTTCTCGCCGAGGACGGCCCGCAGCAGGTCCATGTCGCGCGCGGTGTTACGGGTGGTGATGTGCGCGAGCCGGTCGCCGGTCTTCTTGCGGCACTTCTCCGCGACGGTACGCGCCCAGGCGACGTCCTTCGGGAACGTCTCCGCCTTGTACGGCCGCAGCCAGTTCTCCTCCTCCGGCTTCAGTCCGCAGGAGACGGGGCTGGAGCGGCCCACCCCGCGCGGGTCGAAGCCGATGAGGTCGTAGCTCCTGGACACGGACCCCGGCAGCTCCTGCCTCATCATCATCGGCATCCACAGCCCCTCGCCGCCGGGGCCGCCGGGGTTGGAGAGCAGGACGCCGCGCCGCTGGCCGGGCTCTGCGGTCCGGATCCGGGATATCGCCAGGTCGATCCGCTTGCCACCGGGCTTGCGGTAGTCCAGCGGGACCTCGATGGTGGCGCACTGGTACTCCGCCGGACTGTCGGCGTCGCACCGCTTCCACCGCGGCTTCTGCTTCGCGTACCGCTCCAGGACTCCGGTCGCGGCGGGGGTGGAGACGGCCGCGGCGCCGGCGGCCGGGGCCGCGGTGGCCGTCGGGGCGGCGAGCGCCGGGGCGAGGGCCGCCGTCACACTGACGGCCACCAGGGGCGCGAGACGTCGTCTGCGCACGATGTCGATCCTTCCGGTCGCGTGTTCGGACAGGAAGGATCTTGTCGAAGCTGTGCGGGTCTGCCCATCCGTCCCGGGGCCCCACCTCCGGTACATCTCGGGAGGGACACCAACGGACGGGAATGGTCCGTTGGTCGGAGAACCATTCCCGTCCGGCGGGGGTCCGCTCCGCCTTCGGCGCGCCCGGGTCCGCGGGGCGCGCCGAAGGTGGTTCACAGGGGTGCCGCTACGGCTTCGCGCGGTGCAGCGCGGCCACCTCCTCGGCGGTCAGGGCCTTGTCGAACACCGCCACCTGGTCGACGGAGCCGGGCCAGAAGTCCGTCTCCGCTCCGTCGTAGCGGGCCCGGCCCACCGAGAGGGGGCCGGTGCTCACGTCGGCCGGTCCGGCCTCGGTGGTGGCGGCCGGCTCGCCGTCCACGTACAGGGTGATCTCCCCGCCCTTGCGGACGCCGGCCAGGTGGTACCAGCGGCCGGTCTCCGGTGCGGCCTCCAGCCGGGCGCGCTTGCCGCCCGGGGTGGAGAAGGCGAACGCGCCCTGCCCGTACTGGAGGTAGAAGGGGTTCTCGGTCCGCCGTCCGTCCTGGCTGAGCACGGTGGCGTAGTTGCCGGGCAGGGTGTCCAGCGAGGCCCACGCGGAGACGGTGTAGTCCTTGGTGGTGTCCACGACCGGACCGGTGGTCTGCGCGTGCTGTCCCTTGCCGTCGAACTTCAGCGCCGAGCCGGTGACGCCGGGCGCCCAGGAGGTGCCGCCCTTCAGCGCGAGGTGGGCCTTGTTGGGGCCGCTGTCGCGGGCCGTGGTGCCCTTGTTCTCGTCGAGCGACCAGGAGCCGCCGCCCTTCAGTTCGTCCCGCTCACCGGCGTTGGCCCCGGCGGCGATCACCTGGCGGTTGATCTCCCGGACCGGCTTCGGGTCGACCTTGATCTCGCGCCGGTCGTACGTCCAGAGCCCGTTGAGCTCGTTCTCCAGGTCGCTGACCTGGGTGTAGACGGAGCCGGACAGTTCGGCCCCGGCGGCGGCGAGATAGTACGTGCGGGTGTTGTCGACGTACTTCGCGGTGAGAGCGGCCTTGTCCGCGACCCCGGAGTAGATGTTGGCGGGGGCTCCGGGCCACATGTGCCCGGGGGTGCGGAGGGTGAAGCCGCCGTGCTCGCCGTCCATCGCGGCGCGGTGGTCGGGGAACGGCGGGTCGTTGTTCACGTAGTCGTGGTGGTCGATGATCTCGCCCTTGCCGGAGTCACCCTTGGAGTTGCAGCAGTTGACCCCGGAGTGCGCGTTGACCACACGGGAGGGGTCCAGCTCCTTGACGTCCTCGGCGATCTTGCCGGTCTCGGTGCGGTCCCACTCGCCCCAGCCCTCGTTGAAGACGATCCAGCCGCCGATCGAGGGGGAGTTGTGGAACTGCTTCATCATCTCCTTCCCCTGGGTGAGGAAGGCGTTCTGCCCGGTCTCGTTGTCGATGTCACCGGAGACGAAGTCCTGCCACACCAGCAGCCCGAGCCGGTCGGCGTGGTAGTACCAGCGCGGCGACTCGACCTTGATGTGCTTGCGTACGGAGTTGTAGCCGAGATCCTTCTGCGCCTTCAGGTCGAAGGTGAGCGCCGCGTCGCTGGGCTGGGTGTGCAGCCCGTCGGGCCAGAAGCCCTGGTCGAGCATGGCCAGGGAGAAGAACGGCTTCCCGTTCAGGACGAGCTTCTGGTAGCCGCCGACCTTGGCGACCTTCAGCTGGCGCATCCCGAAGTAGCTCTCGACGCTGTCCTTGGAGCGGCCGTCGGTGAGGGAGACGTCGAGGTCGTAGAGGTAGGGGTCGTCGGGCGACCACAGGCGGGGGTTCTTGAGCTTGAGGCTCAGCTCGCGGTTGGCCGGACCGCTGACCGTGCCGACGGCCTTGCCGTTGCGGTCGCGGGCCACGGCGGTGATCCGCGCGCCGTCGGAGGCCTTCGCGGAGTTGACGGTGACCGCGAGGCGGCCGGTGTCGATGTCGGGGGTGGTGGTCAGGGAGTCGATGGCCGCGGGGGCGACCGGCTCCATCCACACGGTCTGCCAGATGCCGGAGGACGGGGTGTAGAAGATGCCGCCGGGGTTGGTGGACTGCTTGCCCTTGGGCTGGTTCGGGCCGGTCGTGTCGGAGACGGCGACGACGATCTCCTGCGGCCCGGTGCCCTTGAGCGCGTCGGTGATGTCGGCGCTGAACCCGGTGTACCCGCCGGTGTGTTCGGCGACCTTGGTGCCGTTGACCCAGACGGTGGACCGGTAGTCGACGGCGTCGAAGTTGAGCTTCAGCCGCTTGTTCCGGGCCGATGTGCCCTTGCCGGGCGCGCTCTTGCCGACCGACCAGTTCTTCGGCACGGTCACGAGCTTGCGGTAGAACATGTGGTCCTCGTCGCGCTCCAGCCCGGAGAGCTGGGACTCGACGGGGAACGGGACGATGATCTTCTCGTCGAGCTTCTTGCCGAAGACCGGGCGCTCGCCCTCGGTGGCCCCGGCGAACTCCCAGGGTCCGTTGAGGTTCTTCCACTGGTCGCGGACCTGCTGCGGGCGGGGGTACTCGGGCAGCGGGTTGCGGGTGTCCAGCTTGTCGCCCCACGTGGTGGTGAGCCGCTCGGTGGAGAGGTTCTTGGCGGTGCGGCCGATCTCCGGGACCGTCTCGCCGCCGGACTTCAGCCCGCCCTTGCCGTCGTAGCCGAACTTGACCCGCTGGTCCTTCAGGACGGGGGCGGCGAGGTCGATGACCAGGGCGCGGGGGTTGTTCGCGGCCCGGTTCACCGCCTTGACCGGCATCGGGGAGGTGTCGACCTCGATCTTGAGGTGGTCCTTCACCTTCCGGTAGTCCGCGACCCGGTCGGTGAAGGTGGCCTGGAGCCGCCTGCCGTTCTTCGCGACGCTCAGGGCGACGGGGTAGACCTCGAAGTCGGCGGGCGGGGTGAACGCGGACTCGGGCACGATCTGCTTCTCGACCGAGTCGCTCTGCCAGCGCAGGAACATGCTGGCGCCGCCGGTGTCCTGGAACATCTCCAGCTTGAACTCGTGCTTCTCGCCCGCCTTCAGGGCGATCGGCTCGCTGTGCTGCTCGTTGTCCCAGTCCGGCTGCCAGTGGTCGATGACGACGTCACCGTCGAGGAAGAGCCGGAAGCCGTTGTCACCGACGGCGGAGAAGGTGTACTCGCCGGTCTCGGGAGCCTCGATCTGTCCGGTCCAACGGGCCGTGGTGTGCTCGGTCTTGCCCGTCGCCGACTCGAACGTGCCGGTGAGTCCGGGGAAGTTGATGTCCGGGTCCAGCGTCGTGGCGCCCAGTTCGGCGAAGTCACGGGCGCCCGGGGCGGACATGCTGAAGTACTCGCCCTTCAGCCCGCGGACATCGGTGACGGGGTCCTTCGCCGAGAAGGCGTTCACGGCGGCTTCGGCCGGAGCGGCGGGTACGGCGGGTGCGGCGGCGGCCGTCGGGACCAGCGTGGCGCCGACCGGTATCAGCAGCGCCGCAGCACAGGTCAGGGCCCTGAACAGGGCACGGGGGCGCGGGTGTTGTCGTCTCAAGGCGTCGTCCTCGTCGAAGAGCCGGAGGTGCCTCGCACCAATGAGGCACTGCACATAGTCGAACATTGAGCCACAACACCAAACACGGCACAACGGTCGTGCACACAGAATTTTCAACGATAGAAAAAGGGCTGGAAAACCTGCCGCTCAGGGGCTCGGGCGGCTGCCCCCGGGGACCAGCGCGGGCGCTCCGCGCGCGCCGGACCGACGGTTGCCCCCGGCCTCGTACGGGCACTTCTCACGCACTCGCGGGGCTCCCTGAGACCCCGGACGCTGAAACGCGGCTTCGGGGGTATCCGAAACTCCAGACCAGAAAGCTCAAGCGACGGGGTGGACACGATGACCGACCGCATCCTGATGACGCTCTCACCGGGCGGCGTGACCCGGACCGACTACGTCTGCCGGCCCGAGCGGGCCGCCGACGCGCGGGACGCCGTCAGCAGCTTCGTCGCGCGGCTGAGCCCCGCACCGGCGACGGACGTGGTCCAGAACCTGCTCCTGCTCGTGTCCGAGCTGGTCACCAATGCCGTGCGGCACGCCGGGGCCGTCACCGCTCTGCGGCTCACCGCCGACGACGCGGGCGTCCACGTCCGGATCGCCGACCCCAGCCCGGCACTCCCCCAGGAGCGCACGCCGGACCTGACCGGCCGGTCCGGCGGCTTCGGCTGGCCGATGGTCAACCGCCTGGCGCGCGAGGTCCGGGTCCGCGAGGCGACGGACGGTGGGAAGGTCATCGTGGCGACCGTGCCGCACTGAGAATCGGCGCCGACGTGTCGGGGGTGCCCCCGGTCCCCGACACGTCGGCGTACGCATCACAGGCGCCTGCCGGGAATGTGTGTTCCCGGCAGGCGCCTGGCGTTCGTTCGGTGGTGGCCGGACAGGTCCGACGGTCTCGCGCGGTTGTCCTAAGCCTCATCGTCATGCTCGGCGTGACCCACCGCCCGAGGGCTTGCCGTGGTCCACGACCCAACGGCCCTTCAGGAACGGACACCGCGGTTCGGACGCCGGTTCAGACACCGCCCAGGGACTTCATGCCCGTCCGGGTGTCCGCCGCCGGGCGGTCGGCCCGCTTGCCCGGCCGCACCCCGGCGGCCGCGGCGGCCGAGTGCAGGGAGCGCAGGGCGACCAGCAGGAGTCCGATGTCATCGAGGTAGACGGGGTCCGGCAGCAGGTCGACGGGCGACACCGTGTAGATCACGGCCGCCCAGACGAGCGCCTTGCTGCGCAGCGGGACCCCGGCGTCCATCAGCAGTTTCCTGGCCTTGAACACACGCACCAGGAGGACGACGGCCAGCGCCAGGGTGATCAGCGCGGCCACGGCGGCGACAACGAGCCAAGCGGTGGTGTCCATGGCTCATCGTCTACCCAGTTTCCGGCCGCCCCGCTCCCCGGAACGCCCGCCGTTTCTCCGTCAGGCCGTGGGGCGGTCAGGCCGCCCGGTCCGCCCGCGCCTCGGCACGACGGCGGCTGCGGCGCTTGAGCGCGCGCCGCTCGGTCTCGGACAGGCCGCCCCAGACACCCGCGTCCTGACCGTTCTCCAGCGCCCACTCCAGACAGGCGGCGCGCACGGGGCAGGTGTGGCAGACGGCCTTGGCCTCCTCGGTCTGGACCACGGCGGGACCGGTGCTCCCGATGGGGAAGAACAGGTCCGGGTCCTCCTCACGGCAGGCCGCGTGCAGACGCCAGTTCTCCGAGCTCATCAACTCTGCTCACTCCCGATGTCGGTGCGTTGGGGTTCGTTCGTCCAGGTCTTTTCCGTTCTTCCGTCCGGGTGACCGACGATCGGCTCCTCTAAACACCTATGGGGGCGATGCGTCGAACAAGGGCCGGTGCAGGGCCAGGAGGGCTTGGTCGTCCTGGACGCGACCGCCGGTGTGCCGCTCCACGTCCTCGACCAGGAGGTGAAGGATCTGCGCCGGGGTGGCCGGGTCCCCGACCAGGGCACGGTGCCGCACCAGGTGGGGCAGGCGTTCGGCGGCGTCGTAGAAGGTCCCGGCCTCGTCGCGGGCCTCGGTGACGCCGTCGGTGTAGCAGACGAGGGTGGCGCCGGGCGGGAAGCGGTACGTGTCGACCGGCGAGTTCCAGGCGCCCAGGGCGCTCATGCCGAGCGGGGGCGACTCCTCGGAGGGCGCCAGGACGGTGGCCCGGCCCTCGGCGTCCAGCAGCAGCGGTGGCGGGTGGCCCCGGTTGACGACCCGTACGGTGTCCAGGCCGGTGGCGAACTCGGCGATCAGCGCCGTCGTGAACCCCTCCTCCTGCTCCTGGCCGCCGCGCCGCCCGCCCTCGCGCAGCAGCGCCCGCTCCAGCGACGCCACCAGGCTGGGCAGGTCCTCCGCCTCGTCCGCGGCGTACCGGAAGGCGCCCAGGTCCGCGCAGACCGCGCTCACCGCTCCCAGGCCCTTGCCGCGTACGTCCCCGACCATCACGCGCACCCCGTGCGGGGTGTCCTGGACGACGTAGAGGTCGCCGCCGATCATCGCCTCGTCCTCGGCGGGTACGTAGCGGGCCGCGATGCTGAGCAGTCCGAGCCGTGAGGGGGGCCTGGGCAGGACGGCGCTCTGGGCCACGGCGGCGACCTGCCGGGCACGCCGGGTCCGGGCGGTCTGGCCCTCCAGGGCGCGGTTGATGAGGACGGCCAGCACCGTTACGGCCAGAAGGGTGAGCTGGTTGGCGAGGCCCCGGTGCCAGCCGAAGGTTCCGTCGATCCAGGCAAGGCACGCGTGGACGGCCATGGAGAGGGTGCCGATCACGATGATGCCGGGCAGCCGCAGCAGCGGGGCGGCGGCCACCGGAGCGGCTATCAGCAGCGGTGCGGAGGTGACATTGGTCGGGGTGGCCACGTCCAGCACGACGGCCAGCACGATGACCCCCACCGGGATCCACTGGGCCCTGCGCAGCTCCACCACTCCCCCACGCTGTACGGGGCCGGGGGACGGCGCATCCCGGGACGGGCCGGGCGGGGCCCCCGGGCCGGTCCCCGGACGCCCCGGTACGTCTCATCGCGGCAGCGGAGTCCCGGGCCCGGGCGCGGCGGCGCACGCGGCGTCCAGCCGGGCGCGATGGGCGGTCACGGCTTCGGGGTCGTCGACGAGGTCGACCCGGACGCCCGGGGTCTCCAGGACCGCCTGGTCCCCGATCTCGGGCGCGGGCACCCGGAGCAGATGCAGGGGCGGTACGCCGGTCAGAGGGTGCGGCGGGTGGTCCAGGGGCACCACCTGGACGGTGACGTGCTGCTCCCCCATCGCCTCCTCCAGCGCGGCCCGCTGCCCGGCCATGGTGTCCGGGCCGCCCACCCGGGTGTGCAGGGCGGCCGCGGGGAACAGGGCCCACAGGGCGGCCCCCCGCTCGCTCATCCTGCGACGGCGCTCGCCCAGCAGCTCGACGCGGCGCCCCAGCCGGGCCGGGGAGTCGTCGGGGTACTGGGTGCGGTAGAGCGCGGCGGCGTACGCGGGGGTGCGCAGCAGCTCCGGGACGAGCGCGGGGTGCCAGGTCCGCACGAGGCTCGCCGAGGTCTCCATGCCGATGATCTCCTGCTGCCAGCCCTCCAGGACGTCCCGTCCGCGGTGCCACCAGCCCGGCAGGTTCGCGGCACTGATACCGGCCATGATCGGCCCGGCCACGGCGTCCGCGACTCCGTAGCAGCCCAGCAGCTCGGCGACCTGCCGGGCGTCGAGCCCGGTCTCGGCCCGTTCGATGCGCCGGACCGTGGCGGGGTGGGCGTCGATCGCCTCGGCGGCGACGGCGAGGCTGACCCCGGCGCGCTCCCGCAGCAGACGCAGCCGGACCGCCAGGACGCGGTGCTCCACGGTGGGGCCGGAGCGGGCTCGCATGCGGAAACCTTCCTTGTCGAGCCCCGAAACGGAGCACTACACACTCTGTCGGTTGCAAAGTACGCGTTTTACGTCGAGAGTGCATACATGTCGGAAATAGCCATATGCGCGGAACGCGCCCCCGACCCCGGAGGCGGCCGAGGTGCGCACAGCTGGTGGGTGCCCCGCTTGCCCCGGGGGGTGCCGGAGGCCCGGCACCGGGTGCAGGAGGCGATGCGGGCCTGGGGAGAGCCGGCGGACCGCGTCGAGGCGGCCGCGCTCATCGTGACGGAACTGGTCACCAACGCCGTACAGCACACCGGCACCCGGCGGATCCGCTGCCGTCTCCTGCGCGTCGCCGGAGGGGTCCGCATCTGCGTGTGGAACCGCGGCAAGGGCCGTATCCCGTCCCCCGCCCGCCCCGACGACTCGGCGGAGCTGCTGAGAGGCCCGGCCCCGGAGACCGGCGGCGACGGGGCCGACGATCCGTCCGGGTGCCTGCCCGAGGACGGCAGGGGGCTGCTGCTCGTCGACGCCCTGGCGACCCGCTGGGGAACGCGCGCCGCACTGGCGGGCCGCCTCGTCTGGGCCGATCTCTGATCTCGCCCGTACGCCGACGCCGAGCGGCCTCAGGCAGAGGCCGTACGGCACTCCGGGTGGCCCCAGCCGTTCGGGTTCTTCGCGATCGGGTCCTTCGCCGCGTACGGCTTTCCGCAGTGGCACCGGCCCGCGAACCGCGCCGCGATCGTGCCGGAGGGCCGACCGGAGCGGGCCGTGCCGCCCGACGCGCTCCGCTCACCCGTCCTGGCCTTGGCCGACCGCGCCGGAGCCTTCGCCGACCGTGCGGGAGCGGGCACCGGCAGGGCGCTCGCGCCGTGCGCCGTACCGGCCGCCCGCTGGGCTACCGCCGCTTCGCTCGCGGCCTGGTCGGCGATGGCGTTCAGCGGGTCGCCGTCCACCTGGTGCGCGGGGACGTAGCGGAAGGTCACCGAGCGCTCGCCGAGCAGCGCGTCGATCCGGGTGACCAGCTCCCGGTTGGCGACGGGCTTGCCGCCCGACGTCTTCCAGCCGTTGCGCTTCCAGCCCGGCAGCCACTTGGTCACGGCGTTCATCGCGTACTGCGAGTCCATCCGCACCTCGACCCGCGCCGCGGGGTCCACGCTCTCCAGCAGTTCGGCCAGCGCGGTCAGCTCGGCCACGTTGTTCGTGGCGGTGCCCAGCGGCCCCGCCTCCCAGCGCACGGGCTCGCCCGCCGCGTCGGCGACGACCCAGGCCCAGGCGGCCGGTCCGGGATTTCCCTTCGACGCCCCGTCACACGCGGCGATGATGCTCTCGTTCATCCCCCGATCATGCCAGCCCCCCAGGACCGCCCCGCCAGGCCGTGATCCTCTCCGCGCGATGAACGCCCGGCGCGGGTCGAGGTGATGAGCGCGCTGGTCGGCTTCGAGCGGGTCTTCGAGTTCCTGAGCCTCAGGCCGTCGATCGAGGAGGAGCCGGACGCCCTCCGGGGCCCGGTCCCGGTGGAACCCGGGTGGGCGGTATCAGTACGTGCGGGGGCGGCCGGTGACCACTCGGTCGGCGGTGCGGAGCCGGCGCAGCGCGTGGGCACCGCACCGGCGCCACTCCCCCGGGGAGACGCGTGGCCGGTGCCCGCCCCCGGTGACCAGCGCGTTCACCGACGTCATCGGGTCCGCCGCCATGCTCTTGGCCAACAGGACGCCCACCGCCAGCGGGAGCAGGGTGACGGCGAGGGCGGTGCCCGCGGTGGTGACGTGCTGGATACGGGGGCGGCGCGGAGCTTCGGAGGGAACGCGGGCGTCGGAGGTCATACCGGCGATCGAACTACGGGCCGGGGGCCGGAGTATCGGGGCGGGTACTCACGGGTGAGGGCACGGCATACTCAGGCGCCCGCGGGGGACGCTCACAGCGGCCGGGCAGCGCGAGAGACCCCGGCCCGCGCCGCCGGACCACGGAGGGATCGTGTCGATGGGTGACAGCCACGGAGCTTCGGACGCCGGTGCAGGCCGGGCGCTTCCGGCCGCGGCGGTGTTCGACGCACTGGGAGCGCGGTACGAGCGGGCCTTCGCCTCCTCCGCGGCCCACCGCGCCTCGCTGGACCGGCTGCTGGCGGATCTCGCGCCGGGCAGCCGGGTGCTGGACGTGGGCAGCGGTACGGGGCGGCCCACCGCCGAGACCCTGGCGGCGGCGGGCCACCGGGTGCTGGGGGTGGACGTGTCGCCGGTGATGACCGCCCTCGCGGCGCGGCAGGTGCCGGAGGCCGAGTTCCGGTGTGCCGACATCCGCGAGCTGCCGCCGGCCGAGGGCGCGTACGACGCCGTCTGTGTGTACTTCTCGCTGCTCCAGATGGACCGCGCCGAGCAGGGCGCGCTGCTGGAGCGGCTCGTCCGGTCGCTGCGGCCCGGCGGATGGCTGGTGGCGGCGACGGTGCCGCTGGACGTGGCGGGTGTCGACGCGGTGTTCATGGGGCAGCCGGTGCGGGTCTCCAGCTTCGGGGCCGAGGAGTTCACCGCGCTGCTGACGCGGGCGGGGCTCAGTGTCGAGTGGGAGCGGAGTGCGCTGTTCACCCCGGACCACCCGTCGGGCGAATCCGAGCCGCATCTTTTCCTGCACGGCCGCCGGATCTGAGTTTTCCCCCACCCCACGCGGCCCGGCCTCCCCATTGGCGATCACAAAGAACAAGCCGAATGAATGACAAGAATGGCGCATTCGCGTTCCTTCACAAGAAGGTAATGCGATAGCAAAGTTCCGCTCTATATGGTGAGCTGTAGTCACATCGCCACGGTGCGACAGGAGCAGGCACGACCGCGGTCATCCTCCGGTGAATCCCGAGGTAAGACAGCCGCACCGCTCCGAACATTCATACGGATTCGAACAGCGCATTCGTCAATATGACCCGACCACACCGCTCCCCGGCTCCGCCGGATGCAGGAGGCAGGCCACTATGCAGTCCCTCGTAGAACACGCCCGGACTTTCACCGAGCACGTAGCCGCGAACGCAAAGGATTTCGAACGTCTCGCGGACGGTCAGACCCCCGAAGCCCTCTTCGTCACGTGCTCCGACTCCCGGGTCGTCCCCTCACTGTTCACCGGCGCGCGCCCCGGTCAGCTCTTCGAGCTCCGGACGGCCGGCAACATCGTCCCGCCCTACCCCGAACGCGACCGCCCCGCGGGCGAGGTCGCCACCATCGAGTACGCGCTGCGTATGCTCCAGGTGCGCGACATCATCGTCTGCGGGCACTCCCACTGCGGCGCGGTGGGCGCCGTGCACCGGGGTGAGGACCTGTCCGCCATGCCCGCCGTCCGGAACTGGCTGGCGCACTGCGCGGACGGCGCGGCACCCGCCGCGGACCCGGGCGGCCTGCCGGGCGCGATCCAGGCCCACGCCCTCGCCCAGCTCGACACCCTGCGGGGCTACCCCGCGGTCCGGGAGCGGCTGAGCCAGGGCACCCTCGGCCTGCACGCCTGGTACTACGAGGTGCACACCGGCTCCGTGAGCGTGCACCGACCGGAGAGCGGGACGGCGTTCACTCCCCTCTGACGGCTTCCCTCCCCCCACCCTCACGCGCCCGGCCCCCGGCCGGGCGCGCCCGTACCCACAAGGGAAACCCGTGATCTCCGCGAAGGAACTCAAGAACCCCCACGTCGTCCGACGGGACCTGCTGGCGTCCCTCGTCGTCTTCCTCGTCGCGCTGCCGTTGTGCATCGGCGTCGCCGTCGCCTCCGGGGTCCCCGCCGAACTGGGCCTGGTCACCGGCATCGTCGGCGGTATCGTCGTCGGCCTGATGCCGGGCAGCAAACTCCAGGTCAGCGGGCCCGCCGCCGGACTCACCGTGCTCGTCTACGAGGCGGTCAAGGAATTCGGGCTCTCCACGCTCGGCCCGATCGTGCTGGCCGCCGGGCTGCTCCAGGTGGTGCTGGGCGTGGCCCGCTTCGGCCGCTGGTTCCGCGCCATCTCCGTCTCCGTGGTGCAGGGCATGCTCGCCGGGATCGGGCTGGTCATCGTGCTGGGCCAGCTGTACGCCCTGGCCGACACCGACCAGCCGGGCAGCGGGCTGTCCAACCTCGCCGGGCTGCCCGGCCTGGCCGCCGAGATCGCCACGGACACCGAGGCACTGACGGCCTTCGGTCTGGGCGCCGGGACGATCGCCGTCCTTCTGCTGTGGCCCAGGCTCCCCGCCGCCGTGCGGATCGTGCCCGCGCCGCTCGCCGCGGTCGGCCTGGCCACCGCCGTCGCCTGGCTCGCCGGGCTCAGCCCCCTGGTGGCCGATGTGAACGGGCTGCTGCACGCCATCGAACTGCCCGGCGGGGCGGAGTTCGGCAGGCTGGCCGATGTGGCGGTCATCGGCACGGTCCTGGCCTTCGCCCTCATCGCCTCCGCCGAGAGTCTGTTCAGCGCGGCGGCCATCGACCGTATGCACGACGGCCCCCGTACGAACTACGACAAGGAGCTGGTGGCCCAGGGCGTCGGCAACACCATCTGCGGGGCGCTCGGCGCGCTGCCGATGACCGCGGTCATCGTCCGCAGCGCCGCCAACGTCCAGGCGGGAGCGACGACCGCGCTCTCCCGGGTCGCCCACGGGGTGTGGCTGCTGCTGTTCGCGGCCCTCCTCCCGGCGGCGATCGGCGTGATCCCGCTGGCGGCGCTCGCGGGGATTCTCGTACACGCCGGGTGCAAGCTGATGCCGGTCAAGGAGTTCGGGCCGATGTGGCGCGAGCACCGCGGGGAGGCGGTGCTGCTGGCGATCACCGCGCTGGCCATCGTGGTGACCAACCTGTTCGAAGGCGTGGTCCTCGGGCTGCTGCTCGCCGTCGTCAAGTCGGCCTGGGAGACCTCGCACGTGCAGCTCTCCACCCATGAGCTGACCGGCGGCCGGATCGTGGTGACGCTCACCGGCAACGCCACCTTCCTGCGTCTTCCGCGCATCCTGGAGCAGTTGGAGAAGCTCCCCCAGGACCAGCCCATCGAGCTGGACCTCAGCGGGCTGCGCCACCTCGACCACGCCTGCCGGGTGGCACTGGAGAACTGGGCCAAGCGGCACAACGACGCCGAGACCGACCCGGTGAAGATCCGCCCGGCGGCGGGGCTCTGACCGGTTCGGCCGGAAGCAGGCGAACGCCGGGCACTCGGATGGAGTGCCCGGCGTTCGCCGCAGCGGTTTACGACGCTCAGGCGGCCTGGGCGAGCTGTGCGCGGCCGAAGAGCAGCGCGTAGCCGGAGGGCAGGCGGGCGACGAGCTGGGTGACGAGGTCGTCGCCCACGAGGCCCGCGATGCCGCTCAGGCAGACTCCGGCGTCCCAGCGCGCGGTCGCCGGGCTGCCCGCGGTGCGCTGGGCGAGGTCGTACACGAAGGCCGCGCCACCGAGCTGTTCGACGACCGGGGCCTCCGCGGTGAACGCCTGGGCGGCGCTGCGGGGCAGGGCGCCGGCGAAATCGACCCGCTCCTCGCCGGTGACCTGCCGCCCGAGGGCGGTCAGCACCCCGAACAGGACCTCCTCGGCGCGTTCGCGGGTCGGGTAGGCCCCGTCGTACCTGATTCTCTCCAGCAGCCGGTCCAACGTCGCGTCCCGTGGTGCGTCGGTGTCCCGGAGCTCGTGGGTCATCGTGGCAGCAGCCCTTCTCGTCGTACCGCGCGGGTGTAGTGGCTAGTGCCCCCGAAAGCGTCGTTCACTCGGCCGTGTTCAGGAGCGCCCGGACACCGGACATCCGGCCGGAGAGCACCCCGGAGGCCGGACCCCGGCGAGCCGGGGGGAGATCCGCAGGTCGCAGGTGTCGGCACCGGGCCCGCGGAGCTTTTGGGCGGGCCGCCCGCTCGCCGCCCGCACCGGGTGAAAGACCGTCACCCGGTAGAGCTGCGCGACATGGCCATGCCAACATGTCGGGATCCGGACGCTCGTCCGCCGCGGCTCCGCCCCAGGAGGTCACATGCCACCCCCCACCACGCGCCGCTCCCGGCGCAGGCTCCCTCTCGCCCTGCTCGCCGCCACCCTGGGGGCGGCCACCCTCGGCGCCCCCTCCCCCGCTGCCGCCGACGCACCGGACTCCGGGGGCGGCTACCTCGTCGGGCGCGGCATCGCCGATGTGACGGGCGAGGCAGCCGAGACGGGAATGATGGGCTACTCCAGCTTCGACCAGAAGACCTCCGGCATCCACCAGCGGCAGCGCTCCCGGGCGTTCGTCGTCGCGGACCGGACCAGCGGCAAGCGCGTGGTGTACGTGAACGCCGATCTCGCGATGATCTTCCAGTCCGTCCGGCAGGGGGTCCTCGCCCGGCTCCAGGAACGGTACGGAAGCCTCTACGGCGAGGAGAACGTCCTGCTGTCGGCCACCCACACGCACTCGGGACCCGGCGGGTACTCCCATGACGTGGCGTACAACCTGTCCGTCCTCGGCTTCCAGAAGGAGACCTACCGGGCGATCGTCGACGGCATCGTCGACTCCGTGACGAAGGCGCACGAGGATCTCCGGCCCGGCACGATGAGCCTGGGCACCGGGACCCTCACCAACGCCAGCGTCAACCGCTCCCGGGACGCCTTCGACCGCAACCCGGCGGCCGACCGGGCCGCCTTTCCCGACGCGATCGACCCCGCCATGACCGTGCTGCGCTTCCGGCAGGGCGACACGGACGCGGGCGCGATCAGCTGGTTCGCCACCCACAACACCTCGATCACCAACCGGAACACCCTGATCAGCCCGGACAACAAGGGCTACGCCTCCTACGCCTGGGAGCACGACCACGCGGGCGTGCGCTACCTCGACGACGCCCCCGGTTTCGTCGCGGCCTTCCCCAACACCAACGCCGGTGACATGTCGCCCAACCTCAACCTCAAGCCGGGCTCCGGCCCCACGGAGGACGAGTTCGAGAACACCCGGATCATCGGGGAGCGCCAGCTCGACAAGGCCCGGGAGATCTACGACGACGCGAGGCCCGTCGGCGGCGGGGTCGACTCCCGGATCGCCTACGTCGACATGGAGGACGTCACCGTACGCGGGGAGTACACCCCGGACGGCGAGGAGCGGCGCACCTGTCCCGCCGTCGTGGGGGCGTCCACGCTCGCCGGCAGCGTCGAGGACGGCCCGGCCATCCCCCTCTTCGAAGAGGGGATGCGCACGCCCGTCGCCCCCATCCTGGAAGCGCTGCGCATCGACACCCCGTCCTGGCTCGCCACCTGCCAGTACCCCAAGGCGAGCCTGATCCCCACGGGGCTGCTGAGCAACGTCCACCCGGTCACCCCGAAGATCCTCCCGCTCCAGATCATGAAGATCGGCGAGCTGCATCTGGTGGCGGCTCCGGGCGAGTTCACCATCGCCTCGGGCCTGCGGGTGCGCCGCACGGTGGCCCAGCAGCTCGGCGTACCCCTGGACCGCGTCCTGCTCCAGGGGTACGCCAACGCCTACAGCCAGTACGTGACCACGCCCGAGGAGTACGACGCCCAGAACTACGAGGGCGGCTCCACGTTGTACGGCCGCTACACGCTCCCCGCCTACCAGCAGGAGTACGCCCGGATCGCCGAGTCCCTGCGCGCGGGTTCCGCGCTCGACCGGGGGCCGACCCCGCCGGACGAGTCGGGCAGGCAGTTCAGCTTCCAGACCGGGGTCGTCTACGACAACCCGCCCGCGGGCAAACGGTTCGGCGACGTCCTCAAAGCCCCGGAGGCCTCGTACGCGCGCGGCTCCACGGCCACCGTCGAGTTCGCCACCGGTCACCCGAAGAACAACCTCCGCCGGGGGTCCACCTTCCTGGAGGTGCAGCGGCTGGAGAACGGCTCCTGGAAGCGGGTGCTCGACGACGGCGACTGGGAGACCACCTACCGCTGGACCCGGCTCAACGGCCTGACCGGCACGTCGAAGGCCACGGTCACCTGGAAGACCGGCGCGGACACCGCCCCGGGCGCCTACCGCGTCGTGCACCACGGGGACGCGAAGAACCTGCTCGGGAAGATCACCCCGTTCACCGGGACGAGCGGGACCTTCACCGTGCGGTAGAGGGTCAGATGTCGCGGGGTGTGGGCTGGAACCAGGCGGGCCCTTCGGTGAGGGCCTGCTTGATCCGGAACACGGCGAACTCGGCCAGCGGCGGGAGTCCGTCCAGCGGGAACCAGCCCACCTCCAGCGACTCGTCGTCGTTGACCCGGGCCTCACCGCCGGTGTACCGGCAGCGGAAGGTGATGTCGAGGTACTGGCAGCGGTCCCCGTTGGCGTACTCCACGGGCGCCAGCGCCTGGGTGAGCACCACCCGCTCGGCCACGCAGTGCACGCCGGTCTCCTCCAGCACCTCGCGCTCGGCGGTGGCCGCCGGTTCCTCGCCCGGCTCGGAGATGCCCCCGATGACCGACCACGTGCCGGTGTCCGCGCGCCGCCCCAGCAGTACGCGGCCGTCGTCGTCCAGGACGATGGCGGTCACCCCGGGCAGCAGGAGCAGTTGATGACCGGCGGTGGCGCGGATCTCGCGGATGAAGTCGGGAGTAGCCATGGGGCCGAGCCTACGCGGCCGGTCAGGGGGCACGGTCGCGTCGTCACACCGCCGCCTGCCGCTGGGCGAGCCCGGCATGATCAGCAAGACACCCCTTAAGGCAAGACGCGCCCTAAGGGGTGTCCCCCGTCCGGCGCGACCGGACCGCCGAGACCGTGGCCCAGCCCAGGCCCGCCAGCGCGAGCAGGGCGATGACCCCCTCGGGCAGGGGGCCCATGCGGGTGGCGGGGGTGAGCGAGGAGCGCAGCGGGACCTCGTCGACGAGGGCGTCGGGAGTGAACATGCCGCTCTTCTCGACGATCGTGCCGTCGGGCCGGATCACCGCGCTGACCCCGCTGGTGACCGGCACCACCACCGCCCGGCCGTGTTCGACGGCCCGCACCTGGGACATCGCCAGCTGCTGGTAGGTCATCTCACTGCGGCCGAAGGTCGCGTTGTTGCTGGGGACGGCGATCATCCGGCCGCCGTGGGTGACGGTGTCGCGCACGGCGTCGTCGAAGGCGGCCTCGTAGCAGGTGACCAGGCCCACCTTCGTACCGGCGAGGTCGAAGACGCCGACCTTCTTCCCGGGGACGAACTCGCGCTGGACGCGGTCGACGTCCTCGCTGAAGAAGCGGGCGACGGTCCGCATCGGCATGTACTCGCCGAACGGCTGGATGTGCCGCTTGTCGTAGGTGTCGACGGGGCCGCGGTCGGGGTCCCACTCGATCAGGGTGTTGCGGAGGCTGTCCGGGCCCTTCTCGACCACGGAGCCGATGACCGTGGGGACCCCGATCGCCCTGACCGCGTCGTCGATCACCTGGCGGGCGTCGTCGTTGAGGTACGGGTCGAGGTCGGAGGAGTTCTCCGGCCACAGCACGAAGTCCGGCTGCTTCTCCGTGCCCGCCCGCACGTCCTCGGCGAGCTGGGCGGTGCGCCGGGCGTGGTTGTCGAGGACGGCGCGGCGCTGGGCGTTGAAGTCGAGGCCGAGGCGCGGGACGTTGCCCTGGATCGCGGCGACGGTGGCGGTCCCGTTCTCGGCCGAGCCGTCGACCAGGGGCAGCGCGGCGAGCGCCGCGGCGAGGGGGACGACGACGGTCGCGGCGGCTCCGGCGACGGCCGCGCGCGGCACCTTGCCGGTGGCCCGGTAGGTACGGAACCGGCGAACGGCCTCGTAGAGCCCGAAGCCGCAGAGCACCACGGCGAAGGAGAGCAGCGGGGTGCCGCCCAGCGCGGCGAGCGGCAGGAAGACGCTCTCCGCCTGGCCGAAGGCGATCTTGCCCCAGGGGAAGCCGCCGAACGGGATCCGGGCCCGGACCGCCTCGTCCAGGGTCCAGACCGCGGCCGCCCACACCGGCCAGTACGCGAGCCGGGTCACGGCGGCGATCCCGAGGCAGCCCACCGCGATGAACAGTGCCTCGGCGGCGGCGAGGGCCAGCCACGGCACCGGTCCGACGTCCTCGCCGGTCCAGCGCAGCAGCGGGAGCATGAACCCGAGGCCGGAGAGCAGCCCGAGCCCGAAGGCGGCCCGCGCCCGTCGCCCGTGGAGCACCCAGCCGAGCAGCGCGAACCCGGGCAGCACCAGCCACCACAGCGGCCGGGGCGGGAAGCTCGCGTAGAGCAGGACGCCGGAGAGCACGGCGGCGGCCGGGCGCTGGAGCCGCCGCAGCGGTCCGGCGGCCGGGCGCGCCGCGGCGGGCGGCTGGTCGTCGACGGGGGTCATGGTGGCGCTCACCTGCCGGATTCTACGGTGAGCGGGGGTGGGCGGCGGCGCTGCCCCGGGCCGCGGTCTCCCGGACGGGCGGGGCCGCTCGGGCGCGGCAGCACGGGGTCAGGTGGTGCGGGGGCGCTTGCCGGCGGCCGACAGGTGCAGCCGGCGGCGGATGAAGCGTACGGCGGACGCGGCGTCGTCGACGGTGACGGTGAAGGTCCGGCCGTCGGCGAGGGTGAGGATCATGCCCTCGCCCTTGCGCACGACGACGGCGGTGCCCTGGTCGGGCCGCCAGCGGTAGCCCCAGCCGCCCCACTGGCGCGGGTTGACCCGGGGCACGAAGTCCGCCCCGACGACATGGTCGAGCAGGATGCGGCGGCGCGGCAGCCCGGCGTGGCCGCAACGGACCTCCAGGGCGTCCCCGTCGACCCTGACGGCCACGTGGACGAAGGCGAGGGTGCCGTAGAGGATCAGCAGTCCGGCGGCGACGCAGCCGATCACGGACATGAGCAGCGGGAGGGTGCCCGAGGTCCAGGTGGAGCCGAGGGCCAGCTCGATGCCCAGGGCCATGCAGCCCGCGCCCACGAGGGCCAGCAGCCACTGGAGCCGGTTGGTGGCGCGGCCGTTCCACTCCGTGGGCGGCGCCTGGCTCGACCCGTGCCTCGCGTGCTCGGCGTGGTCCGTCATGTTCAGCAGCGTAGCCGCGACCGGGCGGCTCGGCCGGGCCACGTGGTCCCTTCGAGGGGCCCGGCCCGGTCAGCGGGCGGCGGCGGCCGCGGTCAGGTTCCGGCCCTCGGCGTAGGTGAGGGCCGCTTCGGGGAGGGGGCCGGGGTGGCCGCCGAGCAGGACCGTGAGGGTCCCGGACGTAACGGCCGTCGGGGCGGGCTCGGCGCCGATCCGGCGCAGCGCCTGGGCGGCGACGGCTCCGGCGGAGCCGTGCAGGGCGACCGGCGGGCGGCCGGGCCGCTGCACGGCGTCGCGGATACGGGTGGCGACCAGCTCGTAGTGGGTGCAGCCGAGGACGACGGCCCGCACGTCGGGCGGGGTGAGCGCGGCGGCGGCCGCGACGGCACGGTCGATCCCGGCCTCGTCGCCGTGTTCCACGGCGTCGGCGAGTCCGGGGCAGGGCACCTCGGTGATCGCGGCGGAGCCGCCGAACTCGGCGATCAGCCGCCGCTGGTAGGGGCTGCCCGTGGTGGCCGGGGTGGCCCAGATCGCGACGGAGCCGCCGCCCGCGGCGGCGGGCTTGATCGCGGGGACCGTGCCGATGACCGGCAGCGCGGGCTCCAGCTCGGCGCGGAGCGCGGGCAGGGCGTGGACGGAGGCCGTGTTGCAGGCGACGATCAGCGCGTCCGGCTGGTGGGCGGCGGCGGCGCGGGCGACGTCCAGGGCGAGCGCGGTCAGGTTCTCGGGGGTGCGGGGGCCCCAGGGCATCGAGCCGGGGTCCAGGGAGAGCACCAGCTCCGCGTCGGGCCGCAGCCGGCGGACGGCGGCCGACGCCGCCAGCAGGCCGATTCCGGAGTCCATGAGCGCGATCTTCACCCGGTCACCCTAGCCGACAGCCCTTGCGGACCCGGCTCAGTGGGGCAGACTTCGGCGGATGAGCGCCGTTGCCTTCATCGCCGTGGGTTCGCTGGTCGCGTGGGTGTGGCTGCTGCTGGGGCAGGGGTTCTACTGGCGGACCGACCAGCGCCTGCCCCGGCGCGCCGATCCGGTGCTCTGGCCGTCGGTCGCGGTGGTCGTCCCGGCCCGCGACGAGGCGGCGATGCTGCCGGTGAGCCTGCCCTCGCTGCTGGTCCAGGACTATCCGGGCGAGGCGTGGATCGTCCTGGTCGACGACTGCAGCAGCGACGGCACCGGGGAGCTCGCCCGGGACCTGGCGGCGCGGCTGCGCGGACTGCCGCTGACCGTGGTGTCGCCCGGTGAGCCTGAGGCGGGCTGGACGGGCAAGCTGTGGGCCCTGCGGCACGGCATCGCGGTGGCGCGGCAACGGAAGCCGGACTTCCTGCTGCTGACCGACGCCGACATCGCGCACGAGCCGGACAGCCTGCGCGACCTGGTGGCCGCCGCCGGACCCGTGGGGCCCGAGGGCTTCGACCTGGTGTCGCAGATGGCGCGGCTGCGGGTGGAGAGCTTCTGGGAGCGGCTGGTGGTGCCCGCGTTCGTCTACTTCTTCGGGCAGCTCTACCCGTTCCGCCGGGTCAACCGGCCCGGGTCGCGGACGGCGGCCGCGGCGGGCGGCTGTGTCCTGCTGCGCGCGGAGGCCGCCGAGCGGGCGCGGATCCCGGAGTCGATCCGCCAGGCGGTGATCGACGACGTGTCGCTGGCCCGGGAGGTCCGGCGCGGCGGCGGCCGGATCTGGCTGGGGCTCGCGGAGCGGGTGGACAGCGTGCGGCCGTATCCGCGGCTCGGGGACCTGTGGCGGATGGTGGCGCGCAGCGCGTACGCCCAGTTGCGGCACAGCCCGCTGCTCCTCGCGGGGACGGTGCCGGGGCTGCTGCTGGTGTACGTCGCGCCGCCCGTGACCCTGGTGGCGGGTCTGCTGACGGGCGAGGGGGTGGCTGCCTGGGCGGGCGGGGCGGCGTGGGCGGTGATGACGGCGACGTACCTGCCGATGCTGGCGTACTACCGGCAGTCGCCGTGGCTGGGGCCGCTGCTGCCGGTGACGGCGGTGCTCTATCTGCTGATGACGGTGGACTCGGCAATCCAGCACTACCGGGGGCGGGGCGCGGCCTGGAAGGGCCGCACCTACGCGCGCCCGGACGCCGCGCACGACCGGTGACACCGCCGGACGGCGGGCCGGGCCGCCGTCCGGGGCGGGTCACTTGCGGCCGGGCGTCCAGTTCATGCCCCAGCCGTAGGCGGCGTCGATGGTGCGCTGCGGACTCACCCCGCGGTCCGGGACGAGGTAGCGGGCCTCGCGCTGGACGGTGAGGTCGCCGCCGTTGTTGGTGATCAGGGCGAGGGCGCAGACGGTCGAGGGCACGGTGCACTCGTCGAGGGAGAAGTCGATCGCCGCGCCGTTCTGCGGCTGGAGGGTGACCGTGGCATGGAGATCGGCGAAACTCCGGGCGCCCTCGTAGATCGTGACGAAGATCAGTACCCGCCGTAGCTCGTTCTTGCGGTCGAGGTTGAGGGTCATGTTCTCGCCGCTGCTCATCGCGCCGGTGCGGTCGTCGCCGTCGAGATGGATATAGGGCGGCTGGTTCAGTGACCCGAAGGCGTTTCCCAGCGACTGGACAACGCCCTTGCGTCCGTCGGCGAGTTCGTACAGCGCGCAGAGGTCGAGATCGAGATCGGCGTGCATCGCGACGGCCCGGCCGAGTTTCGCTCCCCACCCCTTGAACTGCTTGCGCACTTCCCAGTTGAGATTGACGCGCAGCGCGCCGGAGGTGCCGCCCTGCTTGGCGAGGGAGACGGCCGGTGCGCTCTTCGTCAGCGTGATCTTGGTCAGCCGTACGGGCGGGGTGGCCGTGGGGGCGGGCGGGGCCGCAGGAGCGGGCGGAGCGGGTGCGGCCGGTGCCGGGGCAGCCGGGGCGGCGGCGGGCCGGTTCTGCGGGGGTGCGGGCGGGGCCTGCGGGGAGGGTGCGGCCTGCTGCGGTTCGTCGACGGAGATGCCGAAGTCCGTCGCCAGACCTTCGAGCCCGGTGCTATAACCCTGGCCCACCGCACGGAACTTCCAGGCGCCCTGACGCCTGTACAGCTCGCCGAGGATGAAGGCGGTCTCGACCGTCGCGTCACTGCTGTCGAAGCGCGCCAGCTCCGCACCGCCCGCCGCGTCCGTGATCCGCACGTACAGCCCGCTCACCCGGCCGAAGGAGCCGCCGTCCGACGAGGCCGCGACGACGACGCGTTCGATCGCGGGCTCCACCCTGGCGAAGTCGACGACGAGGGTGTCGGTGATCCGGCCGTCGGCCGTGGCCTTGCCCTCGTGGCGCACCGCTCCGGAGGAATGGGCGGGCTGGTTGTAGAAGACGAAGTCCGCGTCGCTGCGCACCTTTCCGGCCACCAGGAGGAGCGCGGAGGCGTCCACGTCCGGAGCGCCGGGCGCGGCCCGCCACCCCAATTCGACGCGTACGGTGCCCGCCGGCACCGGAACGTTGGTTCCTTTTTGCATGGTCATGCTCTCCCCCATCACGAGTGCGGCTGTCTGCGGCTTTCCCGACAACCTAATCCCCTGCCCGGCGGAGCGCGCTCCGCCCGTTCGGGACCTCCCGGCGATCCGGTGGTAACCCCCCGTGAACTTGCCCTTTACACGATCAGTACACGTCAGCGCGCCCTTTTTTGCCAAGTTCGCTCGCATTGGGGATCGCTGTTCACTCACATCGCGGAAAACATCCCTCTTATCGGGCTCCACAACCGGCGTGTCGAGGGCTTAACTTAGGTGGCATGACGTCCCCCCGCTCCAGCTTCGGCGGCGGCTACTACGCCGCGTCGTTCCCCGACACTCCGATCTACGACTCCCTGGTCGCGGAGCGCGGAACCCCTCAGATCGCCCCCATCCGCGTCCCGGCCGCCTACGACACCGGCAGCAGCTATCTGCCCGCCCGGACCTCCGCGCTTCCGGCGCTCCCTGCGGGCCCCTCGCAGCACTCCGGGTCCTACGGCTACCAGCAGCAGCCGGCCCCGCAGTACCAGCAGGCCCCGGCCCACCAGGCGCCGGCGCAGCCCGCCCAGCTCCAGCACGCGCCCGCCCCGTACATCCCGCAGCAGCCCTCGGCGCCGCGCGGCTACGGCTACCCGCAGCAGCCCCAGCCGCAGCGCCCCGCCCCGCCCACCGGGTACGAGGCGATGCGCCCGGCGGCTCCGCGTCCCGCACCGGCGCCCTCGCCCTACGAGGACCCGTACAACCGGCCGTACCAGAGCCGGGGATACTGAACACCGGGCACCTCTGACCACCGTTCGACGGGCGCGCGCCGGGGGACGCGCGGGGCTTCGGTCACACACGAGTGCGACGGAGGTCCGGAGCCCGAGGGACCGGGGACAGGGGGATGAGGGACGTGTGGGCTCTGCTCGCGATACTGCGCGGGCGACGTAATCCGCTGCGCCACGCCGTCGACCGCCGGGAGGCGTGGGTGACGCTCGGCGCGCTGGTGCTTTTGGTGCTGGGCGCTCCGGCGGCGGGACTGGCGGGCGCCGCCGCCGCCGACGCCGCGCTCCAGCGGTCGGCCGCCGCCGAGCGGGAGGGGCTGCACGCCGTCGACGGGGTCGTGGTGCGCCCGGTGCCGGGGCGCGAGAGGTATCCCGGTGATCCCGAAGCCACCTCCGAACGGGCCGTGCGGCCCTGGGTGCTGGCGTCCTGGCGGACTCGGGGCGGTGTGCGCCGCACCGGGAAGGTGCCCGCGGACTCGGACACCGGGGGGCCCGGTTCCGCCGTCCGGATCTGGACGGACGCGGCGGGCGTGCCGGTGGAGCCGCCGATGGACGCACGCACCGCGCGGACGCACGCGGTGCTGGGCGGCGTCGGGACGTTCCTGCTCGCCGCCGGATGCGTGGAGGCGGGCAGGCGGCTGGTCGCACGCCGTGTGGTGCGGAGCCGGTACGCGCGCCTGGACCGGGAGTGGGCAACGACGGGTCCGGACTGGGGCAGAGCGGGCAAGGGCGGCTGACCCCGGGGCCCCGCGGCCGCGGGCGGGGCGCCGACGACGTCGCTCCGCGGCCGCGACTCGTCAACTCCCGCCTCTCCCGCGCGCTACGGTGGTCCGACCCCGTCCGCCCCGCCAGGCGTACGGGCCCGAGGCAGCGCACAGCACGAGGTGGGGGCAGAGCAGCGCCATGGCACAGGGCACGGTCCAGGTGACGCACACCGGAACTTCGCGATGGCGCCGCCGCACCGGCGAGTACGCCTCCCTCTCCGCGGCCCTGGAGGCGGCAGCCGACGGCGACGTCCTCACCGTCGCCCCGGGCACCTACCGGGAGAACCTCGTCATCGACCGCGCGGTGACGCTGCGCGGCCCCGAAGGGCCGGTCGGCTCCGTGCGGATCGCCCCGGACGGCGGCGTGCCCCTGACGGTGCGCGCCTCCGCCGTCGTCCAGGATCTGCACATCGAGGGCCAGGACTCGGCGGCGCCCGCGCTGCTGGTCGAGGACGGCACGGCGGAGCTGAGCGACCTGCGGATCGTGACCCGGTCCGCCGCGGGCGTCGAGGTGCGGGGCGCGGCCCGGCCCACCGTGCGGCGCTGCACCGTCGACAACCCGGCCGGGGTCGGCATCGCCGTACTGGACGGTGCGGGCGGGGTGTTCGAGGAGTGCGAGATCGTCTCGGCGGGCCAGTCCGGGGTCTCGGTCCGCGACGGCGGGCATCCGCGTCTGGACCGGTGCCGCATCCACCACGCCTCGGGCGCGGGCATCACCGTCACCGGTGAGGGCAGCGCTCTGGAGGGGGTCGGCTGCGAGGTGTACGAGATCAAGGGCGGCGGCGTCCAGGTCACCGCCCGCGCCTCGGCCCACCTGACCGACTGCACCGTGCACCGCACGTCGGCCGACGGGGTCACCCTGGACACCGACGCGGTGCTGACGCTCGCCGACTGCGACATCCACGACATCCCGGAGAACGCCGTGGACCTGCGGTCGCGGTCGGTGCTCACGCTGACCCGCTCCACGGTCCGGCGGTTCGGCCGCAACGGGCTCTCGGTCTGGGACCCGGGCACCCGGGTGGACGCCAACCGGTGCGAGATCCACGACAGCACGGGCGACTACCCGGCGGTGTGGGTCAGCGACGGGGCGACGGTGATACTGGACGCCTGCCGGGTGCACGACGTGCCCGACGCGCTCTTCGTCCTCGACCGCGGTTCGCGCGCCGACGTGGTGGACAGCGACCTCACCCAGATCCGCAACACCGCCGTGTCGGTGAGCGACGGCGCGACCGCGCAGCTGGACGACTGCCGTATCCGGGAGGCGTCCACCGGCGCCTGGTTCCGCGACCACGGCAGCGGCGGAACGCTCAACAACTGCGTGATCGACGCGGCGCAGACCGGCGTCATCGTCACCAAGGGGGCGGACCCGACGATCGAGCGCTGCACGGTCACCTCGCCCGCCGAGGCCGGGTTCTACGTCTCCGCCGAGGGCCGGGGCACCTTCGACGGCTGCCGGGTGACGGGCAGCGAGGGCTACGGCTTCCACATCATGGAGGGCTGCCGCACCACGCTCACCCGCTGCCGCACCGAGCGGTGCGCCCGGGGCGGTTACGAGTTCCCCGAGAGCGACGGCGACGCGGCGACCGGCCCGGTGGTCCGGGACTGCGCGAGCGACGAGAGCGGGCTGCGTACGGCGACGGCCCCGGCGCCCGCCGTGCAGACGGCGACCCGGTCGGGCCCCGGGCTGCTGACCGCGATGCCCGGTCAGCGCGCGGTCGAGCCCACCCCGGACCCGGTCGCCCCGGCGGAGCCCGCCCGCGACTCCTCGGCGGTCCTCGGTGAACTGGACGCGCTGGTGGGCCTGGACAGCGTCAAGCGCGAGGTCCGTGCCCTGACCGACATGATCGAGGTCGGCCGCCGCCGCCAGGAGGCCGGGCTGAAGGCGGCCTCCGTCCGCCGCCATCTCGTCTTCACCGGCTCCCCCGGTACGGGCAAGACGACGGTCGCCCGGCTGTACGGGGAGATCCTGGCCTCGCTCGGGGTGCTGGAGCGCGGCCACCTCGTCGAGGTGTCCCGGGTGGACCTGGTCGGCGAGCACATCGGCTCGACGGCGATCCGGACGCAGGAGGCGTTCGACCGGGCGCGCGGCGGGGTGCTCTTCGTGGACGAGGCGTACGCCCTCTCCCCCGAGGACTCCGGCCGGGACTTTGGGCGGGAGGCCATCGACACGCTGGTGAAGCTGATGGAGGACCACCGGGACGCGGTGGTGGTGATCGTCGCCGGGTACACCCACGAGATGGAGCGGTTCCTCACCGTCAACCCCGGTGTGGCCTCGCGGTTCTCCCGGACGATCACCTTCCACGACTACGTCGCCGAGGAGCTGCTGCGGATCGTCGAGCAGCAGGCGGAGGAGCACGAGTACAGCCTGGCCGAGGGGACCGGGGAGGCGCTGCTGAAGCACTTCACCGCGATCCCCCGGGGTGCCGCGTTCGGCAACGGGCGCACCGCGCGCCAGACCTTCGAGTCGATGGTGGAGCGGCACGCGGGCCGGGTCGCCCAGCTCGCCGAGACGAGCACGGACGACCTGACGCTGCTCTACCCGGAGGACCTTCCCGAACTGCCCCTCTGAGGGCCTTCCCGCTCGCGCGGGGGCTCGCCCTGGCGGGGCACCAGCGGGCCCAGTTCCTCGAAGAGGACGGCCCGCTCCTCGGCGAAGGCCGGGTCGGCCTGGTAGTCGGAGTGGCCCAGGATCGGTTCGGGCAGCGGGAGCCGGGTGGTGCGCCCGTAGACCAGCGGGTCCTTGAGCGGCCCCCGGTCGACGGCCGGGTCGGGGTCGGCGCAGATACGGACGGGCCCGCCGATGGGGTCGGTGGTCCGCCACAGGTTGCGCCAGCGGTGCACCGAGCGGTGCAGCCCGCGCAGGGGCTCGGGGCCGAAGTAGGCGGGGAACCACCGCCCGTACAGGCGCTCCAGGGGCGATCCGTAGGTGAGCAGGGCGACCCGGCGGCGGGTCGCGTCGGGCAGCTGCCACACCGCGGAGGCCGCGAGCACGCTGCCCTGCGAGTGGCCCGAGATGACGAGGCGGCCCCCGGGGTTGGTCGCGGTCCAGGCGGACATCCGGGACGCCAGGTCGGGGACGGCACGCTCGGCGTAGCACGGGGGCGCGAAGGGGTGGGCGGCGCGCGGCCAGAAGGTGCCGACGTCCCACAGGATGCCGATGGTCCGGCGTGCCGACGCGTCCTTGTAGGCGCGGCGTCCGCCCGCGACGAACAGCAGGAAACCGAGGCCGACCAGCCAGGATCCGGTCGACTGGGCGGCCTCGGCGAGTGATTCGAGGAACGGTCCGCTTCCGTCGAAGGCCCGCCCCGGCACCTCGCCGCTGCGCCAGGAACCGGCGACCGCCCCGGTCCCGAGCAGCAGTCCGGCGGCGGAGACCACGCCGAGGATCCAGGGCGCGGAGTCGGTGAGGGGCGCGGTGGCGCGGATACGGGCGATGCGCCGGGTCCGGGCGGGGTCGGGCGGCTCGGGGGCGTACTCCGCCTCGATGCGGGGGCCGAGGCGGCGGGCGGTGCGCGTGGTGCGGACGACGAGGACCAGGACCGGGACGAGCAGGAGCAGCAGAAGGACCGGGATGACGGATGCCTGCCAGCTGAGCAGGACGGGCGGCCCCGCCATGTCGGCCCGGTCCATGCCCGGGGTGCCGGGTCCGTCGAGCCAGTCGGCGACCCGCTGGGCCACCCCGCCCGTCATCACGCCGCCGAGGGCGCAGGCGAGCATCGCGACCGCGGGGCCGCCGAGTCCGCGCAGGACGGTGCGTGGCTCGGGGGTGCGCCGGTAGACGCCGTGGGCGACCAGGGCGAGGGCGACGACGAGCAGTCCCTGGCCGAGGGCGAGCAGCTGGAACGCGGCCTCACCGGGCAGGCTGCCCGCGGACCGCCAGTCCGGGCGCGACAGGCCCGCGTACAGCACCGCGAGGGCGAGCAGGACGGCCGCGGCGACGGGCAGATAGCTGATCAGGGCGCCGTCCAGCCGGGTGTCGCGGGTCCGTTCGCCGCGCCCCCGGCGGCAGACCACCCAGACGACGACGAGGGCGCACAGGAGGAGAGCGCCCTGGAGGAGGGAGCCGAACGCTTCGGGCACCGGGCTGCTCGCGGTCCGGTCGTGGTGGGCGGCGGCGCCGGAGACCGCGGCGGCCACGGTCAGGAATCCGGCCGCCGTGTGGGCGGCGCGGAGCCGGGCGACGAGCCGGCGGCCGTACCAGAAGCCGGGGCGGCCGAGCGCGGGGCGGACCGGGCTGGCCCGACGCCCCGTCCCGCCGGTGTCCGGGCCGGGCGCGCCGGGCCCGTGGGACTCCGCGTCACCCTGGTCGGGGTCGCTCTCGCCGATGCCGGTGGCGGTGCCGGTGCCGTCCAGGGGGCGCTGGGACTCGTACGCGCTCCAGGTGCGGTTGGACAGGTACCACAACAGCCCCACCAGGGCGGCGGGCAGGACGGCCGCGAGGGCGAGCCGTCGTCCGGGCTGCGCCCACCAGCCGCCCTGGTGGGCCGACAGGAAGCCGAGCCAGGAACGGCGTTCGGAGCAGGACGCGGTGCCCGCGCACTGCCAGGCCACCAGGTCCAGGGCGACCTCGCAGGCGGCGGCGGTCAGCAGCACCGTGAGGCTGAGGGCGATGAGCCGCACCAGGACCCCGTACAGCCGGACCGCGCGGGTGCAGCCGGTGGCGGTGGGACGCATCCAGTGCGCGAGGTTGACGACCATGAACGGCAGGAGCAGCAGCCACAGGGCGCGTGAGGCGTTCCCGGAGGTGAGGCCGGACCAGCAGTAGGCCTCCGCGACGGGCTCGTCCCGGCGGCGCTCGGGGTCCTGCTCGGCGTCGGCGTCCTCGGTGCGGCGGTACACGGCGGCGGTCGTGTCGCCGGTGACCCGGACCGTGCGGGGGTCGCCGAGCACCTCCTGCGGGGTGGCGCCGCCCACGCCGTGGACGAGCAGTTCCAGCGCTGTCGCGGTGTGCCCGGGGGTCGGGGAGGAAGGGGGCGGGGTGGCAGAAGCCAAGGGAGGAACTCTTTCCGGAGCGGGCGGCACGGCGGGGAGGAGGTCAGCGGTGGCGGGGCCCGCCACGGGCGAGCGGCGCGGCCGCCGGGAGCCACGATCCCCGGCCGGGGGTGTGCGCGTGAGCGGTCTCACGGAATCTCCCCAGGTGGCACGCGAGACATGCCTGCGTGGCAGGATGAGCGGATGTCGCGGACCGCTGCGGACCGCTACGGCCACAGGGAAGGAACGGACCCGGCGTTGAGCGAGAATCAGAACCTGCTCGCGGAGCAGCGCCGTGCGCTGATCCTCGACGAGGTGCGCAGGCGGGGCGGGGTCCGGGTCAACGAGCTGACCCGCAAGCTGAACGTCTCGGACATGACGATCCGCCGGGATCTGGACGCGCTGGACCGGCAGGGTGTCATCGAGAAGGTCCACGGCGGCGCGGTCCCGGTCATCGAGGCCAGTACGCACGAGCCCGGGTTCGAGGCGAAGTCGGCGCTGGAGCTGAGCGCCAAGGAGGACATCGCGCGGGCCGCGGCGGCGCTGGCGGTGCCGGGCAGCGCGATCGCGCTCTCGGGCGGAACGACGACCTTCGCGCTGGCCCGCCAGCTGCTGGACGTGCCGGATCTGACGGTGGTCACCAACTCGGTGCGGGTGGCCGACGTGTTCCACGACGCACAGCGTCCCGCCGCCGGGCGGAGCACGCGCCCCGGGGCGGCGACGGTGGTGCTGACGGGCGGGGTGCGTACGCCCTCGGACTCGCTGGTGGGTCCGGTCGCGGACCGGGCCATCGGCTCGCTCCACTTCGACGTGCTCTTCCTCGGCGTGCACGGCATCTCCGCCGAGGCGGGCCTGTCCACGCCGAACCTCGCGGAGGCCGAGACCAACCGCCGGTTCGTCCGGGCGGCACGGCGGATCGTGGTCGTGGCCGACCACACCAAGTGGGGCACGGTGGGCCTGAGTTCCTTCGCGTCGCTGGAGGAGGTCGACACCTTCGTCACGGACGCGGGGCTCGCTCCCGGGCTGCGCGAGGAGATCGGGGAGCATCTGCCGGGTCTGCTGGTGGCGGGCGAGTCCCCCGCCGGCACTCCGTCCACCGGCACGCCCGCGGACGGCGCGCCGAGCGGTGACGCTCCGGCCCCCGCCGGAGGCTGAGGCGCGCCCCGCGGTGCGGCCGGGGCCTCGTCCTTCCCGCGCGGGTTCGCCGGACACCCCATAGGATCGCGGGGTGGCCGTCTTCCGCGTCGAGCGCTTCTCCCCTCTCCCCGCCGCCGAGGCCTGGCGCCGGGTGACCGACTGGGAGCGGCACGCCGCGCGGGTTCCGCTGACCAGGATCTCGGTGCCGACGGGGCTGCCGACACGGGTCGGAACAGTCTTCGTGGCCCGTACGGGTCTGGGGCCGCTGGCGTTCGACGATCCGATGGAAGTGGTGCGGTGGACCCCGCCCGCCGGGGGCCGGGCCGGGGTGTGCCGACTGGAGAAGCGGGGGTCGGTGGTGCTGGGCCGGGCCTCGATCGACGTGCTGCCGACGGACGCCGGTTCCCATGTGGTGTGGGTCGAGGAGCTGCGGGTGCGGCTGTTGCCCGGGTGGGGTGACCCGCTGCTCGCCTCCTCGGGGCGCCGCCTGTTCGGCGGCGTCCTGGACTCGCTGCTCTCCGCCCCCGGCTCCCCCTGACGGAGCCCGGTGGGCCGGGGCCGCGTGAAGATCACCAACGATCGGGCGGCCGTCGCGGTGCGGGTGATGTGACCGTCACACGATTGACTCGTTGGCAGGTATGACACTCCGCCACCGCCGGAAGGCGCACTCATGCCGATCCACCAACCGCAGCAGCGGGCCGAAGCCCGTCCCGACCGCACCGACGTGCGGCAGGCCGAGGCCGCTCTCGTCGAGCACTACCCCCGCCTGGTGCGGCTCGCCTACGTCGTCCTGCCGCCCGCGCTCGGCCGGCACCGCCGGGTCCTGGCCGCCCATGCCGCCGTCCAACGGGCCCTGCCCGTCACCGGTGTCACCGCGGACGCCCCCCGGGTGCCCGCCCAGTCGCGCCGCGCGAAGGCGGTGCCGGGCCGACGGGCCGCGGCGCGCGGTTCGAGGGCCGACGCCATAACGTCGGGCGAGGCGACGGCGGACGGCACGGCGGACAGCAGCCCGTCGGGCGCCCCCTACGCCCTGATGCGGCTGCGCGTGCTGCGCTCCGCCCTCGCGTACGAGCGGCGGCCCCGCTGGTGGCCGGGGCGGCTGCCGGTCCCGGCCGTGCTGCGCCCGTCGACGCCGGTGGTGTGGGGGCTGCGGCTCTTCCCCCGGGCGGGCGGTGCCGACGAACTGGCCCTGGACCGTGCCCTGTCCGAGGTGCCGGGTGAGGTACGGGCGGCGTTCGCGCTGCACCTGCTGGAGGGGCTGGACGAGTCCGGGGTACGGGCGCTGCTCGCCGAGGCGAAGGTCTCCGAACCGGCGGCCGCGGTGCGCCGGGCGGCCCGGCTGGGCGGTCCGGACCGGGCGGCGGCGCGGGCCTCGCTGCGGTCGGGCGAGTTCGACCCGTGCACGGTCCAGACCCGTCCGAGCGACCTGCTGCGCCGCAGGCACCGGACGCGGGCGGTGGCCCTGGCCGCGGTGCTGTGCGTGGTGGCGGGCGGTCTCGCGGTGGCGGTCGACGACCAGGTGCGGGGCCCGGAGAGGTCCCGGGCCGCCGAGCCCCCGGCCGGCCCGGCGCTCGACCCGGCCAAGCTGGCGCGGACGGCTCCGGAGCGGTGGGCGGACACCTCGCGCATCGACTTCTCGGCCTGGCCCGCGCGGGGCGGGCGCACGGACGACACCGAACTGCTGGGCCGGGCGCTGCGGGTGTGGGCGCAGCCGCCGAAGACGGTGACGGTCTCCGCCTCCCCCGGCACGGTGACGGTGCCGCCCGCCCAGCCGCCCCGGCTGCTGTTCGCCGGTGAGGTGGACGGGGCGGCGGTCGTGCTGTTCCACGACGCGGGGGTGCGGGTGGTGCGGTACGCGGAGCCGCTGTCCGGGTCCGGCGGTGCCGCGCTGGACTTCGCCCGGACCGATGACGCGGACGTGACGTCGGGTGCGGCCGTCGTCGTCAGCCGTGCGGGGCAGCGGGCCCGGTTCCTGCTCGCCCCGTGGATCGCGGAGTCCACCACCCGCGACCTCCTCGCCCCCGACACCCCGGGCCGTCCGCTGGACGTCGGCCCGGACGGGGTCACGGCCGCGGTGGCCCGGCCCGCCCCGGCCGGAGGCTGCGACACCTGGCCGGTCCTGCAGTTGCGGTCCTCCGAGCGCATCGTGGAGAAACACGCGTTCCTGATCACTGATCTGGGTGACCTCACCCCGGCCCACCTCACCTACACCCCGAAGCCGGGCCGGGGCGCGCCCTCCCGGCAGCCCCGGGAGGCGACCGGCCCCGAGGCACTGGTCGCCTGGGCCCGTACGGCGTGCTCCCTCCGGACGCTCAGCGGGTCGGGGGTGCGGTCGGTGAACAACTGGGCCTTCGCCGAGCAGCGGCTGCCCGAGGGCGGGGCGTCGGCCGACTGGCTGTGCACCCGCGCCGACACCTGGCGGGGTGCGGGCCGGGTCCTGGTGCAGTTCCTCCGGCCTGCCACCTCGCCCACCGACCCGGGCACGGTGGTCGCCGACCGCGAGGACACGGCCCTGTGCAGCAGGTTCGGCCAGCACGTCCTGGCGGGCACGCACTGGAAGGCCGACTCCGGCCAGTGGTACGTCCTGGCGGCGGGCAGCCGCGCGGTGACCAGGATCGAGGCGAGCGGCACGGTGAAGGACGCGGCGTCAGGCCCGACGCTCGCGGTGCGCGCCCCGCGTGACGCGACGGTCCGGCTGACGGGGGCGCTGCGCGAGGGCGGCACGCTGACGGCGGTGCACTGAGCGGGCGGGCCGAGCCGGTGGCCGACAGTGGTACAGACAACGCACGGCCCGGCCGCTAGGGTGTGCGCTCCGTACGCCGCAGACCGCCGGGAGGTGCGTGCCATGGCCCACCGACTCCGTACCGTGGGAATGGAGTTCGTGGACTCCGCGCCGCTCCGTCTGGTGTTCGCCGCCGAGGTGTCCGCACCGGCCGACGTGGTGTACCGGGCGCTCGCCGAGGATGTCACCGGCTGGCCCGCGTGGTTCACCGCCGTCACCCGGGCCGCGCCCACGGACGCGGGGGCGGGCCGGGAGGTGCGGTTGCGGGGCGGGGTCCGTTTCCGGGAGACGGTGCTGGCCGCCGAGCCGGGCGAGCGGTACGCCTACCGGGTCGACGCGACCAACGCCCCCGGGCTGCGGGCCCTGCTGGAGGAGTGGCGGCTCACCCCGGAGGGGTCCGGGACCCGGGTGCGGTGGACGTTCGCCGCCGACGGGAGCGGCCCGTTCCGCCTCGCTCTGGGGCTGGGGCGGGCGGGCCTGGGCCGGTCCTTCCGGGACGCGATGCGCCGCCTGGACGCCCGGCTGGCGGGCCCGGCGCAGTGAAGGGTGTCCGGGCCCGTCGAGGTGACGCGAGCCCGGCGGGGCAGGCCCGGACGGTGGCCGCGGTCCGTCAGCAGGGCCAGGTGCCGGTGGCGAGGAACTCCTCGATCGCCGTGGTGTACGGGGCGATGTCCAGGCCCTGCTCCTCCAGCCAGGAGTCGGAGTAGTACTTGTCCAGGTAGCGGTCGCCCGGGTCGCACAGCAGGGTGACCACACTGCCCCGCTCGCCCTGCTCGACCATCTCGGCGATCAGCTTGAACGCGCTCCACAGTCCGGTACCGGTGGAGCCGCCCGCCTTGCGGCCGATGGCCCGCTCCAGGGCGCGGACGGCGGCCACGCTCGCCGCGTCGGGGACCTTCATCATCCGGTCGACGGCCCCGGGCACGAAGCTGGGCTCCATCCGGGGGCGGCCGATGCCCTCGATCCGCGAGCCGCGGTCGCTGGTGGCGTCCGGGTCGTGGTGGGTCCAGCCGTCGAAGAAGCAGGAGTTCTCCGGGTCGGGCACGCAGACGCGGGTGTCGTGCTGGAGGTAGTGGACGTAGCGGGCGATGGTGGCCGAGGTGCCGCCGGTCCCGGCGGTGGCGACGATCCAGGTGGGTTCCGGGTAGCGCTCCAGGCGGAGTTGCTGGTAGATCGACTCGGCGATGTTGTTGTTGCCGCGCCAGTCGGTGGCGCGCTCCGCGTAGGTGAACTGGTCCATGTAGTGGCCGCCGGTCTCGGTGGCGAGCGCGGCGGACTGCTCGTACATCGTGCGCGAGTCGTCGACGAAGTGGCACTGCCCGCCGTGGAATTCGATGAGGCGGCATTTCTCCGGGCTGGTGGTGCGGGGCATCACGGCGATGAACGGTACGCCGATCAGCTTGGCGAAGTACGCCTCGGACACGGCGGTGGAGCCGCTGGACGCCTCGATGACCGGCTTGCCGGGCCGGATCCAGCCGTTGCAGAGGCCGTAGAGGAAGAGCGAGCGGGCGAGCCGGTGCTTGAGGCTGCCGGTGGGGTGCGTCGACTCGTCCTTGAGGTAGAGGTCGATGCCCCACTCCTCGGGCAGCGGGAAGCGCAGCAGATGGGTGTCGGCCGACCGGTTCGCGTCGGCCTGCACCTTGCGCACGGCCTCCTTCAGCCAGGCCCGGTACTCCGGGTCGCTGCGGTCGACGTCCACGGTCGCCGCGGGCCCGCGGACCTGCCCGTGCTCAGTGCTCTTCATCGGTCTGCTCCCGCCGCTGGTGGCTGCGCTGCTGCTCCTGCCACGATATGCCCCCCACCTGCACAAACGGTCACTTTGACGAGCCATAGCAACGCCTTTGACCCCACGCGCGGGGGGCGGCTGTGGCGGGCGGGGCGGGGCGAGCCGGACCGCGCCTCCGTGCGCCCTGGCCATCGGGCCCACGCCGGTGCACACTGCTCAGCAGGAGTGGCGACGGAGGGGGGCGGATCCGCGATGGCGGACGTCGAGTTCAGTGCGTCGGGGGTCAGGATCGAGCGGTTCACCCGGTCGCTGACCAGGGCCGGTCAGGTGGTCGTCAAGGACGGCAGGCTGTCCCTGCTCACGAGCTACGGGCGGGAGATCGACAGCGCCCCGGTGGGCACGGTCCGGGCGCGCAAGTGGTGGTTCATCGCGGCGGATTCGGTCATCGCCCGGGTGAACGGGGTGCGCTACCGGCTGACCATGGGGCAGCGCAACCGCAGACGCGGCGGGGCCGCTCCACTGCGGCGTTTCCTGGAGGCGCTGCGCAGCGCTCGCGGCCGCCGGGACTGACCCGCCGGGACGGGCCGGCTGATGGCTCGTCCCGGACCACCGGGCTCCGCCGCGAGTTGCGGAGCCGTATCCCCTGGGCCACGCTGGTCCCACGTCACTGAAGGTGCACCCTCGGTGACAGAGCGATCCGCCCGACGGGCCGGGTCGCGCGACACGAGCAGACACGACAAGAGCACAGCGGATTCGGCGGTCAGTCGTCCGCCGGCTCCGTGGGTCTCTCGTCTTCCGGACCTATTTCGGGGAGTCGCAGCCGTGATCAGCGAGCCAAGCAGGCACTGCACGGTGGCGCTCCAGGCAATGCCGCCGCGGATCGGTCAGGTCCGCAGGATCATCTCGGCGCAGCTGCGCTACTGGCATCTCGATCCTCTGATCGACCAGGCGGCCCTGGGCGTCACCGAGCTTCTCACCAACGTTCACCGGCACGCACAGCCGGACAAGTCATGCACCGTCGACATCGAGCTGCTGCTCGACCGGCTGACGGTCTCCGTCCACGACCACGATCCCCGTCTGCCCACGGTGCACGAGGCCGACTCGTTCGCCACCTCGGGCCGGGGGCTGGCCCTGATCGCCGCCGTCAGCGAGAGCTGGGGCGTGCGGCCCGAGGGTCCCTCGGGGAAGGCCGTCTGGTTCACCCTCCCGGCGGTGACCGCCGCGTCGAACCTGCCGCCGCTCGCGGTGTACGGGTCGATGACCGACGGGCCGTTCGGGTCCGTGACCATCACCCCCGAGGACATCACGGCCCCGTCCGTCCGGTCGGCCGTCGTCGGCTGACCGGGCCGGACGGGGTTCTTCCGGCGGGGCGCCGGGGCCCTACGCCCGGTGCGCCACCCGGCTCTCAGGACGTGCGGCCGCCCGCGTGGAGCCCGAACTGTTCGTCCAGCACGGACAGTCGGCGCCAGTACTCGTCCTCGTCGATCTCCCCCGCGGCGAAGCGCCGGCCGAGCAGGGCGATCGGCGACGACTCGCCGGGCCCTCCCCGGAAGGCGCCGGGCCCCTGCCACGGGCCTCGGCGCCCGCGCCACCCGGTGCGGCGCAGCAGAGTCACGACACCGAAGATCACCGCCGCCCAGACGAGCGGGAACAGCAGGACCCAGGGGCCGGGCCCGCCGGAGTACGCCAGGGTGTTCATATCGGTCAGCTCCCTCGTTCACCAACGGCGCGGTCGATTCGGCGCCGGTGTTCCGGTCTGCTACGAGAGTGCCCGTGGCGGGGTGCGCGGGGCGTCGTCCGCCGGGCGGCCGTGCGGGTACTCCGGGGGGAGCATCGCGCGCCCCCTGTCCGTACGGGGAGCGCACCACCGTCCGGCGGTCCGGGTCCGGTCGGCGGCGGCGGCGGCTCAGACCAGCGCGGCGAGGGGGTCGTCCAGGACCGGCTGCCAGGCCAGTTCGGCCGCGCCCACGAGGCTGTTGTGGGCGAGGGTGCACGGCAGGATCGGGACGCTGCCGCTGCGCCCCCACAGGCTGCGGTCGGCGACGACGGCGCGCAACCGCTCCGGGTCCGCCTCCAGCAGTTCGCGGTGGAGCCCGCCGAGGATGATGCGGTCCGGATTGAGGATGTTGACGAGCCCGGCGAGGCCGAGGCCGAGGCGGTCGATCAGCTCCTCCGCGGCGCGGCGCACGTCCGCGTCCCCGTACTCCGTGCGCAGCAGGTCGCCCGCCTGCTTCAGGAGCGACTCCTCGGGGCCGGGTTCGCGCCGGGCGGTGGCGAGGAAGGCCAGCGGGTCGGTCTCCACGTCGAGGCAGCCGCGCCCGCCGCAGTAGCAGGGCCGCCCCTCGGGGTTCACGGTGAGGTGACCCACCTCCAGTGCGAGGCCCGAACTGCCGCTGTGCAGGCGGCCGTCGAGGACCAGGGCCCCGCCGACGCCCCGGTGGCCGGTGGCGACGCAGAGCAGGTGCTGGGCGCCGCGTCCGGCCCCGTGCCGGTGTTCGGCCAGGGCGGCGAGGTTGACGTCGTTGCCGGTGAAGGCGGGTCCGGTGATGCCCGCTTCCCGGACGCAGGCGGCGAAGATGTCCCGGACCGGGGAGCCCGCGGGCCAGGCGAGGTGCAGGGGGTTGAGCGCGGTCCCCTCGGGTTCGGCGACCGCCGACGGCACGGCGAGCCCCGCGCCCACGCAGCGCAGTCCGCCCTCCCGCAGCAGCCGGGCACCGGCGGCGACCACCTCGCCGAGCACCTGCGCGGGGTCGGCCATCACCGCGACGCACCCTGGCGCCGTGGCGACGATCCGGCCGCCGAGTCCGACGAGCGCCGCCCGGAAGCCGTCGGCGTGCACCTGGGCGGCGAGGACGACGGGGCCACTCTCCCGTACGGACAGCCGGTGCGAGGGGCGGCCCTGGGACCCGGCCGCGGCGCCGGGGCTGGAGTCGACCCGGATCAGTCCGAGCGCCTCCAGTTCGGCGGCGACCGCCCCGGCGGTGGCGCGGGTGACGCCGAGTTCGGAGGTGAGCACGGCCCGCGTGGGGGCGCGTCCGGTGTGGACCAGTTCGAGTGCGGGCCCGAGCGCGCTGCGGCCTCTCTCCAACTTCGTCCGGGTGGGGGTCGCCTTGCCGTTCATGGGGGCGAGTCTCCCATGATCCCGGGCCGCCCCGAACGCCGAGGGACCCTGGGCGGACGGTCGGCACACCACCCGGACGACCCCGGGAGGACGGTCTTGCGTGCGCCGTCGCCCGGCCCCTATGCTGACTTTGTGCCGCAACTAAACAAACTGCGGACGGCCCTACCGGGGGGACCTGGCGGCGACACCGCCCCGCCCGCGTCGGCCCGCCTGCGTACCGCGCTGACCGTGTTCTTCGCCCTCGACGGCTTCCTCTTCGCCGGCTGGGTGGTCCGTATCCCGGCCATCAAGCAGCAGACGGGAGCCTCCGCCTCCAGCCTCGGACTCGCCCTGCTCGGCGTCTCCGCCGGGGCCGTCATCACCATGATGCTCACCGGCCGCCTGTGCCGCCGCTACGGCAGCCACGCCGTCACCGTCGCCTGCGGGATCCTGCTCCCGCTCAGCATCGCGCTGCCCGCGCAGACCCGTTCGCCGCTCTCGCTCGGCCTGGTCCTGCTGGTCTTCGGGGCGGCGTACGGCGGTATGAACGTGGCGATGAACAGCGCCGCGGTCGACCTGGTCGCCGCGCTGCGCCGCCCCGTGATGCCCAGCTTCCACGCGGCCTTCAGCCTCGGCGGCATGGTCGGGGCGGGGCTCGGCGGGCTGGTCGCGGGCGGCCTCTCCGCCTCCACCCACCTGTTCCTGCTCGCCGGGACCGGTCTGCTCGTCACCGCTGCCGCCGGACCGTCCCTGCTGCGCCACCGCCCCGCGCCCCCGGCCCCCGAGGCCCCCGGGTCGCGGCGGTCCCGGCCGCGGCTGTCGCCCCGGGCCCGCCGGATCGTCGCGCTCTTCGGCGTGATCGCCCTGTGCACGGCGTACGGCGAGGGGGCGCTGGCCGACTGGGGCGCGCTCCACCTGGAGCAGGACCTCGGTGCGCACCCGGGGCTCGCCGCCGCCGGATACGCGCTGTTCGCCCTGACCATGACGGTGGGCAGGCTCACCGGGACCCTGCTCCTGGAACGGCTCGGCCAGACCCGCACCCTCGTGCTCGGCGGGACGACCGCGGCGGCCGGGATGCTGCTGGGCTCGCTGGCGCCCACCGCCTGGCTGGCGCTCGCCGGGTTCGCGGTCACCGGACTGGGGCTCGCCAACATCTTCCCGGTCGCCGTGGGGCGCGCGGGCGAGCTGGCGGGGCCGGGCGGAGTCGCCGCGGCCTCCACCCTCGGTTACGGCGGGATGCTGCTCGGCCCGCCCGCGATCGGTTTCCTCGCCGAGTGGTTCTCGCTGCCGGTGGCGCTGACGACGGTGGCCCTGCTCGCCGCCGCGGCCGCCGCCCTCGGGTACGCGGCCCGTAACGCCACCCTCACCGCGGCGGACGCGCACACCTGATCGCCCGCACACACGGTCGATTGAGTAGGGGTACTCAGGCGGGTTCCGCTCCCCCGGCACACGATGGAAGCCGGACCGAGCAAGGGAGCGCACCATGAAGCAGCTGACCGACCGACTGCCGAGGCGGCTGACCGGCGGCCTTGGGAGGAGGCTGAGCGGCCATCCGCGCCTCGACGGCCTGGTGCGGCTGACCTTCCGCAACCCCGCGTCCCTCGTGTACCTCGGCGTGGTGCTCGCGGCAGCGGTCTACGTCGCCGTGGACGCCCTGTTCGTCACGCACGCGGACGCCTCGTTCGCCGGTGTCTGGCTGTTCCTGCTCGCGGCCCCGGCCGTCTTCCTGTTCCTCGTCGGGGGGACCCTGGCGGGCGCGGAGACGGGCGGCCCGGCGTGGTATCTCGTCGTGGCGCTGGTGGTCTCCGTCCTCCTCCAGTCGACGGCTCTGGGCTGGTTCGTACGGCTGATGCGCCGGGCCGGAACCACGGGGTCCGCGCATCCGCAGGGCGCCTGACCCCCGGCCGGAACCCGGCCCCGTCACCGTGGGGAGGAACGCCGGGCACATCGCTCGACTTCGCGCGCCGGGCGGCTCAGGCGCGGCCCCGGTCGCGGCGGACCGCGCGGCCGGGACCGCCGGCGTCACTCCATGGGGCGCGGGTCAGCCGAGCCAGCCGGGGCGCACCAGGCCCGATTCGTAGGCGAGGACGACGAGTTGAGCGCGGTCGCGGGCCCCGAGCTTCACCATCGTGCGGCTGACGTGGGTCTTCGCGGTGAGCGGGCTGACCACCAGCCTGCGGGCGATCTCCTCGTTCGACAGACCGATCCCGACCAGCGCCATCACCTCGCGTTCCCGTTCGGTGAGCCGGGCGAGCGAGGCGGCGGCCGTCGGTTCCTTGGAGCGGGCGGCGAACTCCGCGATCAGACGGCGGGTCACACCCGGCGAGAGCAGCGCGTCCCCGCCGACCACCGCCCGGACCGCGCGCAGCAGTTCCTCCGGTTCGGTGTCCTTGACGAGGAAGCCCGACGCCCCGTTGCGGAGGGCTTCGAAGACGTACTCGTCGAGTTCGAAGGTGGTGAGCATGACCACCTTCACCGCGTCCAGGTCCGGGTCGCCGGTGATGCGCCGGGTGGCGGCCAGTCCGTCCAGCCGGGGCATGCGGATGTCCATCAGCACGGTGTCGGGCCGTAGTTCGCGCACCAGGCGGACGGCCTCCTCCCCGTCGGCGGCCTCCCCGGCGACCTCGATGTCCGGCTGGGCGTCGAGCAGGGCCCGGAAGCCCGCGCGGACCAGGAGCTGGTCGTCGGCGAGCAGGACGCGGATCACGGTGTCTCCTCGGAGGGCTCCGGCGGACACCGGCGGTGGACGCCGCGGTCCGGTTCGGTGAAGGGCAGTTCGGCCAGGACCCGGAAGCCGCCGTCCGGGCGGGGGCCCGCCTCGATCGTGCCACCGAGGGCGGCGGCCCGCTCCCGCATCCCGACGAGTCCGTTGCCGCTGCCCCCGGCATCACCGCCGGTGGCAGGTCCCTCATCGTCGACGCGGAGCCGCAGGAGCCCGGGGGCGTGGGCGACGTGGACCAGGGCGGTACGGGAGCCCGAGTGGCGGACGACGTTGGTCAAAGCCTCCTGGACGATGCGGAAGGCGGCGAGGTCGGCCCCGGGCGGGAGGGCGGCGGGGCGGCCCTCGCTCTCCACGGTGACGGTGAGTCCGGCGCCCGCCGCCTGTTCGGTCAGCTCGGGGAGTCGGTCGAGGCCGGGGGCCGGGGAGGTCGGGGCGTCGCCGGGGGTACGGAGGCTGGCGAGCACCTGACGTACCTCGTCGAGCGCCTCCTTGCTGGCGCCCTTGATCGTGGTGAGGGCGGTCCGGGCCTGCTCCGGGTCGGAGTCGAGCAGCGCCAGCCCGACCCCGGCCTGCACGTTGATGACGGAGATGCTGTGGGCCAGTACGTCGTGCAGCTCGCGAGCCATCCGCAGCCGCTCCTCGCCCGCCCGCCGCCGCTCCGCCGCCTCCCGCTCCGCCCGCGCGGCCGCCCACTGCTCACGGCGCACCCGCAGCAGTTCGGCGGCGGCGACGACGGCCACCACCCAGGCGGCGATGACGCCCTCCTGCGCCCAGGGCGCGCCCCGGTCGCCCTCGGGCGGCAGCCAGCGGTACAGCCAGTGGACCAGGAGCAGGTGTCCGGCCCACAGCCCGCCCAGCGACCACCAGCCGGCCTTGCGGTGGCCGGAGGCGATCGCGCTGAAGCAGCCGACGGCGACGGCGAGGAACACCGGCCCGTACGGATAGCCCGCCGCGAGGTAGACCAGGGTCACCGCGCAGGTGACGGCCGCGGCGGCCGCGGGACGGCGGCGGCGCAGGAGGAGCGCGCCGACCGCGGCGAGCAGCAGCAGCCGGGCCGCCAGGTCCAGGGGGCGGCGGTCCTGCCCTTGCTCGGCGAAGCCCGTACCGGCCATGACGAACACCAGGAGCGCGGCCGTCGAGACCCAGGGCAGCCCGGCGGTGCGGCGCGGGCGCGCCCCGGTCAGCCACGGCGGCGGTCCGCTCCGGCGCGGCGGGTGGTGTTCGTCCATGGCGGCCACGCTAGACGGCGGACGGGCCCGGAGCCGTCCGCCGTGCGTGGCGATCACGCGTACTCCCCGGGGAGTACGCCGCCGGGGAGCGGCGCCGTCAGGCCGTACGGGGGTCGCGCAGACCCACCGAGCGGGCCAGCTCACCGGCGGTCTGCCGGAACAGCTCCTCCCGTGCCTCGACGAGCCGGTTGAACTGGCCGAACAGCTCGAAGGTGATCAGCCCGGACAGCTGGGCCCAGGCGGCGACCAGCGCCGCGACGCACTCGGGAGGAACCCCCTGGGCGAACTCGGCGGTCATCCGCTCCGCGTCGGCGCGCAGGCCGGGGGCGAGTGGCGGCGGGGTGAGGTCGTCGGCCCGGGAAGCGGTGCGGACGATGCCGATGAGGACCATCGGCACCCGGGAGGCGGGCTCCACCGTGGCCGCCGGGGCACTGTAGCCGGGGACGGGCGAGCCGTGGATCAGGCCGTACTCATGGGGGTGGGCGAGCCCCCACTCCCGTACGGCACAGGCCACGGCGGTCCAGCGCTCGGCGGGTGGAGCGGTCCCGGCCGCCCGTTCCGCCCGCTCCGCGGCCTCGCCGACCGCGTCGTACGCGTCGACGATCAGCGCGGTGAGCAGCTCGTCCCGGCTCGGGAAGTAGCGGTAGAGCGCGGAGGAGACCATGCCCAGCTCCCGGGCGACGGCCCGCAGCGAGAGCTGGGCGGCGCCCTGCGCCGCGAGCTGTTTCCTGGCCTCGGCCTTGATGGCCGCGGTCACTTCGGCACGGGCGCGTTCCCTTGCCCCTTGGATGGTGCTCATGCGGTCAGTGTGCCACGGAATCGGATCGCCGAACACAGACCAGAGCAGTGCTCTTGCTTTTGTCGGCGTCCGGGTGCACACTGGCGTCGAGCGAGAGCACTGATCTCGTAAAGTTGCAGCGCTCTGGCGCAGCATTCGGACCACAGGAGTTCCCATGTCGCAGACGCACTACCACCGGGCGGGCACCGCCACCCAGCGCTTCAACAGATTCGTCGGGTGGCTGGCCCGGCACGGCATCAGCTTCATGGGCTCCACCGAGATGTCGGTCCGCGGACGCAAGAGCGGGACGTGGCAGCGCGTTCCGGTCAACGCCCACAGTTTCGAGGGGGAGCGGTACCTCGTCTCGGCGCGCGGCCACTCGCAGTGGGTGCGCAACATGCGTGTCGCGGGCGGCGGGGAACTGCGGCTGGGACGCAAGGTCAGCCGCTTCACGGCCGTGGAGATCGCGGACGACGCGCAGAAGGCCCGGATCGTCCGGGCCTATCTGAAGCGGTGGGGCTGGGAGGTCAACCAGTACTTCCAGGGGGTCACGGCGAAGTCGACGGACGCCGAACTGCTGGCCGCCCTCCCCGACCACCCGGTCTTCCACATCACGGTCACCGACTGACGGCGGTCCCGGCCTCACCGGCCGCCCGGACCGCCGCCCACCCGGTCAGCGGCTGCCTGCTACCGGTCCAGCGCGCTCAGCGCCCGCTGCGCCAGCGGGTGCGTGCGGACCAGCTCGGCCAGCGACGTCGTCCCCCGGGTGACTCCGGCGAACGACTTCCAGGCCGGACGGAATCCGGTCAGCACCGCGTGCAGCACGCCGGGCCGCCGCTCGAACAGCTTGAGCATGCGGCGGCCGACGCCCATCTCCACACCGAGCCCGGCCTTGATGGCGAAGGCGTAGTTGAGGGCCTGGCGGCGGGCGTCCACCGCGTCGTGCGACTCGGCGATCCGCACCGCCCACTCCCCCGCGAGCCGGCCGGAGCGCAGGGCGAAGGAGATGCCCTCGCGGGTCCACGGCTCCAGCAGTCCGGCCGCGTCCCCGCAGACCAGGACCCGGCCGCGGGAGAGCGGTGAGTCGTCGGCGCGGCAGCGGGTGAGGTGGCCCGAGGAGACGGACGGCTCGAACCCGGCGAGCCCCAGCCGGGCGATGAAGTCCTCCAGATACCGCTTGGTGCCCGCCCCGTCGCCGCGCGCCGAGATGACCCCGACGGTCAGGGTGTCGCCCTTGGGGAAGACCCACCCGTAACTCCCGGGCATCGGGCCCCAGTCGATGAGCACCCGGCCCGCCCAGTCCTCCGCGACGGTCGCCGGGACCGGGATCTCGGCCTCCAGGCCGAGGTCGACCTGGTCCAGCTTCACCCCGACATGGGCCCCTATCCGGCCCGCGCTGCCGTCCGCGCCGACGACCGCCCGCGCGAGCACCGTCTCGCCACCGGCCAGCACCACGGCGACCGTTCGGCGGTCGGGGACGGCGGGACCGTGCTGCTCGACCCGGACCACCGAGGCGCCGGTGCGCAGTTCGGCCCCGGCCTTCTGCGCCTCCTCCACCAGCCCGGCGTCGAACTCCGGGCGGTTGATGAGCCCGAAGAGCATCCGCCGGGAGCGGCGGGTACGGGTCAGCTTCCCGTTGAGCGAGAACGTGACCGCGTGGACGCGGTCCTTCAGCGGCAGTTCGAATCCCGGCGGCAGCGCGTCGCGCGAGAAGCCGATGATTCCCCCGCCGCAGGTCTTGTAGCGCGGCAGTTCCGCCTTCTCCAGCAGCAGGACCCTGCGGCCCGCCACTGCCGCCGCGTACGCCGCCGATGCCCCGGCGGGCCCGGCGCCGACCACGACGACGTCCCAGACGGACGACTCCTCCGGCTCACGTCCGGCGTCCGGCTCACGTCCGGCGTCTGCGTTCTCGCTGCTCACGATGTGGTTCTGCTCCTGATCCGACCAGTGGCCCCAAGCTGCTCACGGCATCCTACGGCGCGCCCCGGCCGAGCCCTCCTGTGGGAGGATCGGCCATGATTTCGTCGTACATGCGTCGTCGCGGAGACGGCGTCGTACACGGTCGCGTACACCCCGCGCCCTTTCCTTAGACGTCGCACCCACGAGGAGCGTGCCCCATGACCGCCCGTCCGATTCCCGAGACCGTCGCCTCGCTGATGCCCCGCGCGCGGGCGGAGCTGGCCGAGCTGGTCGCGTTCCAGTCGGTGGCGGATCCCGCGGTGTTCCCGAGGAGCGAGTGCGAGGGGGCGGCGAACTGGGTCGCCGACGCGCTGCGCGCCGAGGGGTTCTCCGACGTGGCCCTGCTGGACACCCCGGACGGCAGCCAGTCCGTCTACGGGTACCTGCCCGGCCCGGCCGGTTCCCCGACCGTGCTGCTCTACGCGCACTACGACGTGCAGCCGCCGCTGGACGAGGCGGCGTGGGTCTCCCCGCCGTTCCAGCTGACCGAGCGCGACGGCCGCTGGTACGGCCGGGGCACGGCCGACTGCAAGGGCGGGTTCATCATGCACCTGCTCGCGCTGCGCGCCCTCCGGGCGGACGGCGGGGTCCCGGTCTCGGTGAAGGTGATCGCCGAGGGCTCCGAGGAGCAGGGCACCGGCGGCCTGGAGCGGTACGCGGAGGCGCATCCGGAGTTGCTCGCCGCCGACACGATCGTCATCGGCGACACCGGGAACTTCCGGGCCGGGCTCCCGACGGTCACCTCGACGCTGCGCGGGATGACGATGCTGCGGGTGCGGCTGGAAACCCTCGAAGGGAACCTGCACTCCGGGCAGTTCGGCGGTGCGGCCCCGGACGCGCTGGCCGCGATGATCCAGCTGCTGGCCACCCTGCGCGCGGAGGACGGGACGACCACGGTCGACGGTCTGACCGGTGACACGGACTGGGACGGCATGCCGTACCCGGAGGCGGAGTTCCGGCAGGACGCCAAGGTGCTGGACGGGGTGGAGCTGATCGGCGCGGGTACGGTCGCGGACCGGATCTGGGCGCGGCCCGCCGTCACCGTCGTCGGCATCGACTGCCCGCCGGTGGTCGGCGCGACCCCGTCCGTGCAGGCGAGCGCGCGGGCCCAGGTCAGCCTGCGGGTGCCGCCGGGCCAGGACGCGGCCGCGGCCACCAAGCTGCTCACCGCCCATCTGGAAACGCGGGCCCCGTGGGGCGCCCGGGTCGAGGTGGAGCAGGTGGGTCAGGGCCAGCCGTTCCGCGCCGACACGACGAGCCCGGCGTACGCGGCGATGGCGGACGCGATGCGGGAGGCCTACCCCGGCCAGGAGATGCAGTCCTCGGGGATGGGCGGCTCGATCCCGCTCTGCAACACCCTGGCCGGTCTCTACCCCGAGGCGGAGATCCTGCTGATCGGGCTCAGCGAGCCCGAGGCGCAGATCCACGCGGTGAACGAGAGCGTCTCGCCCGAGGAACTGGAGCGGATGTCGGTCGCCGAGGCGCTGTTCCTGCGGAACTACGCGGAGTCGAAGAAGGCCTGACCCGGCCGGAGATGACGCCCGCCGGGCCTCACGGGGAGCACGTGCGCACGCGCGGAGGCGTGGACGCGTGCGGCTGACGTGGCCGCCCCTGACGCACGGCGCGCGTACGCCCGCCGTGCCGCCGGGCCGGGGCGCGCGTCCCGCTGACGTACGGCGACCGTGCCGCTGACGTAAGCCCGGCATCCCGCTGACGTACGCCGGACGTCACGCAGCCGTGGCGACCGTAGACGGGCGGCGGGCGCGGGGCGGGCCGCCGGTGGACGGGGGCGGCCGCCTCAGCCCACCGGGACGCCGGCCTCCAGGTTGAGCACCGTGGACCGTTCGCGTGCCCGCAGGGCCCAGCGCAGCCGCTCGTACCGAGTGGGCGGCAGCAGGCCGGCCGCCTCCTCCTCGGTGACGAAGCGCCAGCCGCGGAGTTCGGAGCCGGGCAGCAGCAGCCGTCCGGCGTCCCGGGAGCGCAGCAGGCCCCCGTCGAAGAGGAAGCGCAGCCCCCCGTAACCGGGTGGGTGGGGTGGTTCCCAGTCGACCACCAGCAGGGCCGGGACCCGGTCCAGGCGCAGCCCGGTCTCCTCGGCGACCTCCCGGATACCCGCCTGGGCCGGGGCCTCGCCCGCCTCGACCACCCCGCCGGGAAACTCCCAGCCCGGCTTGTACGTGGGGTCGACGAGCAGCACCCGGTCCCGCTCGTCGAAGAGGAGGACCCCGGCGGCGACGGTCTCCGCCGTCGGCGGGGGGCTCTGGACGATGGCGCACGGCGGGGCGCTGCCGGTCCGGACGGCCTCCGCGATCCGCCGGGCGGTCTCGCGCGGGGTGAGCGCGCCGTTGTCGACAACGTGGGCGTCCTCGGCGATCCAGGCCAGCGCGTCGTAGTAGGGGGCGATGTGCGCGTACGCCCACCGGCGCACCCGTTCGCTCTGCTCGGCGTCGCCGGGGACCTCCTCCCGGCCCGCGATCCTGGCGCGCAGGATCGTTTCCTCAGGTGAGAGCGCCACATGCCGGACCGGGATGCGCCGGGAGGCGAGGCCGCCGAAGATCTCGTCGCGGTACTCCTGCCGCAGCAGGGTCATCGGGACGATCAGCGTTCCGGGCGCCTCGGCGAGCAGCGCCGCCGCCGTGTCCACCACGAGGCGCCGCCAGATCGGCAGGTCCTGGAAGTCGGCGACCTCGGCGAGTCTCTTCTGGGGCAGCAGACCGCGCAGCCCCGCGCCGGTGACCTCCGGGTCGTACAGCGTGCTGTCCGGAATCAGATCGATCAGTTCGGCCGCGGCACTGGTCTTGCCCGCACCGAACGCACCGTTGAGCCAGACGATCACGGTTCCCCCTCCTCCGTAGCCCCCTGTGGCTTGCCCGCAACACCCTGGCGCGGAAACCCCGCCGGGGCGACGGCGTTGCCCGGACACGGCCGCACCGGCCGCCCCGGGGCCCCCGACGATACGCCGGGCCCGCGGAGGCCCCGCCGTGCCGGGGGCGGGCGCCGGGGGCGCGGTGCGCGGGTGCCCCGGGGGGTCCGGCGCGTCCTCAGCGCAGCGCGATCGCGGCCGCCGCCGCGCCGACCAGGCCCGCGTCGGTGCCCATCACCGCGGGGGCCACGGTCAGCCGCCGCAGGTAGGACAGCGTGGCGTAGTCGCGCAGGCTGCGGCGCAGCGGTGCGAAGAGCACGTCGCCCGCCCCGGCGACGCCGCCGCCGATCACCGCGATGTCCAGGTCGGCCAGGGTGGCCGTGGCGGCGATCCCGGCCGCGAGGGCCTGGGCGGCGCGCTCGTAGGAGGCGAGGGCGACCGGGTCACCGGCGCGGGCGGCGACCGCGACGGCGGCCGCCGAGGCGTCCCCGTCCGGGCCGGGCCGCCAGCCGCCCTCCAGGGCGCGGCGGGCGATGTTGGGGCCGCTGGCGATGCCTTCGACGCACCCGCGCGAACCGCACGGGCACGGGTCGCCGTCCAGGTCCACGCTGATGTGGCCGATGTGACCGGCGTTGCCGGAGGGGCCGGGGCGCAGCGCACCGCCGAGGATCAGTCCGCCGCCGACGCCGGTGGACACCACCAGGCACAGCGCGTTGTCGTACCCGCGTGCCGCGCCGAGCCAGTGCTCGGCCGCCGTCATCGCGACCCCGTCGCCCACCAGCGCGACCTGGAGCCCGCCCGTCGTCTTGCACACCCGCTCCACCAGCGGGAAGTCGCGCCAGCCGGGGACGTTGACCGGGCTGACCGTACCGGCGGCCGCGTCGACCGGACCTGCGCTGCCGATGCCCGCGAAGCCCGCCCGGCCCCACAGCGGGGAGGCCATCAGCTCGCCCAGGACCTCGTCGACGGCCCCCATCACCGCCTCGGCGCCCTCCCGGGCGGGCGTCGGCCGCTGTGCCCGTACGAGGAGGGATCCGTCGCCGTCCACCAGCGCTCCGGCGATCTTGGTGCCTCCGATGTCGAGCGCGGCGACGAGGTCGGTATGCATCGGTGTGGGTTCTCCGGATCGGTGAAGGGACGGGACCTGCGAGTTCCCTCCACAGTCTGCACAGTCTCCAGCCTGTTGACAACGTTGTCCAGGGCCTATGCTCGACGCCACAGCCTCCGTTCACCCCCGCGGCGCCCCGCGAGGGCCGGGCCGGGGCGCCGCAGAACCGCCCGTAGGCCGACGACAGGACAGCGCACGTGGACCGGACCACCCGTCATTCCGAGACCCGCTACGGCAACCGGCCGACCATGAAGGACGTGGCGGCCCGTGCCGGAGTCGGCCTCAAGACGGTGTCCCGGGTGGTGAACAGCGAGCCCGGCGTCACGCCCGACACCGAGCGCCGCGTGCAGGAGGCGATCGAGGCGCTCGGCTTCCGCCGCAATGACAGCGCGCGCGTGCTGCGCAAGGGGCGTACGGCGTCCATCGGGCTGGTCCTGGAGGATCTGGCGGACCCGTTCTACGGCCCGCTGAGCCGTGCGGTGGAGGAGGTGGCCCGAGCCCACGGAGCGCTCCTGATCAACGGCTCCAGCGCCGAGGACCCCGAGCGGGAGCAGGAGCTGGTGCTCGCGCTGTGCGCCCGGCGGGTGGACGGCCTGATCGTCATCCCGGCGGGCGACGACCACCGCTACCTGGAACCGGAGATCAAGGCGGGCGTCGCCACGGTCTTCGTGGACCGTCCGGCGGGCCGCGTCGAGGCGGACATGGTGCTCTCGGACAGCTTCGGGGGCGCGCGGCAGGGTGTGGCGCACCTGATCGCGCACGGCCACCGCCGGATCGGCTTCATCGGGGACCAGCCGCGCATCCACACGGCCACCGAGCGGCTGCGGGGCTATCACGCGGCGATGACGGACGCGGGGATCACCGTCGAGGACGCGTGGGTCTCCCTCGGCCCGACCGGCCCCGGCCGGGTCAGGGCGGCGGCCGAGGCGATGCTCGGCGGCCCCGCGCCGGTCACCGCGTTCTTCGCGGGGAACAACCGGGTGACGGTGACGGTGGTCCGGGTCGTCGCGGAGCGCGAACGGCCCGTCGCGCTGGTCGGGTTCGACGACATCGAGCTGGCCGACCTGCTCGGCATCACGGTGATCTCGCAGGACGCGGCGACGGTGGGCAGAACCGCCGCCGAGCATCTGTTCCGCCGCCTCGACGGTGCCGACCACGAGCCGGTGCGGGTCGAGCTGCCGACGACGCTGATCCCGCGCGGTTCGGGCGAACGGCCGCCTGCCTAGGGGGTGTCGTCGCACCGCCGCGGCCTCCCCCGGGACGGCCGCGCGGCGACCGGCGCGTGCGATCGCGAGGCGCCGGGCGGCCCGGACCCCCACCGGCGGTCCGGGGTCGGGGAGTTGACCGAGCGGCTGCGACCCTAGCTTGGTCTAGACCAAGCCGGGTACGCTCTCGTCACCACCGTGGCGCCCCACCGCCACACCGTACCGCTTGGCATGCGCACGCCTGCCCGCTCCGCGCGGGCCCCCCACCGAAGGAGTCGCCGTGAAGCGCACGAGGATGTCTGCCGCCATCGCCCTGCTCGCCACCGGCCTCGCGACGGGTCCCGCCGTCGCGGCCCCCACCCCCTCCGAGGGCGGAGCCCGCGTCGGTGCCGACTGGTCGAAGCAGTCGATCACCTTCACCGCCGCCCCGGGGCAGGTCAACGACCTCCACGTGGTCCCGATGGACGAGGGCGACGGGGTGAGGCGCATCGGCTTCCGGGACTCGGTGCCGCTCCAGCCGGGCGACCACTGCACGTACCTGGAGCCGGGCGTCGACACCTACGTCGTCTGCGAGCTGCCCACCGGCAGCGCCCGGCCCGACCGGATCGACGTCTTCCTGGGCGACGGCGACGACGAGATCGCCACCAGCGACCCCGGGGTCGCCACCGTCAGCGGCGGCCCCGGCGACGACACCCTGCACGCCCACACCGCGCACACCGTCCGGGGCGACGAGGGTGACGACATGGTGATGGGACGCGTGGTCCTGGACGGCGGCGAGGGCATGGACCATCTGATGGGCGACGACGGCGACCAGCGGATGTGGGGCGGCGAAGGCGACGACATGATCGAGGGCTCCGGCGGTGCGGACTTCGTCCACGCCGGGCCGGGCGACGACCACGTCATGGGCGGGGACGGCGACGACCTGCTGATCGGCGGCAGCGGCGACGACCTGCTGCACGGCGAGGCGGGCAACGACGTGCTCATCGGCGGCCCCGGCCGGGACACGGCCGAGGGCGGTCCGGGCCGGAACATCACACTGCCCTGAACTCCCGGGTCAGCAGGGCCAGCAGCTGGGCGGGCGCGTCCTCCGGGACGGCGTGGCCCGCCCCGTCCAGCCAGTGCAGCTCGGAGTGCGGGATGAGCGCGTGCAGCTGCTCGCCGAAGCGCGGCGGCAGGAAGCCGTCCTCCCGCCCCCAGATGATCCGGGTCGGCACCGGGATACTCCCCAGCAGGTGCTGGAACTCGTCGGTGGCCGACTGCTCCAGCTGCCCGTACTGGCGGTAGTACGCCGCGCGGCCCTCCTCGCCCCGCCAGGGGTCGAGGTGGGCGGCCAGGACGTCCGGCCGGTAGCCCTGGTGGCTCGCGAAGCGCAGGTGGCTCTCGGTCAGCGCCTCGTGCGCGTAGACGGGCAGCTGCTCGAAGATGTGCGCGTTCTCCCGTACGAGCCGGAACAGGCCGGTCGCCCAGTCGCCGCTGGCCACCACGTCGGCGAGGGTGAGATCGGCGTACCGGGCCCCCTCCAGCAGCAGCGCCCGCAGCACCACGGCCCCGCCGATGTCGTGGGCGATCACGCGCGGCGGGCGCTCCAGCCCCCAGTGGTCCAGGAGGGCGGTGAACACCCGCGCCTGGGCGGGCAGCCGCAGATCCTGGCCCGGACGGCGCTCCGACCGGCCGTAGCCGAGCTGGTCGAAGAGGAAGACCTGGTGATTCTGGGCCAGCGCGGGGGCGATGTCGCGCCAGATGTAGGACGAGAACGGTGTGCCGTGCACCAGCACCACCGGGTCCCCCTCCCCCATGACGCCCCAGCGGACCGTTCCGCCCGGGGTCTCGAAGGTCTTGGTCAGCATCCCGTTCATGACGCGCCTCCTGCATGCGAGTGCGGTTTTCCGTACTTCTTCGAGATTACCAGCAATAGGCTTTTGCCGGTAACGGAACTACAGTGGGGGCATGCGAAGGAACCCGGCGCCCGCCGAACTGGAACTGGTCGAGGCGTTCTGCAACACGGCGACGCGCCTGTACGACGAGGACGACCTCGCCCGGCCGGAGACGGCGGTGCGGTGGCTGGCGGAACGCGGTCTGCCCACGCCGAGCACCCCGGCGGAGCTGGCAGCGCTGAGCGAAGCCCGGGAGACGGTGCGGGCCTTCCTCGTGGAGCGCTCCTCGCCGGAGGCGCTGGACTCCCTGAACCGGCTGATCGCGGCCGTCGCGGGAGCGCCTGCGGTCCGCCCGGACGGCGCCCTCGCCCTGCGGCCGGTCACGGACGAGCCGGTGGCGGAGATCGTGCGGACCGTGCTCGAAGACCTGCTGCGGGACGGACTGGCCGGGCGGCACGCCTCCCGCCTCAAGGCGTGTGCGGCGCCGGAGTGCCGCTGGATCTTCTACGACCGGGCGCCCTCGTCCAACGGGCTCTGGTGCAACATGGACCTCTGCGGCGCCCGGCACAAGATGCGCGCCTACCGGGCGCGCGGCGGTGCGGCGGCCCTCCGGAAGATGTGAAAGCGCCCGGTCCGAGGGCGGTGGCCGCCCCCGGACCGGGCGCTGAGCGGGTCGGTCGGCGCACCGCCCGACGAGTCGGTGTGTCGGCCGCGCCAACGAACCCTAGGGAGCGGTGACCGTCAGGTCCCCCCTGCGCGGCGAGGCGAACACGTCCAGGTCCGCGCGGGTCAGGCCGGTCAGCCGGGCGACCTCGGCGGTGTCCAGCGCGCCGCAGTCGATGCCGCGCAGCAGATAGCCGCTGAGGGCCTTGGCGGTCGCGGGCTCGTCCATGACGTCCCCCTCCGCCTTGGCCACGTACGCGGCGAGCCGGGCGGCGGCGGGCTCCAGACCCTCCCGGTAGAAGGTGTAGACGGCGGCGTACCGCGTCGGCAGGTGGCCGGGGTGCATGTCCCAGCCCTGGTAGTAGGCGCGGGCCAGGGCGCGGCGGGTGAGGCCGTAGTGCAGCCGCCAGGCCTCGTGGACCTGCGCGGTGGGGCCGACGGGCAGCACGTTGGTGGAGCCGTCGGAGACACGCACCCCGGTACCCGCGGCGGCGACCTGCATGACGGCCTTGGCGTGGTCGGCGGCCGGGTGGTCGCTGGCCTGGTAGGCGGCGCTGACCCCGACGCAGGCGCTGTAGTCGAAGGTGCCGTAGTGCAGCCCGGTCGCCCGGCCCCGCGCCGCGTCGATCATGCGGGCGACGGCGGCGGTGCCGTCGGCGGCGAGGATGGACTGGCTGGTCTCGATCTGGATCTCGAAGCCGATGCTCCCGGCGGCCAGGCCGTGCGCCCGCTCGAAGGCTTCGAGGAGCCGGACGAAGGCGGTGACCTGTTCCGGGTACGTCACCTTCGGCAGCGTCAGCACGAGCCCGTCGGGCAGCCCGCCCGCCTCGATGAGCCCGGTCAGGAAGACGTCCGCGGTGCGGATGCCCCGGTCGCGTACGCCCGCCTCCATGCACTTCATCCGGATGCCCGTGTACGGGGCCGCCGTTCCGTTGGCGTACGCCTCCGAGACCAGCCGGGCGGCGCGGGCCGCGGTCTCGTCCTCCTCGGCGTCCGGGCGGGGGCCGTAACCGTCCTCGAAGTCGATGCGCAGGTCCTCGACGGGCTCGCGCTCCAGCTTGGCCCGTACGCGGTCGTGGACCGGCCCGGCCAGCTCCTCGGGGATGCCGAGCACCGCGGCGAACGAGGAGGCGTCGGGGGCGTGTTCGTCGAGGGCCGCCAGCGCCTGGTCGCCCCAGGAGCGCAGGGTGCCCGGCTCGAAGACGTCACCGGGGACGTAGACGGTGTGCACGGGCTGACGGGTCCCCGGGTCGCCCGGGTAGCGGCGGGCCAGCTCCGCGTCGACCGGCGCGAGGGAGACGCTGATCTCCTCGCTGACCGTGCCCGCGAGGCTCGTCGCCACCTTCTCCTGCTGACCCATGACCGCACCCTCCACGCTCGACACTTCCGCTTACCGGAATCAAACATCCGTATAGTGAAGTTATAAGGCCGCTCGACCTGCGTCAATGGTGTCCCGGAACAGCGCTGGGCCGCGCGGTGGGGTGCACCGTGCGGCCCAGGTCCGGATCCGGGGTTGGGGTCCGGGTTGGTTGTGTGGGGGTCAGTTCTTGCGGGTG
>NZ_JBIWOX010000014.1:0-199991 GCF_044767975.1 Streptomyces sp. NPDC101181 | reverse complement strand
GCCTCCAACCGCTCCGAAGCGGTTTCACCATCACGCCGCCCGGTCACCACACCGCCCTCCACCGACACCTCGGACAGCAGCGTCACCTGCGGCACACCCAGACGCTCCGCCAGCAACGCCGACAGCACACCCATCACACCATCGGTCGAGGCCATCCCGCAGATCACCAGGTCGTAGCCGGTCTTCTCCACCGCCTTCGCCAGCACCAGCGACGTCCCCATCACATCCGTACCGTGCAGATCGTCATCCTCGACGTGAACAGCCTTGTCCGCACCCATCGACAACGCCTTACGCAACGCATCCTTGGCATCCTCCGGACCCACCGTCACCACGGTGATCTCCGCACCGTCCGCCGCATCCGCGATCTGCAACGCCTGCTCGACCGCGTACTCGTCCAGCTCCGACAACAGACCATCGACATCATCACGGTCCAGCGTCAGGTCATCGGCGAAATGCCGGTCACCGGTCGCATCAGGCACGTACTTCACACAGACAACGATCCTCAAGCTCACGCCGGCTCTCCTGCCTACCTGGATGTGTGGTCCCACCTGGGTGTGATTCGTAGTACGCGACAGGCTATGGCACTCAGTACCCTCTGTAAAGGTACCCAGTGCCAAAAGTGTCCTTCCGGTGCTACGTTTCGCCGCATGAGCGAGGCACGAGGACCCGAGAAGAAGGCACCCATGCGGGAGGCGCTCGCGCAGGCGGCTTTCCAGCTCTTCCTGGAGCGGGGCTTCGAGCGGACGACCGTCGACGACATCGTGGCGCGGGCCGGAGTGGGGCGGCGGTCGTTCTTCCGCTACTTCCCCTCCAAGGAGGACGTCGTCTTCCCCGATCACGAACGCTGCCTCGCCGAGATGACCGCGTTCCTGTCCACGGTCGACGACGGCGACCCGGTCGGCGCGGTGTGCGACGCCGCGCGGATCGTGCTGCGGATGTACGCGGCCAATCCCGAGTTCTCCGTGCGGCGCTACCGGCTCACCCGGGAGGTGCCGGGGCTGCGCACGTACGAGCTGTCCGTGGTGCGCCGCTACGAGCAGACGCTCGCCGGGCACCTGCGCGGCCGGTTCGGCGAGGGCCGTGACGGGGAGTTGCGGGCCGAGATGATCGCGGCGTCCGTGGTCGCCGCGCACAACAACGGGCTGCGGCTGTGGCTGCGTTCCGGCGGTGAGGGAGACCCCGAGGCAGCCGTCGACCACGCCTTCGCGATGGTGCGCGAGGTGTGGGGGCGACCCGTCGCCCCTCGGCTCCCCGCCGCCCCCGAGTCCGTGCCCGACCCCGGTGCCCTGGTCCCCGCGACCGCCGCCGGAACCTCCGCCGAGGGGGAGGTCGTCGTGATGGTCGCCCGGCGGGGTACGCCCATGTGGCGCGTGGTCCAGCAGATCGAGGACGCCGTCGGCACGAACGGAAGGCACGAACGGAAGAGCTGAGGGCTGAGGAGGGGAAGCGTCGAGGAGGGAGGGGCTGGAGGGGAAGGGGGGAGGAGGGGGAGCTCGATGGGAAAGAATCGCGCAACAATCGGCACTCAGTGCCTTTACCGTCCGGCACTGAGTGCCATAGGGTGCGGACGCGCCGTCAGCCAGGTGCGGCGCGTCCGAGTCGAGCGCAGGGGGTCGAGCCGTGTCCCAGACAGCGATGGGCACCGTCCAGAAGGCGCACGAGGAGTGCGGCCTCTCCTATCACCGCTGCCGCTGGTGCGGCACAGCCTCGTTCCGGCGGCTGCTGTGTCCCGTGTGCGCGTCGAGCGAACTGGAGCCTGAACGCACGACCGGCCACGGTGTGGTCGTCCGGACCGCCGTGATCCACCGGTATACCGAGGCCGCCCGCAACGAGTCTCTCGTGCGGTTCGCCGAGGGCTTCGTCTTCCGCTGCCGCGTCGTGGGGGCCGCCCCGCAGCTGGTGACGGTGGGCGCGCGCGTCCGCCCCCTTCCCGCCTCCGGTGACGAGCCGGAGACGGGTGAGGTGGTGCTGGAGCTGTGCGAGCCGCCCGTCCTGCGCGACTGGTCCTGAGTCAGCCCAGCCGTCGCAGCAGTTCCTCCGCCAGCGGTGCGGAGGAGGCCGGGTTCTGACCGGTGATCAGGTTCCGGTCGGTGATGATGAACGGGGCCCAGGGCTCGCCCTCCTGGAAGTCCGCGCCCAGTCCCACCAGCCGGTCCTGGAGCAGCCACTTCGCCTTGTCGGCGAAGCCCGCCTGGGACTCCTCCGCGTTGGTGAAGCCGGTCAGCCGGTACCCGGCGAACGCGTTCGCGCCGTCGGGTCCGGTGGCCGCCAGCAGCGCCGCCGGGCCGTGGCAGACCACGCCGAGGGGCTTGCCCGAAGCCAGCGTGGCGGTCAGCAGCCGCCCGGAGGCCTCGTCCACCGCGAGATCCTGCATCGGCCCGTGGCCGCCGGGGTAGAACACCGCGTCGTACGCGTCCACGTCCACGTCCTCCACCGCCACGGGCCGCCGCAGCGCGTCGAACGTCTCCAGCGCGGCCGTGACCCGCTCCGCGCCCTCCGGTCCGCCGTTGACCTCGGGGGCCAGGCTCCCGCGGTCCACGGTCGGCACGACGCCGCCCGGGGTGGCGACGGTCACCTCGTGACCGGCTGCCGTGAAAGCCTCGTACGGGACCACGGCCTCCTCGGCCCAGAAGCCCGTGGGGTGCTCCGTACCGTCCGCGAGGGTCCAGTGGTCGGCGCCGGTCACCACGAAAAGGATCTTTGCCATGTCGTACGTCTCCGTAGATAGAAGGGGAATGCGAGGAAAGGCAGTGCGTGGAAGGGGACGAGGGGAGAGGCAGGCGGCGGGACGACTGACGCCTTCGGCCGGGGAGCGGGCCCCCCTCCAGGTTTCCCCAGGCTGCCGCGCGCCGCCGGACGCCGCGCCCGTGCCGCCGGCGCTGTCGCACGTCCGGCCGCCGCCCTCGCCTGCCCGGTCCCGGCCGTCGCACACCCGGCGGCCTCCTCCGAGCGCCCGGCGGCCGGGGTGGCGGCGGCCCGTGATTGGGTGGGGACATGATCGATGACTTCCTGCACGGGACCGCCGGGAACACCGGGCCGCTCACCGAGGTCGAGGCCGCCGTGCGCGCCGCGGCAGCGGCCGAGATCATGCCCCGCCACCGGCAGCTCGCCACCCACGACATCATCGAGAAGAACGGCCCGCACGACCTCGTCACCACCGCCGACCGGCTGGCCGAGGAGCACCTCACCGCCTCCCTCACCAAGCTGCTCCCCGGGTCCGTCGTCGTCGGCGAGGAGGCCGTGCACGCCGACCCCTCCGTCTACGAGGCCCTCGGCGGCGACGCCCCCGTCTGGATCGTCGACCCGGTCGACGGCACCCGCCAGTTCGTCCGGGGCGAGGCCGGATTCTGCACCCTCGTCGCCCTGGCCCAGCATGGCGTGATCCACGCCTCCTGGACGTACGCGCCGGTCCTCGGCGAGATGGCCGTCGCCGTACGCGGCCGGGGCGCGACGCTCAACGGTGAGCCGGTCCGCTCCGGGGCGCCCGCACCGGGTGACACGCTGACGGTGGCGACCTCCCACCCCGACTACACCACCGACGACCAGAAGCACGCCCTGCTCGGTCTGGACACCGACGGCATCGCGACCCGCCCCTGCGGCTCGGCGGGCCTGGAGTACCTGGCCGTCGCGCGGGGCGCGCTCGACGCCGTCGCCTTCAGCTGGGAGTACGCCTGGGACCACGCGGCGGGTCTGCTCCTGGTCGCGGAGGCGGGCGGCGCGCACGCGACGCTCTCGGGCGCCCCCTTCCGGATCGCGGGCGGCAACGATCTGCCGTTCACCGCCGCCCGGGACGAACCCACCGCCCGGCGGATCCTGACGGCGCTGCGGGCGGGCGGCTGACGACCGGCGCCCCTCGCGGGACAGGACCCGGCCCGCGACGCCAGGGGGCCGGTCCGGGCTGTCGGTGGGTCCCCATATCCTGGTGATCCGCCTGCCGGCCGACGAAGGAGTCCCAAGGTGCCGTCGATGCTCGATGCGGTCGTGGTGGGCTCCGGGCCCAACGGGCTGACCGCCGCAGCCGAACTGGCCCGCCGGGGCTTTGCGGTCGAGGTCCACGAGGCACACGACGCCATCGGCGGGGGAGCCCGCACGGAGGAGCTGACCCTGCCCGGGTTCCGGCACGACCCGTGCTCCGCGGTCCACCCGCTCGGCATCGGCTCACCCGCGTTCCGCGCGATGCCGCTGGAGCGGCACGGCCTGGAGTGGCTGCACCCCGAGGTCGACCTCGCCCACCCCTTCCCGGACGGCACGGCCGCCGCCCTCACCCGCTCCGTCGGCGAGAGCGCCATGACGCTGGGCCCCCAGGACGCCGGGGCCTACCGGCGGCTGCTCGCCCCCTTCCTCGGCCGCTGGGACACCCTCGCCGCCGACTTCCTGCGCACCCCCTGGGAGAGCCTGCCCCGCGACCCGTACCGCCTCGCCCGCTTCGGGCTGCTCGGCCTCCAGCCCGCCACCTGGGTCTCCCGGCGCTTCCGGGGCGAGAAGGCGCGTGGCCTGTTCGCCGGGCTCGCCGCCCACGCCATCGCGCCCACCAGCGGCTTCGCCACCTCCGCCATCGCGCTCGTCTTCGCCCTCGCCGCCCACGAGAACGGCTGGCCGGTCCCGCGCGGCGGCTCCCAGGCCATCTCCGACGCCCTCGCCTCCCTCCTGCGCTCACACGGCGGCACGATCCGCACCGGCAGCGAGGTGAAGCGGCTGGACGAACTGCCGCCCGCCCGCGCCTACATCTTCGACACCTCGCCCTCCGCGCTCGCCCGCATCGCCGGACTCGGCAGCGCCTACCACGGCTACCGCTACGGAGCCTCCGCGTTCAAGATCGATTACGCGCTGTCCGGCCCCGTCCCCTGGACCGCGCCCGCGGCCCGCCGCGCGGGCACCGTCCACATCGGCCCCACCGCCACCGACGTCGACGCGGCGCTGAAGGCCGCCGTCGAGGGCCGCGACCCGAGCGCCCCCTTCCTCATCACCGCCCAGCCCACCCTGACCGACCCCTCACGGGCCCCCGGGGGACGCCACGTCTTCTGGGCGTACGGACATGTCCCGGCGGGCTGGGAGGGCGACGCCACCGACGTCATCGAACGCCAACTGGAGCGCTTCGCCCCCGGGTTCCGCGATCTGGTGCTCGCCCGCGCGATCGCCGGACCGCCCCAACTCGCCGCGCGCAACGCCAACTACGTCGGCGGCGACATCGCCTGCGGGGCCTTCTCCGGTCTCCAGACCCTGCTCCGCCCCAAGCTGGCCCGCGTCCCCTACGCCACCGCCCACCCCGCGGTGTTCCTGTGCTCATCGGCCACCCCGCCCGGCCCCGGGGTACACGGCATGTCCGGTCACCACGCCGCCAGGGCCGTATGGCGGCGGCTGCGGGCGTCGGCCTGAGCCCTCCCGCCGCCCGGTCCGCCGTAGCGGGCGGCGAAGGCCCGCCGCGCGCGGCATGATGTCCGCATGAGCACCTCCGTCTCTCCCGCCGTACGTCTGGTCCGCGGCGACATCACCGATCAGTCCGTGGACGTCATCGTCAACGCGGCCAACTCCTCGCTGCTCGGCGGTGGCGGGGTCGACGGCGCGATCCACCGCCGCGGCGGCCCCGAGATCCTCGCCGCCTGCCGCGAACTGCGCGCCTCCCCGTACGGCAAGGGCCTGCCCACTGGCCGGGCCGTCGCCACCACCGCCGGACAGCTCGACGCGCAGTGGGTCGTGCACACCGTGGGACCGGTCTTCTCCGGCGCCCAGGACCGCTCCGCGCTGCTCGCCTCCTGCTACCGCGAATCCCTGCGCCTGGCAGCCGAGTTGGGGGCCAAATCCATCGCGTTCCCGGCGATCTCCACCGGCATCTACGGCTGGCCGCTGGACGACGGGGCCCGGATCGCCGTCCGGACGGTCCTCGCGGAGACCGTGGAGCCGGTGGAGGAGGTGCGCTTCGTGCTCTTCGGCGCGCACGCGTACGCGGAGTTCGAGGAAGTCCTCGCGATGCGCGGCTGAGACGGCCCCGGCCCGCGCGTGAGCCGAGGGGCGCCCCCGGGGCCTTCGGAAGCGACCCGGGGGCGGCCCGAGGCCCCTGTCGGATTTCCGCCAGCCGAGCCCCTGACCGGTGCCCCATCCTGGAACCATGCACACCGACACCGAGCGCTGCGTGGCGGCCGTCCAGTCCAAGGACGCCCGCTTCGACGGCTGGTTCTTCACCGCGGTCCTCACCACCCGGATCTACTGCCGCCCCAGCTGCCCCGTCGTGCCGCCCAAGGTCCACAACATGGCCTTCTATCCCAGCGCCGCCGCCTGCCAGCAGGCCGGGTTCCGGGCCTGCAAGCGGTGCCGCCCCGACACCAGCCCCGGTTCCCCCGAGTGGAACGCCCGCGCCGACTCCGTCGCCCGCGCCATGCGGCTGATCCGGGACGGCGTCGTGGACCGCGAGGGCGTACCGGGCCTGGCCACCCGGCTCGGTTACTCCGCCCGCCAGATCGAACGCCAGCTCCTGGCCGAGCTGGGCGCGGGCCCGCTGGCCCTGGCCCGCGCCCAGCGCGCCCAGACCGCCCGGCTGCTCATCGAGACGACCGGCCTGCCGATGGCCCAGGTGGCGTTCGCCGCCGGATTCTCCTCCATCCGCACCTTCAACGACACGGTCCGCGAGGTCTTCGCCCTCGCCCCCGGCGACCTGCGCACCCGGGCCGCCCGGGGCCCGGGGACCACCGCCGCACCCGGTGCCATCGCGCTCCGCCTCCCCTACCGGGCCCCGCTCAACCCCAGCAACCTCTTCGGCCACCTCGCCGCGACCGCCGTCCCCGGCGTCGAGGAGTGGCACGACGGCGCGTACCGCCGCACCCTGAACCTCCCGTACGGGCCCGGCATCGTCGCCCTCGCCCCGCGCCCCGACCACGTCGCCTGCCGGCTCGCCCTCACCGACCTCCGCGACCTCACCCGGGCCATCAGCCGCTGCCGCTGGCTCCTCGACCTGGACGCCGACCCGGTCGCCGTGGACGCCCGGCTGCGCGCCGACCCGCTGCTCGCCCCGCTGGTCGACGCGGGCCCCGGCCGCCGGGTGCCCCGGACGGTGGACGGGGCGGAGTTCGCCGTACGCGCGGTGCTCGGCCAGCAGGTGTCCACCGCCGCCGCCCGCACCCACGCGGCCCGGCTGGTCACCGCCCACGGCGTCCCGGTCGAGGATCCCGAGGGCGGGCTCACCCACCTCTTCCCCACCCCCGGGGCGCTGACCGGGCTCGACCCGGAGGCCCTGGCCCTGCCCCGCACCCGGCGTACCACCCTCACCACGCTCGTCGCGGCCCTCGCGGAGGAGAAGGTGCGGCTGGACACCGACACCGACTGGGACCGCGCCCGCGCCGAACTGGCCGCGCTGCCCGGCATCGGCCCCTGGACCGTCGAGTCCATCGCCATGCGAGCCCTCGGCGACCCCGACGCCTTCCTCCCCACCGACCTCGGCATCCGCCGTGCCGCCGAACACCTCGGCCTCCCGGCCACCCCGGCCGCCCTGACCGCACGGGCCGCTGACTGGCGGCCCTGGCGCGCCTACGCCGTCCAGTACCTCTGGACCGTGGACGACCACCCCGTCAACCACCTGCCCGCCTGAAGGAGAGCTCCGCCCCCATGACCACGACCAAGCGGCACACCGTCGTCGACAGCCCCTACGGACCGCTGACACTCGTCGCCACCGACGGCGTCCTGTCCGCCCTCTACATGACCGACCAGCGCCACCGGCCGCCCCAGGAGACCTTCGGGGTGCCCGACCCGGAGCCCTTCGGCGAGGTGGTCCGGCAACTCGCGGAGTACTTCGCCGGGGAGCGCACCACCTTCGACCTGCCGTTGCACCTGCACGGCACGCCGTTCCAGCGGAGCGTGTGGGCCCAGCTGCTGAAGATCCCGTACGGCGAGACCCGTAGCTACGGTGAACTGGCCGGAAACCTCGGCAGCCCCGGAGCCTCGCGGGCGGTCGGCCTGGCCAACGGCAAGAACCCGGTCGGGATCATCGTGCCGTGCCACCGGGTGATCGGCGCCTCCGGAGGGCTCACCGGGTACGGCGGCGGGCTGGACCGCAAGCAGCGGCTGCTCGCCTTCGAGAACGGCGGACCGCAGGCGCTCTTCTGAGAGCGGCGGACGGGGGCGGACGGGCACCGGCGGCCCCCGTCCGCCCCTCCGCTCCGCCCCCGTCGCCTCACCGCCCTCGTCAGCCGGTGAAGATCTCGACGACCGTCCAGATCGCGAGGCCCAGCATGCAGATACCGCCGATGCGCTGCACGGTCTTCAGCGGGACGCGTTTGGCGATGAACTTCCCCGCGAGCAGGGCCAGCGCCGAGACGGACATCAGGGCGGCCGCCGAACCGATCGCCGTGGACCAGGTGCCGTTGCTCGCGGCGAGGTTGGCGGTGGTGATCTGGGTCAGATCGCCCCACTCGCTGATGAAGACGGCCATGAACGCGGTCGAGTAGACCGGCCAGAAACCGGTCACCGTCTTCACGTCCGCCTCGTCCTCGTCGTCCCCGCCGCTGCCGCGCAGCAGGAGGAACGCGCCGAACGCGAAGAGCGTGGCCGAGACCAGCTTGACGATCCAGTCGGGCAGCAGGCCGATCAGACTGCCCGCTCCCACGGCGATCGCCACATGCACGATGAACGCGGACGAGGTGCCGAACCAGACGTAGAGCGGGCGCATCCGCGTGCCCATGGCCAGCGACGCGAACATCGTCTTGTCGGGCAGCTCCGCGAGGAAGATCAGCCCGAAGGCGGTGATGATCGCCAGAAGGTCGAGATGCATTCCGGGTGGCTTTCTGTGCGAGCCGGGCCCCGGATCTTCGCGAAGCGCCGCTCGGGCTGTTCGGAGGACCACTCGGCCCGGCATGACGGTGGCGCCCACAGGACGTGGACGTGTCATACAGGACCGAAGGTCTCGCCCGCCCGTGGGACACCCTGGTCACAGGATCCGACGAGCCCGGCCACCGGGAACCCGAAGGCTCCAGTGTGTCGACGACCGGTTTGCGGGGCTACTCCCCTTCGCAGCCGTCCACGTTACCGCATCCGGCCGGATACGGGCGCAGGTGTTCGAGGCGGGGGCGGTCTCGGTAGAGTCGCGGGTGATCACCGGCGGTCCGGGCGACCGCCCGGCCCTATCCCGCCTCGCCCCGCCCGACCTCACCCGCGACGGAAAGTCCCCCTCATGAGCCGCCGCCCCCGCCCCAGCCGTGATGTGCCCGACGGCCAGAAGGTGCCCGCCCAGCGCGTGCCCCGGCCCACCGTCAGCGTCTGCCGGGGCTGCTGCTGCGGAACCGAGAAGATCCCCGGCGTCGACCACGCCGCCCAACTGGCCCGGCTGCGCTCCGGCCTGGCGGGCGCCGCCACCGTCCGGGCGGTCGAGTGCCTGGACGCCTGCGAGCAGGGCAACGTGATCGTCGTCCAGCCTTCCGCCGAGGGCCGCCGCGCCGGGGGCCGCCCGGTCTGGCTGGGGCTGGTCAACGACGAGCACGCCGAGCAGGACATCGTGACCTGGGCGGCGGCGGGCGGCCCGGGGCTCGCGGACGCCCCGGACATCCTGGATCTGTACGTCTTCCAGCCCTCGCGCCGGGTCCGGGCCGGGCTGGACGACTGAGCGCCGACCTGTCGTCGTACGGCCCCCGGCCCGTGTTCGGCTTCCCGGCCCCTCGCGCCCTCTTCCGGCCCCGGCCCCTGCCCGCTCTCCGGCCTTCGCCCTAACCGACCGGCTCGCCGTCCTCCAGCTCCACCGTGCCGCCGCCGGACGCCAGCACCTCCAGCGCCGCCCGCACCCGCTGCCTCAGGGACCCGAGCAGATAGCCCCCCAGCTCGTCGGGGGCGACCAGCTTCCAGGAGACCAGCTCCTCCTCCTGGAGCCGGATCGCCGCGAACCGTTCCGGGGCGAGCACCCCGCCGTCGTACAGGTACGCCACGATCGGGGGCCGGCCGGGGCCGCGCACCCAGTCGACGGCGAGCAGCCTGCCCGGTGCCAGGTCGAGACCGGTCTCCTCCAGCGTCTCGCGCCGGGCGGCCTGCCGGGGGCTCTCGCCCGTCTGCGATTCGACCGTGCCGCCGGGCAGCGCCCAGCCCGCGCGGTAGTTGGGTTCGACGAGCAGCACCCGGCCCCTCTCGTCGCGGAAGAGGCAGGCGGCGCCGGAGAGGACCCGGGGGAGTCCGGCGATGTACGTGGCGTAGTCGGCATCCGTAGAGGTCACGGCCGCCAGCGTAGTGCGGGCCGCGCCCGGGGACGCCGGAGCGGGCGGGCGTGGACGCCCGTGGCAGTTCGCAAGCCGTGCGGATAGGGTCGGGGCGGCGCGACTGCCTGTTCGAAAGCAAGGGATGCAAGGTGACGGACGGAGCAGATGTGGAGACCGCCGGCGTGCTCGTCGCGGCGGACAAGTTCAAAGGCTCGCTCACGGCGGTACAGGTCGCCGAGCGGGTGACGGCCGGGCTCCGGCGGGTCGTCCCCGGCCTGGCGGTGGAGACCCTGCCGGTCGCGGACGGCGGCGACGGCACGGTCGCCGCCGCGGTGGCCGCCGGGTTCGAGCGCCGTGAGACGCGGGTGACCGGCCCCCTCGGGGAGCCGGTGACGGCGGCGTACGCGCTGCGCGAGGACACCGCGGTGGTGGAGATGGCCGAGGCCTCGGGCCTCCAGCACCTGCCCGACGGGGTGTTCGCCCCGCTCACGGCCACCACCTACGGCTCCGGGGAGCTGCTGGCGGCCGCCCTCGACGCGGGGGCGAGGACCATCGTGTTCGGGGTCGGCGGCAGCGCCACCACGGACGGCGGCGCGGGCATGCTCGCCGCGCTGGGGGCCCGCTTCCTGGACGCGGACGGCAAGCCCGTCGGCCCCGGCGGGGGAGGCCTGGCCGGGCTGGCCGAGGCCGACCTGTCCGGGCTCGACCCCCGCCTGAAGGACGTGGACCTGGTCCTGGCCAGTGACGTGGACAACCCGCTGACCGGACCCAAGGGCGCACCCGAGGTGTACGGGCGGCAGAAGGGCGCGAGCGAGGAGGACATCGCGGTCCTCGACGCGGCCCTGACCCACTACGCCTCCGTCCTGGGCCCCGACACCGCGTCCCTGCCCGGCGCGGGTGCGGCCGGAGGCATCGGCTACGGAGCGCTCGTCGCCCTCGGCGCCCGCTTCCGCCCCGGCATCGAGGTGATGCTCGACGTCCTCGGCTTCGCCCCCGCACTGGCCCGCGCCACCCTCGTGGTCACCGGCGAGGGCTCGCTCGACGAGCAGACCCTGCACGGCAAGGCCCCGGCCGGGGTCGCCGCCGCCGCCCGCGAGGCCGGGATCGAGGTCGTGGCGGTCTGCGGCCGCCTCGCCCTGGAGCCCGAGGCCCTGGAGCGGGCGGGCATCCGGCGCGCCTACGCCCTGGCCGACCTGGAACCGGACCCGGCCGTGTCGATGGCTCAGGCAGGACCGCTGCTGGAGCGCGCGGCGGAGTCGATCGCCCGGGACTTCCTGACGGGCTGACGTCCGTACACCCCCGCGCGGGCGCAAACCCCCGTGCGGGGGCTCGGCGTGACGGCCGGGCCCCGGCGCCGTCCCCGACGGACGGGCCCGGCCCTCAGACCTCGGCGCCGTCCATCCCGGCGTACCGGAAGCGCCCCCGCTCCACGCGGTAGACGAAGACCCCGGTCCCGGTGTACATCCCGTTGGCGGGCTCGAAGGCGTAGCTCTTGGAGACGCCCTTGTACGAGGTGGTCCGCAGCGCGGGCAGCAGGTCCTGGCGGCTCAGCTGCTCGCGGTCCAGCTCCAGCGCGCAGGCGGCGATCAGCCCGACCGCGTCGTACGCCTCCGCGGCGAACAGCGGCGGCACCGCGTCGAACCGCTTGCGGTAGGCGGCGGCGAACTCCCGCACCGAGGGCACGGAGGCCGGGTCGGCGGCCGTCGACACGACCAGCCAGCCCGCCGCGTCCTCGCCCGCCTCCGCCAGGAACCGCGGATCGTGCACGGCCTGGGTGCCGAGCCGCGGCCCCCGGAAACCGGCCGCCGCCAGCGCCTTCGCGAAGGGGCCCGCGCCCGGCAGACCGCCGCCGTACACCACCGCCCCCGGCTTCTTCGCGACGATCCGTTCCGCCTCGGCGTCCAGATCGCGGCTGCCCTCCCGTACGGTCTCCGCGAACACGGTCCGGCCGTTGCCGCGCAGCCCGGCGTCCAGGAAGCGCGTCGTCTGCCGGCCGTACTCGGTGCCGTCGTCCACCAGCGCGATCCGGTCGATGTCGTACGCCCCCAGGTACTGCGACACCGGCAGCATCTGCATGTCGTTGCGGGGCCGGGCGCACAGGAAGACCCGGTTCAGATGCCGGATGTCCCCGTCGACGACGCTGAGCACCGGCATCGCCGCCTCGTCGTAGGCGACCAGCGCTTCCCGGGCCGCGTCCGTGCCGGTCGCCCCGATCACCGCCACCAGCAGCGGGTCCTCGGCGAACCCGCGCACCGCCGCCCTCGCCCGCTCCTCGTCCCCCCGGTCGTCGACCGTGGTCAGCCGCAGCGTGAACGGCACGTCCTCGCGCGCGTTGTGCTCGTCCACGGCGAGCCGGGCCGCCCGCTCCTGCCCGGCCCCCAGCGCCGCACCCGGGCCGCTGAGGTCGGCCTGGAGCCCGATGCGCAGCTCCCGGCGGGGCGTGCCGCCGCCCCCCTTGCCCCCGCCGCCCGTGCCCTGGCCGTCGCCGGAGGAGACGAGCCACGCGGTGGTACCGCCCGCCGCCGCGAGGGCCACCCCGCCGCCCACGTACGCGAGGAACCGCCGACGGCCCGGGGAGGCGGGCACGGCGGTGGTGTTCCCGGCGCCGGTGCCGGGACGGGTGTCCGTCGGCCCGCCCGCCGCCCTCGCGTCCAGGCTGGTCGCCTCGATGTCGGGCAGCGCGAGCATCCGGGCGGACCGCTCCGCGATCAGATGCGTCACCGGACCCGGCAGCCAGCTGCCGCCGACCGCGTCCTCGGCGAACGCCCGCCGGATGTCCGCCGCCGAGGGGCGCTCCTGCGGATCCTTGGACAGGCAGCCCTCCACCACCGGCCGCAGCCCCGGGGGCAACGCGCTCAGCTCCGCCGTGTCGTGCACGGTACGGAACAGCATCGCCTCGACCGGCCCGCTGCCGAACGGCCGCCCCGCGGTCGCCGCGTACACCAGGACACAGCCCAGCGAGAACACGTCGCTCGCCGGGCCGATCCGCCGCCCCTGCGCCTGCTCGGGCGAGAGGAAGCCCGGGGAGCCGACGATCGCGTCGGTCGCCGTGAGGACGGTGTCGTCCAGGGCCCGCGCGATCCCGAAGTCGATCAGCCGGGGCCCGTCCAGCCCCAGCAGGACGTTCCCGGGCTTCACGTCCCGGTGGACGAGCCCCGCCCCGTGGACCGCCTCCAGCGCCTCCGCCAGCATCGCGCCGAGCGCCCGCACACTGCGCTCCGGCAGCGGTCCGCCGCCCCCGACCGCCTCGCTCAGCGCGGGCCCCGGCACGAACTCGGTGGCCAGCCAGGGGGCCGGGGCCTCGGTGTCCGCGTCGACCACCGGGACCGCCCACCGGTTGCGGACCTGCCGGGCGATCGCCACCTCGCGCCGGAAACGGGTGCGGAACCCGGCGTCGTCGGCGTACTCCGCCCGGATCAGCTTGATCGCCACCAGCGCGCCGCCGGGCGAGCGGCCCAGCAGCACCACGCCCATGCCCCCGGCGCCGAGCCGGCCGAGGACGCGGTAGCCGGCGATCCGCGCCGGGTCCGTGGAACGGAGCGGTTCCATCTGCGGTCAGGGCCTTTCGTTCGGTTCAGGCCGGAACGGAGTGTCCGGTACGGGACGGCAGCGGGAAACGGGACGTACGGCCCCGGCCCGCCGTCACTTCAGCTCCAGCTCGACGCGGTAGAGCACCTTGGCGCCGCCCTCCGCGGCGATCCGCAGCAGGTCGGTGTTGGTGTAGCCCTTCGCGCCCTTGACCGAGACGGCCGTCGTGACCGGGCCGATCCGGGACTTGGTCCACACGTAGTCCTGCGTCCCGCCGGAGCCCGGCCCGGCGTACTTTCCCGCCTCGAACATGGAGGCGTCCGCGTTGCGGACGTCCTTCTGGTCGAAGTGCAGCGACATCAGACCGCTCAGCCGCTGTCCGCCGCCCAGCTCCTGGCTCGGGCAGCGGAAGCTCTCCTGCACGGTGTCCTTCATCTCGGTGTCGGCGCCCGCCACCGTCCGGTGCACGGTCACCGTCACCGACCCCTGGACCCGCCCCTTGCCGTCCTGCGCCGGTACGTCCAGCCGCCGGGTGAAGCTGTCCAGGATGCCCGCCGGCAGCGCGGAGCGGCTCCAGACACAGGACTCCGCCAGCACCGGCCAGCTGCCGCCGCTCTCGTACGGGGTGTGCCGCACCATCCCCGCCGACCAGTCGTTCTCGCCGAGCGCGGCGTTCCGGGTCAGTTTCCGCGCCTGCGCGGCGGTCTTCGGCACGCGCTCGGGGGCCGGGGTGAAGTCGTACGCGCTGGGCAGCGCGCCCGGCTGCTTCGTCTCCTCCGGGCCCTTCGTCTCCGGCCCGCCGGAGGCCCCCGTCTTCTGCCCGTTCGTCTTCCCACCGTCCGTCGCGGACCGGCTCGGCTTCGGGTCCGGCCGGTCGCCGCCGCTCTGGGACCCGCCACATCCGGCCAGCAGCAGCCCTGCCGCCCCGACCGCGAGCACCCGCGTCCCGTTTCTTGTCAGCTTCATCATCGGACCCCCCTGGTCCCCGCTCCGCGCCTGGCCGGAAGAGGCCCGACGTCGGTTGCGAGGTGATTCTAGAAGCCCATCGGGCCGGGGTTACGGCAACGGTGTACTCAGTCTGTTGCGGATTCATCTCAGCCACCGGGAGGTCTCCGCCTCTGGTGCGGGTCCGGCACGCGGTGGTATACGCACGAGGGCCCGGATGCCGGGGAGCATCCGGGCCCTCGCCCTGGTTCGGGTATCCGCCGCTACGGCAGCTGCGCCGCCCGCGCCTCGCGCCGGTTGTCACGGATGGTGTTCACCCGTCGCGCCGTGGCGAACAGCGGGATCACCGCACCGAGGACCACCTGGAGCGCGCAGCCCGTCTGGAGCAGCAGCTGACCGCCGGGCGCGTCGAACGCCCAGGCGGCGAGCAGCCCCATCGCGGCCACGATCCAGCTGAGCATCGCCACCGCGAGGACCCCCCGCGGCTTCGGGTACTCCACCCGGCTCACCATCAGCCAGGCCACGCCGATGATGGCGAGGAGGGTCGGCACGAAGGGCAGCTCCAGGAGCACGATCGAGACGACCGTCAGCGCTCCGAAGGGGCTCGGCATGCCCTGGAACATGCCGTCCTTCAGGGTCACACAGGAGAATCTGGCCAGCCTGAGCACCACGGCCAGCAGCACCACGATCGCCGCCAGCGCCGAGACCCGCTGATGGGCGTCGTCCGCGACCATGCCGTAGACGAGCACGAAGTAGGCCGGTGCGAGCCCGAAGCTGATGAGGTCGGAGAGGTTGTCCAGCTCGGCGCCCATCGGCGAGGAGCGGAGCTTGCGCGCCACGAGCCCGTCGAACAGGTCGAAGATCGCGGCCATCAGCATGAGGATCACCGCGGTGGCGGCCGAGTGCCGGGCCATGCCCGTCTCGTCGCTGCCGGTGAGGTGCGGGATCAGAATGCCCGTGGTGGTGAAGTACACCGCCATGAACCCGCACGTGGCGTTGCCGAGGGTGAGCGTGTCCGCTATCGACAGCCGCATCGAGAGCGGCATGTCCTCCGCGCCCTCGCCGTCCCTCTCGTCGTCGGCCTCAGGAACCCAGTCGGCCTTGGTATCCGGATCAATCACGGTCAATTCGAGTCACCCCCGCGGTGGTGGCCTGGCCGACCTCGACCGCGACATCGATACCTTCCGGGAGGTAGATGTCCACGCGTGAGCCGAAGCGGATCAGGCCGATGCGCTCGCCCTGCTCCACCTTCGTGCCCTCGGGGAGGTACGGCACGATCCGACGGGCGACCGCTCCAGCGATCTGCACCATCTCGATGTCTCCGAGCTCGGTGTCGAAGTGCCAGACAACGCGCTCGTTGTTCTCGCTCTCCTTGTTGAACGCCGGGACGAAACCGCCCGGGATGTGCTCGACCGACGTCACGGTGCCCGCCAGCGGTGCGCGGTTGACGTGGACGTTGAGCGGGCTCATGAAGATCGCGACCCGGGTGCGCCCGTCCTTCCACGGCATGATGCTCTGCACCACACCGTCGGCGGGGGAGATGACCCGGCCCTCGGCGATCTCGCGCTCGGGGTCGCGGAAGAACCAGAGCATGCCCGCCGCGAGCGCGGTGGTGGGCACGGCCGCGGCAGCCCAGCGCCCCGACGTGCGGGCGCGGGCCAGGCTGAGGGCGGCGGTGGCGACGGTCGGCAGGAGCCACGGCGATGCTCCGCGGGCGATGCGGACCCCGCCGCGAGTGGCAGAGATAGGGCTGTCGGGCATGGATGACCTTCGTAGCGGATGATGCCGCGCTGGCAACGGGGGACGGCGGCTTTCCGATAGATGGTATCGGGTGCCGGGCGCAACTGGGCAAGCCAGCAGCCGAGTCGGACTGTCGAACCCCGCCCGCCGGGGGTGACCCGGTGTGACGTTCTTCGCCACCAAACCACCCCAGAACGGACAATCAGCCCTGGATTCGGTACTCCTCCAGGAGGCGCCGGCCAATGATCATTTTCTGGATCTCGGCGGTACCTTCACCGATCAGCAGCATCGGGGCCTCACGGTAGAGGCGCTCGATCTCGTACTCCTTGGAGAAGCCGTAGCCGCCGTGGATACGGAAGGCGTCCTCGACGACTTCCTTGCAGTACTCGGAGGCGAGGTACTTCGCCATCCCTGCCTCCAGGTCGTTCCGCTCCCCGGAGTCCTTTTTGCGTGCCGCGTTCACCATCATCGCATGGGCCGCTTCGACCTTGGTGGCCATTTCGGCCAGTTTGAACTGGATCGCCTGGTGCTGGGCGATCGGTTTGCCGAAGGTGTGGCGCTGCTGGGCGTAGGAAACACCCAGCTCGAATGCGCGCTGTGCGACGCCGCAGCCACGCGCCGCGACATTCACCCGGCCGACTTCGACACCGTCCATCATCTGGTAAAAACCCCGGCCGGTCGTCCCGCCGAGCACACGATTGGCCGGAATGCGCAGGTCGTCCATGATCAGTTCGGTCGTGTCGACGCCTTTGTAACCCATCTTGTCGATCTTCCCGGGAATGGTCAGGCCGGGCCGGACCTCCCCGAAACCGGGCTCCTTCTCCACCAGGAAGGCGGTCATCGACTTGTGCGGGGCGACGGCTTCTTCATCACCGGGGTGGCCTTCGTCACTCCGGGCCAGGACGGCCACCAAGGTAGAGGTTCCGCCGTTCGTCAGCCACATCTTCTGGCCGTTGAGAACATATTCCTCGCCGTCCCGCACGCCCTTGGACGAGATCGCCGAGACGTCCGAGCCGAGGGCCGGTTCCGACATCGAGAACGCGCCCCGCACCTCACCGAGCGCCATCCGCGGCAGGAACGTGTCCTTCTGTTCCTGGGTGCCGTGCTGCCTGAGCATGTAGGCCACGATGAAATGCGTGTTGATGATGCCCGAGACGCTCATCCAGCCGCGCGCGATCTCCTCCACGCACAGCGCGTAGGTGAGCAGCGACTCACCGAGCCCCCCGTACTCCTCGGGGATCATCAGCCCGAACAGGCCGAGTTCCTTGAGCCCCTCGACGATGTCCGTGGGGTACTCGTCGCGGTGCTCCAGCGCGGTCGCGACCGGAATGATCTCCTTGTCGACGAAATCCCGGACCGTCGCCAGGATTTCCCGCTGGATGTCGTTCAGACCGGCGGTCTGGGCGAGTCGCGTCATGGCTGCTTCTCCTGTGGCTTCACGCGGATGGCCTTGAGGTTTCACACAGTTACTCGGCGGGCGTCGGGCGGCCGGGCTGCTCGCCGCCGCGCTCCGTGATGTACGTCCCGGTGGGGACCATCACCTTGCGCCGGAACACGCAGACCACGGTGCCGTCCTGTTTGTAGCCGCGGGTCTCCACGTACACGATTCCGCGGTCGTTCTTGGACTTCGACGGGGTCTTGTCCAGCACGGTCGTCTCGCCGTAGATCGTGTCGCCGTGGAAGGTCGGCGCGATGTGCTTGAGCGATTCGACCTCCAGATTGGCGATGGCCTTTCCGGAGACGTCCGGGACCGACATGCCGAGCAGCAGCGAATAGACGTAGTTGCCGACGACCACGTTCTTTCCGAAGTCGGTCGTGCTTTCCGCGTAGTTGCTGTCCATGTGGAGGGGGTGGTGGTTCATGGTCAGCAGGCAGAAGAGGTGGTCGTCGTACTCCGTGACCGTCTTGCCCGGCCAGTGCTTGTAGACGGCGCCGACCTCGAACTCCTCGTAGGTGCGTCCGAACTGCATGATCAGGCCTCCGGGGCTTCGAACTTCGACGTGCGCCGCATTCCGGCGGCCCGGCCCTTGCCCGCGATCACCAGGGCCATCTTGCGGCTGGCCTCGTCGATCATCTCGTCGCCGAGCATCGCCGAGCCTTTCCTGCCGCCCTCCTCGGAGGTGCACCAGTCGTACGCGTCGAGGATCAGCTCGGCGTGGTCGTAGTCCTCCTGCGAGGGCGAGAACACCTCGTTGGCCGCGTCGACCTGGCCCGGGTGCAGCACCCACTTGCCGTCGAAGCCGAGGGCGGCCGCGCGGCCCGCCACCTCGCGGTAGGCGTCCACGTCGCGGATCTGGAGGAAGGGGCCGTCGATCGCCTGGAGGTCGTGCGCGCGGGCCGCCATCAGGATGCGCATGAGGATGTAGTGGTAGGCGTCGGCCGGGTAGCCGGGCGGCTGCTGGCCCACGACCAGCGTCTTCATGTTGATCGACGCCATGAAGTCGGCCGGGCCGAAGATCAGCGTCTCCAGCCGGGGTGAGGCGGCGGCGATCTCGTCGATGTTCACCAGACCCCTGGCGTTCTCGATCTGCGCCTCGATGCCGATCCTCCCGGCCTCGAAGCCCATCGTCTTCTCGATCTGGGTCAGCAGCAGGTCCAGCGCCACCACCTGCTGGGCGTCCTGGACCTTCGGCAGCATGATGCAGTCGAGGTTCGGCCCGGCCCCCTCGACGACCGTGATGACGTCCCGGTACGTCCAGTGCGTCGTCCAGTCGTTGACCCGCACGACCCGCGTCCTGCCGCCCCAGTCACCGTTGTTGAGCGCGTCCACGATGGTGTGGCGGGCGCCCTCCTTGGCCAGCGGCGCGCAGGCGTCCTCCAGGTCCAGGAAGACCTGGTCGGCGGGGAGGCCCTGGGCCTTCTCCAGGAAGCGCGGGTTGGAGCCCGGTACGGCCAGACACGAGCGGCGGGGGCGCAGGCGGTTGACCGAGGGGGTGTGCGTGCTCATGCGGGGACCTCCAGAGGGTCGAGCTTGTTCGCTTTCCGGATCTCGTCGACGATACGGCCGATGATCTCCGTGATGCCGAAGTCCTTCGGGGTGAAGACGGCGGCCACCCCGGCCGCGATGAGCGCCGTGGCGTCGGCCGGCGGGATGATGCCGCCCGCGATCACCGGGATGTCCGGAGCCCCGGCCTCGCGCAGCCGGCGCAGCACGTCGGGGACCAGCTCCGCGTGCGAGCCGGACAGGATCGACAGGCCCACGCAGTGCACGTCCTCGGCGAGCGCCGCGTCGGTGATCTGCTCGGGGGTCAGCCGGATGCCCTGGTAGACCACCTCGAACCCGGCGTCCCTGGCCCGTACGGCGATCTGCTCGGCCCCGTTGGAGTGCCCGTCCAGGCCCGGCTTGCCGACGAGCAGCCGCAGCCGCCCGACCCCGAGGTCGGCGGCGGTACGGGTGACCTTCCCGCGGACCAGGGCGAGCGTGCTGCCGGGCTCGGCGGTGACCGCCACCGGGGCCGAGGAGACCCCGGTGGGGGCGCGGAACTCCCCGAACACGTCCCGCAGCGCCCAGGACCACTCGCCGGTGGTGACGCCGGCGCGGGCGCACTCGACGGTGGCCTCCATCATGTTCGCGGTGCCCGCCGCGGCCTTCTTCAGCGCGGCCAGCGCCTCCGTCGCCCGCGCCTCGTCCCGGTTGTCCCGCCACTCGTGCAGCGCCGCGACGACCCGGGCCTCGTTCGCGGGGTCGACGGTCATGATCGCGCCGTCGAGGTCGGAGGTGAGCGGGTTGGGCTCGGTGGACTCGTAGATGTTGACGCCGACGATCTTCTCCTCGCCGCCCTCGATCCGGGCCCGCCGGGCCGCGTGCGAGGAGACCAGCTCGGACTTGAGGTAGCCGGACTCGACGGCCGCCATCGCGCCGCCCATCTGCTGGATGCGGTCGATCTCCGCCAGCGACTCCTCGACCAGGGCGTCCACCTTCGCCTCGATGACGTGGGAACCGGCGAAGATGTCCTCGTACTCCAGCAGATCGCTCTCGTGGGCCAGCACCTGCTGGATGCGGAGCGACCACTGCTGGTCCCACGGGCGGGGCAGCCCCAGCGCCTCGTTCCAGGCCGGGAGCTGCACCGCGCGGGCGCGGGCGTCCTTGGAGAGGGTGACGGCCAGCATCTCCAGGACGATCCGCTGGACGTTGTTCTCCGGCTGCGCCTCGGTCAGACCGAGGGAGTTGACCTGCACCCCGTAGCGGAAGCGGCGCTGCCGGGGGTCGGTGATGCCGTACCGCTCCCGGGTGACGCGGTCCCAGATCCGGCCGAAGGCGCGCATCTTGCACATCTCCTCGATGAAGCGGACGCCCGCGTTCACGAAGAACGAGATCCGGGCGACCACGTCACCGAACTTCTCCCGGGGCACCTGGCCCGAGTCGCGGACCGCGTCGAGCACCGCGACGGCCGTCGACATGGCGTACGCGATCTCCTGGACCGGGGTCGCCCCCGCCTCCTGGAGGTGGTAGCTGCAGATGTTGATCGGGTTCCACCTGGGGACGCGGACGACCGTGTACGCGATCATGTCGGTGGTCAGCCGCAGCGAGGGGACCGGCGGGAAGACGTGCGTCCCGCGCGAGAGGTACTCCTTCACGATGTCGTTCTGCGTGGTCCCCTGGAGCCGCGCGGGGTCGGCCCCCTGCTCCTCCGCGACCACCTGGTAGAGCGCCAGCAGCCACATGGCGGTCGCGTTGATCGTCATCGAGGTGTTCATCTGCTCCAGCGGGATGTCCTGGAACAGCCGCCGCATGTCACCGAGGTGCGAGACGGGAACACCGACACGGCCCACCTCGCCGCGGGCGAGAACGTGGTCCGGGTCGTATCCGGTCTGCGTCGGCAGGTCGAAGGCGACCGAGAGACCCGTCTGGCCCTTGGCGAGGTTGCGGCGGTAGAGCTCGTTGGACGCCTCGGCGGTCGAGTGGCCGGCGTACGTCCGCATGAGCCAGGGCCGGTCCTTCTGACGTTCGGTCATGGGAGAACCTCAGACGTTGCGGAAGCGGTTGATGGCGTCGATGTGCTGCTCGCGCAGGTCCTGGTCGCGCACGCCCAGACCCTCGCGGGGGGCGAGCGCCAGGACGCCGACCTTGCCCTGGTGGACGTTGCGGTGGACGTCGTGGGCGGCCTGGCCGGTGTCCTCCAGGGAGTAGACCTTGGAGAGCGTCGGGTGGATCCTGCCCTTGGCGATCAGGCGGTTGGCCTCCCACGCCTCGCGGTAGTTGGCGAAGTGGGAGCCGATGATCCGCTTCAGCGACATCCACAGGTAGCGGTTGTCGTACTCGTGCATGTAGCCCGAGGTGGAGGCGCAGGTGGTGATCGTGCCGCCCTTGCGCGTGACGTAGACCGAGGCGCCGAAGGTCTCGCGGCCCGGGTGCTCGAAGACGATGTCGATGTCCTCGCCGCCGGTGAACTCGCGGATGCGCTTGCCGAAGCGCTTCCACTCCCTGGGGTCCTGGGTGCGCTCGTCCTTCCAGAAGGCGTAGCCCTCGGCGGTGCGGTCGATCACCGCCTCGGCGCCCATCGACCGGCAGATGGTGGCCTTCTCCGGGGAGGAGACGACACAGATGGGGTTGGCGCCGCCGGCCAGCGCGAACTGGGTGGCGTAGGAGCCCAGTCCGCCGCTGGCGCCCCAGATCAGCACGTTGTCGCCCTGCTTCATGCCGGCGCCGTTGCGGGAGACGAGCTGGCGGTACGCGGTCGAGTTGACCAGGCCCGGGGCGGCGGCCTCCTCCCAGCTGAGGTGCTTCGGCTTCGGCATCAGCTGGTTGGACTTCACGAGGGCGATCTCCGCCAGGCCGCCGAAGTTGGTCTCGAAGCCCCAGATGCGCTGCTCGGGGTCGAGCATCGTGTCGTTGTGGCCGTCGGAGGACTCCATCTCGACGGAGAGGCAGTGCGCGACGACCTCGTCGCCCGGGTTCCAGGCGTTCACGCCGGGGCCGGTGCGCAGGACGACGCCCGCCAGGTCGGAGCCGATGACGTGGTAGGGCAGGTCGTGGCGCCGGGTCAGCTCGCTGAGCCTGCCGTACCGCTCCAGGAAGCCGAAGGTGGACACCGGCTCGAAGATCGAGGTCCACACGGAGTTGTAGTTCACCGAACTGGCCATCACGGCGACGAGGGCCTCGCCGGGGCCGAGTTCGGGGACCGGGACCTCGTCCAGGTGGAGCGACGTGCGGGGGTCCTTGTCGCGGGATTCGAGCCCCGCGAACATCTCCGCCTCGTCCTTGTGCACGGTGATCGCGCGGTAGGACTCGGGGAGGGACAGGGCCGCGAAGTCCGCGGCCGTGCTGTCCTGTGACTGGATGGCGTCCAGGATGTCCTTCACGGTGTTGCCTCCGGTGATGCGGCGTCGAGGGAACGCTTGAGGGGCCCTGCTGGCAGGGGCGGTGCGGTGTGGAGGTGTTGCCGTCGGTCCGGCGGGGTGGGACTCGGCTCTGCTCGGTGGAGCGGAAGGGTGCCTGTGACGCAGGCGTCCGGGCGCGCGGCGCGGTGGGTGCGGGGACAGCCGGCGCGCGTCTGAGTTCTCAGCGCGCCGGCCGCCCGGACACTTTCAACGTATGGCACTCCGTGACACCTGACAAGGCACCCAGTGCCAACAATTTCTCTCACTTGTCATCTCATGGGCACGCATGAGCAACACGATGGGCGTTACGAGACGTTCTGTCCTGCTGACGGACGGCAGGGGAGTGCCGGGCGGGCCCGGCGGTGCGCATACGGCGTCGTCGCGGCGGGCGCCGTGCGGCCCGGCCGGAGCACGACCGACGCCCCCGGCCGCGGGGCCGGAGGCGTCGGGAACGGAGGGCGGGGCTCCGCCCTGGCTCAGCGGGCCCTCAGCGCCTGCTGGATCGTGCGCATGACCTCGTCCAGCGGGGCGTCCGTACGCGCCACCGCGACCAGCACCTCGCCGTCCGCGGCGACCGTCGCGGAAGGTGTGCGCCCGGGCTCGGCCGGGACGGTGCGGCCCGCCCCGATGCCGCTGCCGAAGGTGTCGCGCACGATGGCGAAGGCACGGTCGAGCTGGGCCTCCACATCGCCCTGGCCGCCCGCCCGCAGCCAGCGGCGCAGCACATGGTTGTGCGCGGTGACGACGGCGGACGCGGCGACCTCCGCGAGCAGCGGGTCGTCGTTGCCCACGTGGTGGTCGCGCTCGTCGAAGTGGCCCAGGAGATAGCGGGTGAACAACCGCTCGTAGCGGGCCACCGAGGCGATCTCGGCCTCCCGGAGGGTGGGTACCTCGCGGGTGAGCTTGTAGCGGGCCACGGAGACGGCCGGCTTGGCCGCGTACATCTTCATGACCTCCTTGATCCCTCGGCACACCGTGTCGAGCGGGTGCTCGTGCGCCGGTGCGGCGTTGAGGACGGCCTCCGCCCTGACCAGGGTGTCGTCGTGGTCCGGGAAGATCGCCTCTTCCTTGGAGCGGAAGTGCCGGAAGAAGGTCCGCCGGGCCACGCCCGCGGCGCCCGCGATCTCGTCCACGGTCGTCGCCTCGTACCCCTTCGTGGCGAAGAGCTCCATCGCTGCGGCGGCCAGTTCGCGGCGCATCTTCAGCCGTTGCGCGGCCGCGCGCGTCCCCGCTGCGGTCTCCGGGGCGTCGGTCGCGGCGGTGGCACGGGGTGACTTGGCGGGCTGGGACATGGCATGAACGTAACCCATCGGTGCAGGAGAGCGCGCCTGCGGGGGAGGGCCGCCGGAGGGGCCCGGCGGCCCCTCGGTGGTTCCCGGCGGGCCGCCGGAGGCTTCCCGCGGCCCGCTCCGCCCGGCTCCCGGGTCAGCGGCGGGCATGTTCGCGGAAGCCCCGCCCCGTCTTGCGGCCGAGGCAGCCCGCGGCGACCAGGTGCTCCAGCAGCGGCGCCGGGGCCAGGCCCGGGTCCCGGAACTCCTGGTGCAGCGCCTGCTCGATGGCCAGCGAGACGTCCAGGCCGACCACGTCGAGCAGCTCGAACGGGCCCATCGGGTAGCCGCCGCCCAGCTTCATCGCCGCGTCGATGTCGTCCAGCGACGCGTAGTGCTCCTCGACCATCTTGATCGCGTTGTTGAGGTAGGGGAACAGCAGCGCGTTGACGATGAACCCGGCCCGGTCCCCGCAGTCCACCGGGTGCTTGCGGATCCTCCCGCAGACCGCGCGGACCGTCGCGTGCACGTCGTCGGCGGTCAGCACCGTGCGGACCACCTCGACCAGCTTCATGGCGGGCGCCGGGTTGAAGAAATGCATCCCGACGACGTCCTTCGGCCGCGCGGTCGCCCGTGCGACGGCGATGACCGGCAGGGAGGAGGTGGTGGTGGCGAGGACCGCGCCCGGTCGGCAGACCTTGTCCAGCGTGGCGAACAGCTGCCGCTTGACCTCCAGGTCCTCGGCGACCGCCTCGACGGCCAGGTCCACCTCGGCGAACGCCTCCAGCGAACCGGCCGCCGCGATCCGTGCCAGGGTCTCGTCCCGGGCCTCGGCGCTCAGCCGCCCCCGGGTCACCGAACGCTCCAGCGACGTCGCGATCCGGGCCTTGGCCAGATCCGCCTTCTCCTGGCCGCGGGCCGCCAGGACCACGGAGTACCCGGCCCTGGCGAAGACCTCGGCGATCCCGGACGCCATCGTCCCCGAGCCCGCGACGCCGACGGACGCCACCGTGCGACCCGTCCCGGCGGCGGCCTCCGGCGGCGGGGTCAGCGCGTCGGGCACCACGGTCTGCCCGCCCGGGGCGTCGTAGGCGTAGAAGCCGCGCCCGGCCTTGCGTCCGGTCAGACCCGCCTCGCTCAGCTGGCCGAGGATCGGGGCGGGGGCGTGCAGTCGGTCGTGGGAGGCGGCGTACATGGCCTCCAGGACGGTCCGGGCGGTGTCCACGCCGATCAGGTCCAGCAGCGCGAGCGGTCCCATCGGCAGCCCGCAGCCCAGCTTCATCGCCGCGTCGATGTCCTCCCGGGAGGCGTAGTTCGCCTCGTACATCGCGGCGGCCTGGTTGAGATAGCCGAACAGCAGCCCGTCCGCGACGAACCCGGGCCGGTCGCCGACCGCGACGGGCTCCTTGCCCAGCTCCCGGGCCAGTTGGGTGACGGCCCGAACGGCGGGCGGCGCGGTCAGCACCGAGGAGACCACCTCGACCAGCCTCATCGCGGGTGCCGGGTTGAAGAAGTGCAGCCCGAGGACCCGCTCGGGGTGGCGCGACTCGGCGGCCAGCCGGGTCACCGACAGCGCGTTGGTGCCGGTGGCCAGAATCGCGGTGGGAGCCACGATCGCGTCCAGCTCCCGGAACACCCGCTGCTTGATCTCGTACGTCTCCGGGGTGACCTCGATGACCAGCTCGGCGCCGGCGGCGGCCCGGAGGGTGTTCGCGGTGCGGAACCGGGCGAGCGCGTCGGTCCGCTCCCGCTCGGTGATCCGCCCGCGCCCCACGGCCCGTGCGGTGGACGCTTCGAGGGCGGCGACGGCCCCGAGGGCGGCCGCCTCGCTGATGTCGATGCCGATGACCTCGCGGCCCGCCAGGGCCAGGACCTCGGCGATGCCGGTGCCCATGGTGCCGAGGCCGACGACGGCGATGGTGGAGAGAGGGGTGTCCATCACGGGACTCCAGGGTGAGTGACGACTGTGGGAGCACGGCGCGCGCGGCGAACGAGGGAGGCGCGAGGCGTACGGAAGCTGCGTGTCGTGGAGCACGTGACCGGCGCGCCGTGGGCACGCCCGGCCGTGAGGGGCGACGGACTCTGTCCCGGAGCCGTCGAAAGAAAACCGCCGAACCGACAAGCACTCCGGGTGGCTGCGTCACCAGGCCACCGGAGCCGACGGGAGGGTGTCCCGCTCAGATGAGGTTAACCGGCGGGTAGTGAGCGCGCTACCCCCGCGTCCTTGTGCGCCGGATCACAGCGAATCCCCGATGCCCCTGCGCACGGAGCGTGCTCGTCGATACGCTGAGCGTCATGGATGAGGAGTTCCGTTCGCTCATGGACCGGCTGGAGCCCGAGGCCGACGGGTCCCCGCTGTACGCCCGGCTCGCCGCCACCGAGGACGCCGAGGAGCTGGCCGGTGTCCTCGTGGAGCCCCACCGCCCGCTGTGGGCGCGGGAGCTGGCCGCCTTCCGGCTCGGCTGCGCGGGCGACCGGCGGGCCTTCGAGGCGCTGGTGCTGCTGCTCAACCACCGCGACCCCGAACGCTGCGTCTCCGCCGCCCATGCCCTGGCCCGCCTCGCGGACCCGCGCACCCCCCGGGCGGCCGCCGCCCTCGCCACGAACACCCTGCGCACCGCCTACGCCCTGCACCCGGTCCGGCTGCTCACCACCCTGCGCGCCCCCGAGTCGGTCCCGGCCCTGGTGTGCACCCTCCAGGGCCTGCTGGCCCCCGGCGAACCGCACTGGCGCGTCGCCCTGGCCTGCGTCGAGGGGCTCGGCAGCCTCGGCGACGACCGGGCCCGCCCGGTCCTGACGGCGGCGCTCCCGCACCCCCGGCTCGGCCCGGCCGCGGCGGCGGCGCTCAGCCGGTTGCCGGGCCGGTGAGCGGGCGGGCCGCCGGTCGGCCGCCGGGGCTCAGCGGCGGAAGCCGAGCAGCCCGTGCAGACGGCTGGCCCTGCTGTTGTCCACCGACTGGGCCGCGGCCTTCTCGGCGGGCAGCGGCTTCGGCTCCGGCAGGGCGGCGCAGACCGCGTCCGCCTCGCCCCGGCCGCGCGGCACGGTCCCGTCGTTCAGATAGGCCGTCAGATGCCGGTCCAGGCAGTCGTTGCCGCTCAGCGTGATGCCGTGGTTGCCGCCGCCTTCCTCCACCACCAGGCTGGAGCCCTTGAGCTTGCGGTGCATGCTGACCGCGCCGCCGTACGGGGTGGCCGCGTCGTCGGTGGCCTGGAGGATCAGCGCCGGGGGCAACTGCCGGTTGTGCACCGGGAGCGGGCGCAGCGGCGCCACCGGCCAGGTCGCGCACGGCGCGTTGTACCAGGTGTTGTTCCACGTCATGAACGGGGCCTTGTCGTGGATGCGGCGGCTGTCGTTGCGCCAGGTGCTCCAGTGCCGGGGCCAGGCGGCGTCGCGGCACTGGACGGCCGTGTAGACCGAGTAGCTGTTGTCGCCGCTCGCGTCGGCCGCGCCGAAGTTCTCGTACACCTGGACCAGCGCCTCGGTGTCCTTCTCCTTCACGTACGCGGCGAACGCCTCGGCGAGATAAGGCCAGTAGCCGTTGTAGTAGCCGCCGGGCAGGAAGGTGTCCTCCAGCTCGCTCGCGCCGACCTTCCCGCCCGCGGGTTCGCGCGCCACCGCAGCCCGCATCCGGTACCAGGCGGCCTCGACGCCCGCCGGGTCGCTCCCCAGGCCGTACGCCGCGTCGTGCTTCGCCACCCACGCGGCGAACGCCTTATGGCGGTCGTCGAACGCGTGGTCCTGGCCGAGGTTGCCCTCGTACCAGACGGCGTCCGGATCGACGACCGAGTCCAGCACCAGGCGGCGCACCCGCTCCGGATGCAGCTTGGCGTAGACCGCGCCCAGGTAGGTGCCGTAGCTGTAGCCGAAGTAGTTGATCTGCGGGGAGCCCAGTGCCCGCCGGATCACCTCCAGGTCCTTGGCCGCGCTGACGGTGTCCATGTACGGCAGCACGTCGCCGTGCTTCTCGCCGCAGGCGCGGGCGAAGGACTCGGCCCGGTCGCGGTTGATCCGCTCGGCGCGGTAGGAGTCCGGCACCGAGTCCGGGCGCACCGGGTCGAAGTGGCCGGGCAGGCAGTTCAGGGCCGGGGTGCTCTTCCCGACGCCGCGCGGGTCGAAGCCGATCACGTCGTACCGGGCGGCCGTCTTCTCCGGCAGCGAGGACGCCACGAACCCGGCCATCGACAGACCGCTGCCGCCCGGACCGCCCGGGTTGACCAGCAGCGGGCCCTGGTAGGCCTTGGCGGTGTGCGGGACGCGGGAGAGCGCGAGTGTGATCTGGCGGCCCGACGGGCGGCTGTGGTCCAGCGGGGCGCGGACCTTCGCGCACTGGAGCGTCGGGTAGTTCTCGGTCGGACAGCCGGTCCACTTCAGCGGCGGGGCGGGCGGGGCGCCCGGCCCGGTGGTGGCGGCCGGGGCCGGTGCGGCGGTCAGCAGACCGGCGACCGTCGCGCCTACGGCGACCAGAATTCCTGCACGTTTCGTCATGGGGCCTCCCGGGAGTGGCGGGACGCGGCGCCGGATCACCGGTCCCCGCCGCATGGTCCCCGACCCGGCCCCCGGAAGGGGCACTTCCGGGCGGAGTCGGCCCCTACGGTCACGCCATCGGCCGCACCCGCCCCTCCGGTGATGCTCAGAGCAGGGTCAGCTGGGTCGGTCCCGGTTCGGGCGCGGCTGACGGGGCCGGGGCCGGGGTGATCCGACGGTTGTCGCCCCGGTGCGCCGGACCGATCCCGAACTCGTCGGCCAGCTCGTGCACCTGACGGGTGATCCGGCGCTGGTACCAGGTGGGGGCGTACGCCCCGCCCGCGTACATCCGCTCGTAGCGCTCCACCAGGTGCGGGTGGTGCTGCCCGAGCCAGTGCAGGTACCACTCGCGTGCGCCGGGGCGCAGATGCAGGACGAGCGGGGTCACCGAGGTCGCGCCCGCCTCCGCGACGGCCGCGACGGTGGCCCGCAGCTGCTCCGGCCGGTCACCGAGGAACGGGATGACCGGGGCCATCAGGACCGAGCAGCCGATCCCCGCGCCGGTCAGGGCGCGGACCACGTCCAGGCGTCGTCCGGGCGAGGGGGTGCCGGGCTCGACCGTCCGCCACAGCTCCGGGTCGGTGAAGCCGACGGAGACCGAGACGCCGATCTCGGTGACCTCGGCGGCCTGCCGCAGCAGCTCCAGGTCGCGCAGGATCAGCGTGCCCTTGGTCAGGATCGAGAACGGGTTGGCCCGGTCGCGCAGGGCGGCGATGATGCCGGGCATCAGCCGGTAGCGGCCCTCCGCACGCTGGTAGCAGTCGACGTTGGTCCCCATCGCGACGTGTTCGCCGCGCCAGTGCCGGGAGCCCAGCTCCCGCCGGAGCAGTTCGGGGGCGTTGGTCTTGACGACGATCTGGGAGTCGAAGCCGACGCCGGTGTCCAGGTCCAGATAGCTGTGGGTCTTGCGCGCGAAACAGTAGACACAGGCGTGTGTACAGCCGCGGTACGGGTTCACCGTCCATTCGAACGGCATCCGCGAGGCGCCGGGCACCCGGTTCAGGATCGAACGGGCCCGGATCTCGTGGAAGGTGATGCCCCGGAATTCCGGGGTGTCGAACGTGCGCGTGGTCACCGCGTCCGCGGCGAAGAGCGCGCTGTTCCCGGTCGTCGAGCCGTTCTCGACCAGATTGTCCCAGCGCATGGACGCCTCCTCGGTTGCTCTCCCCGCAGAATAGAACACATGTTCCCTTGATCGTGCGGGGTGAACCCCGGGACCGGTGTCGGCCGCGCTCCGGACAGCGCCGCCGCTCCGCCCGCAGGCCCTACCGTGGGGGCTTCGTGAACCCCGCCGTCCGACCCGGAGGTCCCGCCATGGCAGCCAAGTTCACCGAGCTGGCGATCGACTGTGCCGACCCCACCGGCCTCGCCGGCTTCTGGTGCGCGGTGCTCGACTACGCGGTGGTGCGCGAGGACCGGGGCGACGGCGTCGTCACCATCGGCCCGCCCGGGGACGGGGAGAGCACCGGCCCCGTGCCACCGGTGCTGACCTTCGCGCGGGTGCCCGAGGGCAAGTCCGTCAAGAACCGGCTCCACATCGACGTCAGCCCCTCCGACCGGGCGCAGGACGAGGAGGTGGGCAGGCTCCTCGCGCTGGGGGCCCGGAGCGCCGACGTCGGCCAGGGCGGGGCGAGCTGGGTGGTCCTCACCGACCCCGAGGGCAACGAGTTCTGCGTCCTCGCCACCCGCCGCCCCTGACCCGCTCCCCGCCCCGATTTTGAGCCGCCGCACCGGAGGTGGTTGGCTCAGCCCACCCCCCGAACCACGGACAGCTGGAGGAACAGCCATGGCGCAGGTCGAGGCCCAGACGGAGCGGATCATCGCGGCGGACGCGGAGACCGTGTTCGACGCGCTGGCCGACTACAAGGACGTCCGCGGCAAGGTGCTGACCGGGCACTTCAGCGAGTACGAGGTCCGCGAGGGCGGCGACGGCGAGGGCACCCTCGTCCACTGGAAGCTCCAGGCCACCAGCAAGCGTGTCCGGGACTGCCTGCTGGAGGTCACCGAGCCCACCGACGGGCAGCTCGTCGAGAAGGACCGCAACTCCTCGATGGTCACCACCTGGACCGTCACCCCGGCCGGCGAGGGGCGCTCCACGGCGCGCGTCACCACCGTCTGGGACGGCGCCGGCGGCATCGGCGGCTTCTTCGAGCGGACCTTCGCCCCCAAGGGGCTCGGCAGGATCTACGACGAACTGCTCCAGAACCTCGCCACCGAGGTCGAGAAGTAACTCCGGGAGCTCCCTCGGCCCCGCGCTGGAGGCCGCCTCCCGGCCTCCGGCGCGCGCCCTTCCCGGTCCCCGGCGCGCGCCTCCCGGCCTCACCGGAACGAGTGGTTTTCCCGGACGGCCGGTTGTGCGCCGTAGCGCCTCTCACCGGCGCATAAGCCCTCCGTACGCGCCCTGTACGCCCCTCGTCTCATTTGCCCCGCCTTACCGCGCGATGCGACAAATGGGCGGCGCAGGTGCGACGAGGGGAGCGGTACGTGGCGGGCGGGATCACGCTGGTGAAGGACGACCCGGACGGCACGGGTCCGGACGGCGGCACGGCAGGCGCCGGGACGGCGGACGGCAGAACCGCGGGCGCCGGGACGGCGGGCGGCGGCACCGCGACGGACACCGCCTCCGCGCCACCCCCGCCGCCACCGGTCCCCACGGGCTTCGCCGAGGCGGACATCAGCCCCCGCAAGGTCCGCATGGTCTTCCTCGGGCTGATGCTCACCCTGCTGCTCGCCGCGCTCGACCAGATGATCGTGGCCACCGCCCTGCCCAGGATCGTCGGCGAGCTGCACGGTCTGGAGAAGATGTCCTGGGCGGTCACCGCCTACCTCCTCGCCTCCACCATCGTCCTGCCGCTCTACGGCAAGCTCGGCGACCTCTTCGGCCGCAAGGGCGTCTTCCAGTTCGCCATCGTCGTCTTCGTCATCGGCTCCGCCCTCGCGGGCTGGTCGCGCACCATGGACGAGCTGATCGCCTTCCGCGCCCTCCAGGGCATCGGCGGCGGCGGGCTCATGATCGGCGTCCAGGCGATCATCGCGGACATCGTCCCGGCCCGGGAGCGCGGCCGCTACATGGGCATGATCGGCGCGGTCTTCGGCCTCGCCTCGGTCGCCGGACCCCTGCTCGGCGGGTTCTTCACCGACCACGCCTCCTGGCGCTGGTGCTTCTACATCAACGTCCCCTTCGGCCTGGTCACCCTCGCCGTCATCGCGGTCGTCCTCAAGCTGCCCCGGCCCGCCGTCCGCCCCCGGCTCGACGTCCTCGGCGCGGTGCTGCTGGCCGCCGCCTCCACCTGTCTGGTGCTGGTCACCAGCTGGGGTGGCACCGAGTACGCCTGGGGCTCGCGCACCATCCTCGGGCTCGCGGCCGGCGCGGTCCTCACGACGGCGCTCTTCGTCCTCGTCGAGCACCGCGCCGCGGAACCGATCATCCCGCTGCGGCTGTTCCGCGACTCCGTCTTCAACGTCACCGGCCTCATCGGCGCGGTCGTCGGGGTCGCGCTCTTCGGGGCGGCCAGCTACATCCCCACCTACCTCCAGATGGTCGACGGGGCCAGTGCCACCGAGTCCGGGCTGCTGATGCTCCCGATGATGATGGGCATCGTCGGCGGCTCCATCGTCTCCGGGCAGCTCATCACCCGCACCGGCCGCTACCGGATCTACCCCATCGTCGGCGGCGCCGTCTCGGTCGTCGGGATGTGGCTGCTCTCGCTGCTGGAGGCGGACACCTCCCGCCTCGCGTACAGCTTCTACCAGGCCGTCCTCGGTATCGGCATCGGACTGGTCATGTCCGTCCTCGTGCTCGCCGTGCAGAACTCCGTACGCCCCGCCGACCTCGGGACCGCCACCAGCGCCAACAACTACTTCCGGCAGATCGGCGGCAGCGTCGGCGCGGCCATCTTCGGCACGCTGTTCGCCGGACGGCTCTCCGACGCCCTCGGGGTGCGCCTGCCCACCGGGGCCGCGCTGCCCTCCCCGGAGTCGATCACCCCCGAGATCGTGCACGCCATGGAACCTGCGCTGCGGGACGCGTACATCCAGGCGTACGTCGACGCCATGCCGCGCATCTTCCTCTACCTCGTGCCGGTGCTCGCCCTCGGCCTGATCCTCGCCTTCTTCCTCAAGGAGAAACCGCTGGTGTCCCACTCCACGCCCGAAGCAGCCGCCGAGACCTCGCCGATCCCCGCCGCCCGCACCGAACCCGCCCGCCCGGCCGCCGACCGCCTCCCCGGCGTCCCGGTCCACGGCCGCGTCCAGCACCCCGACGGCGGCACGGTGCCCCGGGCCGCCCTCACCCTCATCGACGTCCAGGGGCAGCAGGTCGGGCGCGGGGCCAGCGGGGAGGACGGGCGGTACGCGCTGAGCGTCCCCGGGGCGGGCTCCTACGTCCTGATCGCCGCTGCGGGCGGGCACCAGCCGCAGGCCGTCAGCGTCACCGTGGGCGAGCGCCCCGTGGAGCTGGACGTGGTGCTCGGCGGAGCCGGACGCCTCGCCGGGTCGGTCCTCACGGCGGACGGCGCCCCGGTCCGCGACGCGGCCGTCACCCTCACCGACGTACGCGGCGAGGTCGTCGCCTCCACCCGTACGGGACGGGAGGGCGGCTACGTCATCGGCGAACTGGTCGCGGGCGAGTACACCCTCGCCGCCAGTGCCCCGGCCTTCCGCCCCGCCGCCCTCCCGGTCTCCGTCCAGGCGGCCCGCGAGACCCGGCAGGACGTCGAGCTGGCGGGCGGGGCGGTCCTGCGCGGCGTCGTCCGGGCGACCGGCGGCCGCCCCGTCGAGGACGCCCGGGTCACCCTGCTCGACGCGGCGGGCAACGTGGTGGACACCCTGACCACCGGGCCCGACGGGTCCTTCCGGTTCGTCGACCTGTCGTCGGGGGAGTACACCGTGATCGCCGCCGGATACCCGCCGGTGGCCACCGTGCTCCAGGTCGCGGGGGGCGGCCGTACCGAACGCGACCTCCAGCTGGGCCACGAGGACTGAGCCGCCCGGGGTGCGCGACGGGCCCGGGTCCGCACCCGGCGTGCGGCGCGGCGCGGCTCAGCGCACCCCCGCCGCCTCCCGCACCAGCCGCATCAGCGCGCGCGCCGCGGGGCTGGCGCTGCCGGCCGCCGGGAGGACGGCCACGCTCTCGTACACCGGCCGGTGCCCGCCCGCCAGCTCCACCGCGACCAGCCGGGCGGCCTCCGGCTTACGGGCGAAGTGGTGCGGCACCACCGCGATCCCCAGCCCCTCGTGCACCAGCTCCAGCAGGCTGTGCACGTCGTTCACCTCCAGCCCCACCGTCCGGCGCGCCCCCGCCGCCGCGAACGCCGCGTCCGCGGCGCGCCGGGGGCCCCAGTCCGGGTGGAAGTCGATGAACGGGGCGCCCGTCAGCTCCTGCCACCCCACCTCCGGCCGCTCCGCGAAGGGGTGTCCGGCCGCGCACAGCAGCACCATGCGCTCCCGGGCGAGCGGCAGCAGTTCCCCGCGCCACTCGACCGGGGAGACCGTCGCCGCGAACGCCAGGTCGAGCCGCCCGCCCGCCACCCCGTCGAGCAGACTGCTCGTGCCCTCCTGGCGCAGCCGCAGCTCCATCTGCGGATGATCGCGGTGGAACGCCGCCAGCAGCCGGGCGGGGCTCACCCCCGCCACGCACTGCTCGACGCCCACCGTCAGCGTCCCGCGCAGCAGCCCCCGCACCGCGTCGACCGCGTCCCGGGCCGCCCGCGCCCCGGCCAGGGTGCGCTCCGCCTCCACCAGCAGCGCCCGCCCGGCCTCGGTGAGCCGGACCGTCCGCGTGGTGCGGCTGAACAGCGGGGTCCGCAGCTCCTGTTCCAGCGTCCGTACGGAGGCGGAGAGCCCTGACTGCGAGACGGCGAGGCGCTCGGCGGCGCGGGTGAAGTGCCGCTCCCGGGCCACGGCCACGAAGTGCTCCAGCTGACGCAGTTCCATGACTGAGCAATCTAGGCGATGAATCCGAGCGGAATCTCCTGTTGGACTGCTGGATCGATCTGCGGAAGCCTGGAGCGGCACCCCTGGCCGCGCCGGTCCCGGCGCGCCACCCCCGTACCCCTCCCGCGGAGCCCCGTATGTATCTCCCGTCCGCCGACCGCTACACCGCCATGCCCTACCGGCGGGCCGGCCGCAGCGGTCTGAAGCTGCCCGCGCTCTCCCTCGGCCTCTGGCACAACTTCGGCGGGGACCGGACGCCCGAGACCCAGGGCGCCATCCTGCGCCGCGCCTTCGACCTCGGCATCACCCACTTCGACCTGGCCAACAACTACGGCCCGCCGCCCGGCTCCGCCGAGGAGAGCCTGGGCCGCGCCCTGGCGACCGACTTCGCCCGCCTCCGCGACGAGCTGGTCATCTCCACCAAGGCGGGCTACCACATGTGGGACGGCCCCTACGGGGAGTGGGGCTCGCGCAAGTACCTGCTGTCCTCGCTCGACCAGAGCCTGAAGCGGCTCGGCAGCGAGTACGTCGACATCTTCTACTCCCACCGCCCCGACCCGGACACCCCGCTCGAAGAGACGATGGGGGCGCTCGACACCGCCGTGCGCCAGGGCAAGGCCCTCTACGTGGGGCTGTCCAACTACTCCGCCGCGCAGACCCGCGAGGCCGCCGCGATCCTCCGGGCCCTCGGCACCCCGCTCCTGATCCACCAGCCCCGCTACTCGATGCTCGACCGGCGTATCGAGGCCGACGGGCTGCCCGACGTCCTGGACGAGCTGGGTGCCGGGTCCATCGCCTACTCCCCGCTGGAGCAGGGCATCCTCACCGACCGCTATCTGGACGGCGTCCCGGCGGGGTCGCGGGCGGCGGGGGACAGCCCGTTCCTCTCGGCCGACGCGCTCACCCCGGGCCTGCTGGAGCGGCTGCGCGCGCTGGACGCCGTGGCGAAGGACCGCGGCCAGTCGCTGGCGCAGCTGGCACTGGCCTGGGTGCTGCGCGGCGGCCGCCTCACCTCCGCCGTCGTCGGCGCGAGCAGCACGGGCCAGTTGGAGAACAGCGTCGAGGCCGTCGCGAACCTGGACTTCACCGACGGTGAACTGGCCCGGATCGAGGGGCTGCTGGCGGACGCCACGACCGGCTGAGAGCAGCGGTCGTGGCGTCCGGCCGCACCGGCTCAGGGCGCGATGCCCACCCCGTCGATCCGGCCCCAGAGCCACTCCTGGACGGCGGTCATCGCGGGCCACCGGTGGCCGCCCGGTCGGGGCTCCACCCGGGAGGCGTACGAGGAGGGCCGGAACGCCGGGTCGTAGAAGCAGCCGGTGCCGTAGGCGCGGTCGAACGCCGGACACGAGGCGGCCAGGGACCGCGCGTCGGGCTTGCGGCCGGTGCGCGCCCAGCGGTCCAGCCCGGCGAGGGAGTTGGCGTACTCGGCGTCGCTCAGCCCGCTGTGCTCGCTCTCCCGGGTGAAGGTCTGCACGAGGTGCCGCTCCCGGCCCGCGCCGCGCAGGGTCGCCCGGTACGCGGCCTCGTGCTCGACGAACGCCGTCGGGTCGTCGATCGCGTGCAGGGTGAGCACGGGCAGCGACACCCGGCCGGTGAGATCGCTGTCCCAGGAGAGGTCCCGGCGTGCCCCGGGGTCGGCCGAGAAGCGCTCCACGCCCGCGTTGAGCGCCCGGTCGTCGTGCGAACCGGCGTACCGCACGCCCCGGTTGGAGAACGGGTTGCGGCCGCCCAGCCGGGTGGCGACGATGTCGCGGAAGGTGAACGTCGCGAACCGCAGATGCGACTCCAGGGCCTCCTCCGGGATGCCGGTGACGCCGAGGATGTCGTCGAGGTTGCGCTGCTGGAGCGGAGTCCGCCCGGCGGCCTCGCTGTCGGAGCCGGTGCACTCGCGCAGCCGGGACCGCAGCTCGGCGGACGTCATCGCGGAGCCGGCCGGCAACCCCTGCCACAGCGGGTAGTCCGGCTCGGTGGGGCGCGGGTGGTTGCCGCAGTAGTACTGGTAGACCACGCGCAGGTCGACGCGGTGGTCGTAGCCGCGCGAGCCGCCGCCGAGCACCCCGTTGGTCAGCAGTACCCCGTCGTACGCCCCGGGCGCGCGGCCGTACGTCTCCGCGACCTTGGCGGCCACGTTGCCGCCCCAGGACTGCCCGTGCAGATAGGTCCGCCGCGGCTTCCCGAACCGGTCCAGGAAGACCCGGCGCACCCGCTCGGTGTCCGCCGCCGCCATGCGCGTGCCGTAACCGCCGCGCCGGTAGGAGGAGCCCGCCCAGGCGTACCCCTCCTTCACCATGACCGACCAGCGCCCCAGGTCCTCGGGGGCGCGCGCCGGGTCCGAGGTCTCGCCCAGGTCGGGGCCGCCGTGGGCGTGCACCACCAGCGAACCGTTCCAGCGCTCGGGGACGGCGATCGCGTAGTGCGCCCCGTTCGCGTCCCGGCCCGCGTAGCAGCGGGCCACGTCCGCCAGGGACGCCGGACAGGCGGCGGCGGCCGGGCCGCCGGCCGCCGCCGGGGACGGGCCCGGGGCCGCGGGCGCCTCGCCCGCCACGCCGAGGAGGAGCGCCGTGACCGTGGCGGCCAGCACGGCGGAACGCAGGCGGTGGCGGCGGTACAGCCCTCGGGGGCGGGCGGTCGCGTGGAGGTGGTTCACGGAGGTGCTCCTGGCGGGTGTCGGCCTGCGGCGCGGAGGTGCGCCGGGTTGCCGGGATGCTAGGAAGCGCCGGGTGCGGGGGAGAAGAGCCGCGCGTATTGCGTTCATAGTGTTCGCCCCGAAGGGTGCGGCCGCCGATTTCTCTGACTAAGGTCAGAGAATGACGGAATCGGAGCAGACCGGCCTGGTGCGGCACTTCAGCCGCACCGTCACCGAACGCCTGGGCGTCCTCCAGGACCGCTACCTCGGCCAAGGCCGCCCCTTCGGCGAGGCCCGGCTGCTGTGGGAGGCCGGCGAGGACGGCCGGGACGTTCGGGTACTGCGCGAGCGGCTCGGGCTCGACTCCGGCTACCTCAGCCGGATGCTGCGCGCCCTGACGGCCGAGGGCCTGGTGACCGTCGAGCCCGCGGAGCACGACCGGCGGGTGCGCACCGTACGGCTCACCGCCGCGGGCCGGGCCGAGCGGGCGGCGCTCGACGAGCGCAGCGACGCGCTGGCCGGCTCCCTGCTGAGACCGCTCAACCCCGCCCAGCGCTCCCGCCTGGTGGCCGCGATGGGCGAGGTCGACCGGCTGCTGACCGCCGCCACCGTCACCCTGGACGCGGTGGACCCCGACCACTCCGACGCCCGGCACTGTCTGCGGTCCTACTACGCCGAACTGGCGGCCCTCCTCGCGACCGGCTTCGACCCCGGGCGCAGCCTGCTGCCCGACGCCGCACCCCTCCGCCCGCCGCGCGGCCTGTTCCTGGTCGCCCGGCTGCACGGCGAACCCGTCGGCTGTGCGGGTCTCAAGCTGCCGCCCGGCGCCCCCGCCGAGATCAAACGCATGTGGGTGTCGCCCCAGGTGCGCGGCCTCGGGCTGGGGCGGCGGTTCCTGACCGAGCTGGAGGAGCGGGCCGCCGACCGCGGGCGGGAGCTGCTGCGCCTGGACACCAGCGCGGAGCTGGCCGCGGCGGGCGGCCTGTACCGCTCCTACGGCTTCGAGGAGGTGCCCGCCTTCAACGACGAGCCCTACGCCCACCACTGGTTCGAGAAGAGGATCGGGCCCGCCGTCAGCCGCTGACCCCGACAGCTCGTGCCGCCCTGGCCCGTGCCGCCCCCGGCGCGTACGGTGTGACGGCATGAAGATCCTCATCAGCGCCGACATGGAGGGCGCCACCGGAGTGACCTGGCCGGCCGACGTGCTGCCGGGGACTCCGCAGTGGGAGCGCTGCCGGTCGATGTTCACCTCCGACGTGAACGCGGCGGCCCTCGGCTTCCTCGACGGCGGCGCCGACGAGGTGCTGGTCAACGAGGCCCACTGGTCGATGCGCAACCTGCTCTTGGAGCACTTGGACGATCGGGTCCAGATGCTCACCGGCAAGCACAAGTCGCTGTCCATGATGGAGGGCGTGCAGCACGGTGACGTCGACGCGGTCGCCTTCGTCGGCTACCACACCGGCGCGGGGGCAAAGGGCGTGCTCGCCCACACCTACCTCGCCAACTCCATCACCGGCGTCTGGCTCGACGGAGTCCGCGCCAGTGAGGGCCTGCTCAACGCGCACGTCGCCGCCGAGTTCGGCGTCCCCGTCGTCCTCGTCACCGGCGACGACCTGACCTGCGTGGACGCCGAGGGGTACGCCCCCGCCGCCCGGAAGGTCGCCGTCAAGGACTACGTCTCGCGGTACGCGGCGGTGTGCCGCACCCCCGCCCGGACCGCCGCCGACATCCGGGCCGCGGCCCGGGACGCCGCCGCGCTCGCCGGGCGCGGCGAGCCCGTCACCGGCACGGCGTTCACCGTGGAGCTGGAGTTCGACGCCGAACACCTCGCGGCCGCGGCGACCGTGGTGCCCGGCGTGGCGCCGAGCGGCGAGCGGCGTGTCGCCTGCACCAGCGCGACGATGTACGAAGCGATCCGCACGTTCAAGGCGGTCACGACGATCGTGTCGGCCGCCGTGGAGGAACAGTATGGGTGAGACGCCCGACCAGCTCGGCCCGGTGGACCGGCAGGCGCTCGACGAGGTGGTGACGTTCACCTCCGAGCTGATCCGGATCGACACCACCAACCGGGGCGGCGGTGACTGCCGGGAGCGCCCGGCCGCCGAGTACGTCGCCGAACGGCTCACCGACGCGGGACTGCGGCCGGACCTGCTGGAGCGCACCCCCGGCCGCACCAACGTCGTCGCCCGCATCCCCGGCACCGACCCGACGGCCGACGCCCTGCTCCTCCACGGCCACCTCGACGTGGTGCCCGCCGAGCCCGCCGACTGGACCGTGCACCCCTTCTCCGGCGAGGTCCGCGACGGCGTCGTCTGGGGACGCGGGGCCGTCGACATGAAGAACATGGACGCGATGATCCTCGCCGTCGTCCGGGGCTGGGCCCGCGAGGGGTTCCGCCCGCCCCGCGACATCGTCATCGCCTACACCGCCGACGAGGAGGACAGCGCCGCCGACGGCTCCGGATTCCTCGCCGACCACCACGCGGAGCTCTTCGAAGGCTGCACGGAGGGCATCAGCGAATCCGGCGCCTTCACCTTCCACGCGGGCGACGGCCTCGCGCTGTACCCCATCGCCGCGGGCGAGCGCGGCACCGGCTGGCTCCGGCTCACCGCGTCGGGCCGGGCCGGGCACGGCTCCAAGGTCAACCGGGAGAACGCGGTCACCGCCGTGGCCGCCGCCGTCGCCCGGATCGGCGAGCACGAGTGGCCCATCCGCCTCACCCCCACCGTCCGCGCCGCCATCACCGAGATCGCCGCCCTGCACGGCATCACCGCCGACCTGGACGACCCCGGCCTCGACGTCGCCCAGCTCCTCGCCAAGCTGGGCCCGGCCGCCTCCCTCGTCGAGAACACCGTCCGCAACAGCAGCAACCCGACGATGCTGGACGCCGGTTACAAGGTCAACGTCATCCCCGGCCACGCCACCGCCTTCGTCGACGGCCGCACCGTCCCCGGCGGCGACGAGGAGTTCCACGCCACCCTGGACCGGCTCACCGGCCCCCTCGTCGACTGGGAGTTCCACCACCGCGAGCGGGCGCTCCAGGCCCCCATCGACTCCCCGACCTACGCCAAGCTGCGCGCCGCCGTCGAGCGGTTCGACCCCGGCGCGCACACCGTGCCGTACTGCATGTCCGGTGGCACCGACGCCAAGCAGTTCGCCCGCCTCGGCATCACCGGCTACGGCTTCACCCCGCTGAAGCTGCCCGTCGGCTTCGACTACCAGCGGCTCTTCCACGGCGTCGACGAGCGCGTCCCCGTCGACGCCCTGCACTTCGGCGTCCGCGTCCTCGACCACTACCTGCGCACCGCCTGACCCGTACCGGGGGAGTGACCGAGATGAACACCGAGCCCGCGACCGCCGCCCCGTACGGCACCTGGCCCTCGCCGGTCGACGCGGCCCTGGCCGCCTCGCACGACGGGGCGCCCGACCACCTGGGCACCGTCGGCGACGAGGTGTGGTGGACCGAGCCGCGCCCCGCCGAGGGCGGCCGCCGCGCGCTGGTCCGCCGCCGCGCCGACGGCACCACCGCGCCGGTGCTGCCCGCCCCCTGGAACGCCCGCAGCCGGGTCATCGAGTACGGCGGGCAGCCCTGGGCCGGTGCGGTGCGCCCGGACGGCGAACTCCTCGTGGTGTTCGTCCACTTCGACGACCAGCGGCTGTACGCCTACCTCCCCGGCGGGATGGGGGAGCCGTGGCCGCTCACCCCGGTCTCCGGCGTCGGCGGCGGGCTGCGCTGGGTGGACCCGCAGCTGCGCCTGGAGCACGGGGCGCGGGGCGAGGCGTGGTGCGTGCTGGAGGAGTTCACCGGACCGGCGCCCACCGACGTACGCCGGGTCCTCGCCGCCGTACCGCTGGACGGATCGGCGGCCGAGGACCGCTCCCGGATCCGTGAACTCTCCGATGGACGGAACCGGTTCGTCACCGGCCCCAAGATCTCGCACGACGGGCTGCGGGCGGCCTGGATCGCCTGGGACCACCCGGGGATGCCCTGGGACGGCACGGTGGTCATGCTCGCCGACATCACCGGCGCGGGCGAACTCACGGGCGCCCGGCCGCTCGTCGGGGATCTCGGCGAATCGGTCTGCCAGGTCGAGTGGGGCCACGACGGCAGCCTGCTGTTCGTCTCCGACCTCTCCGGCTGGTGGGAACTGCACCGCGTCCGCCCCGGCGCGGTGGCCCAGGGAGCGGTTCCCGGCAGCCGTCTCCTGCCGCCCCGGGGCGAGGAGTTCGGCGGCCCGCTGTGGAAGATCGGGCTGCGCTGGTTCCACCCGCTGCCGGGGGGACCGATCGCCGTGCTGCACGGCCGGGGCGCCACCCGCCTGAGCGTCCTCGACCCGGAGACCGGCGAACTCGCCACCGTCCCCGGCCCCTGGACCGCCTGGGCCCCCACGCTCACCGTCCACGGCAGCCGGGTCGTCGGCGTGGCGGGAAGTGCCCGCAGCGGCTACGAGGTCATCGAGGTGGACACCGCCACCGGCCGCCCCCGGACCATCGGCGCGCCCCACCGGGACGCCGTGGACCCCGCCTACTACCCGCCGCCCGAGGAGCGCGCCTTCACCGGGCCGGACGGCCGCGAGATCCACGCCCACCTCTACCCGCCCCACAGCCCCGACCGGACCGGCCCCGAGGGCGAGAAGCCGCCCTACGTCATCTGGGCGCACGGCGGCCCCACCGCGCACGCCCCGCTCGTCCTCGACCTGGAGATCGCCTACTTCACCTCCCGCGGCATCGGTGTCGCCGAGGTCAACTACGGCGGCTCCACCGGCTACGGACGCGACTACCGCGAACGGCTGCGCGGCCGGTGGGGCGTGGTCGACGTGGAGGACTGCGCGGCCGTCGCGGCGGCCCTCGTGGCTGAGGGGACCGCCGACCCCGACCGGCTGGCGATCCGCGGCGGCAGCGCGGGCGGGTGGACCGCCGCCGCCTCACTGACCGGCACGGACCTGTACGCCTGCGGGACGCTGCGCTATCCCGTCCTGGACCTCGAAGGATGGGCCACGGACGAGACCCACGACTTCGAGTCGCGGTATCTGGAGTCCCTCGTCGGCCCGTTCGCCGAGGTGCCCGAGCGCTACCGGGAACGCTCCCCGCTCCACCGTGCCGACCGGCTGAACGCCCCCTTCCTGCTGCTCCAGGGGCTCGACGACGTGATCTGCCCGCCCGCGCAGTGCGAACGGTTCCTCGCCGCCGTCGCCGGGCGGGGTGTCCCGCACGCCTACATCGCCTTCACGGGCGAGGGTCACGGCTTCCGCCGCTCCGCGACCCTGGTCCGCGCGCTGGAGGCCGAACTCTCCCTGTACGCGCAGACCTTCGGCATCGACCGGCCCGACGTGGACCGGCTGGAGCTGACCCGTGACGCGTGAGTGGTCCGACGCGGCACGTCCGCTCACCCGGCCCTCCCGGCTGCGGCCGGGCTCCCGGGTCGCCGTCGTCGCCCCCAGTGGCCCCGTCCCCGCCGAGCGGCTGGAGGGCGGGCTCGCCATCCTGCGGGAATGGGGCCTCGAACCGGTCGTGGGGCCGCATGTCCTGGCCGTCCACCCGGAGCTGGACCACCTCGCCGGGGCGGACGCGGACCGGGCCGGGGACTTCCAGGCGGCCTGGTGCGACCCGTCCGTGGCGGCCGTGCTGTGCGCCCGCGGCGGTTACGGGGCCCACCGGATGGTGGACCTGGTCGACTGGGCGGCGGTCCGGGCCGCCGGGCCGAAGGTCTTCGTCGGCTACAGCGACGTCACCGCGCTGCACGAGGCCATCGCCCTGCGGGCCGGGTTCGCCACCCTGCACGGGCCCATGACCGCCACGGACACGTTCCGCGAGGACGCGGTGGCCCGGGAGCATCTGCGCGCCACCCTCTTCGAGCCCGAGACCGTGCGCACGCTCGGTCTGCCCACCGCGTCCGCCCTGGTTCCTGGCCGGGCCCGGGGAGTGCTGTACGGGGGGTGCGCCAGCCTGCTCGCGGCAGGCATCGGCGCCCCCGGCGGCCGGACGCACGCCCGTGGCGGTCTGCTGGCGATCGAGGACACCGGCGAGGAGCCCTACCGGCTCGACGGCATCCTCACCCGGCTGCTGCGCTCCGGTGCCCTGGCGGGAGTGGCCGGGGTGGTCTGCGGGTCCTGGCAGGAGTGCGGGCCGTACGAGAAGGTCCGCGCCGTGCTCGCCGAGCGGCTCGGGCCGCTCGGCATACCCGTGGCCGAGGAGCTGGGGTTCGGGCACGGACCGGCCGCGCGCACGATTCCGCTCGGCGTCCCCGCCGTGCTGAACGCTCCGGCGGACGGCGGGCGTTGCACGCTCACCGTCGAGGTCCCCGCCCTGCTCTGAGCCTCCTCGGCCGCCCCGTCGCCCCCGCGCCCGCGCCGCCGTGCGCACGGGCGCGGAACCGCTGTGTTTCCGCGCGCCGCATGTGAACATCCGTCAAGAACCGCTGACAGAGGCGTTGACACCGGTATGACCTGTGTCACAGCATGAGCGCGGCCCAATACTTACCGGTCGGTAAGGTGCCTTTGTGTGGAGGTCCTCGTGTCAGGTGCTGTGTCCGCAATGCGCGTCCCGTTCGTCGCCGTCGCCGGGGCGGCCCTCGTCGCCCCCCTCGTCCTCGCCGGTCCGGCTCACGCCGAGGCCGAGCCGTACACCGTCACCCCGCTGACGTTCACCGTCGAGGCGGGCGGCCGATCCTGCACGGTGGACGCCGATCTCTACCGCCCCGCCGGGGCCGACGCGCGGCGGCCCGCCCCCGCCGTCCTCGCCACCAACGGCTTCGGCGGCAGCAAGTCCGACGGCCAGACCGACGCCATCGGCAGGGCGTTCGCGGCCCGCGGTTACGTCGGGCTGGTCTACTCCGGCCTCGGCTTCGGGAAGTCCGGCTGCCTGATCAGCCTGGACGACCCGGCCGTCGACGGGCGGGCGGCCGGCGCGCTCCTGGACTTCCTCGGCGGCCTGCGCGCGGCCGACGACGGCACCAGGGCCGACTTCGTCACCCAGGACGCCGAGGGCGACCCGCGCGTCGGCATGGTCGGCGGCTCCTACGGCGGGGCGATCCAGCTGGCCACCGCCGCCGTGGACCCCCGCCTCGACGCCCTCGTGCCGCTCATCACCTGGAACGACCTCGCCTACGCGCTCGCCCCCAACAACACCGGGGCACGCGCCGGCGTCACCTCCGACACCCCGGGCGTCTTCAAGTGGCAGTGGACCAACGGCTTCTACCTCATCGGCGAGGGACAGCCGCTCCTCAACCCGAGCCTGGACCCGTCCCGGATCAACCGGCTGGACTGCCTGCACTTCGCCACCCGCGCCTGCGAGACGATCCGCCTCCTCAACTCCGGCCGCTACCCCGCCGGGAAGACGCGGGAGATGCTGGCCTACGCGCGCGGCGTCTCGCCGGTCTCCTACCTGGACCGGGTCACGGCCCCCACCCTGGTCGTCCAGGGCCAGGCCGACAGCCTGTTCAACCTGAACGAGGCCACGGCCACCTACAAGACGCTCAAGGCGCAGGGCACCGAGACCAAGATGATCTGGCAGTCCTGGGGCCACAGCGGCGGTCAGGTGCCCGGCGAACTCGACCTGGGGCAGGGCAATCTGGAGACCAGCCACACCGGTCAGCGGATCCTCGCCTGGTTCGACCGGTATCTGCGGAAGAACACCGCCACCGACACCGGGCCCGCCCTCTCCTACTACCGTTCCTGGCAGAGCGGTTACGGCACCGCCGAGGACGTCCCGGCGCTCTCCCGGACGATGTACCTCTCCGGTGACGGCAAGCTGGTCGACAACCGTTCCAAGGTGGCGCGCGGCAGCCGCCAGTACACCAACTGGCTGGTGCCGACCAGTCATTCGGAGAGTTCGATCGCCCCGCTGATCGGGCTGCCCGACCCCGAACCGTACGACACCAAGGGGACCTACCTCGGCTGGCGCGGCGAACCGCTCACCGAGCCCCTCGACGTCGTCGGCGCGGCCAGGGCCACCCTGAAGGTCCGCTCGCCCGCGGCGGAGCGGGTCCAGAACAGCGGCGACGCCTCGGACAAGCTCGTGCTGTTCGCCAAGGTCTACGACGTCGCGCCCGACGGCTCCCGCACGCTGGTGAACCGCCTCGTCTCGCCGGTCCGGGTCCCCGACGTCACCCGGCCCTTCACGGTCGAGCTGCCGGGCATCGTCCACCGGTACGAGAAGGGGCACCGCCTGGAGTTCGTGGTCGCCGCCAGCGACACCGCGTACTTCGGCAACCGGGGCATCAAGCCCGTCACCGTCGTCCACGCGCCCGAGGACACGGGCGTCCTGGAGCTGCCGGTGGTCCCGGCGAGCTGACCGGCCGCGACCGCCGTTCACCCGGACGGCGGTACAGGACCGCCCTCCGGGCCCGGTGGACGGACATGCTGGGCTCCGGGGGGCGGTCGCACGGACGACGGGCGGGCCGGACGGCGCAGGGCGAGCGGAAGGGCCGGACCATGAGCCCCAGGGACGTATCGAGCGGCAGCCGGCGCGGCACGGGCCGCCTCACCCTCGGCCGCGTCGCGATGGCCGTGCTGGTCGTGCTCGTCGTGGTGTTCATCTGCGTGAACACCAAGGACGTCACCATCCGCGTGCTGATCCCCGAGGTGACCCTGCCGCTCTGGTTCGCCCTGCTCGCCATGTTCCTGATCGGCGGGGTGTGGGGCGGCTACCTCTTCCGTCGCCGGACCAGGTGACGTCCCGGGCGGCCCCGACCGGGCGGCCCGCTCAGACGGCGGCCTTGCGGTCCACGTACTCGAAGACCGAGCCGTCCGGATGCAGCGCGATGAGGTTGCGGCCCGCCGGGGTGGGCACCGGCCCCGCGACGATGTGCGCGCCCGCACGGGTCAGCGCCGCGTTCGCCTCGTCGACGTCCCGGACGGCGATGGTCGCGCCCACCTTGCGCAGCACCTCCAGCTCCGCCGCGGGACCGCTCATCAGCAGGAAGCAGCCGATCGCGGCGACCGACACCCCTTCGCGGTCGAAGCGCTGGGCCGATGTGCCCGTCAGTCCTTCGTAGAAGGCCACCGCGGCCTCCAGGTCGTCGACGCAGATACGCAGCGTGGTTCCGAGGATCTCCATACGAACGAGGGTAGTTGGCGGCCGCCGCAAGCGTGATCGATGGCGGATGATGAGATCGGTGCCTCATCATGCGGAACGGCGGGGGACGGATCAGAGCGGCATCGGGCAGTACACGGTCAGCGCCTCGGGCAGCTTGTCGACCATCAGCTCGGGCCCCGACTGCGCCACCTCACCGTCGTACGCGTACGGAGTGCCCGGCGCCAGACCGGCGATCCGCACCCGCCGCCGCCGTACCGCTGCGTGGGCGGGGGAGCGGGTGAGCGGTCCCGCGACCGCCGCCGCGAGCAGCCGCAGCGCGGGCCCCCGGCCACCGTGCACCACCCGGACGTCCAGCAGCCCGTCCGCCAGGTTGTGCCGACGGCCCGGGGCGGGGCCCACCCGCTGGAAGAGGCCGTTGCCGACGAAGAGCAGCCACAACGGCCGCCTGCGGCCCTGGAGTTCGGCCTCCAGCGGCCGCCCGCCGCGCAGCACATGGCAGGCGGCGAGCACCCCGGCCGGCCAACCGCCGATCCGGGACGACCACTGCTCCCGGGTACGCACCAGCTCCGGGTAGACGCCCAGGGAGAACGCGTTGAGGAAGTAGCCGTCCGCCCCGTCCTCCCCGTTCGGCCCGGGGCGGAAGCGGCCCAGGTCCACCCGGATCGCGTCGCCCGCGGTGAGCGCGGTCGCGGTGTCGTGGACGGTCTCGATGCCCAGGTCGTAGGCGAAGTGGTTGAGCGTCCCGCCGGGGAAGACGGCGAGCGGCATACCGTGCGTCGCCGCGACGGAGGCCGCCTGGTTCACCGTGCCGTCGCCCCCGCAGACCCCCAGCGCCCGGCCCCGGCCCGCCGCCTTGTCCAGCGCGGTCGACAGCTCGCTCGGGGCGACCTCCAGGACCTCCGCCGCGGGCAGCGCCTCGCGCACGAGCGCCGCCGTCGCGGTGGCGGTGCCCGACCGCTGGTTCACCACCACCACGAGGCCCTTCCCGGCGGGCAGCGCCGGGGCCTCGCCCGGCGGGCGGCCGGGAGCGGGCAGCTGGCCCCGGGTCGGCACGACCCCGCGCAGCGCGAACGCGGCTCCTATGCCCAGCGCCGCCCCCGCCAGCACATCGCTCGGATAGTGGACCCCCGTGTAGACCCGGGAGGCCGCCACCGCCACCGCGACCGGGGCCACGACCGCGCCCCAGGCCTTGGACTCCAGGGCCACCCCGGTGGCGAACGCGGCGGCCGACGCCGCGTGTCCGGAGGGGAAGGAGGTGGTGACCGGCTGGCGCTTGAGCTGCCGGACCATCGGCACGGCGTCCAGTATCGGCCGGTCACGGCGGACCGCGCCCTTGCCGACGGTGTTGATCGCCGCCGACGCCACGGCCAGTGACGCGACCCCGCGCAGCGCGGCGCGGCGGGAGCGCGCGCTGCTGCCGAGCGCGGCGATCCCGGCCGCCGTCCCGAACCAGAGCAGACCGTGGTTGGCGCTCCGGCTCAGCCGGGGCAGCAGCGGGTCGGCGCCCGGCCAGTGCCGGTCGGCGACGCTGCGGAAAACGGCCAGGTCCCGCCCCTGCAGCCAGCTCCGCAGCCGGGCGGTGGCGGGGGCGACGTGGGGTGAGGTGCGCGGTGACGACATGGCACAGCGAATACCCGTCCGGGCCGCCCTGAACCAGCAGGCGCGCTGAGACCCGCGCCACGTAGTGCCCCCGCCGGCCGACCCCGCGGCGGCCGGAGGTTCCGGACGGGCGGCCCGCCCGGAACCTCCGTATAAAGGGCCCTGGGGTCACCGCCCCGCCCCGGGGCGTGCGGCGGGAGGCAGGCCCCACGGCGAGCGGCGGAGGAGGGCCGGACACCGATGAGCGGAACCGAGGACACCGACCGGCCCCGGGCTCCCGGAGCACCCGGACGGCTCCGCGCCGCGACCGGCGCCGACCGCCCGGGGCGGCACGGGGAGCCACGCCCCGGACACGGCGACGAGCCGCGCCGCGCGCCTGCCGCCGAGGGCACGCACCCGGCCCGGCGCGAGGACCACGGTCCCGTCCGGTTCGGGCCGCCCGCGCTCGACCCGGGGCTGCCCGTCCTGCCCGAGCTGGCCGCCCGCCTCGCCGCCGCCTCCGCACGCACCCGCCCCGAGCCGCCCGGCGGAGGAGCCGCGCTGCGGGAGGCGGCCCAGGGGTACTGGGACCGGCGCGGGCTGCACGGCACGGCGGGCGCGATCGCCGCCGCCCCCGGGGCCCAGCCGCTCCTGCTGGCCCTCGTCGGCGCGCACGGCGGCGACGTCCTCCTGCCGCGCCCCTGCCCGGCCTCCTGGATGCCGCAGGCCAGACTGCTGGGGCGGCCCGCCTACCAGGTGCCGACCCCGGCCGAGTGCGGTGGCATTCCCGACCCGTACGCCCTCCTGGAGACCGTCCGCCGGGTCCGCGCCGAGGGCGGCACGCCGAAGCTGCTGGTGCTGTCCGTCGTCGACGACCCCACCGCCACTGTCGCCCCGCCCGAGCTGGTCCGCGAGGCCTGCGAGGCCGCCGTCGGCGAAGGGCTGCACATCGTCAGCGACGAGACCTGGCGCGACACCGTGCACCGGCCCCGCGACACCGTCCTGCTCAGCCCCGCCGAGATGTGCCCGGACGACGTCACCGTGCTCACCGACCTGTCCGGGGCCCTCACCCCCGCCGCCTGGCCGGTCGCCGTCGCCCGCTTCCCGGACACCGCCGAGGCCGCCGGACGCCACGCCCGTACCCTCGACATCCTCACCGCGCTCGGTGCCCTCGTCGCCGGACCCGTCGCCCCCGCGGCCGCTCACGCCCTGGGCGAGCCGCCGTCCGTACGGGAGCGGACGGCGCGGGCCGCCGCCCTGCACGGCGAGGTCGCCGCGGCCGCCCACCGCGCGGTCCTCGCCGCCGGGGCACTGGCCCGGCCCCCGCAGGCGGGCCGCCACCTCTACGCGGACCTCGGCCCGCTCCGCGCCGGACTGGCCGGCCGTGGCGTCACCGACTCCCCGGAGCTGGAGGAGTACCTGACCCGACGGCTCGGCGTCCCCACTCCGGGCGGCCACCGCTTCGGCGACGAACTGGGCGCGCTGCGCGTCCGCCTGAGCACCGGACCGCTGCTCGGGACGGCCGAGGGGCAGCAGGCCGCCTCCCTCGCCTCGGCGGCGCCCCTGGAGCTGCCGCACGTGGCGCGGGCGCTGAGCCTGCTCGCGAGGACCCTCGGCGCACTGCGCTGACCCGCCCGTACGTTCACGGCCCCCGGGCCGGTGCGTCGCGGTCCGCCACCACCCGGCCCGCCGTACGGCTCACCCCGTCGCGTCCCCCGTGCCCGTACCGTGGCCGAAGCGCGCCCGGAGCCTGCGCCACACCGCCGGAGCGCCGCTGATCAGCAACGTCAGCGCGACCGCCGCGAGCACCCCCTGCCACGGCTCGGCGAACAGCGAACCGCCGAGAATCCCGATCAGCTGGTACGTCGCCGCCCAGGCCAGGCACGCCGGGACATCGCCCCGGGCGAACCGCCGCAGGGGCATCCGGCCGAGCAGGCACGCCAGCATCACCGGGATACGCCCGGCGGGCACCAGCCGGGACAGCACCAGCACCGTCGCGCCGTGCTCCTCCAGCTTCGCCTGCGCCTGGGCCAGCCGCTCCGGCGCGGCCCGGCGGGTGATGGCCCCCAGCCACTTCGACCCGTGATTCGACCGCACCCCGCGCTGTCCCAGCCAGTACAGGCAGACGTCCCCGAGGAACGCCGCGCCCGACGCCACCACGAACAGGAGGAGCAGGGAGAACGGGGAGGTCTGGTGGAACGCCACCACCGCCGCCGAACTCACCAGCGCCCCCGTCGGCACCACCGGCACCAGTGCCCCCAGCGCCACCAGCAGGAACAAGGTCGGATAACCGATCGCCTGCTGGGTCGACTCGGTCGGCAGGTCCCGGACCACCGTCTGGATCTCGTCGATCACCGGCCGGCCTCCGGCCGCACCCGTTCGCCGTGCCCCAGCAGGTGCACCGTCACCTCGGGTGCCCGCTTCGCCGCGTGCCGGACGAAGTCGTCGCCCGGCGCGTGGAACTCGTGCGGCCGCACCGCGTCCAGGCCGACCGGCCAGTACGTGCCGTAGTGCACCGGAACCGCCGCCCGCGGCCCCAGCCGGACCAGCGCCTCGGCGGCCCGCGCCGGGTTCAGGTGGCCGTGTCCGAGGTAGGGGCCCCAGCCGCCCACCGGGAGCAGCGCCACGTCCACCGGCCCCACCGCGTCCGCCATCCCGTCGAAGAGCCCGGTGTCCCCGGCGAAGTACGTCCGGGCCTCGCCTTCGACGACATACCCCAGCGCGGGCACCCGGCGCGGGCCCACCGGCAGCCGCCGCCCGTCATGGGCGGCCGGAACCGCCCGCACCCGCACCGCGCCGACCCGCACCTCGTCGCCCGGCCGCACCTCGGTGACGCGCAGCTGCCGCATCCTCCGCAGCACCCGCAGGCCCGGCACGGCCGCCGTCGCGCCGCTCGGCACGATCAGCCGGGTGCCGGGGGCCAGCCTGGTCAGTGAGGGCAGATGGAGGTGGTCGGAGTGCAGGTGCGAGACCAGCACCACCTCGGCGACCGAGGCCCGCGGCGGCGGCACCTCGCCCCGGCGGCGGCGCAGATGCGCGAACCGCCGCACGAACAGCGGGTCGGTCAGCACCCGCACCCCCGAGTCCTCGATCGTGCAGGTGGCATGACCCCACCAGGTGACCTCCACCGGCACCTCGGCCTCCTCGCCTGTCCTCGTCCGTCCCCGCCCCGCCCCGGCCACGTGGCGGGCCGGGCGGGTCCGCGCCCCCCGTAGCGGGGAGCGCTGTGCGTACGAGCCTAAGCGCCCCCCGGTACCGCCGTGCCGCCGCCGGCAAGCCGCCGACCGGCACCGGCGCTGTGAAAAGCTGGGGAACGGGTTTCCGATGACCGGGCCCGAGGCGGAGAGGGCACGAGGTGACCGGCGTGGGCGACGGCAGATGGCGGACGGCGGGCGCGGCCCTGCTGCGGGTCATCGTGGTGTGGGCGGTGTCCACCCTCACCATGCTGGCGCTCGCCGGTATCCTCCCCGACTTCCAGCTCCAGTCCGACGACGGGGACACCGTCACCAGGACCGCGTTCACCGCGGCCTGGGGCGCGGGCGCCTTCGGCCTGCTCTCCGCCCTGGTCTGGCCCGTCCTGGTCCGGGCCCTGCTCATCGTCCCCGCCCTCGTCCTCGGCGCGCTGGTCTTCTTCCTCAACGGCTCGCTGCTGCTGATAGCCGTGCGGCTGATCCCGGACGGGCGGGGCGACGCCGCCCCGGAGACCGCGGTCGTCGTCGCGGCCGTGATGTCCGCCGTCGCCTCCGCCACCTCCACCGCCCTGACCGTCCGGGACGACGAGGCCTACCGCCGCCGCCTCTCCCGGCTCGCCGACCGCCGCCGCAGACGCTTCCCGGACCACCACGACCCGGGCCGCGACGGCCCGCCCGGCACGGTCTTCCTCCAGCTCGACGGCGTCGGCCACGACGTGCTCGTCAGGGCCGCCGCCGAAGGGCTGATGCCGACCGTCGCGGGCTGGCTCGCCGACTCCGCCGGGCACCGGCTCACCCCCTGGCGCACCGACTGGTCCAGCCAGACCGGCGCCAGCCAGCTCGCCATCCTGCACGGCAGCAACCACGACGTGCCCGCCTTCCGCTGGTACGAGAAGGAGACCCGTACGGTCATGGTCTCCAGCCGCCCCGCGAGCGCCCTGGAGATGCAGCGCCGGGCCATCGAACGCACCCGCGACGGCGGCCTGCTCACCGTCGACGGCGCGAGCCGCGGCAACCTCTTCAGCGGCGGGGCCGGACAGCTCGCCCTGGTGCTCTCCATGGCCGCCCGGCGCGGCAAGGGCCGTCGCTCCCGCGGCGGGTACTTCGCCTACTTCTCCGACCCGGCCAACGCCACCCGTACCGCCCTCTCCTTCGTCGCCGAGGTCGTCCGCGAGATCGGCCAGTCGACCCGGGCCCGCGCCCGCAAGGGCACCCCGCGGGTCAAGCGCGGCGGGCTCTACCCGTTCATCCGCGCCTTCTCCACCGTCGTGGGGCGGGATGTGGTCGTGGCCGCCGTGCTCGGCGACATGTTCGCGGGACGCACCGCCGTCTACGCCGACCTCGTCGCCTACGACGAGGTCGCCCACCACTCCGGACCGCACAGCCGCGACGCGGACAAGGTCCTGGCCCGGCTGGACCGCTCCCTCGCGCTGATCGCCAAGATCGCCGACCACACCCCCCGCACCTACCGGATCGTGCTCCTGTCCGACCACGGCCAGAGCCCCGGCGAGACCTTCGCGGGGAAGTACGGCCTCACCCTCAAGGACCTCGTCCGCGCGGGCTCCGGGCTGCCGGTGCCGCGCCGGGCCCAGCGCACCCGCAGCGCGTCCGAGGCGCGCGACGCCCTGCGGATCGCGCTGCACCGCCCGGTCGAGGGACAGGAGGCCGAGCACCCGGCCAAGCCCTCCGACCCCGTCGTGCTGGCCTCCGGCAACCTGGGGCTGCTCTCCTTCCCCGACATCGAGGGGCGCGCCTCCCGCGAACAGATCGACCGCCGCCACCCGGCGCTGCTCTCCACCCTCGCCAACCACCCGGGGATCGGTTTCCTGCTGGTCCACGGCGAGAAGCGGGGATCGGTGGTGCTGGGGCCGGGCGGAGTGGAGGTGCCGGTCGGTGAACTACGGGACGGCGAAGGTCCGTTGGCGAACTTCGGGGCCGGAGCCGCCGCAGCCGTGCGGCGCACGGACACCTTTCCGCACGTGGCGGACGTCATGGTCAACTCCATGTACGACCCCGCCACCGGCACCGTGCACGCCTTCGAGGAGCAGATAGGTTCGCACGGCGGACTCGGCGGCGAGCAGTCCCGCCCGTTCCTGCTCTGGCCGCGCGGCATGACCGACCCCCTCGACATCGTCGCCGCCGAGACGGCCGACAACGCCCAGGCAGCCGGGACGGCCGGGACCGCCGAGGCGCGCGCCGTCCCGCACGGCGGCGGGCTGGTCGGGGCGGAGGCGGTCCACCGGGTGCTGGCCCGCTGGCTGCACGAGGCCTCGGGGCCGCAAGTCCCGTTGCACGCCGAGGGCTTCGCCGGGGCCGACCGGGCGGACGCGCCGTTCCCGGGCGATACGGTCGTACGGGACGCGGACGAGACGCCCGTACGGGACGCTGACGAGACGCCTGTACGGGACGCGAGCGAGACGCCCGTGCGGGACGCGGGCTGAGGGCTTCGGACTTCGAGCCCCCGGTCCTCGGTATCCGTGCGGGCGCCCGGCGGTTCAGGCCGACTGGCGTCGTACCAGCGTCGGCGGGAAGAGCACCGAGGGCGACGGGCCCCCCGGGCCGCCGATCTGCTTCAGCAGCAGCCGGGCCATCTCCGCCGCCATCTCCTCCACCGGCTGCCGCACCGTGGTCAGCGGCGGATCACACGCGGCCGCCGCGCTGCTGTCGTCGAAGCCCACCACCGCCACGTCGGACGGCACGTCGCGCCCGGCCCGCAGCAGGACCGGCAGCGCCCCCAGGGCCATCAGGTCGGAGGCGATGAACACCCCGTCCAGATCGGGGCGTTCCGCCAGCAGGCGGCGCATCGCCGCGGCCCCGCCCAGATGCGTGAAGTCGCCCTCGGCGCAGGTCACGTCCGCGATGCCGTGCGCGGCGACCGCGTGCAGGAAACCGGTGAGCCGCACCTGCCCGGCGGGCCGGTCCTGCGGGCCGGACACGGTGCCGATGCGCCGCCGCCCCAGGGCGGCCAGGTGATCGGCCGCCAGCCGGGCCCCGGCGTACTGGTCGACCTCCACGTACGCCAGCGGCGACGGCTGGAGCGGACGGCCCGCGAGAACGGCGGGCATCCGGGTGTCGTGGAGCAGACCGGGCAGCGGGTCGTCGGCGTGCGAGGTGATGAGCACGACGCCGTCCACGTGCCCGTGGCGCAGGTACGAGAGCAGTTGCGTGCGGGACGCCTCGTCGTCGGCGAGCATCACCACCATCTGGATCCCCGCCGGGCGCAGCACCTCCAGCAGCCCGCTGACGACCCGCCCGAAGTAGGGGTCGGAGAACATCCGGCCGACGAACGGCTCGGCCACCGGCCGCCGTTCCCGCTCGGAGACCACCAGGGCCACCGAGTCGGTCCGCCGGGTCACCAGCGACCGCGCCGCCCGGTTCGGCACGTACCCGGTGGTCGCCACCGCCTCCTCGACCACGGAGCGCAGGGCGGGGTCCACCGTGGTCACCCCGTTGATCACCCGGGACACCGTGGCCCGTGACACACCGGCCACGGCCGCCACGTCCTCCAAGGTGGTGGGGCGTACGGGCGGCGGTACTTCGGCTGTCATGCAGCCCTTTATACCCGTCGCCCGGCGGCCCCGGCCCGCAGCCCCGGTCGGCCGGGGGACCGTCCGGTCACCGGCCGCGCCCACGGTGGAGCAGAAGCGCGGGCGCACCTGCGAATCGGGGAGGAAGTGGTGTTCCCTGACCCGGTATTGCATAGTGAGAGCTCGGTCGTGCCTCGCTATCAGCGGGCCGACGGGTGCGTGGGGTGGCCGAGAACGGCCGACCGGGAGTGAGGGACGATGCGTTCGGTGCGCGACGGGCAGCGACCGGGCCCCGTCGGCCTCCCGCCGAGCCGGAACGGCCGCGAAGTCCGTCGTCCCCGAGCCGGCTCCGGAGCCGGGTGGACCGCACCCGCGTCCGAGCGCCCGTGCGGCCCGGACCGTCCCGCCCGGTGCCCCGGCACCCGGGTGCGCCCGGCCGACGGCCCCTCGGCCACCGCGGTCCGCGGGGCCGGACAGAACCCGCGCTCCGTGCCGTGCCACCGGCCCGTGGCGCCCGAGCGTTCCGGCCGGGCCCGGTGACCCGGCACCCGGGGCCGCCCCGGGCGAACGTGAGCCCGCGGGACGTCCGGCGCGGCGGCCCGGCGAACCGCGCCCGAAGTGCCCTGGCCGCGCTGCTCCTCACCGTCCTCGCGGTGCTCGGCGGCGCGACCACGGCGAACGGCGCGGCACCCGTACTCACCGCGACTGCCGCGACGACGCCCACTACGGCGACGGCCGTGACGGACCGGGCGGGCGCGGTGACCGACCGTGCCCCCGCCCCGGCGGCCGGCGAGGCCCCCGGGCCCGCGACCGCCTCCGGCGCCCTGGCCGACGTGGACCGGGCGACGCACGAGCACCCACGGGCCGAGGCCGATCCGGCACAGGCCCCCCGGGCGGGTACCGGCCGGGCTTTTCTGCTGAGCCACGCGCCCCCGCCGCCGCACGACGCCCTGACACCCCGCCACCCGGGACCGGCCGTGCCCCGCGCGGGCGCCCGGGAGGCCGCCGAGGCGTCCTTCGGCGCGCCCCGGTGGCGTACGGGCGCGCTCCCCGGCGTACGGGGACCTCCGGAGAGGACCACCGGTCGCCCGGCCGGTCGTCCGTCCTGCTCTGCCGATCCGGCGCCGCGTCCTCGCTGAGGTGAGGGCGCCCGGCGCCCCACCGGAGGATTCCCATGACTCGCGCCACCGCGGTGCGGGCGGTTCTGGCTGCCGCCGTCCTGCTCGTCTCCGTCTTCATCACCCTGACCATGTCGCCCCGACTCGGCCTCGATCTCCAGGGCGGCACCCGTATGGTGCTCCAGGCCCAGGACACCGCTGCCGTCCGGGCGGACCGGGAAACCACGGACCGCACCCTGGAGGTGCTGCGTCAGCGCATCGACTCCCTGGGAGTCGCCGAACCGGCCCTGACCCGGTCCGGCGAGGACCGGATCATCGTCGAACTGCCCGACGTCCAGGACCCGCGCCAGGCCACCGAGGTGCTCGGCCGGACGGCCCAGCTCACCTTCCACGCCGTCGAGGGGCCCGCAGGGGAGGACGGGCTGACTCTCCCCGACGAGCAGGACCGCCCGCTGGCCCTCGGACCGGCCCGGCTGTCCGGAGCGGGGGTCGAGGACGCCCGAGCGGCGTTCGACACCCAGGGCGGCGCGGGCTGGAACGTGGCGCTCGACTTCCGCGAGGACGCCGGGAAGGACTGGACCCGGCTGACCGGGGAGGCCGCCTGCCACCCGGCCGGGGACGACCGGCGCAGGGTCGCCATCGTCCTCGACCGGAAGATCATCTCCTCGCCGCAGGTCGACCCCTCGGTCGGCTGCCGGGCCGGACTGCCCTCCGGCTCCACCCGGATCACCGGCTCGTTCGGCGCGGAGGAGGCGCGTGACCTGGCGCTGCTCATCAAGGGCGGCGCCCTTCCCGTCCCCGTCGAGATCGTCGAACAGCGGACCGTCGGCCCGACGCTGGGCGCGGCCGCCATCGACGCGAGCGCGCGGGCCGCCCTCATCGGGGCGGCCGCCACCGCCCTGTTCATCACCCTGATGTACCGGCTCTTCGGGGCCCTGGCCGCCGTGGCGCTGGCCGCGTACGCCGTGATCTCCTACGCCGCGCTCGTCGCCCTCGGCGTCACCCTCACCCTGCCCGGCCTCGCCGGGTTCGTCCTGGCGATCGGGATGGCGGTCGACGCGAACGTCCTGGTCTTCGAACGGGCCAGAGAGGAATGCGCCGCACAGCCGAAACGCTCCCTGCGCTCCGCGCTGACCACCGGCTTCCGGCAGGCGTGGAGCGCCATCGCCGACTCCAACGCCACCACCCTGATCGCGGCCGGTCTGCTCTTCTTCCTGGGCTCGGGACCCGTCAAGGGCTTCGGGGTCACCCTCGCCGTCGGGGTCGTCGCCTCGATGTTCTCCGCGCTGGTCATCGCCCGCGCCCTCACCGAGATCGCCGCCAACTCCCGCTTCGTCAGCGACTACCGGGGCGTCAACGGGATCGCCCGGCCCGGTGCCGTACGGACCTGGCTGATCCGGAAGGACCCCGGTCTCTTCCGCAAGCCGGTCCGCTGGCTCGTCGTCTCCGTGGCCCTGGTCGCCGTCGCGGCGGCCGGGATCGTGGTGCGTGGGGTGGACCTCGGCGTCGAGTTCACCGGGGGCCGGCTGGTCGAGTACTCCACCAGCCGGCCGGTCGACGTGGAGAGCGCCCGCGACGCGCTCGCCGGAGCCGGGTTCGGCGACGCCGAGGTCACCACGGCGGGCGACGGCGACCTCTCCGTGCGCACCGGGAAGCTCGACAACGACGGTGAGCACGCGCTGCGGTCGGCCCTCGCCGCCGAAGGGGGTGAGACCACGAAGGTACGGGACGAGCTGATCGGCCCGAGCCTCGGCGACGAACTGCGGCGCAACGCGCTGATCGCCCTGGCGGTCGCGGTGCTCGTCCAACTCGCCTATCTGGCGGCCCGGTTCCGCTGGACGTTCGCCGTGGCCTCGGTCGCGGCGCTGGTCCACGACGTGATCCTCGTGGTGGGCGCCTTCGCCTGGCTGGGGCGGCCGGTGGACGGCATCTTCCTGGCGGCCCTCCTCACCGTCATCGGCTACTCGGTCAACGACTCGGTGGTGGTGTTCGACCGGGTACGGGAACTGTGGGCCGCCAACCGGCGGACACCGCCCGCCACCGTCGCGCGCCGGGCCGTCCTCCAGACCGTCCCCCGCACGGTGAACACCGGGATGGGGGCCCTGTTCATCCTGGCCGCCCTCGCGGTCCTCGGCGGCGACTCGCTCACCGACTTCGCGCTCGCCCTGCTCATCGGCATCTGCGTCGGCACCTGGTCCTCGGTCTTCACCGCCGTCCCCGGGGCGCTCCTCCTGGAGCGGACCACGAAGGCGCCACCACCCGTACCGGGCAAGCGAAGGGGACGAGGGAAGGGCGTGGCGCGCGGGGGCAGGGTCCGGCGCGATCCGCTCGACAACGGGGCCCGGGTCTGACGCGTTCCCTGAGGCCGGACCGGTGCGGGTCAGGACGGAGCGTGGGCGTGCGGACGGGCGGCCACCTCGTCGCGGAGCGCGCGCGGTTCGACGTGCGTACGAGGACGGTCTGCCGGTCCCCGCGCGCCGGTCCCGCGGCAGCGCCCCCGCGTCCGTGTCGGGCAGGACAGCTGTCGGGGGAAGACCGTAACGTCACCGGCGTACCGGGACCGGCACGCTCGGACCCGGTCCACCGGGGCGCATACCGTGCGCCGGTCCGCCGAGACCCCTGGAGCCGTCCATGACCGCCGAACCGCTGACCCCGGCCGAGATCGCCCGCCGACTGGAGGCGCTGCCGGGCTGGTCGCTGGAGGGGGACCGGTTGACCCGGACCTTCCGGCTGCCCTCCCACTTCGCCGCCGCCGCGCTGACCATGCACATCGCGGGAATCCAGGAGGAGCTGAACCACCACTCCGACCTGACGCTCGGATACAACACGGTGGCGCTCTCCGTCCACACCCACGACGCGGGCGGCGCGGTCACCGAGAAGGACATCACGCTCGCCACCCGGGTGGCGTCCGCCGCCCCGTCCCACGGGGCGGAGTGACCCGACCCGCTGTCGGCCGGTGGCCGGGTGCCTCTCGTGCTCCGTGGCCCGGCGGCTCTCGCGGCGCGGTGGGCGGCCCGGCTCAGGCCACGGTGCCGAACCGGGGGTGGGAGGTGAGCCACCGGGCGTAGCTGGGGCTGCGGGACACCGCCTCCGCGTACGCGGCCCTGGTCGCCCCGGTCACCGTCACGGCGGCCGCGCTCGCGGCGGGGGAGCGCGGGTGCCAGCCCACCAGATGGCGCCAGCTGAGCGGCGCGCCGGCCAGGGGTCTGGTGACCAGGCCGGGCGTCGGCGGGAAGGTCGCCCGGCACAGCCCGATCGCCCGCCCCACCTGCACCAGATGGACGACGGAGGCGGTGTCCGTCTCGAACACCGACACCGGGGCGAAGCCGGCCCGTGCGCACGCCGTGGCGAAACACTCCTCGAAGCAGCCGTCGCCCGGCACGTTCGCCCAGGACTCGTCCGCCAGTGAGGCCAGCTCCAGCTCGCCCTCCCCGGCCAGCTCGTGGCCCTCCGGCAGCATCACGAAGACGGGGTCCACCCCCACGACCTCCCACGTCAGCCGCTCGGCCAGCGGCGGCGGGCTCTCGCCGCACGCCCCGATGAGGGCGAAGTCCAGCCGTCCGTCGATCACCATCGAGGCGATCTCGTCAACCGACCAGGCGGTGTAGGTGGACACGGGTGCCACGGGGTGGGCGGCGGCGATCCGGTCCACCAGACCGCCGAGCAGCGGTCCGTGCGTGCCGCCCAGCCGGAACCGGTCCAGCGCCCCGGTGGCGTTGGCGAACCGTACGGCCTCGGCCTGGAGTTCGCTCACCGCGGGGAGCACCACCCGGGCCCGCTCCAGGACCAGTTCGCCGAGCGGGGTGGCGCGGGCGCCGGTGTGGTCGCGCTCGAAGAGCGAACCGCCCAACGCCTTCTCGATCCGGCGAAGTTGGGCGCTGAGAGCGGGCTGGGCCAGCCCGAGGGCAGCCGCCGCCTTGGTGAGGCTGCCGGTGTCGGCTATGGCACGGACCGTTCGCAGATGGCGCAACTCCAGCTCCATAAGGGCAAGTTATGGCCCCACGGGCGCACCGGCAATATGTGCGCCGCGCTTGCTGTCATCGCGGCTTCGTCCGCCGTTCGGACGGTGTTCCGGCCCTACCCGCTTCCGGGACGGCGCGCCGTAGGGGGCATCCCCCCTGCCACCGGCCCCGACCGCGACCAGGGGCGCGGAAGGAGCACGGCGGGGGGAGCGGGGTCAGGCGCCGCGGTTGAACTCCGCCGGGTCCGGGCCCAGGCGCCTGCCCTCGTCGAGCGCGGCGAACGCTGCGAGGTCGTCGGCGTCCAGCTCGAAGCCGAACACGTCGAGGTTCTCCTTGATCCGCGAGGGGGTCACGGACTTCGGGATCACGATGTTGCCGGTCTGCACGTGCCAGCGCAGCACCGCCTGGGCGGGGGTGCGGCCGTGCTTCTGGGCGACGGCGACGACCGTCGGCACCTCCAGCAGGCCCTTGCCCTGGCCCAGCGGCGACCAGGCCTCGGTGGCGATGCCGTGCTCGGCGTGGAAGGCGCGGGACGCGGTCTGCTGGAGGTGGGGGTGCAGTTCGATCTGGTTGAGCACCGGGACCACGGAGGTCTCGCCCAGCAGCCGCTCCAGGTGCTCGGGGTGGAAGTTCGACACCCCGATGGCCTTGGCGCGGCCGTCGGCGTAGATCTTCTCCAGTGCCTGGTACGTCTCGGTGTACGCGTCCTTCGCGGGGACCGGCCAGTGGATCAGGTAGAGGTCGACGTAGTCCAGGCCGAGCTTGTCCAGCGAGGCGTCGAAGGCCCGCAGTGTGCGGTCGTAGCCCTGCTCGGAGTTCCACAGCTTCGTGGTGACGAACAGCTCGTCACGGGCGATGCCGGAGGCGGCGACCGCCTTGCCGGTGCCCCTCTCGTTCTCGTAGAGCGCGGCGGTGTCGATGCTGCGGTAGCCGGTCTCAAGGGCGGTGGCGACCGCCTTCTCCGCCTCGTCGTCCGGCACCTGCCAGACGCCGAAACCGAGCTGCGGCATGTCGAGGCCGTTGTTGAGGGTGATGGAGGGGACCTTGCTCACGAGCGGTCGATCCTAACGTCGTCGGTCAGTACTCCCCACGACAACGTCCCCGCGGCCCCGCACATTCCCGCCCCGACGTCCCCCGGGACCCCGGGCGTAGCGCGGCGGGCGGCAGTCCGACGACGCCCTGCTCAGTGGTGACGTCGCCCCGGGCTCAGTGGTACAGCGCGTCCACCTCCCTCCCGTACGCCGCCTCGATCGCCTTGCGCTTCAGCTTCAGCGAGGGCGTCAGCAGCCCGTGCTCCTCGGTGAACGGGTGGGCCAGTATCCGGAACGTACGGATCGACTCCGCCTGCGACACCGCCGTGTTGGCCGCCACCACCGCCCGGCGGATCTCCATCTCCAGGTCCGGGTCGCGCACCAGTTCCGCGGGGGCGAGCGGGGTGCGGCCCCGCATGGCCAGCCAGTGGTCCACCCCCTCCTGGTCGACGGTGACCAGCGCCGCGATGTACGGGCGGTCGTTGCCGACGACGATGCACTGCGCGACGAGCGGATGCGCCCGCACCCGCTCCTCCAGACCGGCCGGGGACACGCTCTTGCCGCCGGAGGTCACCAGGATCTCCTTCTTCCGGCCGGTGATCGTGAGATAGCCGTCCTCGTCCAGCGATCCGAGGTCACCGGTGGCCAGCCAGCCGTCGCGCAGCACCGCCCGGGTGGCGTCCGGGTTGCCCAGGTACCCGGAGAACACGTTCGCCCCGTGCACCCAGACCTCCCCGTCCTCCGCGATGTGCACCGACGTCCCGGGGATGGGCTGCCCGACCGTGCCGTACCGGGTGCGCTCGGGCGGGTTCGCCGTCGCCGCCGCGGTCGACTCGGTCAGCCCGTACCCCTCGAAGACGCTCACCCCGGCGCCCGCGAAGAACAGGCCGAGCTGCCGGTCCATGCCGGAGCCGCCCGACATGGCGTGCCGCACCCGCCCGCCCATGGCGTCGCGGACCTTCTTGTAGACGACCTTGTCGAAGAACTGGTGCTGCATCCGCAGTCCCGGCGAGGGTCCCGGGCCGGTCCCGAACGCCTTCTGCTCCAGCGCCTCGGCGTACTTCACCGCGACGTCCACCGCCTTGTCGAACGGTCCCGCCCGGCCCTCCGTCTCCGCCGTGCGCCGGGCCCCGTTGAACACCTTCTCGAAGATGTACGGCACCGCCAGGATGAACGTCGGCCGGAACGTCAGCAGGTCCGGCATCAGGGCCTTCGCCGACAGCTCCGGCTGGTGGCCGAGCTTGACCCGGCCCCGGACCGCCGCGATCTCCACCATGCGGCCGAAGACATGGGCCAGCGGCAGGAAGAGCAGGGTGGCCGCCTCGTCGCCGGGCCGGGAGTGGAACACCGGCTCCCAGCGGCCGACCATGGTGTCGCTCTCGAACATGAAGCTCGCGTGCGTGATCACACACCCCTTGGGGCGGCCGGTGGTCCCCGAGGTGTAGATGACGGTCGCCACGGACTCGGGCGTCACCGCGCGCCGGTGGCGGTGCACCACCTCGTCGTCCACCTGCGTGCCCGCCGCGAACAGTTCGTCGACCGCCCCGGCGTCCAGCTGCCACAGCCGCTTGAGCTGCGGCAGCCGGTCGATCACCGAACCGACGGTCATCGCGTGGTCCTCGTGCTCGACCATCACCGCCACCGCCTCGGAGTCGTGCAGCATCCACAGGACCTGCTCGGCCGACGACGTCGGATAGACCGGCACGGACTGGGCCCCGACGGTCCAGACAGCGAAGTCGAACAGCGTCCACTCGTAGCGCGTACGGGCCATCAGCGCGACCCGGTCGCCGAACCGCACACCGTGCGCGATCAGGCCTTTCGCCAGGGCCAGCACCTCGTCGCGGAAGGCCTTCGAGGTCACGTCCCGCCACTGCCCGTCCGCGTCCTTGCGGCCGAACGCGATCCGGTGCGGATCGTCCTCGGCGTGGCCGAAGACCACATCGGCCAGACCGCCCACCTGGGGCGCCGCTGCCATGGGGGGGACGGTGAATTCACGCAATGACCTGCTCCTCGGGGCGCTCCGCACAGCGCCGCGACGCTACCCCAAGCGGGGGCCGGGCGGGAGGGTCCCGACACGCTCCGTGCACCGACGCGCGCGTACGGGTCAACCGTCGAAATCCGGCCAGATGGGCAAGGCTCGGGCGTCCCCGGTGCCCAGTTCTGCCGGAGGGGTAAGCGGCTCGCGCCGGAATCTCCACCGAACCCGCCCCCGTCGGCCACGGCGGGGCCGGTGACCCCCGGGCGTGCGGGCTACGGCGCCTCCGCCGCCCCGGCCGGCTCCAGCGCGATCCGGTGCTCGCCCGCGTACACGTTCATCGACGGCCCCCGCAGAAAACCGACCAGCGTCAGTCCGCTCTCCGCCGCCAGGTCCACCGCCAGTGAGGACGGCGCGGAGACCGCCGCCAGCACCGGGATGCCCGCCATCACCGCCTTCTGGGCCAGTTCGAACGAGGCCCGCCCCGACACCAGCAGCACCGCCCTCGACAGCGGCAGCCGTCCGTCCGTCAGCGCCCGGCCCACCAGCTTGTCGACCGCGTTGTGCCGTCCCACGTCCTCCCGTATGTCGAGCAGATCGCCCTCCTCGGAGAAGAGGGCCGCCGCGTGCAGCCCGCCCGTCCGGTCGAACACCTTCTGCGCGGCGCGCAGCCGGTCCGGGAGCGCGGAGAGCAGCGCGGGCGTCAGCCGGACCGGGGGAGCGTCGGACACCGGATGGCGGGTGGTGGTGCGCACCGCGTCGAGGCTGGCCTTGCCGCACAGGCCGCAGGAGGAGGTGGTGTAGACGTTCCGCTCCAGCGTGATGTCCGGCACCGCGACGCCCGGCGCGAGCTGTACGTCCACCACGTTGTACGTGTTCACGCCGTCGGCGGTCGCCCCGGCGCAGTAGACGATCGACCGCACCTCTTCGCCCCGGGCGACCACCCCTTCGCTGACCAGGAACCCGGCGGCCAGCGCGAAGTCGTCGCCCGGCGTCCGCATGGTGATGGCCAGCGGCTTGCCGTTCAGCCGGATCTCCAGGGGCTCCTCGGCCACCAGGGTGTCGCTGCGGGTGGAGAGAGCGCCGTCCCGGATACGGAGGGTGCGGCGGCGTTCGGTGACCCGTCCCATAGAGCTGAACCCGATTCTGTCCGTGTACGGAGGGCCCCGCGCCGGTGGGGAGGGGCCGCGGCCTGGCCCTGCCATTGTCCGACACACCGACCGGTGTGTCCCCGTCGCCCCGAAACCACGCTGACCAGGCTGTTGTCAATGCTCCAACGTACGGACCGGTTTCCTGTGGGATCACGTGCCCCCGTACCGATCGGTAGCGACCAAGACTGGATGGTTCCTGCCCTACGTCCCGAGGGGAACCCCGTATGACCGGCTCACGTGTCGTGGCGCTCGGCCACTATCAGCCCGCCCAGGTGCTCACCAACGACGACCTGGCGGCCATGGTCGACACCAGCGACGAGTGGATCAGGAGCCGGGTCGGCATCAAGACCCGGCACGTGGGAGGCCCCGACGAGCCGGTCGACGAACTGGCCGCGCACGCCGCGGCCAAGGCGCTGGCCGCGGCCGGTCTCCAGCCCTCGGACATCGACCTGGTCCTGGTCGCCACCTCCACGGCCATCGACCGGTCCCCGAGCATGTCGGCGCGGGTCGCCGCACGGCTCGGCATGGGATCGCCCGCGGTGCTGGACATCAACGTGGTGTGCTCCGGATTCACCCACGCACTGGCCACCGCCGACCACGCGATCCGGGCCGGGGCGGCGGTCCGTGCCCTGGTCATCGGCGCCGACAAGATGGGCGACATCGCGGACTGGACCGACCGCTCCACCTGCGTCCTGCTCGGCGACGGCGCGGGTGCCGCCGTGGTCACCGCCGACCCGGACGCCTCCGGCACCGCGGGCGGCCCCGGCATCGGGCCGGTGCTGTGGGGGTCGGTGCCGGAGATGGGCAACGCCGTACGGATCGAGGGGACGCCGCCGCGCTTCGCGCAGGAGGGGCAGTCCGTCTACCGCTGGGCCACCACCCAGCTGCCCCCGATCGCCCGGCAGGTCTGCGAGAAGGCGGGCGTCGCCCCGGAGGACCTGGCGGCCGTCGTCCTGCACCAGGCCAATCTGCGGATCATCGAGCCCGTGGCGCGCAAGATCGGCGCGGTCAACGCCGTCATCGCCCGGGACGTGGTCGACTCCGGCAACACCTCCGCCGCGTCCATCCCGATGGCGCTGTCAAAGCTGGTCGAGCGCGGCGAGGTCGCCTCCGGCGCCCCCGTCCTGCTCTTCGGCTTCGGCGGGAACCTCTCGTACGCGGGCCAGGTCATCCGCTGCCCCTGAGGGGCCGCCCGCCCGGCCGCGCCGGACCGTGCCGTGCCGTGCCGCTGAGCGTCCACCCGGCCGCGCCGGGGTCCGGGGCGTGCCGGTGAGCCGTTCACCCGCCTCCGCCGAGCGGTCCGTCCACCTCCGCGCGGTCGCGTCGGCGGGCCCGCGGGCGTCCCCGCGCGGCTGTTCACCCGCCGTTGCGGGGCCGTGCCCCCGTGCGTCCTCGACACGGCTTTGTCCTCGGTGTGGAGAAAGTTGGCGCTGATTCCTGCGCAACTTCTTCCCCCTCCGGCAAAGCGCTGCTACGTTCCCCCTCGAAAGCCCGACGGACTGGCCGATGTGGCGGGGGAGGGACGCGTGAGACGTATGACGGCACGGCCCGCGAACGCGCATCAGGCGCGGCTGCTCCGGCTGCTGCGCGACGGGGGCCCCAACTCCCGTGCGCAGCTCGGCGATCAGGTCGACCTCTCGCGCTCGAAGCTCGCCGTCGAGGTGGACCGGCTGCTGGAGACCGGCCTGGTGGTGGCCGACGGACTCGCCGCATCCCGCGGCGGACGCCGCTCGCACAACATCCGGCTCGCTCCCGAACTGCGTTTCCTCGGGGTCGACATCGGCGCGACCTCGGTCGATGTGGCCGTCACCAACGCCGAGTTGGAGGTACTGGGACACCTCAACCATCCGATGGACGTGCGCGAGGGACCCGTCGCGGTCTTCGAGCAGGTGCTGTCGATGTCCGCCAAACTGCGGGCCTCCGGGCTCGCCGACGGCTTCGACGGCGCGGGCATCGGGGTTCCCGGGCCCGTCCGCTTCCCCGAAGGCGTACCGGTCGCGCCGCCGATCATGCCCGGCTGGGACGGTTTCCCGGTCCGCGAGGCACTCAGCCAGGAGCTGGGCTGCCCCGTCATGGTCGACAACGACGTGAACCTCATGGCGATGGGGGAGCAGCACGCGGGCGTCGCCCGTTCGGTGGCCGACTTCCTCTGCGTCAAGATCGGTACGGGTATCGGCTGCGGCATCGTCGTCGGCGGCGAGGTCTACCGCGGTACGACCGGCAGCGCGGGCGACATCGGGCACATCCAGGTCGTCCCGGACGGCCGCCCCTGCGCCTGCGGCAACCGCGGCTGCCTGGAGGCCCACTTCAGCGGCGCGGCCCTGGCCCGGGACGCGGAGGACGCGGCCCGCGAGGGGCGCTCACCCGAACTGGCCGTCCGGCTGGACGTGGTGGGCCGTCTCACCGCGGCCGACGTGGCGGCCGCCGCGGCCGCGGGGGACGCCGCCGCCCTCGAACTGATCCGTCAGGGCGGCAACCGGCTCGGCCAGATCATCGCGAGTCTCGTCAGCTTCTTCAATCCCGGTCTGGTGGTGATCGGCGGCGGTGTCACCGGCCTCGGTCACAACCTCCTCGCCAGTGTCCGCACGCAGGTCTACAAGCAGTCCCTGCCGCTGGCCACCGGCAACCTCCCCATCGTCCTGGGCGAGTTGGGGCCCACCGCCGGTGTCACCGGCGCGGCCCGGCTCATCAGCGACCACCTCTTCTCCCCGGCCTGACCCGGGGGCGTCCAGCACCACCGGCCCGGCCTCGGGGCCGTACCCGCCCTACTGTCCTCGTTCCCTCCGACCCGCCCAGCACACCACCGCATTCGTCAGGTACCCGTCAGGAACTCCCGTACACGGTCCCCGGGTACTTCTCCGCGGCCGCTCGCGGCGCCGTCGGCTCCACGGCACCTCCAGCTCCGCACCCTGTCCGCACACCGGCCCTCCCGGCCCCCTCGGCCCCGCCGAGCAGGGGAGACCTCATTCGCCGAGGGGATTCGTCATGGCACCAGAACCACCCCTGCTCACCATGTCCGGCATCACCAAGCTCTTCCCGGGCGTCCGCGCCCTGGACGGCGTCGACCTGGAGGTCCAGGCCGGCGAGGTCCACTGCCTCCTCGGCCAGAACGGCGCGGGCAAGTCCACCCTCATCAAGGTGCTGGCCGGAGCCCACCAGCCCAACGACGGCGAGATCACCTGGCGCGGCGAGGCCGTCCAGCTCAAGTCACCGATCGCCGCCATGCGCCTGGGCATCGCCACCATCTACCAGGAACTCGACCTGGTCCAAGGGCTGTCGGTCGCCGAGAACGTCTTCCTCGGCCACGAGCCGACCAGTGCGGGCTTCGTCGTCCGCATCGGGGAGGGGCGGCAGGCCGCCAAGGCGCTCCTGGCGCGGCTCGGCCACCCCGAGATCGACCCCGCCCGGCCGGTCGGTGAGCTCTCCGCCGCCCAGCAGCAGATCGTCTCCATGGCCCGCGCGCTCTCCCACGACGTCCGGCTGATCGTGATGGACGAGCCGTCCGCCGCCCTCGACCCGGACGAGGTCGACAACCTCTTCCGCATCGTCGACGGCCTCACCGCCGACGGCGTCGCCGTCGTGTACATCTCCCACCGCCTGGAGGAGATCCGCCGCATCGGTGACCGGGTCACCGTCATCAAGGACGGCCGGACCGTCGCCGTCGGGCTGCCCGCCGCGGAGACGCCCACACGCGACATCGTTGCCATGATGACCGGCCGGGACGTCGCGTACGTCTTCCCGCCGCGCCCCGAGGAGCCCCCGGAGCTCACGGCCGAACCCGTCCTGCGCGTCCAGGGCCTCTCCCGCAAGGGGGAGTTCGACCCCGTCGACCTGGAGCTGCGGCCCGGCGAGATCGTCGGCCTGGCCGGGCTCGTCGGTTCGGGGCGCTCGGAGATCCTGGAGACGATCTACGGCGCCCGCCGGGCGACCACCGGAACCGTCACCGTCGACGGCAAGCCGCTCCGCTCCGGCAGCGTCCGGGCCGCCATCGCCGCCGGGATCGGGCTGGCTCCCGAGGAGCGCAAGGCGCAGGCCCTGCTGCTGACCGAGTCGGTCACCCGTAACGTCTCGGTCTCCTCCCTCTCCCGCTTCGCCCGCTTCGGCTGGATCGACCGGGGCGGCGAGCGGAAGGCCGCGCAGAGCTCGACCCGCGAACTCCAGATGCGGCCGGACAACCCGGACGCCGCCGTCCGCACCCTGTCCGGCGGCAACCAGCAGAAAGCCGTGCTGGCCCGCTGGCTGCTGCGCGGCTGCCGGGTCCTGCTGCTGGACGAACCCACCCGCGGTGTGGACGTCGGCGCCCGCGCCGAGCTCTACGCCGTGATCCGGCGGCTGGCCGACGAAGGCCTCGCCGTCCTGCTCGTCTCCAGCGAAGTGCCCGAAGTCCTGGGCCTCGCCGACCGGGTGCTGGTGCTCCGCGAGGGACAGGTGGTCCACACCGCCCCCGCCCAGGAGCTCGACGAGCACCGCGTACTCGACCTCGTGATGGAAGGGAGCCCGACGCCATGACACAGCCCGCCCCGTCGGCGCAGCACAACGGGCCGGACAAGGGGACCCTCACCGGCCCCGCGGACCAGCCCCCGTCGAAGACCGGCGGGCAACGGCCCGCCCTCGGACTGCGGTTCGACGCCCGGACCCTGTCCCTGCTCGGGGTGCTCGCCGCGCTGATCCTGGTCGGCGGCGTCACCGAGCCGGGGGCCTTCCTGGACACCGGGAACCTCCAGCTGATCCTGACCCAGGCGTCCGTCATCGGCGTCGTCACCGTCGGTATGACCTTCGTCATCACCAGCGGCGGCATCGACCTCTCCGTCGGCGCCATGGTGGCCCTCGCCTCGGTCTGGGCGACCACCCTGGCCACCCAGGAGTTCGGCTTCGCGGGCATCGCGTTCACCGCCGTGATCGTCGGGGTCGCCGCCGGACTCGTCAACGGCGTCCTCATCGCCTACGGGGGGATGGTCCCCTTCATCGCGACGCTGGCCATGCTGGCGTCCGCCCGCGGACTCGCCCTCCTGATCACCGACGGCAAGACCCAGATCGTGACCGTCGAGTCGGTCCTGGACCTCGGCCTGCCCGACTCCTACTTCCTCGGCATCCCGCCGCTCGTCATCATGTTCGGCGTGGTCACGGTCGTGGGCTGGCTGATCCTCAACCGCACCACCTTCGGCCGCCGCACCGTCGCCATCGGCGGCAACGCGGAGGCGGCCCGGCTCGCCGGCATCGACGTCCGCCGCCAGCGCCTCTACCTCTACGTGCTGTCCGGGCTCTGCTGCGGCATCGCCGCGTTCATGCTGATCGTGCTCGCCGGCTCCGGCCAGAACACCAACGGCAACCTCTACGAACTCGACGCCATCGCCGCCGCGATCATCGGCGGGACCCTGCTCAGCGGCGGCCGCGGCACGATCGTCGGCTCCGTGCTCGGTGTCCTCATCTTCACCACGATCACCAACATCTTCGCGCTGAACAACCTCCAGAGCGACGTCCAGCAGATCGCCAAGGGAGCCATCATCGTCGCCGCCGTCCTCGTCCAGCGCCGCACCCTGCGCGGCGCCGACACCTGACCGGCCGACCGACCCCCCGCACCCGCACCTCGTACCCACCCACCGGATGAAGGGCCTGAGAGCCATGCGAGAAACCAGCCGCAGAGGGCTGCTGTTCGGAACCGCCGCCGTCTCCGCGGGCGCGCTCCTGACCGCCTGCACCAGCAACGAGCCCAAGAAGTCGGAGAACGCCGCCAACAGCGCGCCTGCCGACGACAAGCCCGGCAAGGCCGTCACCATCGGCTTCGCCGGTCCGCAGGCCGACCACGGCTGGCTCAACGCCATCAACGTGAACGCCAAGTCCCGTGCGGAGACGTACGAGGACGTCACCCTGGAGATCACCGAGGGCTCCAACGACACCGCCGCCCAGATCGGCCAGGTCAAGACCCTCATCAACAAGAAGGTCGACGTCCTCGTCATCCTCCCCGCCGACGGCAAGGCCCTCACCCAGGTGGGCCTGGAGGCCATGAAGGCGGGCATCCCCGTCGTCAACCTCGACCGCGTCTTCGCCTCCCCGCAGGCCTACCGCTGCTGGGTCGGCGGCGACAACTACGGCATGGGCCTCAACGCCGGGACCTACATCGGCGAACAGCTCAAGGGCAAGGCGAACGCCAAGGTCGTCGAACTCGCCGGGATCGACAACCTGGAGCTGACCAAGCAGCGCAGCGAGGGCTTCGCCGCCGCGCTCAAGAACTACCCCAACATCGAGCTGGTGGCCCGTCAGGCAGCCGACTTCACCGTCGAGTCGGGCCAGGCGAAGATGGCCCAGCTCCTCCAGGCGCAGAAGCAGTTCGACGCCCTGTGGAACCACGACGACGACCAGGGAGTCGGGGCGCTGCGCGCCATCAAGCAGGCGGGGCGCGACGAGTTCATCATGGTCGGCGGCGCCGGGGCCAAGTCCGCCATGGACGCCATCAAGGCCGACAACTCGGTGATGAAGGCGACCGTCCTCTACCCGCCGACGATGGCCGCGTCCGCCATCGACCTGGCGCGCGCCCTCGGCCAGAGCAAGGGCGTCAGCGGGCTCTCCGAGATGGAGATCCCCACCTCGCTCACCCTGTACTCGGCGGTGGTCACCAAGGACAACATCGACCAGTACCTGCCGACGGGCTTCAACTGACCGGGACTCCGGGGGATGCGGACGCCGCATCCCCCGGCCCGTTACCGCACACCGACGAGGAGGAAGTCCGCATGGCCCGTAGTCAAGAGACGGAAACGCAGACCCCCGGGGCACCGCCGCCGCAGCAGCAGGCGCCTGCGACGCTCGGGGTCGGCATGGTCGGTTACGCGTTCATGGGCGCCGCCCACTCCCAGGGGTGGCGTACCGCGGGACACGTCTTCGACCTGCCGGTGCGGCCCGCTCTCGCCGCGATCTGCGGGCGCGACCGGGCGAAGGTCGACGCCGCGGCGGCCCGGCACGGCTGGGCGGCCGCGGAGACCGACTGGCGGGCGCTGATCGCCCGGGACGATGTCCAGCTCATCGACATCTGCACCCCCGGCGACAGCCATGCGGAGATCGCCATCGCCGCCCTGGAGGCGGGCAAGCACGTGCTGTGCGAGAAGCCCCTCGCCAACACCGTCGCCGAGGCCGAGGCCATGGTCCGCGCCGCGGAGGCGGCCAGGGCCCGGGGCCAGGTGGCGATCGTCGGCTTCAACTACCGCAAGGTGCCCGCGATCACCTACGCCCGCAAGCTCATCGCGGACGGCCGCCTCGGCACCCTGCGCCACGTCCGGGCCCACTACCTCCAGGACTGGCTCGTCGATCCCGCGTCCCCGCTCACCTGGCGGCTCAAGCGCGAGCACGCGGGCTCGGGCGCGCTCGGGGACCTCGGCGCGCACATCGTGGACCTCGCCCAGTATCTGGCCGGGGAGCTGCTGACCGGGGTCTCGGCCGTCTCGGAGACGTTCGTACGGGAGCGGCCCCTGCTCGCGGGCGGGCCGGCCGGGCTCTCCAACGGAGCGGACCCGACACGGCTGGGCGAGGTGACCGTGGACGACGCGGCGATCTTCAGCGGCCGCCTCGCCTCCGGGGCGCTGGCCTCCTTCGAGGCGACCCGGATGGCCGCGGGCCGCAAGAACGCGCTGCGGCTGGAGGTCAACGGGGAGCTGGGCTCGCTCGCCTTCGACCTGGAACGGCTCAACGAGCTGTCCTTCCACGACCACACCGAGCCCGCCGCCACCGCCGGATTCCGCCGCATCCTGGTCACCGAGCCCGAACACCCCTACCTGGAGGCGTGGTGGCCGCCGGGCCACGGCCTCGGCTACGAGCACACCTTCGTCCACCAGGCCCGGGACGTGATCCGCATGATCACCGAAGGCACCGAGCCCCGGCCCTCGTTCGCGGACGGCCTCCAGGTCCAGCGGGTGCTCGCCGCCGTGGAGGAGAGCGCCGCCAAGAACTCCGTCCACACCCCGGTCCCGTTCTCGTCCTAGGAGGCTGCCGCACATGCCCCGCCCCTTCACCCTCTTCACCGGCCAGTGGGCCGACCTCCCGCTGGAGGAGGTCTGCCGCCACGCCCGGGACTTCGGCTACGACGGCCTCGAACTCGCCTGCTGGGGAGACCACTTCGAGGTCGACAAGGCGCTCGCGGACCCCGGCTACCTGGACAGCAGGCACCAACTGCTCGACAAGTACGGGCTGAAGTGCTTCGCGATCTCCAACCACCTCGTCGGACAGGCCGTCTGCGACCATCCCATCGACGAACGCCACCAGGGCATCCTGCCCGCCCGCATCTGGGGCGACGGGGAGCCCGAAGGCGTACGGCAGCGGGCCGCCGCCGAGATCGCCGACACCGCGCGGGCGGCCGCCGCCTTCGGGGTCGACACGGTCATCGGGTTCACCGGCTCCTCGATCTGGCACCTCGTCGCGATGTTCCCGCCGGTCCCGCCGCACATGATCGAGCGCGGTTACGAGGACTTCGCCGAACGGTGGAACCCGGTCCTGGACGTCTTCGACGCCGAGGGGGTGCGCTTCGCCCACGAGGTGCACCCGAGCGAGATCGCGTACGACTACTGGACCACCAAGCGCGCCCTGGAAGCGGTGGACCACCGGCCCGCGTTCGGGCTGAACTTCGACCCGAGCCACTTCGTCTGGCAGGACCTCGACCCGGTCGGGTTCCTCTACGACTTCCGGGACCGCATCTACCACGTCGACTGCAAGGAGGCCCGCAAGCGCCTCGACGGCCGCAACGGCCGCCTCGGCTCGCACCTGCCCTGGGGCGACCCCCGGCGCGGCTGGGACTTCGTCTCGGCGGGCCACGGCGACGTGCCCTGGGAGGACGTCTTCCGGATGCTGCGGTCCATCGGCTACGAGGGCCCGGTCTCCGTGGAGTGGGAGGACGCGGGGATGGACCGGCTGACCGGTGCGCCGGAAGCCCTGGCCAGCCTCAAGCGGTTCGACTTCGACCCGCCCGCCGCCTCCTTCGACGCCGCTTTCGGCGGCGGCGAGTAGCTCCGCACGCCAGGCCCCGGGGGTGGGGCGCCGACCGCTCTCCCGCCCCCGGGGCTGCTCCGCCCTGCCCGCGATCTGCTTTGTCCTGCCGGAAGCAGAAGTTCGGCCCAACCGTTGCGCAAGGGCTTTCGGACACGGACGAACAGGTCTACCGTCCACCTCGTGTACACGACATGACTCGCGTCACCGGGGTCGCACCCGGCCCCTGTGGCGCACGCGCGGCAGTCCCCGCGCGTCACGGCACGGCTCCACCCGCCCGTACAACCGGCACTCTCCGGAGGACCTTCGTGCACAGAACCAGAAAGCGGCTCCTGGACCGGACCCGCGTCCGTAAATCCCTCGCGCTGTTCACCGGCGGGCTCCTCGCCGCCGCGACCCTCAGCCTCAGCTCCGCGCCGGGCGCCACCGCCCACCCCGGCCACCCCGGGCACGACGCCCCGGCCGCCGAGGACTTCCAGCAGGTCACCCTCGCCAAGGGCGCGGAGGAGACCGGTGAGCCCATGTCGCTCGCCGTCCTCCCCGACCGCAGCGTGCTGCACACCTCCCGCAACGGCGAGCTGCGGATCACCGACAGCGCCGGCAACACCAGGATCTCCGGCACCCTCCCCGTGTACACGCACGACGAGGAAGGCCTCCAAGGCGTCGGCGTCGACCCCGACTTCGCCGAGAACCGGGCCATCTACCTCTTCTACGCGCCTCCCATGGACACCCCGTCGGGCGACGCCCCCGAGACCGGCACCGCGGCCGACTTCGCGAAGTTCGACGGCGTCAACCGGCTCTCCCGCTTCGTCCTCAACGAGGACGGCACCCTCGACAACGCCAGCGAGAAGAAGGTCCTGGACGTCCCGACCTCGCGCGGCATCTGCTGCCACGTCGGCGGCGACATCGACTTCGACAAGGACGGGAACCTCTACCTGTCCACCGGCGACGACACCAACCCCTTCGCCTCCGACGGCTTCACCCCGATCGACGAACGCCCCGACCGCAACCCGGCGTTCGACGCGCAGCGCACCTCGGCCAACACCAACGACCTGCGCGGCAAGATCCTGCGCATCAAGGTCGCCGAGGACGGCTCGTACACCGTCCCCGACGGCAACCTCTTCGAGCCCGGCACGGACAAGACCCGGCCCGAGATCTACGCGATGGGCTTCCGCAACCCGTTCCGCTTCTCCGTGGACCAGGCCACCGGCGTCGTGTACGTCGGCGACTACGGCCCCGACGCGGGCGCGGCGGACCCGAACCGCGGCCCCTCCGGCAAGGTGGAGTTCGCCCGGGTGACGAAGGCCGGCAACTTCGGCTGGCCGTACTGCGTCGGTGAGAACGAGCCGTACAAGGACTACGACTTCGCCACCAAGGCCTCCGGCGCGGCCTTCGACTGCGCGGCCCCGAAGAACGAGTCGCCGCACAACACCGGCCTCGTCGACCTGCCGCCCGCCGAAGCCGCCTGGATTCCCTACGACGGCGGCTCGCTGCCCGAGTTCGGCTCCGGCTCGGAGTCCCCGATGGGCGGCCCCGTCTACAACTACGACGCCGACCTCGACTCCCCGGTCAAGTTCCCCGAGGCCTACGACGGCGACTTCTTCGCCGGTGAGTTCGGCCGCCGGTGGATCAAGCGCATCGAGCAGGACGCCGACGGCGCGGTCCAGTCCATCAACGACGTGCCGTGGTCCGGCACCCAGATCATGGACATGGCCTTCGGCCCCGACGGCGCGCTGTACGTCCTGGACTACGGCCTGGCCTGGTTCGGCGGCGACGAGAACTCCGCGCTCTACCGCATCGAGAACGCCACCGGAGGCCGCTCGCCCATCGCGGAGGCCTCGGCCAGCAAGACCTCGGGCACCGCGCCCCTGAAGGTGAAGTTCTCCTCGGAGGGCACGTCCGACGGCGACGGCGACGCCCTGACCTACTCCTGGGACTTCGGCGACGGCGGCACCTCCACCGCGGCCAACCCCACGTACACGTACAAGAAGAACGGCACCTACGTCGCGACGCTCACCGCCGAGGACCCGACCGGCCGCACCGGCTCGGCCAGCGTCCACGTGACCGTCGGCAACACCGCCCCGACCGTGGAGCTCGTGCTGCCGCAGGACGGGCAGCTCTTCGAGTTCGGTGACGCCGTGCCCTTCAAGGTCAACGTCAGCGACCCCGAGGACGGCACCATCGACTGCGCCAAGGTCGAGGTCAAGTTCACCCTGGGCCACGACAGCCACGGCCACGACATCACCACCGAACACGGCTGCGAAGGCACCATCAAGACCGCCATGGAAGGCGGCCACGACCCCAACGCCAACATCTACGGCGGCATCTCCGCCTCCTACACCGACAACGGCGGCGGCGGCCAGGCCAAGCTGACCGGCAAGGACCAGGCCCGCCTCCAGCCCAAGCACCGGCAGGCCGAGCACTTCGACGACTCCTCCGGCATCACCACGCCCGGCAAGGACAGCGCGCACGGCGGCAAGACCGTCGGCGACATCCACAACGACGACTGGATCTCCTTCGACACCTACGTCCTGGCGGGCGCCACGAAGCTCACCGCCCGTGTCTCGTCGGCCGGTTCGGGCGGATTCCTCGAAGTGCGCACCGGATCGCCCACCGGCAAGATCCTCGGCTCCGGGCCCGTCCCGGTGACCGGCAGCTGGGACACCTTCCAGGACGTCGACATCCCGCTGCGCGGAGCGTCGAAGAAGCAGACCGAGCTCTTCCTCGTCTTCAAGGGCGGCGACGGAGCCCTCTACGACATCGACGACTTCGAACTCTCCAACAGCCCCGTCGACAAGACCGCCAAGCGTGTCCTGGTCTTCTCCAAGACCGCCGGCTTCCGCCACGACTCGATCCCCGCGGGCATCGAGGCCCTGAAGCAGATCGGCAAGGACACCAACATCACGGTCGACTCCACCGAGTCCGCCGCCCAGTTCACCACCAGCAACCTCGCCCGCTACGACGCCGTCGCGTTCCTCTCCACCACCGGTGACGTCCTCAACGCCGACCAGCAGAAGGCGTTCGAGAACTACGTGGCCACCGGCGGCGGCTACGTCGGCATCCACGCGGCCGCCGACACGGAGTACGACTGGGAGTTCTACGGCGGCCTCGTCGGCGCCTACTTCGACTCCCACCCGCAGATCCAGCCCGCCACCGTCCGCGTCGAGGACCACGACCACCCCGCCACCGCCCACCTGGACGAGGAGTGGGAGCGTACCGACGAGTGGTATAACTACCGCACCAACCCCCGGGACAAGGCCAAGGTCCTCGCCACCCTGGACGAGACCACCTACACCGGCGGGAACATGAAGGGCGACCACCCGGTCTCCTGGTGCCAGACCTACCAGGGCGGCCGCTCCTTCTACACCGGACTCGGCCACACCAAGGAGTCCTACGCCGAACCGGCCTTCCGTCAGCACCTGTCGGGCGGACTGCGCTACGCCACCGGTCAGGTCAAGGCCGACTGCAAGCCGAGCAAGGACTACCGCTCGATCTTCAACGGCAAGACGCTGGAAGGCTGGAAGCAGGCGGGCCCGGGGAAGTTCTCCGTCAGTGACGGCGCCCTGCACTCCGAGGGCGGCATGGGCCTGCTCTACTACCAGGCCAAGGAGCTGAAGTCCTACTCCCTGAAGCTGGACTGGAAGATGGCTGGCGACGACAACTCCGGTGTCTTCGTGGGCTTCCCGGAGTCCGACGACCCCTGGTCGGCGGTGAACAAGGGCTACGAGATCCAGATCGACGCCACGGACGCCGCGGACCGCACCACGGGCGCCGTCTACGGCTTCAAGTCGGCCAACATCAAGGCCCGTGACCGCGTCCTGCGGCCGCCGGGCCAGTGGAACAGCTACGAGATCAAGGTCCAGGGCGAGCGTCTCCAGCTCTTCCTCAACGGAACGAAGATCAACGACTTCACCAACACCGACCCGGTCCGTAGCCTGAAGGACGGCTACATCGGCCTCCAGAACCACGGAGCCGACGACCAGGTGTCGTTCCGCAACATCCACCTGAAGGAGCTGCCCTCCACGTAGGGCGGCCACCTCTGCCGACGACGGGCGGGGGGAGCGCACACGCCTTCCCCCGCCCGCCGTCCTCCACCCCGACATTCGCCCAGGGAGGCAGCCCGTGACCGCATTCGCCGATCGTGAAGGCCGTAGCGACGCACCAGGCCGTACCGGTGTCTGGTTCATCGGAGCACGTGGCTCCGTCGCGACCACCGCCACCGCGGGCTGCGCCGCCATCGCGGCGGGACTCCACCCGCCGACCGGCATGGTCACCGAGACGCCCCCCTTCGCCGACAGCGGCCTTCCCGCCCTGACCGACCTGGTCTTCGGCGGCCACGACACCCTCGACTGCCCGCTGTCCAAGCGGGCCGAGGCGCTGGCCGATGGCGGCGTGCTCCCGCACTCGCTGCCCTCCGCCGTACGCGCCGAACTCGACGCCGCCGACGCGGAGATACGCCCCGGCGGACCCCTCCCCGGCGACCGGCGCACCGACGCGGAACTCATCGCCGCGTTCGCCGCCGACCTCACCGACTTCTCCCACCGCCACGGCCTGGCGCGCACCGTCGTCGTCAACGTCGCCTCCACCGAACCCGCCCCCGGCCCCGACGACACCCGGCTGCCCGCCAGCTCGCTGTACGCCGCGGCGGCCCTGCGAGCGGGCTGCGCCTACGCCAACTTCACCCCGTCGACCGGACTGCGCGCCCCCGCGCTCGCCGACACCGTCGCCTCCAGCGGACTTCCCCACGCCGGACGCGACGGCAAGACCGGCCAGACGCTGCTGCGTTCCGTACTCGCCCCGATGTTCCTCCAGCGCGCCCTGGCCGTACGGGCCTGGTCCGGGTCGAACCTGCTGGGCGGCGGGGACGGGGCGGCGCTGGCCGATCCGGCCGCGGCCGCCGCCAAGAACGCGGGCAAGGAACGCGTGCTGGCCGACACCTTCGGCACCGCCCCCGAGGGCGAGGTGCACATCGACGACGTCCCCGCGATGGGCGACTGGAAGACCGCCTGGGACCACATCGCCTTCGACGGCTTCCTCGGCTCCCGCATGGTCCTCCAGACCATCTGGCAGGGCTGCGACTCGGCCCTCGCCGCCCCCCTGGTCCTGGACCTCGCCCGACTGCTGGCCCGCGCCCACGAGGTGGGCGTCAGCGGCCCCCTGCCGGAGCTGGGCTTCTACTTCAAGGACCCCGACGGCGGCACCTCGGCCGCCCTTGCCGAGCAGTACACCACCCTGCTCACCTTCGCCGAACGGCTGCGGGGCCAGGCGTGAGGCGGCGGCGCCGGGTCCTGCCCGCGCTGACCGCTCTTCCGGCCCTGACCGCCCTTCCCGCGCTTCCCGTCGTGCTCGCGGGAGTCCTGGCTCTCTCGGCGCTCCCGGCCGGGCGCAGGAACGGTTACGCACACGGCGGGGTCCCGATCCCCGCCACCCAGGACAGCCTGTCCGGTCCGGGCGGGACTGCGCCCGCACCGGACAGGCCCGGACCCCGCCCCATGGACCGGAGCGCAGGACGGAACGGCGCGACGGACGCGGGTACGGGCAGGGGCGCCGGCCCCGACCGGAACACCGGCGTCGATCCCTCCGGTTCCGATTCCGGTTCCGGCACTGGCGTCGGTGTGGGTGCCGGCGTCAGCGGTCGACCGGCCTCGTCCGCCCCCCGGGGCACAGACGCCGGCCGGGCCGTGGACACCGACGGGGGCGCGGTCGCCGAGCGGGGCACACCCCGGCAGCGACTGCGCGCCTGGGCGGAACTGCTGCGCGTGTCGGCGCTGTTCTCCGTGCCCGGCGACGCCCTGGCGGGCGCGGCGGCGGTGGGCCGTCGGCCCGGCCGGGGCACCGCGCTGGCGATCGGCGCGTCGCTGTGCCTGTACGAGGCGGGGATGGCCCTCAACGACTGGGCCGACCGCGACGAGGACGCGGTGGACCGCCCGCACCGCCCCATCCCCTCGGGCCGGATCAGCCCGGCCGCGGCTCTGGGCGCGGCCGGAGCGCTGACGGCGGCGGGCCTGGCCCTGGCCGCTCGGGCCGGACGCCCCGCGCTGAGAGTCGCCACGGGCCTGGCCGCCACCGTCTGGGCGTACGACCTGCGCCTCAAGCACACGAAGGCGGGCCCGGCGGCGATGGCGGCCGCCCGCTCCCTGGACCTGCTGCTGGGTGCGGTCGCGGCCGCGGCGCCCGGGAGGTCGGCCACCGCTGCGGTGGCACACGGTCGGCGCGGAGCTCCCGACAACGTTGCCGTGACACCCGGCCCGGCCATGCCGCCCGAGCCCGCGGCACGGCCGCGCGGCGGACTGGCGGCCGGTCTGCCCGCGCTTCCCGCCGCCCTGGTGCTCGGCGCCCACACCTACGGGGTGACCGCCGTGTCACGCCACGAGACGCAGGGCGGCTCCACCGGAACGCCGCTGGCGGTGCTGGCCACCACCACGGGGCTGGCGGCGGCCGTCGCGGGGGAGTGGCTGGGACGAGGAGCCGAGCGCCCCGGTGCGCCCGGCGTTACCGGCGGCCGCGCGGTGTTCGGCGGCCTCGGCGCTCCCGGCACGGCGACGGCCGACACCGCACCCTGGGACGGCCACCCCATGGCCGGACCCTGGGGCGGTCACCCTGCGGCCGGACCCTGGGGCGGTCACCCCGCGAAGCCCACCGCATCCGGCGCGTTCGCGGGCTCCGCCGCTTCCGGCGCGTTCGCCGTGCCGCGCCTCGGAGACCTGCTGAGCGGGGTCCACGACCTCGTCCGCCTGCTGCCCCTCGCCTTCACCGGGGCCTACCTCCGGACCGCCGGGCCGCCCCTCCTGCACGCCGCGCTCAACCCGTCCCCGCCGCTGACCCAGCGGGCGGTCGGCGGGGGCATCCGGGCCATGATCCCGCTCCAAGCCGCGCTCGCCGCCCGCTCGGGGTCGCCGCTCACCGGTCTCGCCGTCATGGGGCTCGTCCCCCTCGCCCGCACCCTCGCCCGGAAGGTGAGCCTCACATGACCCTCCACCTCGGCTACGGCACCAACGGGCTGACCGACCTGCGCCTCGACGACGCGCTGGGCCTCCTCGCCGACCTCGGCTACGAGGGCGTCGGACTGACCCTCGACCACATGCACCTAGACCCCATGGCCCCGGACCTCGCCGAACGCACCCGCCAGGTCCGGCGCCGGCTCACCTCCCTCGGTCTGCGGGTCACCGTGGAGACCGGCGCCCGCTACGTCCTGGACCCGCGCCGCAAACACGGGCCGTCCCTGCTCGATCCGGACCCCGATGCCAGGGCCGCCCGGACCGCCCTGCTCGTCCGGGCCGTCGACGTGGCCGCCGAACTCGGGGCCCACGCCGTGCACTGCTTCAGCGGCATCACCCCGCCCGGCACCTCGACGGACACCGCGTGGAAGCGCCTCACCGAAGCGCTCACCCCCGTCCTCGAAGCCGCCGACCGCTCCGGCATCCCCCTCGCGATCGAACCGGAACCCGGCCACCTCCTCGCCACCCTCGCCGACTTCCACCACCTCAGGGGCCTCCTGCACGACCCCGGGACCCTCGGCCTCACGCTCGACATCGGGCACTGCCAGTGCCTGGAGGACGCCACCCCCGTGGAGTGCGTCCGGGCCTCCGCCCCCTGGCTGCGCCACGTCCAGATCGAGGACATGCGGCGCGGGGTCCACGAGCACCTCCCGTTCGGGGACGGGGAGATCGACTTCCCGCCCGTGCTCGCCGCCCTCGCCGCCTCCGACTACCGGGGCCTCACCGTCGTGGAACTGCCCCGCCACTCCCACGCGGGCCCCGAACTCGCCCGCGAATCCATCGCGTTCCTCCGCGACGCGATGACCCGCGACACCGCCCCGCACCGCGCCGCGACGGCGGGAGGCGCCCCGTGCTGACCTCCAGGGAAGACCTCGACGCCGACCTCGACGCCCCCGCCCGCGCCTGGCTCGCCGACGCCCTCGCCGCCGCCGCGGACCACGCCACGCCCGCCGAGCCCGGGACAGGTGCGCCCGCCACCGCGGGGTCCGCCACCCCGGTGTGGGAACTGCGGTACGCCGCGGCGGGCCGGCACTGCGGTCAGCGAAACGCCGACTCCGTACGCGCGCTCCTCCTGATCGAGGCCCGTCCCTCCCGCACCGACGTCGTCCGGCTCTACGAACAGGGCACCGCCGCCGAACGCCGCGCCGTCCTGCTCACCCTGCACCTCCTCGACCTCGGGGACACCGCCCTCCCGCTCGTCGAGGACGCCCTGCGCACCAACGACACCCTGCTGGTCGCCGCGGCCGTCGGCCCCTACGCCGCCGCCCACCTGGACCAGCACGCCTGGCGGCACGCCGTGCTGAAGTGCCTGTTCACCGAGGTGCCGGTGGCGGCTGTCGCCCGGCTCGGCGAACGCGCCCGGGGAGACGCCGAACTCGCCCGGATGCTCAGCGACTTCGCCGCCGAACGCACCGCCGCGGGACGCGCCGTCCCCGAAGACCTGCGCACCGTCCTCGCCCTCACCGCCCCCGCCGCCCCCACGGAGGAGTCCTGATGCGCATCTTCGACCCCCACATCCACATGACGTCCAGGACCACGGACGACTATCAGGCGATGTACGACGCGGGCGTCCGCGCCCTCGTGGAACCCTCCTTCTGGCTCGGCCAGCCCCGCACCTCGCCCGCCAGCTTCTACGACTACTTCGACGCGCTGCTCGGCTGGGAGCCCTTCCGCGCCTCCCAGTACGGCATAGCGCACCACTGCACGCTCGCCCTCAACCCCAAGGAGGCGAACGACCCGCGCTGCACCCCCGTCCTGGACGCCCTGCCCCGCTATCTCGTCAAGGACTCCGTCGTCGCCGTCGGCGAGATCGGCTACGACTCGATGACCCCCGCCGAGGACCACGCCCTCGCCGCCCAGCTCCAGCTCGCCGCCGACCACGGGCTGCCCGCCCTCGTCCACACCCCGCACCGCGACAAGCTGGCCGGTCTGCACCGCACCATCGACGTCATCCGCGAATCGAACCTCCCCCCGGAGTTCGTCCTGCTCGACCACCTCAACGAGACCACCGTGCGGGCCGCCGCCGACAGCGGCTGCTGGGCCGGGTTCTCCATCTACCCGGACACCAAGATGGACGAGGACCGGATGGTCACCATTCTCCAGAACCACGGCACGGAGAAGGTCCTGGTGAACTCGGCCGCCGACTGGGGCAAGAGCGACCCGCTGAAGACCCGCAAGGTCGCCGACGCCATGCTGAAGGCCGGATTCACCGAGGACGACGTCGACCAGGTCCTGTGGCGCAACCCCGTCGCCTTCTACGGCCAGAGCGGCCGCCTCCAGCTCGACGTCCCCGCCCCCGACACGCTCCACGAGGGCAACTCCATCCTGCGCGGCGGGGAGTGAGGCGATGCGCTTCCGCCACCCGGACGGCTCCACCGTCCACCTCGCCTATTGCACCAACGTCCACCCCGCCGAAAGTCTGGCCGGCGTCCGCGCCCAGCTCCGCGACCACTGCGAACCCGTACGCCGACGGCTCGGCCGGGACCGGCTCGGCATCGGCCTGTGGCTCGCCCGGGACGCCGCCCGCACCCTGATCAACGACCCCGCCGAACTCCGCGCCCTGCGCGCCGAACTCGACAGCCGCGGCCTGGAAGTGGTCACCCTCAACGGCTTCCCGTACGAGGGATTCGGCGCCGACGAGGTCAAGTACCGGGTCTACCGCCCGGACTGGACCGAACCGGACCGGCTCGCCCACACCACCGACCTCGCCCGCCTCCTCGCCGCCCTGCTCCCGGACGACGTCACCGAGGGCAGCATCTCCACCCTGCCGCTCGCCTGGCGCACCCCCTACGACGGCGACCCCGAGGCCGCCCGCACCGCGCGCGCCGCCCTCACCACCCTCGCCCAGCGCCTGGACGCCCTCTCCGAACTGACCGGGAAGTCCATCCGGATCGGCCTCGAACCGGAACCGGGCTGCACGGTCGAGACCACCGCCGACGCCATCGCCCCGCTCACCGACGTGGCCCACGACCGCATCGGCATCTGTGTCGACACCTGCCACCTCGCCACCTCCTTCGAGGACCCCGGCACCGCGCTCGACGCCCTCAACGCCGCCGGGGTCCGGGTCGTCAAGTCCCAGCTCTCCGCGGCCCTGCACGCCGAGCACCCCCACCTGCCGGAGGTCCGCACCGCGCTCGGCGCCTTCGCCGAACCGCGCTTCCTGCACCAGACCCGCACCAGCACCGCCGCCGGGCTGCGCGGCACCGACGACCTCGACGAGGCGATCGGCGGCCGGGCGCTGCCCGACTCCACCCCCTGGCGCGCCCACTTCCACGTACCGCTGCACGCGCCCCCCGCGCCGCCGCTCACCTCCACCCTGCCCGTGCTCCGCACCACGCTCGCCCGGCTCGTCGGCGGACCCGTGCCGCTGACCCGCCACCTGGAGGTGGAGACGTACACCTGGCAGGCGCTCCCGCCCGAGCTGCGGCCCCGCACCCGCACCCAGCTCGCCGACGGCATCGCCGCCGAACTCACCCTCGCCCGCGACCTCCTGGTCGACCTCGGTCTCAAGGAACTGCCATGAGCACGGACAGCACGGACAGCACGGCCCACTCGCGGCGCGCGGAGGACGGCGGCGGCCCCACCCCCCTCCTCGTCCTCGACGTCGTCGGCCTCACCCCGCAGCTCCTGGCCCACATGCCCCACCTCGCGGCGCTCGGCCGCCAGGGCGCGCAGGCCCCCCTGTCCACCGTGCTGCCGGCCGTCACCTGCGCCGCCCAGTCCACCTTCCTCACCGGAACCATGCCCGCCGAACACGGCATCGTCGCCAACGGCTGGTACTTCCGCGAGCTGGGCGACGTGCTGCTGTGGCGGCAGCACAACGGACTCGTCGAGGGCGACAAACTCTGGGACGCCGCCCGCCGCGCCCACCCCGGCTACACCGTCGCCAACATCTGCTGGTGGTACGCGATGGGCGCCGACACCGACTGGACGGTCACCCCGCGCCCCGTCTACTACGCCGACGGCCGCAAGGAACCCGACTGCTACACCCGTCCGCCCGCCCTGCACGACGAACTGACCGACAAACTCGGCACGTTCCCCCTCTTCCACTTCTGGGGGCCCGGCGCCGACCTCGTCTCCTCCCAGTGGATCATCGACGCCACCCGGCACATCATCGCCACCCGCACCCCCGACCTCGCGCTCTGCTATCTGCCGCACCTCGACTACGACCTCCAGCGCTTCGGCCCCGACGACCCGCGCTCCCACCGGGCCGCCGCCGAACTGGACCGGGCGATCGCCCCGCTGCTGGCCGACGCCCGCGCCGAGGGCAGGACCGTGGTCGCGCTCTCCGAATACGGCATCACCCGGGTGAACCGCCCCGTCGACATCAACCGCGCCCTGCGCCGGGCGGGCCTGCTGGAGGTCCACACCCAGGACGGCATGGAGTACCTGGACCCGATGGCCTCCCGGGCCTTCGCGGTCGCCGACCACCAGCTCGCCCACGTCTACGTACGCCGCCCCGAGGACCTGGAAGCGACCCGGGCCGCCCTCGCGGACCTGCCCGGTATCGACCAGCTCCTGGACGACGAGGGCAAGAAGGCGCACCACCTGGACCACCCCCGCTCCGGGGAGCTGGTCGCCGTGGCGGAGAAGGACGCCTGGTTCACCTACTACTACTGGCTCGACGACGCCCGCGCGCCCGACTTCGCCCAGCTCGTCGAGATCCACCGCAAGCCCGGCTACGACCCCGTCGAGCTGTTCATGGACCCCGAGGACCCCTACGTCCGGGTCAAGGCCGTCTCGGCGGTCGCCCGCAAGAAGCTCGGGATGCGCTACCGCATGGCGGTCGTCCCGCTGGACCCCTCACCTATTCGCGGCAGCCACGGCCGCCTCCCCGAGAGCGACGACGAAGGTCCGCTCATCCTCTGCTCCACCCCCCACGCGTTCACCGACCGGGTCAGGGCCACCGAAGTGAAGTCCCTGCTCCTCCAGCTTGCCGGACTGCACTGACATTCCCCGTCACGCGTCCGGTACCGCACCGCACACCCATGTCACCCAAGGGAGTCACGCGAACATGAGCCGCACCTCCAAGGACACCGAACTCGCCCGCAGACTGAGCCGCCGCAACGTCCTCGGCGTCGCCGCCGGAGCCACCGCGGCCACGATCATCGGCGCCACGAGCGCGCAGGCCGCCGACCGCGGCCAGGGACACGGCCACGGACACGGGCATGACCACGGGCACGGCAAGGGCAAGCCCGTCCTGCCGCCCGGCCGCCTCGGCATCCAGCTCTACAGCCTCCGCGACAAGATCTCCACGCTCGGTTTCGCCCCCGTCTTCGCCGAGCTGGAGAAGTACGGGTACGACGAGATCGAGCTCGCGGGCTACACCCAGGGCTCGGCCGGCCCGATCACCCTGGCCCAGCTCAAGCGGCTGGCCAAGGACCACGGCCTGAACCCGATCGGCAGTCACGTCGGCTACTACGACGACAACAACCCCGGCGCCTACACCTTCGCCCAGAACCTGGAGAAGGTCCTCGACGACGCCCAAGCCCTCGGCCTCAAGCACATCGGAACGGCCGCGGGCCCCTTCCGCTACGGCTCCACCGTCGACGGCTGGAAGCGGGCCGCCGAGGACTTCAACACCTACGGGGCCGCCGCCCGCAAGCGGGGCATGAAGTTCTACCAGCACAACCACGCCGAGGAGTTCTCCTTCGCGACCGACAAGCCCAACGTGCGCCTGTACGACGTGCTGCTGGCCGAGACCGACCCGGACCTGGTCTACCTGGAGATGGACATCTACTGGGCCTACTGCGCCCAGTTCCGGTTCAGCAAGCGCGTCGACGGCACCCCGGCCCCGCTCGACCCGCTGAAGTACGTCCTCAAGCACCCCCACCGCTACCCGCTCTTCCACGTGAAGGACGGGGTCCGCGACGAGACGACCCGCGACGGCTACCGCATGTCGGACGTGGGCGACGGGGACATCGACTACAAGACGTTCCTGTCCAAGGTCACCAAGCGCACCCACCACGGCCGCAGCTACCACCACTGGCAGGCCGAGCACGACAACCCGGTGGACTCGCTCGCCTTCGCCCGCAAGTCCAGCGAGCACCTGCACTCGCTGCGCGAGGGCCGCTGCGGCTGACACCCCCGCGGGCCCGGGTCGCCGGAACCCACCGGCGGCGCGGGCCCGCGTCCGCAGCCGATACCCCTTGAGAGAAGCCCTGGCCGCTACCCGATGCCCTGCCGGTCCGGGAGGAGGGCGAACGTCCGGTCGGCGGGCACCGGAACCGCGCGCTCCACGGTCTGGACCAGCAGCGCGCGATGCCGGAGCAGCGGCTGCCTGCGTCCCGCAGGGGCGAGCAGCAGCAGATCGTCCAGCCCCGCCATCAGCCGCCGCGTCACCTGCGGACTGCCCGCCACGCACCAGCGGATCTCCTCGAAGCCCAGATCGACCAGATCCGCCCACCCCGGCCCCTCCTGCACCAGCCGCACCCGCCCGGCCCGGTCCCGGTGGTGGACCGTCCCGAGCGGCAGCCGCACCACGACGGCGAGGAACTGAACGATCCGGTCCAGGCACTGGACGGCGGTGGTCGGGTCGTTCACGGACGTCGACAGGGCCCGCAGGGCGATGTCGGTGAGCTGACGCAGCCCGAACGCCAGGTCCTGGTGCAGGGTGCGCTCCACCGACACGGAGACCGCGGACCGCAGCCGGTGCCGCGGGGGTGCGTCCCCGCCGTGGACGGCGAACATCGGCGTCCCCGCCACCACGAAGTCGCCGATCCGGGGGATGAGCCGCAGCACGACGCCCTGCCGTCGCGCGGCCCGCACCAGTCGCGCCGTGTTCACGTCCCGCAGCACCCCGGCCGGTCCCTCGTACATCACCCGCGCGGTCTCCGGCCCCGGGTCGTCGTCGCCCTCCGGCCCCCACGGCATCCTGCCGAGCACCCGGAAGGAGTCCCGCGCGATCCGGTCGACGACCGGCCCGACCTGCATCAGCCGCAGCGTCGAGCTGACGTACATGACGAAGAGCAGCAGACTCGCCGCGACCAGCAGCAGGATCAGCAGGCTCTGCAACAGCGGCACCGACGTCACCCGCCGCGGGTCCGTCTCGCCCTCGTACGAGGACAGCACCAGCAGCGAGAACAGGAACGTCGCCAGGAACACCGTCAGCGTCAGTTTGCTGATCCGGCTCCGGACGAAGATCCGCACCACCCGGGGCGTCAGCTGCCCGCTCGCCATCTGCACGGCGACCATCGAGATGCTGAAGACGACACCGATGAAGGTCATCATCGCCGAGCTGATCGTGGTGACGATCGTCTTCGTGTCCTGCGAGAAGGACATCAGCCCGGCCAGTTCGTCGTACGCCCCCTCCCGCTGGAACAGGGAGACGACCTGGTCGTCCACCTCGGAGGCGATCAGCCACAGCACGAACACGCTGACGAACCCCGCGGTCGGGGCGAACCAGAACGTGTCGCGCAGATGCTCGCGCAGCGGGGACAGCGGGCGGGGCCGACGGTAGCCGCGATCACTCATGGACGCGAAGGTAGCCCCGCGACCCCCGCGGACCGCGGAGGCGCAGCCCCCGCCGACTCCTCGCGCCGCACCCCACGACACCGCACTGACCACCGGCTATGCACGGGTTAAGCAGGTGAAACACGCTCCGAACCCCTGGTATGGTTTTCAGTGTCGCCGCGGGGAACACACCGCGAACGACAGGCACCTTGTCCGGGTGGCGGAATGGCAGACGCGCTAGCTTGAGGTGCTAGTGCCCTTTATCGGGCGTGGGGGTTCAAGTCCCCCCTCGGACACAGACGAAGACCCCAGCTCAGCTGGGGTCTTCCGCGTTTCCCGGGGGCCGGCGCCCGGCGCAGCCCCGATCACGATCCGGTCTCGGACGCGCGGCAGGGGCTTGCCTTCGGTCGTGTAATCGATTCCAATCGCGTGTGTAATCGATTCCATGGCGTTGGTGACGAGCCGGACCGTCCAGGGTTTCGAGAGGTACGGAAACCACAAGGAGGTGGTCCGGGGATGGCGGGCATCAAGGATGTCGCGGCCGCGGCGGGCGTGTCCGTCGCCACCGTCTCGCGGGTGCTGAACAGTCACCCGTCCGTCAGCGCCGAGGCGCGCACCCGGGTGCGCGCCGCCGTCGAGACGCTGGGCTACCGGCCCAACGCGGTGGCCCGGTCGTTGCGCACCGCGCAGACCCGCACCCTCGGGCTGGTCATCAGTGACGTGCTCAACCCGTACTTCACCGAGCTGGCCCGCTTCGTCGAGGAGGAGGCCCGCGCCCTCGGCTACAGCGTCATCATCGGCAACGCCGACGAGCGGCCCGAGCTCCAGGACCACCACATCCGCACCCTGGTCGACCGCAGGATCGACGGGCTGCTCGTCTCGCCCGCCGACGGCGGGTCCCCGCTGATGGGGGAGGTGGCCCTGAGCGGTACGCCGATGGTCTTCGTCGACCGCTGGATCCCCGGCATCGACGTCCCCGTCGTCCGAGCCGACGGCACCGGTGCGGTCAGAGAGCTGGTCGGCCATCTCCACGGCCTCGGCCACCGCAGGCTCGCCATCATCGCCGGGCCCGCGGCCACCACCACCGGCAACGAGCGCGTCGAGGCCTTCCGGGACGCGCTGGACGGGCTGGGGCTCGCCCTGCCGGACGCCTACATCGGGCAGGGCGACTTCCAGGCGGCCAGTGGACGCCGGGCCACCGAGGGGTTCTTGGCACTGCCCGAGCCGCCCGAGGTCGTGTTCGCCGCCGACAACCTGATGGCGCTCGGCGCGCTGGACGCGATCCGGGCGCACGGGCTGCGCGCACCGGACGACATCGCCCTCGCCGCGTTCGACGACATCCCGTGGTTCGTCCACACCGATCCGCCGATCACCACCATCGCCCAGCCGACCGCGGACCTGGCACGGGCCGCCGTACGCGCGCTGGCCGACCTGATCGAAGGACGGACCCCGCGGTCCGTCACCCTGCCCGCCCGCCTCGTCGTACGCCGGTCGTGCGGCGCGGCCGCACCGAACCAGAGGAGCGAGCGGTGACCGTATCGCAGAAGCGACCGCCGACCGGGCCGGAGGGACAACCCGCCCGCCACCCCGAGGAGTTGCTGCGCGTCGAGGGACTGCGCAAGACCTTCCCCGGTGTGGTGGCGCTCGACAACGTCGACTTCGACCTGCGCGGCGGCGAGGTCCATGTGCTGCTCGGCGAGAACGGCGCGGGCAAGAGCACCCTCATCAAGACGCTCTCCGGCGCCTACCGCCCCGACCGCGGCCGCATCCTGGCCGAGGGCCGCGAGGTGCGCATCGCGAACGCCCAGGACGCCGAACGCCTCGGTATCGCCACCATCTACCAGGAGTTCAACCTCGTCCCCGACCTCACCGTCGCCGAGAACATCTTCCTGGGCCGCCAGCCCCGCCGCTTCGGCCTCGTCGACCACCGCCGGATGCGGGAGGACGCACGCGAACTGCTGCGCCGGGTCGGGGTCGACGTCGCGCCCGACGCCAAGGTGCGCGACCTCGGCATCGCCCGGCTCCAGATGGTGGAGATCGCCAAGGCGCTCAGCCTGGACGCCCGGGTTCTGATCATGGACGAACCGACCGCCGTCCTCACCTCCGAGGAGGTCGACAAGCTCTTCGCGATCGTGCGCCACCTGCGCGCGGACGGCGTCGGGATCGTCTTCATCACCCACCACCTGGAAGAGATCGCCGCACTCGGCGACCGCGTCACCGTCCTGCGCGACGGCCGCAGCGTCGAGCAGGTCCCGGCCGCCACCCCCGAGGACGAGCTGGTCCAACTCATGGTCGGGCGCAGTATCGAGCAGCAGTACCCGCGCCAACGCCCCGGCGCGGGCGAGGCGTTGCTGTCCGTACGCGGACTGACCCGGGACGGCGTCTTCCACGACATCAGCTTCGACGTGCGCGCCGGGGAGGTCGTCGGCCTCGCCGGACTCGTCGGGGCCGGGCGTACGGAGGTGGCGCGCGCCGTCTTCGGGGCCGACCCGTACGACACCGGTACCGTCGACGTCCGCGGCGAGCGCCTCGCCCGGCACGACGTCCCCGCCGCGATGGGCGCCGGACTCGGCCTCGTTCCCGAGGACCGCAAGGGCCAGGGCCTCGTTCTCGACGCCTCCGTCCAGGAGAACCTCGGGCTGGTCACCCTCCGCTCGGCGACCCGCTCCGGTCTGGTCGACCTCAAGGGGCAGCGCACCGCCGCCGCCCGGATCGCCCGGCAGCTCGGCGTCCGCATGTCCGGCCCGGACCAGCAGGTGCGCACCCTGTCCGGCGGCAATCAGCAGAAGGTCGTCATCGGTAAGTGGCTGCTGGCCGACACCCGCGTCCTCATCCTCGACGAGCCCACCCGGGGCATCGACGTCGGCGCGAAGGTCGAGATCTACCAGCTCATCAACGAGCTGACGGCCTCCGGCCACGCCGTCCTGATGATCTCCAGCGATCTGCCCGAAGTCCTCGGCATGAGCGACCGGGTCATCGTCATGGCCCACGGCCGCATCGCCGGGGAACTCCCCGCGGACCAGGCCACCCAGGACGCGGTGATGGCCCTCGCCGTCGGCACCGCGACCACCGACCGGGGCCCCGCCCCCACCGAACACCCCGCGACGCAGCAGGAGAAGGAGGGCCCCCGTGGCCACTGAGACAGCCAAGAGCGACCCGGGGGCGGGCGGAGTCTCCGTGCTGCGCCGCGTCCTGCTCGACAACGGGGCGCTGAGCGCCCTGGTCGTCCTGGTGGTGGCGATGTCACTGCTCTCCGGCGACTTCCTGACCACCCAGAACCTGCTGAACGTCGGCGTCCAGGCCGCCGTCACCGCCATCCTCGCCTTCGGCGTCACCTTCGTCATCGTCTCGGCGGGCATCGACCTGTCCGTCGGTTCGGTGGCGGCCCTGTCCGCCACGGTCCTGGCCTGGTCCGCGACCTCCGCCGGAGTGCCGGTCGTCCTCGCCGTCGTCCTCGCGATCGTCACGGGCATCGCCTGCGGCCTCGTCAACGGGGCGCTCATCTCCTACGGCAAACTCCCGCCGTTCATCGCCACGCTGGCCATGCTGTCGATCGCCCGGGGGCTCTCCCTGGTCATCTCCCAGGGCAGCCCGATCGCCTTCCCCGACTCCGTCTCCTGGCTCGGCGACACGCTCGGCGGCCGGCTCCCCGTCCCGGTCCTCGTGATGATCGCGATGGGTCTGATCACCGCGCTGATCCTCGGCCGTACGTTCATCGGCCGCTCCATGTACGCGATCGGCGGCAACGAGGAGGCCGCCCGGCTGTCCGGTCTGCGTGTCAAGCGCCAGAAGGTCGTCATCTACGCCCTGTCCGGCCTCTTCGCCGCCGTCGCGGGCATCGTCCTGGCCTCCCGCCTCGTCTCCGCCCAGCCGCAGGCCGCCCAGGGGTACGAACTCGACGCCATCGCCGCGGTCGTCATCGGCGGCGCCAGCCTGGCGGGCGGCGTCGGCAAGGCCTCCGGCACCCTGATCGGCGCGCTGATCCTCGCCGTGCTCCGCAACGGCCTCAACCTGCTGTCCGTGTCGGCGTTCTGGCAGCAGGTCGTCATCGGCGTCGTCATCGCGCTGGCCGTCCTGCTCGACACGCTGCGGCGCAAGGCCGGTTCGGGGGCGGCCTCCCCGGCCGGGACGGCACCCGGCGCACCCGGGTCCGGACGCCGGGGAGCCCTGAAGTTCGCCGGGGCCGCCCTCGCCGTGGCGGTCGTCGTCGGCGGGGTCTCCTACCTCAACTCCGGCTCCTCCGGCGGCACGACGAAGGTCGGCATGTCCCTCTCCACCCTCAACAACCCCTTCTTCGTGCAGATGCGGCAGGGCGCCGAGGCCGAGGCGAAGAAGGCGGGCGTGGAGCTCACTGTCACCGACGCCCAGAACGACGCCTCGCAACAGGCCAACCAGCTCCAGAACTTCACCAGCTCGGGCGTGTCCTCGATCATCGTCAACCCGGTCGACTCGGACGCCGTCGGACCCGGTGTCCGGAGCGCCAACAAGGCGGACATCCCGGTGGTCGCCGCCGACCGCGGGGTGAACAAGGCCGACACCGCCACGCTCGTCGCGTCCGACAACGTGGCGGGCGGCAAGCTCGCCGCGGACGCGCTGGCCGACAAGCTCGGGGGCGAGGGCAGCATCGTGATCCTCCAGGGCACGGCGGGCACCTCCGCCAGCCGGGAGCGCGGCGCCGGATTCGCCGAGGGCCTCAAGGCCTACCCGGGCATCAAGGTGGTCGCCGAGCAGCCCGCCGACTTCGACCGCACCAAGGGCCTGGACGTCATGACCAACCTCATCCAGTCCCACCCCGGCATCACCGGCGTCTTCGCGGAGAACGACGAGATGGCGCTCGGCGCGGCCAAGGCGCTCGGCTCCCGGGCGGGGAAGTCCGTCGCGGTCGTCGGCTTCGACGGAACTCCCGACGGGCTGAAGGCGGTCGAAGCGGGCACGCTCTACGCGTCGGTGGCGCAGCAGCCCGCCGAACTGGGCAGGATCGCGGTGCGCAACGCCGTCAAGGCGGCGAAGGACGAGAAGGTCGAGAGCACGGTGAAGGTGCCGGTCAAGGTGGTCACCCGGGAGAACGTCGCCGACTTCTCCTGAACCGGCCGCGGCTCCCGGCCCGTCGCCCCTGACCCCTGACCCCTGGTCGCTGGTCCCTGGAGCACCGTTCGCCGTTCACAGCCCTGACCCTGCCCCCCTGGCCGCCGGCACACGGCCACGAACCCCGTCCCCGACCGACGAAAGCGGGAAGTACGCCCATGCAGGACAACGCCCCCGGCGACCCCTACGACCTGCTGGTCGTCGGGTCGGCCAACGCCGACTTGGTGATCGGCGTCGAGCGCCGCCCCGCGCCGGGCGAGACGGTGCTCGGCTCCGACCTGTCCGTCCATCCGGGCGGCAAGGGCGCCAACCAGGCGCTGGCCGCCGCCCGCCTCGGGGCCCGTACGGCCCTGCTGGCCCGGGTCGGCGACGACGGGCACGGCCGCCTCCTGCTGGAGACCCAGCGCGCGGCGGGCGTGGACACCGGCGGTGTCCTGGTCGGCGGGGCGCCCACGGGTGTCGCGCTGATCACCGTCGACCCCTCGGGTGACAACAGCATCGTCGTCTCGCCGGGCGCCAACGGCCGCCTGAGCCCGGAGGACGTCCGGGCGGCCGCCCCACTGCTGGCCGCCGCGCGGGTGATCTCCGTACAGCTGGAGATCCCGCTGGACACGGTCGCCGAGGCGGTACGCGGCCGGGGGCCGGACACCCGGCTCGTGCTCAACCCCTCCCCGCCCGCCCCGCTCCCCGAGGAGGTGCTGGCGGCCTGCGATCCGCTGGTGGTCAACGAGCACGAGGCGCGGTACATCCTGGGCGACGCGGCGGGCCGGACCCCGCAGGAGTGGGCCCCGGCCCTGCTCGCGCTCGGTCCGCGCTCGGTGGTGGTCACCCTGGGCGCGGCCGGGGCCCTGGTGGCGGACAGCCGTACCGGCTCCCTGGACCACCTGGTCAGCCCGGAGGTGGAGGCCCTGGACACGACCGGGGCCGGGGACGCGTTCACGGCAGCCCTGGCCTGGCGGCTGGGCCGTGGCGACGCCCTGCGGGAGGCGGCGGCGTTCGCGGTGCGGGTGGGCGCGGCGGCGGTCACGGGACGGGGGGCCCAGGAGTCCTTCCCGACGCTGGAGGAGGTCGACGCGCTGTGAAGAAGTCGGGCATCCTCAATCGTCACCTGGCCGGTGCCATCGCCGAACTGGGCCACGGCGACGGGGTGCTGGTCTGCGACGCGGGCATGCCGATCCCGCCGGGGCCGCGCGTCGTGGACCTGGCCTTCCGGGCCGGGACCCCGTCGTTCGCCGAGGTCCTGGACGGTCTGCTGGACGAGCTGTCCGTGGAAGGCGCCACGGCCGCCCGGGAGGTCCACGACGCCAACCCGGGGGCCGCGGCGCTCCTGACGGCCCGCTTCCCCGCCCTGGTCTCGGTCCCGCACGACGACCTGAAGGCGCTCACCGCGACGGCCCGCCTGGTGGTGCGGACGGGCGAGGCGCGGCCCTACGCGAACGTGCTGCTGAGGTGCGGGGTCTTCTTCTGAAAGTCCTCCGCAGCGGGCGGCGAGGTGGCGTGGCTACCGGGCGGAGCCGATCACCGGGTAGTGGTCGGAGAGATCGGTGTACGTGTAGCTCTTGCCCCAGCTGGAGACGGTCCAGGGGGCGCTGCTCTCCTTGACCACGTCGTTCGTCCAGCCGGACGGCTTGGCGTGGCCCTTGCGGTGCAGGACGTGGTCGAGGTCCTCGCGCGGGTCGTCCGGGTAGCGCTCGGAGGCGATGGAGTTGTCCCGGGTGTCGAAGGAGTACGGGTGGCCCGTGTTGCTGTCCGGGGCGCTCAGGTCCGCGTCGGAGAGGAAGGAGGCGTACTCGGCGGAGTGCCGGTCGACGTTGAAGTCGCCCGCCACGACGACCTGTTCGGAGGCGGGGATGTCCTTCGCGTCGAGGAACGCGTCCAGGGCCTTGAACTGGCGGCTGCGTGTCCGCGCCGCCTCACCTGCCGCGCAGCCCGGATCGGTGGACTGCGCGTGGGTGCCGACGACGTGGACCCGGGCGCCGTCGACGTTCAGCACCACATAGGCGAAGCCCTTGTTGGACCACCAGTCGGCGCCGCAGGCGTCCTGGTAGACGTACTGCTCCTTACGCACGATCGGCCACTTGCTCAGGACGGTGACGCCGCCGTCCTCGGGTGTGGCCGCCGCGTACGAACCGCCCGTCGCGTCCCAGCCGCTCTTGCTCCGGCCGACGACCGGCGTCTGGTGCGGATACCGTGCGGCGGCGTTGCGCAGCAGGGCGTCCGAGCTGCCGTTGTCGAACGCCTCCTGGACGACCACGACGTCGTTGCCCTGGAAGAACGAGGACTTGGGGATCTCCGCCGCCCGGTGGTCCTGGCCCCAGTTGGGGTAGAGGGTCTTGCTGAACAGGAACGCGTTGTACGAGAGCACCCGCAGCGAAGGGGTACCGGAGGCGGGGGCGCCGACGGCCGCGGCCTGCGGCGAACTCACGGCCAGGGTGGCGGCGGCGAGTGCGGCGGACAGGGCCACGCCGGTCAGACGGCGGAACGCGGTGTTCGGCACGAGGTCTCCTGCGGTCGATGGGGGCGTACCAGGTGTTCCCATCCAAGCAGCGGCGGTTACCCGCCGGTAGACATGGGATGCCGTCAGTCTGTCCGGCCGGATGCCATCAGGGTCGGGGTCCGGTCCGGGTGCAGCGGCCGACGTCCCTGACCGACCCGGCCCGGCCCGGCCCTGTCCGTCCCGGCCCTGTCCGTCCCGGCCCTGTCCGGCCTGGCCCTCACCACCACGGACCGGATCAGCTCGGCTCCGCGTACACGATGAGGTTGTCGACGGGGTGCCCCTCGGCGTCGAACGCGCCGTCGCAGGTGACCAGTCGCAGCGTGCTGCCCGCGGTGGCACCGTAGACGCGCTGGGTGGGGAACGCCTTCTTGCTGACGGTCTCCATCCCCGTCACGGTGAAGCTCAGCGACGCCCCGTCTCCGCCCCGGACGATGACCTCGGCACCCTTGCGGACGTCCTTGAGGTCGTGGAAGACGGCGCGGCCGAAGCGGGTGTCGTTGTGACCGATCAGCACGGCCGGTCCGGGGCGGCCGGGTACGGCTCCGCCGGTGTACCAGCCCGCCGTCATGCCCTGCTCGGCGGGCGGGACCTCGACCGTACCGTCCTGGTTGAGCCCCAGAGGCATGAGGGAGCTGCGGATCTTCAGAGAGGGGATGGACACCTCGGCGGGCGCGGGGGCGTTCTCGGCGTCCCGCTGCCCGTGCGTCTCGGCGGGGGCCGCGGCCGAGGGCGCCGGGGCGGACGCCGCCGGGGGTGCGGTGGCCGGTGGTGCCCCTCCCGCACAGGCCGTCAGAGCCGCGAAAGCAGCAACCGCGGTGACGAGAAGGGCCGTTCGGGGGCGGCGGGCGGATCGGGGGGCGCGCATGAGGGCTCCAGGGTGTTCACCGGTGTGGCGCCGTCCCGGTGCGGGACGGCGCCACGGTCGGTGCGCGGGGTGCGAGGTGAGCGGAGGTCAGCCGTTGCGGCGGCGCAGCACGAGGGTGCCCGCGCCCGCGAGCAGCGCGGCACCGGCCACCGACCCGGCGAGGGCCGTGGCGGCGCCGGTGCTGTCGGCGGCCGGGCGTTCACCGGCCGCCACACCGCCGCGCGGGGCGGCTTCGGCCGCCGCCTTCCGCTTGGCCTCGGTGGGTGTCGGCCGGTCGCCCGCGGCGACACCGCCGCGCGGGGCGGCGGAGGGCCGGGCCTCGTCGGCCTTCGCGGCCTCGTCGGCCTTCTGTCGCTCCGGCGACGGCTCCGTGGCGCTGTCGGCCGGTGCCGAGGGCCGCGGGGTCGCGTCGGCGAAGGCGGCGGTGGACGGGATCAGCACCGCACCGGCCGCGACGGCGGCGAGCACGGCGGTGCGCAGGGAGAGGCGGGTGGTCACAGCGGTCATACGGATGGCTCCATTTCCTACGTCGCCCGCGGCGTACCCGGATGCCGTGGTGCACCGGGTGCGGGGCTGGGAGCCAGGCTGACCGGAAGGTGTGAGGAAGCTGTCAGGGCGCTGTGGTCATCCCATCAGGGCATCCGTCAGGGCGTCGGCGGGGTGGCCGGCAGCCCGTTCAGCGGGGGTGCCGACCGGGAGACCGCCCGTCCGGTGCCGGAGCGTCGGCCAGGTGTCCGTCAGGGTGTCGGCGGGGTGGCCGGCAGCCGGAGCGTGAAGGCCGACCCCGCGCCCTCCGTGCTGGTCGCGCCGACCGTCCCGCCGTGGGCCTCGGCCAGCTTCCGCACGATGGCGAGCCCGAGGCCGCTGCCGCCCGTGCGGCGGCTGCGGGACTTCTCCGCGCGCCAGAAGCGGTCGAAGACGTGGTCCAGGTCCCCGGCCGGAATGCCGGTCCCGGTGTCCGCCACCTCGATGGCCACCTCGCCGGACCCGGCTCCGGGCCCCACCCCCGACCCGGCCCGGGGCTGCGCCCCGGCACCGTACGCGCGCAGCGTCACCGTGCCGCCCGCCGGAGTGTGCCGTACCGCGTTGGAGACCAGGTTGCCCACCGCCTGCCGCAGCCTCACCGGGTCGGCCCGCACCTCCGGCGCCGGGGCCGCCTCCACCCTCAGCGTCACGCCCGCGGTGTCCGCCCCGGCCTGGTGGGCGGCGGCCACCTGGTGCAACAGCTCCCCGACCCGGACCGGTTCGGGGTGCAGCCGGAGCACGCCCGCGTCCGCGGCGGCCAGGTCCTGGAGGTCGTCGATGATGTGCTGGAGCTGCACGGCTTCTTCCAGCAGCGAGGAGACGAACGCCGGGTCCGGGTCGGCCAGTCCGTCCTGGGCCGCCTCCAGCCAGCCGCGGATGTTGCTCAGCGGGGTGCGCAGTTCGTGGGCCACATCGCTGACCATGGCCTTGCGCTGCTCCTCCAGCCGCGCCCGGTGCGCGGACATGTCGTTGAACGCGGCGGCCAGTCTGCCGATCTCGTCGTCTCCCGGCACCGGGACGGAGGCGTGCTCCTCACCGTCGCGCATCTGCTGCGCCGCCCCGGTCAGCGCGTGCAGCGGGCGGACCAGCCTGGTGCCCGCGAGCACCGAGGCACCCACGGTCAGGGCGAGGACCAGGGCCGCCGCACCGGCGATCTTCGCGGTGTTGGCGGGGGAGAGGTCGAAGCCCGGCACCGTCGTGCCGCCGTCGTCCCCGATGAACAGCAGCGCGGGGGAGGCCACGTACGAGCTGAGCTGTTCGCTGCGCGCCGTCCCCACGCACGAGGCGACCGCCCGGTCGTCCTCGCCGGTGAACTCGCGGGGCGGCTCGGGGACGGGCACCGGGCGGGTCTCCCGCGGGTCGTCCGGCGGCCGGCGCCCGGGGACGGCGGCGACCTTCCTGCCCCAGTAGAGGTCCTGGTCCAGCCGCACACCTTCCCGCCCCTGGCGCTTCAAGCACGCGTCGGCCAGCCCGTTGAGCGCGTCGAGCGCCTTCTGTTCCGTCCGGGTCGGAGTTTCCAGGTCCGTGAGGCCGCACTTGGTGTCCACGGCCCGTCCGGGGTCGCTGCCCACCATCTGCACCTTGGGCCGGCCGCTCGGCCCCACGACCACATCGGCGGCGACCCCCGCCCGGTTCAGGCACATCGCGTTGCGGTCGGCGAGCTGCCGCAGGTGCGTCCGCTCGGACGTCGGCAGCAGGTACGGGCCCACCGCGCGGGGGTCGATCCGGTCGGCGTCCGTGCCCTGCCCCTCGGTGCTCCGGGCGGCCAGCACGGTGTCCACGGACAGCGGGTCGACCACCGCGGAGGCCTCCGGCGGCAGGGCGGGCGGGGTCTCCGCGGTGGCGGAGTCGGCGAGCGGCCGCCTGCTCTGCGTGGTCAGCGCCACCCGGCGGCCCGACTGCTCGGCCAGTTCCCGGACGGTCGCGTCCACCCCGTCCCAGGTCCGATGGCGGGCCGCGTAGCCGAGCAGGGTGTCGTAGATCCGGGCGTCCGCGGTGAGGGTCCGGCCCTGTTCCTGGAGGATCGCGCCCGAGGTGGTCTGGACGGCGATCCAGGCCGTGGCCGCCACCGAACACGCGGCGACCAGTGCCGACACACCGAGCAGCCGTCCCAGCAGGCTCCGCCGCAACGGCACCCGCGACCGGGCCCGGTCGTCCCTGCCGCCCCGGTCCCGTCCGGTACCTCGGCCGTTCCTACGCACGCCGTGCGTCCTTCGCCGGGTCGGTGAGCTTGTAGCCGACGCCGAACACCGTCAGCAGCCGCTCCGGCCTGCGGGGGGTCCGCTCGATCTTCTTGCGCAGGTTCATCACGTGCACGTCCACGGTCCGGTCGCTGATGTAGCGGTCGAACCCGTGCAGTTCCTCCAGCAGCCGCTGACGGCTGAACACCCGGTCCGGGCCCGCCGCCAGCGCCGCCAGGATGCGGAACTCGCCCCGGGTGCACTCCACCGACTCCCCGCCCACCGACACCTCGTGCCGCTCCGGGTCGACCACCAGCGCACCCACCCGCAGGACGGGATCCTCGGCCACCGGTCCCGGGGGCGCCGTCCGCCGTGCCCGGCGCAGCAGGGTGCGGACCCGGGCCATCAGCTCGCGCGGGCTGTAGGGCTTGGTGAGGTAGTCGTCGGCGCCCAGGTCGAGCCCGAGCAGCAGATCGTCCTCCGTCGAGCGGGCGGTCAGCATCAGTACGGGCAGCTCCCGGCCCTCCGCGCGCAGCACTCGCACGACGTCCAGGCCGTCGGTGCGCGGCATCATCACATCCAGGACCAGCAGGTCGGGCTCCCGGTGCCGGACGGCGTCGAGCGCGGCGCGGCCGTCGCCCACGATCCGCACGGCGTGTCCCTCCCGTTCCAGGTAGCGGCGTACCAGCTCCGCCTGCTTGTCGTCGTCCTCGGCCACCATGACGTCTGCGCACACGCCCCCGATCGTAGAGCGGGACCACGGGACGGGGCCGGGCGCGGGGCGAGAGCCGGGGGAGCCGCGCGGTCCGTTCACCGCGCGGATGCGCCGAGCGGAAGGTGATCGAGAGTCGACCGGAAGTCGATCGGAGGTCAATTGGAAGTCAATCAGAATTCTGTCCGAGAGCGATCGTGAATCGTTCGGAAATCGTTCGGGAATGAGCGAGAACGGCCCCGGTGGTTCGCCGAACCTCCTTATAGTGATGCCGCGTTGATCGTAGGGTCGCAACGCGCGAAGCCGCCGCCACTGGAGTCCGTACGATGACGAATTCCCCCTCCGCCATGCCCGCGCCCGCCACCGGCGGCGGTTGCCCCATGGGCGCCGGAACAGGGGCCGTTCCGCTCAGCGGACCGGGCTTCCACACCGAACCCCACGCGCTCTACCGCTCCATGCGGCGCGAGCACGGACCCGTCGTCCCGGTCGAGCTTCCCGGCGGCTTCCCGGCCTGGCTCGTGATCGGCTACCGGGAACTCCACCAGGTCACCAGCGACGGGGAGTTGTTCCCCCGGGACGTCTCGCTGTGGAACCAGTGGGAGAACATCCCGGCCGACTGGCCGCTGCTCCCCATGGTCGGGACGCCCGTCCCCTCGATCTACTTCACCGCCGGGGCCGAGCACCGCCGCCACGCCGACATGGTGATCCCCGCACTGGAAGGGGCCGATCCCTTCGTGATCCGGCAGGACTGCGAGCAGCTGGCCGACCGGCTGATCGACGCGGTGTGCAGCCGCGGCACCGCCGACCTCGTCGCCGAGTTCGCCGAACCGCTGCCCGTCCTCGTGCTCGCCCGGCTCGTCGGCTTCCCCGACGACGAGGGTGCCGACATCGCGCGGGTGCTCAAGGACCTCGCCGACGGCGGGCCCGGCGCACAGAAGGCGCACCTGCGCTTCGGCGAACACATGGGGCGGCTCGTCGCGGCCCGGCGGGCGCGGCCGGGCGACGACGTGACCTCCCGGATGCTCGCGCACCCCGAGCCGTTCACGGACGAGGAGTACGCGCTGGACCTGATGGCCATCACCGCCGCGGGGCACCTGCCGACCGCCGACTGGATCAGCAACTCCACCCGGCTGATGCTGACCGAGGACCAGTTCGCCGACGCCCTGTCCGGCGGGCGGCACAGCGTCGCCGAGGCCATGAACGAGGTGCTCTGGGAGGACGCCCCCACCCAGATCCTGGCCGGGCGGTGGGCCGCCCGCGACGCCCGGCTCGGCGGACACCAGATCGCCCGCGGCGACATGCTGCTCCTCGGCCTCGGCGCGGCCAACGGGGACCCGCACATCCGGCAGCGGGTCACGGATGTCGTGGTCCGGTCCGGACAGGGCGGCAACAGCGCCCACCTGGCGTTCAGCCACGGCGAGTACCGCTGCCCCTTCCCCGCCCAGGAGATCGCCGAGATCATCGCCCGTACCGGCATCGAAGTGCTGCTCGACCGGCTGCCCGACCTCGAACTGGCCGTCCCCGCGGCGGATCTGGTGCGCCGCCCGTCCGCCTTCCTGCGCGGCATGACCGAGCTGCCCGTCCGTTTCACCCCCGTACCCAGAACTGGAGACGCGTTGTGAACTGCCCGCACACTGCCGCCGCGCAAGCCGACCGGGGCGCCGGGACCATCGTCATCGACCCCATGGTCCAGAACCTGGACGGCGAGACGGCGCGGCTGCGCGACGCCGGAGTCCTGGCCCCCATCGATCTGCTCGGGGTGCCGGCCCGGACGGTCACCCGGCACGCCGAGGCGCGTCAGCTGCTCGTGGACCCGCGGCTGGTGAAGGACATCAACGCCTGGGACCTGTGGCGCAGCGGTGCGGTCACCCACGCCTGGCCGCTGATCGGCATGATCGACGCCGGGCGCTCGATGTTCACCGTGGACGGGGCCGAGCACCGGCGGCTGCGCACCAAGACCTCGCAGGCCCTCACCCCGCGGCGGCTCGAAGCGGTCCGCCCGGCCATCGAGGAGTTCACCCGGGAACTGCTCGACGACCTGGACTCCGCCCGCGGCGAGGACGGCGTGGTCGACCTCAAGGCGGTCTTCGCCCAGCCGTTGCCGATGCGGGTGGTCGGGATGCTGATGGGCGTCGACGCGTCCCAGCACGCCATGCTGACCCGCCGCTACAAGGCGTTCTTCTCGATGCTCACTCCGCAGGACGAACGCCTGGCCCTCCTCGCCGAACTGGACCTCTTCTACGCCGATCTCGTCCGGGAGAAGACCGCCCGGCCCGCCGACGACCTCACCAGCGCGCTGATCCTGGCGGAGGAGGGCGGCGAGCCGCTGACCGAGGAGGAGGTGGTCGGCAACCTCAAGGCGATGGTGGCCGCCGGGCACGAGACCACCATCGGGCTGATCCTCAACGCCGTACGGGCCCTGCTCTCCCACCCCGGCCAGCTGCGCCTGGTCCTCACCGGGGAGGCCGGCTGGGACGCGGTGATCGAGGAGACGCTGCGCTGGGACACCCCCACCACCCACCTCCTGATGCGCTTCGCCACCGAGGACATCCCCGTCGGCGACGACGTGATCCGGCGGGGGGAGGGCATCGTCATCTCCTACCGGGCCATCGGGCGCGACACCGGGCAGCACGGCCCCGACGCCGACGCCTTCGACATCACCCGCCCCACCCGGGGCCGCCACATGACCTTCGGGCACGGCCCGCACATCTGCCCCGGCGCCGCCCTGTCCCGCGTCGAGGCCGCCGTCGCGCTGCCCGCCCTCTTCACCCGCTTCCCCAAGCTCCGCCTGGCGGTCCCGGACGAGGAGATCACCAAACTCCCGGTGATGACGCAGAACGACATGGCCGCCTTCCCGGTCCTGCTGGACTGAGAAACCCGGGGCGGCCCGGGGGAGTGGTGGCCCGAGCGATCGGGGGGAGTGGAAGGCCCGAGCGGCCGGGGGAGTGCGAGGCGTGGGACGCCGGACAGGGTTCCTTGCGCCCGCCCCGCACCGCCCCACCGCCGCGGCCCCGCCGGCGGAGGCCGCGCACCGTCGGGGCAGGGAGGCGGCCGTGCTCCCCGCCGCCGGAGTCCCCGAGCACGGCCGCCGCCCCGGCCGCCGACGGCGACCCGGGCCGGAGACATGGGCCGGATACGGCCGCCCGGTGGCTCGCGGGGCGGGGCCCGGTGAGCGGTGCTCCCCCCCCGTACCCCCCCCGCACGTCCGCCGGGGGACCGCGCGGCTTTCCCGCGTGAGGCGTATCACTCTCCGTGAAATTCTCGGCATACATTCGGCCGGGCCGGGGAGGGGTCCCTGCCGCTGGTGCCCGTACCTCGGCCGCCACGCGACACGCCCCGGCCGAAACCGGAGGGGGTATTTCAGGCACGGAAGGCGAAAAACGACATGTCGGCGCTCAGTACCATCCACATCGACGGCACCTGGCGGGCCGCCGCGTCGGGCGAGACCCGTGAGGTCCTCGACCCCGCCGACGCCACCGTTCTCGCCGTCGTCGCGGAGGGCGGCACCGCGGACGCCGACGCGGCGATCGCGGCGGCACGGCGCGCCTTCGACGACGGCCCCTGGCCCCACAAGCCCGTCGCCGAACGGGCCGGGCTGCTGCGCCGGGTCGCCGACCTGCTCCAGCGGGACCGCGAGGAGATCGCGATCACCGAGAGCCGGGACACCGGCAAGACCCTGGAGGAGGGACGGGTCGACGTCGACGACGTCACCGCGGCCTTCCGCTACTTCGCCGACCTCGTGATGAACGAGAGCGGCGGCCGGGTCGTGGACGCGGGTGACCCCGACGTCCACAGCATCGTCGTGCACGAGCCCGTCGGTGTCTGCGCCCTGATCGCCCCCTGGAACTACCCCCTCCTCCAAGCCAGTTGGAAGATCGCCCCGGCCCTCGCCGCGGGCAACACCTTCGTGCTCAAGCCCAGCGAGGTCACCCCCCTCTCCACCGTGCACCTGATCAAGCTGCTCGCCGAGGCCGGGCTTCCCGACGGGGCCGCCAACCTCGTCACCGGCGCGGGCGACCCGGTGGGCGCCCGGCTCTCCGAGCACCCCGACGTCGACCTGGTCTCCTTCACCGGCGGCCTCGCCAGCGGTACGAAGGTGGCCCGAGCCGCCGCGCCGACCGTGAAGAAGGTGGCCCTGGAACTGGGCGGCAAGAACCCCAACGTGGTCTTCGCCGACGCCTGCGCCACCGACGAGGGCTTCGACACCGCCGTCGACCAGGCCCTGAACGCCGCGTTCTTCCACAGCGGCCAGGTCTGCTCCGCCGGGGCCCGCCTGATCGTCCAGGACACCGTCAGCGAGCGCTTCGTCGCCGAACTGGCCCGCCGCGCCGACGCGATCCGCCTGGGCCGCGGCACCCTCGACGGCGTGGAGTGCGGCCCGCTCGTCTCCGCCCAGCAGCTCGCCAAGGTCGAGGCGTACGTGGCCTCGGCCCGCGAGGAGGGCGCCGTGGTCCGGTCGGGCGGCGCACGCCCGGAGCCGAGCGACGTACGCCCCGAGGGCGGCTACTTCTACCGGCCGACGGTCCTGGACGGCTGCCACCGCGAGATGCGGGTGGTCCGCGAGGAGACCTTCGGCCCGATCCTCACCGTCGAGACCTTCCGTACCGAGGAAGAGGCCGTCACCCTGGCCAACGACACCGACTACGGGCTCGCGGGCGCCGTGTGGACCGCGGACCCCGGCCGGGCCCGCCGGGTCGCCGGACGGCTGCGCCACGGCACCGTCTGGATCAACGACTACCACCCCTACCTCCCGCAGGCCGAGTGGGGCGGCTTCGGGAAGTCCGGCACGGGCCGCGAACTGGGCCCGACGGGGCTCGCCGAGTACCGCGAGTCCAAGCACATCTACCAGAACCTCAACCCGCGCCCCCAGCGCTGGTTCGCCGGCTGACGCCCGCAGGCTCCGGTCGTCGTCCGCCCGCCCGACCGGCGGCGTCCGGCAGGCACGCCCCGGCCCCGGAGCGACGCGATCCCGGGGCCCCGTCCGGCTGTTCGCAGCACCACGTACACGCACGAACCTTGCAGAAGGAGCAGTGACCGATGCCTCCCACCCCCCGCAGCACCGCGGTCCCCGACCCCGGGAGCCCCGTGGCCGACTACGTGATCGTCGGCGGCGGCACCGCCGGATCGGTCATCGCCTCCCGGCTCACCGAGGACCCCGACGTCACCGTCACGGTCATCGAGGGCGGCCCCACCGACATCGACCGCGAGGACGTGCTGACCCTCCGGCGCTGGCTCGGCCTGCTCGGCGGCGACCTCGACTACGACTACCCCACCACCGAGCAGCCGCGCGGCAACTCCCACATCCGGCACAGCCGCGCCCGGGTCCTCGGCGGCTGCTCCTCGCACAACACCCTCATCAGCTTCAAGCCGCTGCCCGGCGACTGGGACGAGTGGGCCGAGGCGGGCGCCGAGGGCTGGGACGCGGCCGCGATGGACCCGTACTTCGCCCGGCTGCGCAACAACATCGTCCCGGTGGACGAGAAGGACCGCAACGCCATCGCCCGCGACTTCGTCGACGCCGCCCAGCGGGCCGCCGGGGTCCCGCGCGTGGACAGCTTCAACAGCGAGCCGTTCCACGAGGGCACCGGCTTCTTCGACCTCGCCTACCACCCCGAGAACAACAAGCGCTCCTCCGCGTCGGTCGCCTACCTCCACCCGCACATCGAGGCCGGTGACCGGCCCAACCTCCGTATCCTGCTGGAGACCTGGGCCTACCGCCTGGAGCTGGACGGAACCCGCGCCACCGGCGTGCACGTGCGGACCCAGGACGGCGAGGAGATCCTGCTGCGCGCGGCCCGGGAGGTCATCGTCTGCGCCGGTGCGGTCGACACGCCCCGGCTGCTGCTGCACTCCGGGATCGGCCCGCGCGAGGACCTGGAAGCGCTGGGCATCGAGGTCCGCCACGACCTGCCGGGCGTCGGCGAGAACCTGCTCGACCACCCCGAGTCCGTCATCGTCTGGGAGACCGACGGGCCCATCCCGGAGAACTCCGCGATGGACTCCGACGCGGGACTCTTCGTCCGCCGCGACCCCGCGTCCCGGGGCCCGGACCTGATGTTCCACTTCTACCAGATCCCGTTCACCGACAACCCCGAGCGCCTCGGCTACCGCAAGCCCGAGCACGGGGTGTCGATGACGCCGAACATCCCCAAGCCGCGCAGCCGGGGCCGCCTCCACCTCACCAGCGCCGACCCCGGGGCCAAGCCCGCCCTGGACTTCCGGTACTTCACCGACGAGGACGACTACGACGGCCGCACCCTGGTCGACGGCATCAAACTGGCCCGTGAGATCGCGGCCACCGAACCGCTCGCCTCCTGGCTGAAGCGCGAGGTGTGCCCCGGCCCCGAGGTCACCTCCGACGAGGACATCAGCGAGTACGCCCGCAAGGTCGCCCACACCGTCTACCACCCGGCGGGCACCTGCAGGATGGGCGCCGCCGACGACCGGGAGGCGGTCGTGGACCCGCGGTTGCGCGTCCGGGGCCTGGACGGCCTCCGGATAGCCGACGCGTCCGTCTTCCCGACGATGCCCGCCGTCAACCCGATGATCGGGGTCCTCATGGTCGGCGAGAAGTGCGCCGAACTCCTCAAGGACCGGGCGGACGCCACCGCGCCGGCCACGGCTGCCGGCACCGGAGGCGATGCCCGATGAACGCAACCAGGAAGCCGACCGGAAACGGGACCGGCGACAGGGCCGCGAACGGCGACGGGGGCGGGGAGGGCCGGGACGTTCCGGTGTTCTCCGTACGCAACCTCTGGAAGGTCTTCGGACCCCAGGCCGACCGCGTCCCCGGCGGTGAGCACGCCGGGCTCCCGCCCGCCGAACTCCGCGAGGCCACCGGCTGCACCGCCGCCGTGCGCGACGTCTCCTTCGACGTCCGCAAGGGCGAGGTCTTCGTCGTCATGGGCCTCTCCGGCTCCGGCAAGTCGACCCTCGTGCGCTGCCTGACCCGGCTGATCGAGCCCACCAGCGGCACTCTCGCCATCGACGGCGAGGACGTCCTCGCGATGGACCGCGCCCGGCTGCGCGAACTGCGCCGCCACCGGGCCGCGATGGTCTTCCAGCACTTCGGACTGCTGCCGCACCGCACCGTGCTGGACAACGTCGCCTACGGCCTGGAGGTCCAGGGCATGGGCAAGGCCGAACGCCGGGCCAGGGCGGCCGCCCTGGTGGCCAAGGTCGGCCTGGACGGTCTGGAGGACCGCCGCCCCTCCCAGCTCTCCGGCGGCCAGCAGCAGCGCGTCGGGCTCGCCCGCGCGCTCGCCGCCGACCCGTCCGTCCTCCTCTTCGACGAACCCTTCAGCGCCCTGGACCCGCTGATCCGCCGCGAGATGCAGGACGAGGTCGTCCGGCTGCACCGCGAGGAAGGCCGCACCATGGTCTTCATCACCCACGACCTCAGCGAGGCGCTGCGCCTGGGCACCCGGATCGCGCTGATGCGCGACGGCGGCATCGTCCAGCTCGGCACGCCCGAGGAGATCGTGGGCTCGCCCGCCGACGACTACGTCCGCGCGTTCGTCCGCGACGTGCCGCGCGAACAGGTCCTCACCGTCGCCACCGCGATGCGCCCCGCCCGCGCCGGGGAGAGCGAACACGGCCCGGCCGTCCGCCCCGACGCCACCGTCTCCGAGGCCATCGAGGCGGTCGCCCGCTCCGGCAGCCCGGCGGCCCGGGTCATGGACGCCGGGCGCCTGGTCGGAGTCGTCGACCACGCGTGCCTGCTGGACGTGGTGGCCGGAGCCTCGGCGTCGGCCCCCGGCGCACCGGACGGCCCCCGCGAGGTGACCGTCTGATGGCCACCGCCCAGGCCACCCCGGTCCGCCCCGCACGGGCGGGCGCCGACCGGGGGCCGCTGGCCTTCCTCCGCGGACACCCGGCCGCCGCCAAGCTGCTGCTGCTGGCGCTCGCGGCCGCCGTCCTCGTCCCCCTCGCCCACGGGCAGTGGGGCAGCGGCATCTGGCCCCAGGCGCTGACCGCCGACCTGTCCGAGCCGCTCGGCGGGGTCACCGACTGGATCGTCTCCCACCGCGACAACCACCCGCTGTTCCTCTACTTCTTCGGCCACATCAGCAACGCCGTCGTGCTCTCCGTACGCGCCGTCTACCTGGTGCTGCTGGCCCTCGGCTGGGCCGGGGTCACCGTCCTCGCCGCCGCCGTCGCCTGGCGCGTCGCCGGCCTGCGGCTCGCGCTCACCGCGGGCGTCTCCTTCCTGGTCTGCGGGCTGCTCGGCATGTGGGTGCCCACCATGCAGACCCTCGCGCTGATGGCCGTCGCGGTCCTCGCCTCCGTCGCGCTCGGGCTCCTTCTCGGCCTCGCCGCCGGACTGTCCGGCCGCGTCTTCAGGGTGCTGCGCCCGGTCCTCGACACCATGCAGGTGCTGCCCGCGTTCGCCTACCTGCTGCCCGTGGTGCTGGTCTTCGGCATCGGCGTCCCGGGCGCGGTCCTCGCCACCGTCGTCTACGCGGCTCCGCCGATGGCCCGCCTCACCGCGCTGGGACTGCGCGGGGCGGACCACGGGGTCATGGAGGCGGTGGCCTCGCTCGGCGCCACCGGGCGGCAGCGGCTGCTGACGGCCCGGCTGCCGCTGGCTCGCAAGGAGCTGCTCCTGGGCCTGAACCAGACCATCATGATGGCGCTGTCCATGGCCGTCATCGCCTCCGTGATCGGCGCTGGCGGCCTCGGCGACCGCGTCTACCAGGCGCTGTCCTCCGTCGACGTCGGCGCGGCCCTCGCCGCGGGCATCCCGATCGTGCTGCTCGCCGTCGTCCTGGACCGTACGACGGAGGCGGCGGGCCGCCGCATCGGCGCCGAGCCCACCGGCCCGGCGCTCCTGCGCGGCCTGCGCGGCTGGTCGCTGGCCGCCGCCCTCACCGCCGTCGCGGCCGTCGTGGGGCGGCTCGCGGGCGGCCAGGTCTGGCCCGACGAAGCCACCCTGGCGATCGCCGGACCCGTCAACACCGCCAAGGACTGGATGGTCGACCACCTCTACACCGGCGTGCCCGTCGTCGGCGGCACCGCCGACCTGGCGTCCGGGTTCACCAGCCACGTCCTCAACCCGCTGCGCGGCGGGCTCACCGGTCTGCCCTGGTGGTCGGTGCTGCTGATCGTCGCCGCCCTCGCCTGGACCATCGGCACCTGGCGCACCGCCGCCACCGCCGTCCTCGCGATGGCCGCGATCGGGGTCCTCGGCGTGTGGGAGCCCTCGATGGACACCCTCAGCCAGGTCCTCGCCGCCGTGGCGGTCACCCTGGTCCTCGGCTTCGCCGTCGCCATCGGGGCGGCCCGCAGCGAGCGCCTGGAACGGTTCCTGCGGCCGGTCCTGGACGTCTTCCAGACCATGCCGCAGTTCGTCTACCTGATCCCCGTCGTCGCCCTCTTCGGCGTCGGCCGCGCGCCCGCCGCGGCTGCCGCGGTCGTCTACGCGCTGCCCGCCGTCGTCCGCATCACCACCCAGGGCCTGCGCGGCGTCGACCCGGCGGCGATGGAGAGCGCCCGTTCGCTCGGCGCGACCCCCGGCCAGCAGCTGCGCCAGGTCCAGATCCCGCTGGCCCGGCCCGCCCTGCTGCTCGCCGTCAACCAGGCCGTCGTCCTGGTCCTCGCGGTCGTCATCATCGGCGGACTCGTGGGATCGGGCGCGCTCGGCTACGACGTCGTGTTCGGCCTCGCCCAGGGCGACCTGGCCACCGGGCTGGTCGCCGGAGCGGCGATCGTCTGCCTGGGCCTGATGCTCGACCGGGTCACCCAGCCCACCGCCCGCCGCCAGCGACAGGAGAGCTGAGATGACCCCCTCCCGTACCCGCCTGCTGACGGCGCTGTCGTCGGCCGCCGCCCTGCTCGCCACGGCGGGCTGCGGCGCCGCCGACATGACCCGGCAGGCCTCCCCGTTCGCCGCCCCCGCGGGGGTGAAGACGGTCACCCTGTCCGTGCAGTCCTGGGTCGGCGCCCAGGCGAACGTCGCCGTCGCCCAGCAGCTGCTGACACAGGAGCTGGGCTACCGCGTCGACCTGGTCCAGACGGACGAGGTCCCCGCCTGGGACGCCCTCAGCCAGGGCCGGGTCGACGCGATCCTGGAGGACTGGGGCCACCCGGACCAGGAGAAGCTGTACGTCGACGAGAAGAAGACCATCGTCAGGGGCGGCGACCTCGGGGTCACCGGCCACATCGGCTGGTACGTCCCGAAGTACTTCGCGGACGAGCACCCCGACGTCACCGACTGGAAGAACCTCGACAAGTACGCGGACGAGCTGAGGACCGCCGAGAGCGGCGGCAAGGGCCAGCTGATGGACGGCTCACCCTCCTACGTCACCAACGACGTGGCCCTGGTGAAGAACCTGGACCTGGACTTCACGGTGGTCTTCGCCGGTTCCGAGGCGGCCCAGATCACCCAGATCCAGCAGTTCGCCAAGGAGAAGAAGCCCTTCCTCAGCTACTGGTACCAGCCGCAGTGGCTGTTCAACGAGGTGCCCATGGTCGAGGTCGAGCTCCCCGCCCACACGGACGAGTGCGCGGCGAAGGCCCCCGAGGACATCGACTGCGCGTACCCGACGACACCGCTCCAGAAGTTCCTCAACGCGGACTTCGCCGAACGCGGCGGGGAGGCCGCCGCGTTCCTCAGGAAGTTCCACTGGTCGGAGAAGGACCAGAACGAGGTCTCGGAGCTGATCGCCTCGCGGAAGCTGACGCCCGAGGAGGCGGCGGAGCGCTGGATCGACCGCCACCCGGACGTCTGGAAGAAGTGGCTGGCGAACGACTGACACCCCCGGTGCCCGGCCCCGCACGGAGCCGGGCACCACGTCGTGCCCCTACCGCGCCCGGAGTGTGGCCAGCACGTCCCGGTCCGGCTGGAGCGTCAGGCTCGGCACCGGTCCGATCTCGCCCGGGTCGACGTCCAGGTCGAAGCGGCGGGCCAGCACGGCCAGGATGAGGACCGCCTCCACCATCGCGAAGCGCGTACCGATACAGACCCGGGGGCCGCCGCCGAACGGGAACCACGCGTACTCCGCGATCTCCTCGCCCTTCTCCTCGTCCCAGCGCTCGGGCCGGAACTCCTCGGGCTCCGGGAACCACCGCGCGTCGCGGTGGGTGGCCCACTGGCTGGTCCACACCCGGGTCCCCTCCGGGACGGGCAGCCCGCCGAGCCGTGCCCCCTCCCTGGCCACTCCGGTGATCAGCCAGATGGTCGGGTACAGCCGCAGGGTCTCCTTCACCACCGTCTGGGCGTAGGGGAGCCGGGCGTAGTCGTCGAAGCCGGGCTCCCGGCCGCCGAGCACCCTGTCCAGCTCCTCGGTGAGCGCCGCCCGGACCCGGGGGTTGCGGGAGAGCAGATACCACGCCCACACCAGCGTCGAACTGGTCGTCTCGTGGCCGCCGATGTACAGCGTGACCGTCTCGTCCCGGATCTCCTCGTCGCTGAGCCGGGTGCCGCTCTCGTCGACCGCGGTGAGCAACCGGCTGAGCAGGTCGGGGCGTTCGCTCTCGCCGTCGCGGTGCCGGGCGACGACCCGGCCCACCTCCGCGTCGATGACCGCGGCGGCCTTCCTGATCCGCGCCCGGCCCGGGGTGGGCACCCAGTCCGGCAGCAGCGCACCGATCCCGGCGAACTCCTTGCCGATCTCCAGCTGGGCGACGTCCATGGCCCGGCCCATCGCCTCGGAGTCCGCCGGGCTGTCCACGCCGAAGATGGTGCGCACCGCGATCTTCTGGGTGAGGGCCGCCATCTCCCGCTTGATGTCGACGCGTTGACCGTCCGACCAGCTGTCTGCCAGCTCCACCGCGGCGGCCGCCATGGTCGCCGCGTACGACTTCACCTGCTTGGGCCGCACCGAGGGCTGCACCAGGGACCGTTTGCGCCGCCAGTCCCGGCCCCGGGCCACGATGATGCCGTTGCCCATCACCGCCCGGAACGCCACTCCGAGGCTCGGCTGGTCGAAGGTGCCCTCGGTCTCCGTCAGCAACTCGCCTATGCGGTCCGGGTCGGCGAGGAAGAGGCACCGGTTGCGGCCGAACCGCCAGCGCACCATGTCGCCGTGGCCCCGCAGGAGTTCGAAGAACGCCAGGGGGTTCTTCGCGAACCGCGGCAGATTCCCCAGCAGCGGCAGCCCCTTGGGGCCCGGTACGAACGCTTGGCCGCGCGAGGGGGTGTCGAGCGCCGGACCGGTCTGCGTGGACATCGGGGAACTCCGCTCCCTGGGGCGTGCCGCGGGCGGCACGCGCGCGTTCGGACCCCGCCGGGCACGGCGGGGCGGCACTCCGCCGGGCGGCGTCCCGGACGACCCGGAATCCGTCATCAGCCCTACGGAATAAGTGAGTTGTCGAGCGTAGCCCGGCCGCCGCCAGGATTCGAACAGGCAAAAGCGGACGGAGTCACCGCCGCCTGTGACCATCCCGTCATGCCGACCGGCCCCCTGTCCGGCGGCCGGTCAGCCGCCGAGCAGGGGGCCCGCGGCGCGGTCCAGGACCGAGGTGACGCGCTGCCAGGTCTCCGTGTCCCGGGCCACCGGGTCGAGCCGGCGGTCCGTCCCGTTCCGCTGCCACGCCGTCGCCACCGCCACCGGGTCACCGCCGCCCGCCGCCGAGGCCGCGAGCGCCGCCGCGCCGAGGGCGACCAGCTCGCCGCTGCTGGGGATGACCAGCGGGCGGCCGGAGAGCCGCCGGACCGTCTCCACCCACGTCCGCCCCTGGGCCCCGCCACCGATCAGACGCAGCGGCCGGGCGGCGACCTCGGGGGCCCGCGGGTCGAGCCCGCAGGCCGCCAGGAGTTCGTCCATCGCCCGCAGCACGGTTACGGCCGCGCCCTCGTAGGCGGCGCCCAGGAGCCGCTGCCGGGTGGTGTCGTGGCGCAGTCCGGTGAGCAGCCCGGCGGCGGTCGGCAGGTCGGGGGTCCGTTCGCCGTCGAGGTACGGCAGCAGGACCGCCTCGCCGCCGGGCGCCGCGTCCTCGCGGTCCAGGCCCAGCAGATCGGCCACCTTGTCCACGGCGAGCGTGCAGTTGAGGGTGCAGGCCAGCGGCAGATACGTTCCGTCGGCGGCGGCGAACCCGTTGAGCGCCGTGGCGGCGGGCCGGGTGCGGGAGGCCGCGAACACCGTCCCGGAGGTGCCGAGGCTCAGGACCGGGTGGTCCAGCAGCCCGGCGCCGCCCAGCCCGAGGCCCACCGCGGCGCTCATGTTGTCGCCGGTCCCGGCCGCCACCGCGATGCCGGTGGGCAGGCCCAGCGCCTCGGCCGCGGCCTCGGTCAGCGAGCCGACCCGGGCGCCCCCGGTGGGCGCGACCTCGGGGAGCAGGGCCGCGTCGAGGCCGAGGAGTTCCAGCACCTCGGGGTCGTAGCCGCCCTTCGCCGTGGAGTACCAGCCGCTGCCCGACGCGTCGCCCGGGTCGGTGGCGGCGACGCCCGACAGGCGCTCGGTGAGGAAGTCGTGGGGGAGCCGCACGCCCGCCGCGGCGCCCGTGCTCGCCGGGTCGTGCTCGCGCAGCCACTGCCACTTGGAGGCGGTGATCGAGGCCACCGGTACGGAACCGGTGCGCGCGGTCCAGGCCTCCGGCCCGCCGAGCGCCTCGGTGAGGGCGGCGGCCTGCGGAGCGGAGCGGGTGTCGTTCCACAGCAGCGCCGGTCGCAGCGGGCGGCCCGCCCGGTCCAGCACGACGAGCCCGTGCTGCTGTCCGGCGACCGCGATACCGGTGACCGCGCGGGCGGGGAGGCCGGACTCCTTCAGTCCGGCGGCCACCGCCTCGCACAGCGCCCGCCACCAGATCTCCGGATCGCTCATCCGCGCCCCGGACTCCCCGGTGACGACGTGCGGGGAGCGGCCGACGGCGAGCTGTTCACCGGTCGCGGCGTCGATGACGGCGGCCTTGGTGGACTGGGTCGAGCTGTCCACGCCGATGACGACGGCGGGTGACGGCATGGGGGCCTCTTTCGCGCGGGACGCCGTCGCGGAGACGTCCTGATCAGGTGGCTCTGGCAGGAACAAATTACGGGATGCCCGGCCTCGTGCACAGGGGCCCTGACGCGCTCCGCACGGTGCTGCGCGAGGCAGGGGGGTTCCCCGGCCCGGGTCGGGTGTGCTTGATTAGTCATGACACTGAACTAATCGGGCGCCGGTCTGCCGGCCGGGCGTCCCGACGGCAGGCGAAGGCGGTCGGACGACGATGACGGAACGCTTCACCCCCACCCCGGACGACAAGTTCAGCTTCGGCCTGTGGACCGTGGGCTGGCAGGGCCGGGACCCCTTCGGCGACGCCACCCGCGCGGCCATCGACCCCGTCGAGTCCGTCCAGCGCCTCGCCGGACTCGGCGCCTGGGGCGTGACCCTCCACGACGACGACCTGATCCCCTTCGGCTCCACGGACGGCGAACGCGAGCGCATCGTCAAGCGCTTCCGGGCGGCCACCGACACCAGCGGCCTCGTGGTGCCCATGGTGACGACGAACCTCTTCACCCACCCCGTCTTCAAGGACGGCGCGTTCACCGCCAACGACCGCGACGTACGCCGCTACGCGCTGCGCAAGACCCTGCGCAACATCGACCTCGCCGTCGAACTCGGCGCCACCACCTTCGTCGCCTGGGGCGGCCGGGAGGGCGCGGAGTCCGGCGGTGCCAAGGACGTCCGGCTCGCCCTGCACCGGATGAAGGAGGCCTTCGACCTCCTCGGCGAGTACGTCGTCGAGCAGGGCTACGACCTCCGCTTCGCCGTCGAGCCCAAGCCCAACGAGCCGCGCGGCGACATCCTGCTGCCCACCATCGGCCACGCCCTCGCCTTCATCGAGCGCCTGGAGCGCCCCGAGCTGGTCGGCGTCAACCCGGAGACCGGCCACGAGCAGATGGCCGGGCTCAACTTCCCGCACGGCATCGCCCAGGCGATGTGGGCGGGCAAGCTCTTCCACATCGACCTCAACGGCCAGTCCGGCATCAAGTACGACCAGGACCTGCGCTTCGGGGCGGGCGACCTGCGCCAGGCGTTCTGGCTGGTCGACCTGTTGGAGAGCGGCTACGACGGCCCGCGCCACTTCGACTTCAAGCCGCCGCGCACCGAGGACCACGACGGCGTCTGGGCCTCGGCCGCCGGCTGTATGCGCAACTACCTGATCCTCAAGGAGCGCGCCGCCGCCTTCCGCGCCGACCCCGCCGTACGCGAGGCGCTGCGGGCCTCCCGCCTGGACGAACTGGCCCGGCCCACCGCGGGGGAGGGGCTCGCGGGCCTGCTCGCCGACCGCAGCGCCTACGAGGACTTCGACGTGGACGCCGCCGCCGGACGCGGGATGGCCTTCGAGGCCCTGGACCAGCTGGCCATGGACCACCTGCTCGGCATCCGCTGACCCGGACACGCACGCGGGTACCAGCGTGCGTCAGGGGGGCGGGGTGAGGGACTGCTCACCCCGCCCCTCCTGAGTCGGCCGCGCCCCGTGAGGGTCTCGGCTCAGTCCTCGGATGTCCGCGCGTACGCCACCGGGTCGTCCAGCACGTCCTGCGCCACCAGTGCCGCCGCGCCCCGGGCCGCGTCGCCCGCCACCGAGGAGGCGCGGAGCCGTCCGTCGTCCGGGGACCACAGGCCCGACACCACCCGGCCGGTCAGCTCCTCGGCGGCGGGCGGCGACAGCCACGGCATCAGACCCCGGTAGATCCCGCCGAGCACCACCGCGTCCGGGTCCACCAGGTTGACCGCCCCCGACAGCACCCGCCCCAGCATCCGGCCCGCCGCGCCGATCGCCGCCACCGCCCGGGTGTCCCCGCCCGCCGCCCGCCGCTCCAGCTCCAGCACCCCCGAGGCCCCGCCGAGCCCCTCGATCCCGGCCGCCCGCAGCAGCGCCGCCTGTCCGGCGTACTGCTCCAGGCAACCGCGCGAACCGCACCGGCACTCCGGCCCGTCCGGGTCCACCACCACATGGCCGATCTCCCCGGCGAAGCCATGGGCGCCGCGCAGCAGTTCGCCGTTGAGAACCAGCGCGCCGCCCACCCCGATCTCCCCGGTCAGGTAGAGGAAGCTGCGCACCCGCTCCAGCCCGCCGAACCACAGCTCGGCCAGTGCCGCCAGGTTGGCCTCGTTCTCCGAGGCGACGGGCAGCACGGGCAGCCCGGGGCGCAGGGCGGCCAGCGCGTCCCCGAACAGCCGCTGCGCCGGGACCGCGTTCCAGCCCAGGTTCGGGGCCTGCCGCACCGTGCCCCCGGAGACCAGGCCCGGCAGCGCCAGGGCCGCGCCCACCGGCCGCAGCTCCTGCTCGCGCGCCGAGTCGAGGGTCCGGGCGGCGATCCGGGCCGCGCGGGCCAGGACCTCCGCGGCGGGCGCGCCCCGGTTGTCGAGGTGTTCGGTCCGCCGGACCCGGCCGGTGCCCGCCAGGTCCACCACGCAGACCGAGACGTAGTCGATGTTGATCTCCACGCCGAGTCCGGCGGGCCCGGTGCGGGTCACCTTCAGCGCGGTGCCGGGGCGGCCCGCCTGTCCGCTGAAGGTCTTGCCCGACTCGGTGAGGAACCCGCCGGTCATGAGCTGCTCGACGAGCGAGGACACCGCCGCGCGGGTCAGCCCGACCCGGGCGGCGACGCCGGCGCGGGTCGCCTCGCCGCGTTCGTCCTCGTCCCGCACGGCACGCAGCACCAGGCTCAGGTTGTGCCGTCGCACGGTGTCCTTGTCGGCCTTGGGCCCCAGCGGAGTGAGGTTGCTCTTCATGTCGCGGCCGAGCCTATGTGATGGGCGGTACGCCAGGGGGGCGGTCCCGGCCTTCCGGCCGTCACCGCCCCCCCCTGACGCGGACGGACCCGCCCCGCTCGGCGCCTGCGCGCGCCCGCTCAGGGCTTCGCGCCCCGCTCCTCGAGCAGGTCCGCCATCAGCCCCATCTCGGACTGCTGGCCGCGGACCATGCCCGCCGCCAGATTCCGGATGACGTCGGTCGTCGCGGACCCGGCGGCGGCCTGGGCCATGTCGGCGCCCGCACGGTGGTGCACGGTCATCAGCCGGAGGAACAGCACCTCGGCCTTCTCGCCCTTCGCCGCCGTCAGCGCCGCCAGCTCCGCGTCGGTGGCCATGCCGGGCATCAGCGAGCCGTCGTCGCCCGGCTCGACGGTGTGCCCCATCCACGCCATGGGCGGCCCGGCCGCGCTCTTGGGCAGCCCCCACACCTCCAGCCAGCCCAGCATCATGCCGCGCTGGTTGGCCTGGGTGTTGATGATGTCGTACGCCAGACGCCGCACGTCCTCGTCGTCGGTGCGGTCCCGCACGATGAACGACATCTCCACGGCCTGCTGGTGGTGGATCGCCATGTCCCGGGCGAACCCCGCGTCCACGGAGTCCTCCGCCGGGGCCGACCGCGAGACGGTGGCCCCCTCGGACGGCGAGGCCGCCGAGGGGCGTACGACCATCAGTGCCACCAGCCCCAGCGCCACGAGCAGCACGGCGGCCCCGGCCAGTGCCATCCGCCCGGTGGCGGCCGGACGTGCCGGGGAGGTCACTTGTCCCGCCCGCCGGTGCAGGCGGCCCCCGGCTCAGGGGTCTGCGGGCCCTGCACGTACTTGGTGAAGAACTGCGCGACCCGGTCGTCCGACGCGCTATCGACCGTGACCTGCTTGCCCCAGGCGCTGAGCATCAGCGGGTCCTTCTGGTCCTTGACCGGGCTCATCAGGGAGTACGGAGTCGACGTGACCTTCTTCGTCAGGGCCTCGACGTCCTCCGGCGAGGCCTTGTCGTTGTACGTGACCCAGACCGCGCCGTGCTCCAGGGAGTGCACGGCGTTCTCCTTCGGTATCTCGTCGGTGTAGACGTCCGCGTTGCAGTTCATCCAGACCTGGTTGTGGTCGCCGCCGACGGGCGGGTTCATCGGGTAGTCGACCTTCGTCGCCACGTGCTCCTGGGTCAGCTTGTCCCAGCTGCGCTCCCCGGTGACGGGCGACGTCCTGGCCTGCTCGTCCTTCTTCTCCTTCTCGTCGGCCTGCGTCATCAGGTAGGCGCCCCCGGCGACCAGCGCGGCGACCACGGCCACCGACGCGGTGATGGTGATGACGCGGCCCCGGCGCTCGCGGGAGCGCTCCTTGCGGCGGGCCTCTTCGAGCTTGGCGCGACGCGCGGCGGCGGCGCTGTTCTGGTTCTTGGCGGAAGCCATGGCAGATCCTCGTCGTTCAACGGTGCGTAACGGGTTACGGGCATGCGGATCGCGGCCCTGACGGCAGGGCCCGGTCCGGACGGCGGGCTCTAGATCCGCAGGACCTGGAGCCGTAGTTGATCGACGGAGTGCGCCGCGTCGTGCGCGGGCCCCCGGATGGCGGCCGCCCCGGTGAGCGGGGACGCCGGGACGAAGGCCCCCGGCGAGGGGACGGCCACCGGCGCGGACGAGGCCGGGAGCACGACGGCCGCCGTGTGCGCCGAGCCGCCATGGCACGAGGTGCCGAGCCCGCGGTCGGCGGGCGCGGCCAGGACGACCGGTTCGAAGGCCGCGTCGGGGACCGGGGTGAACGTCCGGGCGGGACCCGCGTCGACCGGACCCGGCCCGGGTGCCGCGTGCACGGCGGTCGAGGTGGTCACCGAGCAGTAGACCAGCATGGCCAGGAGGAACAGCACCCACCCGAAGGCGGCAGGCGTGCGGGATCGCGGCCACTGCCGCCCGCTCCACGTGCTCACCCTGGTCATGGCCCGTCATCGTAGTAGGTGCATGAAGCTTCAAAAATATGGGCCGCCCGGCCCGTGCGACAGAGGCGGGAGTGATTCTCTCTCCGGGGCCGCCGCGCGGGAAGGCCGCGCGGACGCGTCAGCGCGGCGATCCCCCGCACCACCCCTCCGCCCGCGGGGAATCTGTTCCTTTCGATCCGGTTCGATCACCTGTGCCACTGGCTGATTCCGTCGCTCAGCGAAAGGGATCTGCGTGGCTTTTCGCCCGGTAAACGGCTTTCTGGTAACCAGTTTCCTTCCTCCTCGCTGCCGACGCGTTATCGGAGGATCTCTTTTCGGCCTTCGCTACTCCCCGCGCACGCTTCGCAGCGCTCAGTGCAAAAACTGGCGAGTGTATTCCTCCCGGCGGGCGTCCGCAGGGGGTTGGGTGAATATGCCGAAGCCCTGTTCTGATCTGGCTAAGCTCACGCGCAGTGAAGTCGAGTTGAGACGAATTCGAGCACTTGTTCCTCAAGTCTCCGCTCGTGTGCGCATACATCCCGGAATCAACCGCCAGAGGGTTTTAGATGGTCCGTGTTGAATCACCGCCGACCGACAGAGAAGTCCCCGTCGTCCGCGTCGTCCTGCCGCCCGTGGCCCTGCTGGTCGCCGCCACCGCCGTCGCGGTGGCCCTGGTCGTACCGGCCGCGCGGATACCAGTCGCCGTGTGCGGCGCGATCACCACGGTCGTCGTCGCCGTGCTCACCGTGGCGCTGCACCGCCGCCAGGAAGCCCTGAAGGTCCAGCGCGCCGCGTACGAACAGCGCGTCGCCCACCTGGAACACCGCATCCTCTCGCACGACGCCGAGACCGTGCGGCTCACCAAGGAGGTCATGCCCGCCGCCATCCGGCGCCTGCGCGTGGGCAACTCGCCCGAGGAGGTCATGCGCGACATCGTCGACGCGGACGCGGCCAACCGCCATCTGCCCAAGGCGCTGCGCGAACAGGTCTACCAAGTCCTCGAAGTCATCGACAACGAGGAGGCGCGGCGCGACTCCGCCCAGCGTGCCTTCGTCAGCGTCGCCCGCCGCGTCCAGGCGATCGTGCACCGCCAGGCCAGCGAACTGCGCGAGATGGAGGACCACTACGGGCGCAACCCCGAGGTCTTCGACGACCTGCTGCGCATCGACCACGGCACCGCGCTGATCGGCCGCCTCGCCGACTCCATCGCCGTCCTCGGCGGTGCCCGGCCCAGCCGCCAGTGGCCCAAGCCCGTACCGCTGTTCAGTGTGTTGCGCGGGGCGATGTCCCGCATCCTGGAGTACCAGCGCGTCGATCTGCACTCGATCGCCAAGGTCGCCATCGTCGGCACCTCGGTCGAGCCCCTGATCCACGCCTGCGCCGAACTCCTCGACAACGCGACCCGCTACTCGCCCCCGCAGACCCGGGTGCACGTCACCGCGGTCGAGGTGCAGACCGGCATCGCCATCGAGATCGAGGACGGCGGCGTCAGCCTGAGCGAGGAGGCCCGCGCCCGCGCCGAGAACATGCTCGCGCAGGCCCAGGCCGGCATCAACATGAACGACCTGGGGGAGTCCCCGCGCCTCGGCATGGCCGTCGTCGGACGCCTCTCCCGGATGTACCAACTCCAGGTTTCGCTGCGCCAGTCGGCGTACGGAGGCGTCCGCGCCGTCCTCATCGTGCCGCGCGAGATGATCACCACCGGACCGGCCCCGGGCATCGCCCACGGCATCGGCGCCACCTCCCGGCCCACCAGCTCGCTGGACATGTCCAAGCTCCAGCACGTGGTCCCGCCGCCCGGCAAGCGCAAGCCCAGGGCCAAGCCCGCCGCCACCGGCCCGGTCCCCTCCGCGACCGCACCGGCCCCCACCGGCGCAGCCACCGCCGCACCCCGCGCGGGCGCCCCCGCTCCGGCCCTGGAGGACGACGTCCCCGTGGTCACCGAGTGGACCGAGAACGGGCTGCCGCAGCGCCGCAGCCGGGGCCGCGCCCCGCTCGGCTCGCACAACCTGCCGCAGCAGCCCACGGCCCCCGCCGCCCCCGCACCGGGCCCCCCGTCCGGCCGGGAACCGGGCGCGGACGGCACACACGGCGAGGAGAAGCCCCCCGGCCTTTGGCTGGAGGCCTTCACCAAGGCCGTCAACGGCGTACCGCAGGAACCGAAGCACGGCGAAAGCTCCGACGACGCGTGGGACAAGGGAGATCTGAAGTGATCCAGCAGCGGGGAAACATGGACTGGATGCTGAAGGAGCTGGCCGAGGACGTGCCGAGCATCCACCAGATCGTGGTGCTCTCCTCCGACGGTCTGCGCATCGCCATGCACGGCGGCGACCCCGACGTCGCCGACCGGCTCGCGGCGGCCTGCGCCGGACTCCAGAGCCTGGCCGCCGCCGTGGCCACCGAGATCCCCTACAGCGACGGGCTGATGAAGCTGGTGGTGATCGAGGTGACCGGCGGCTTCTTCTACCTGATGGCGGCCGGAGCGGGCGCCTATCTCGCCGTCCTCGCCGGGGAGACCGTCGACGCGGGTCTGGTCGGCGCCAGGATGCGGGACATGGTCGTGCGGATCGGCGCTCACCTGACCAGTCCGCCCCGCCACGGCGGGCAGTCCGGATGAGCGAACCCCGACGAGAACGCCGCACGACCGATCCGGCGCTCATCGATCCGGAACGGCTGTACGTGATCACCGGCGACCTCGACGACAGCGAGCGCGCCGCGCTCGACCTGGTCACGATGGTCGTCGCGCAGGCGGAGCCCTCGCCGACGTTCCAGCCCGAGCAGGCGGCGATCCTGAAACTCTGCCAGTCCCCCTTATCGGTCGCCGAGATCTCGGCCTATCTCAGCCTGCCGTTCAGTGTGGTCACCTCGCTCCTGAGCGATCTTCTCGCGACCGAACTCATCGAGTCGCGCGCGCCGATCGTCCGCGCCACACTCCCCGACAGGTCCCTTCTCGAAGCGGTGATGCATGGACTTCAGAAGCTCTGACACGATCACCGGACCCCGCACCGAGGACGTCCTGCCCACCACGGCCACCGCCGCGGTGAAGGTCGTGATCGTCGGCGGGTTCGGGGTCGGCAAGACGACCATGGTCGGCTCGGTCAGCGAGATCCGGCCCCTGACGACCGAAGAGACCATGACCCAGGCCGGTGTCGGCGTGGACGACAACGCCGGGGTGGAGACCAAGACCGCCACCACCGTCGCCATGGACTTCGGCCGGATCAGCCTCAGCGAGGAACTGATCCTCTACCTGTTCGGCACCCCCGGCCAGGAACGCTTCTGGTTCCTGTGGAACGGCCTCTTCGAAGGAGCCCTCGGCGCCGTCGTCCTCATCGACACGAGACGGCTGGAAGTCAGCTTCGACGTCATCGGACGGCTGGAGGAGCGCGGGGTCCCGTTCGTGGTCGCCGTCAACACCTTCCCCGACGCGCCGCCCCACCCCGTCGAAGCCCTGCGCAGAGCGCTCGACCTGCCCGACGAGGTCCCGATGATCGACTGCGACGCCCGGCTGCGGACCTCCAGCCGCGATGTGCTGATGACCCTGATGCGCTACCTGCACAGCCTGGCCGTCCCGCTCGCCTGACGCCTCCCGGGACGGTTCCCCGGCCGTCCCGGGACCCGGCCGCCCGGCCTCGGGGCCGTGGCCCCGTTTCCCCCGGCGCGCGCCCGCGCCCGGCGCCCCCCGCCCGCCCCTGCTCGATCCCCGGCCGTCCTGCCGCGGCCGTCCCGATCCCTGGAGCCCTTGTGACAACCCCCTTCCACCACGAACCCGGTGCCGTCCCGCCGCCCCAGTGCCCGGCGCACCACTCCGGCGACGGCTCCGAGGACACCGGTCCCGGCGGACTGCGCCGGCTCTACGGCCCCGAGGCGGAGAACAACCCCGCGGGCCTCTACGACAAGCTCCGCGCCGAACACGGCACGGTCGCCCCGGTCCTGCTCCACGGGGACGTCCCCGCCTGGCTCGTCCTCGGCCACAGCGAGAACCTCCACCTCACCCGTACCCCCTCGCAGTTCTCCCGGGACTCGCGGCGCTGGCGGGCCCTCCAGGACGGCAGCGTCGCCCCGGACCACCCGCTCGCCCCGATCTTCACCTGGCAGCCCGTCTGCGTGTTCGCCGACGGCGCCAAGCACGAACGCCAGCGCGGCGCGGTCACCGACAGCATGGAGCGCATCGACACCCGCGGCGTGCGCCGCCACATCAACCGCTTCAGCAACCGCCTCGTCAACGACTTCTGCGAGAAGGGCACCGCCGACCTGGTCGGCCAGTTCGCGGAACACCTGCCGATGATGGTGATGTGCGCGATCTTCGGGATGCCCGAGGAGTACGACGAGCGTCTCGTCCAGGCCGCCCGCGACATGACCCGCGGCACCGAGACGGCCGTGGCCAGCAACGCCCACATCGTGGCCGTGCTGACCCGCCTGGTCGAGCGCCGCCGCGCCGAGCCCGCACCGGACTTCGCCAGCTGGCTCGTGGAGCACCCGGCGACGATGACCGACATCGAGGTCGTGGAGCACCTGCGGCTCATCCTGATCGCCGCGTACGAGTCCACCGCCAACCTCATCGCCAACGTGCTGCGCATGGTCCTCACCGACCCGCGTTTCCGCGCCCGGCTCAGCGGCGGCCACATGACCGTCCCGGAGGCGGTCGAGCAGACCCTGTGGGACGAGCCGCCGTTCACCGCGGTCTTCGGCCGCTGGGCGGTCGGGGACACCGAGCTGGGCGGCCAGCAGATCAGGGCGGGCGACGCCCTGCTCGTCGGCATCGCCCCGGCCAACACCGACCCCACCGTCCGTCCCGACCTGGGCGCCGACATGGGCGGCAACCGCGCCCACCTCGCCTTCAGCGGCGGCCCCCACGAGTGCCCGGGCCAGGACATCGGCCGCGCCGTCGCCGACGTCGGGGTCGACGCCCTGCTGATGCGCCTGCCCGACCTGGAGCTGGGCGTCGAGGAGAGCGAGTTGCGCCGGGTCGGCAACATCATGTCGCGCCACCTGGTCGAGCTGCCGGTGAAGTTCGCCCCCAGCCCCCAGCAGAAGCTGGACTCCGATCCGCTCTCGGTGATGGCCCGCGCCGCGCGCCCGGCCGACAGCTGGGAGGTCTCCTCCCCGCCCCCGCCCGCCCCCGAAGCGCCGCCCGCGCCGACCCCGCCGTCCGTACCGGCCGTTTCCCCCGCGGGCGCACCGGTCCCCGCGGCGAGCGTTCCGCGCCAGCGCCGCCCGGCCGCCCCCGCCCGGCTCTGGCAGGCGGTGTCCCGCTGGTGGAACGGCTACTGACCCGCCGTTGACCGCCCCGGCCCCCGGCGGCCCCCGGACCACGATGACGGTCCGGGGCCGCCGCGCCGCCGTCCCCCGGGGCGCCCCGCCCCCGTACCATCGAGCAGCGTGAAGCTGACAATTCTTGGCGGTGGCGGATTCCGGGTTCCTCTGGTCTACGGGGCCCTCCTCGGCGATCACGCCGAGGGCCGCGTCTCCCGGGTGACGCTGTACGACACCGACGCCGACCGGCTCACCGCCGTCGCCCGGGTCCTGGCCGAACAGGCGCGGGACATCGCCGACGCCCCCGCCGTCGTCGCCACCACCGAACTGGACGAGGCCCTGCGCGGCGCCGACTTCGTCTTCTCCGCGATCCGGGTGGGCGGCCTCGCCGGACGGGCCGCCGACGAACGCATCGCCCTCGACGAGGGTGTGCTCGGCCAGGAAACCGTCGGCGCCGGAGGCATCGCGTACGGGCTGCGCACGGTCCCTGTCGCCGTGGACCTGGCCCGGCGCATCGCCCGGCTCGCCCCGCACGCCTGGGTCATCAACTTCACCAACCCGGCGGGCCTGGTCACCGAGGCGATGTCCCGGCACCTGGGCGACCGGGTCATCGGGATCTGCGACTCGCCGGTCGGGCTCGGCCGCCGGGCCGCCCGCGCCTTGGGCGCCGACCCGGACCGGGCCTGGATCGACTACGCCGGGCTCAACCACCTCGGCTGGGTGCAGGGCATCCACGTGGACGGGCGGGACGAGCTGCCCCGGCTGCTCGCCGACCCGGCCCTCCTCGAATCCTTCGAGGAGGGCCGTCTGTTCGGCGCCGACCTGCTCCGGTCCCTCGGCGCGATCCCCAACGAGTACCTGCACTACTACTACTTCAACCGCGAGGCCGTCCGCGCCTACCAGCAGGCGGAGCGGACCCGGGGCGCCTTCCTCCGCGACCAGCAGGAGGGCTTCTACGCCCGGATGCGGGAGCCCGGCACCCCCGCCCTGGCCACCTGGGACCGCGTCCGCGCCGAACGTGAGGCCACCTACATGGCGGAGAACCGCGAGGTGGCCGGGGCGGGGGAGCGGGCGGCGAGCGACCTGGAGTCCGGCGGCTACGAACAGGTCGCGCTCGCCCTGATGCGGGCCGTCGCCCGCAACGAACGCACCTCGCTGATCCTCAACGTCCGCAACCGCACCACGCTCGCGGCGCTGGACGCCGAAGCGGTCGTCGAGGTGCCCTGCCTCGTCGACGCCAACGGCGCCCACCCGGTGGCCGTCACCCCGCTCCCGGACCACGCGACCGGTCTCGTCACCGCGGTGAAGGCCGCGGAGCGGGCGGTGCTGGAGGCGGCGGAGAGCGGGTCCCGCGCGGCGGCCGTACGGGCCTTCGCCCTGCATCCGCTGGTCGACTCGGTGGCCGTGGCCCGACGGCTGGTCGACCGGTACACCGAGGCCCACCCGGGCCTCGACGGCCGCTACCGGCCCGGGGGACCGTCCGCCGAGACGTCCAGGTGACGCACCGGCCCGTCCTTCGGCGGTCGGCGCCCAACGGCCTTGGCCGACGGCATGTCAGTCCCATGCGTTGAAGAGGACTCCACCCAGTGTGGTGATGCCGTAGAGGCGCACCTGGCGCCATTCGCCCCGCGTGAGCACTGAGGTGTCCACATCGCGGAGCGGTGTGGCGAGTCGTTCGCCGCTCAGAACCGTGAAGCCCGCGTCGGCGAAGGCGTGAGCCCACGGCGGCGGCGCGAGGAAGCCCTCCGCGTACCAGTTCCGCCGTGCCGCGGCGAAGGCGACCCACGGGTGGTGAGCGTGGCACAGGACGACGTTCTCGCCCGCAGGGCCGATGACCGTCGCGGTGTGGAAGGTCAGGGGGTACTCCTGTTCCTCCACCTCGCCTGCTCTGCCGCCGCCGACGCGGGCAGCGGCATACAGGGCGGCGCGGAACGCCGACAGGTCGGTCTCCGGAAGAGGGCCGTCCTTCTCCCGCTGGAGACCCGTCGCCCCGCGCGGCAGCGTGAAGCCGCCGTTCCCCTTGTCGGCCATGCCGCTCATTCTGCCCGGTGCGCGGCGCGTCCAGCGTCCGGAGGTTTTGAGCCGCCGGTTCCTGCCGCGCGTCGCCCCGGTGCCCGCCCTGTGTACGCGGGGCGCGGATACGCCCCGCCGGCGGCGAGGACGCTGCTCGCATCGTGCCGCGTGGCGGAACGTCGGTCCTCCGGTCCGGGCGGCCTGCCCGGTCCGGAACGTGCCGGTTCCGGTACGCCGACCGGAGATCCGGTCGTCGCGTACAGGTTCCTGGACTCTCCTGCGTACGCGGGCTGAGGTACCCGCAGCGGGTGAGCCGGCGGCCGGCCCCGGAGCGTCGGTCGCGGTGTTCGGCGTCACCGCCTGGCATGTTCGCCGTGCGCGGTGAAACTCCACTCGGGCGTCACCGGAACACCTCCCACCCGCGGAACGTAAGGCGGCACGCGACCATGAGCGACTTCCCCAGTACCGAAGCCACAGGCCGGGGCCGACTCGCGCACCGCCTCCTGCCGATGACCGGACGCGACCCGGACGAGACGCACCGGGTCGCCACACCTCTGGAGCTGCTGTTCGACCTGACGTTCGTCGTCGCGGTCGGTACCGCAGCCCACCAGTTCGCCGAACTGCTCGCCGAGGGGCACACCGTACCGGCCGTCCTCGCGTTCCTCCTCGCGCTGTTCGCGATCAGCATCGCCTGGATCAGCTTCAGCTGGTTCGCCTCCGCCTTCGGCACGGACGACTGGCTCTACCGGGTGCTGACCATGGTCCAGATGACCGGTGTCGTCATCTTCGCGCTCGGCATCCCCGCCCTCTTCCACTCCGTCGACGAGGGCGACCACCTGGAACTGCGGCTGATGGTCGTCGGATACATCGTGATGCGCGTCGCGATGGTCCTCCAGTGGTGGCGCGTCCACCAGCAGTCCCCGCGGTTCCGCGCGGTGAGCCGGGCAGAGATCGTCTGGACCCTGATCGCCCAGGTCTGCTGGACCGTCCTCGCCTTCACCCGCCTGCCGCTCGCTGCCGTCGTCGTCGCCGTGGTGGCGATCGGAACGCTGGAACTGCTACTGCCGGTGCTCGCCCAGGGCCGGGCAGGGGGCACCCCCTGGCATCCGCACCACACCGCCGAACGCTACGGCCTGTTCACGATCATCGTGCTCGGTGAAAGCGTCGTCGGCACCGCGGCCTCCTCCGGCGACCTCCTCGGCGGCGTGGACGGAACGCGTTGGACCGCGGACGCCGTCGCCGTCATCGTCGCCGGGACCGGACTGACCTTCGGCATGTGGTGGGTCTACTTCGCCACCCCCTTCGCCGACATCCTCGCCCGCCGCCGCAGCCGTGGGTATCTCTTCGGCTACGGCCACATCCCCGTCTTCACCGCTGTCGCAGCCGTCGGTGCGGCCCTGCACGTGGCCGGTCTCCACATCGAGCACCACACCCACCTCGGAGCCATGGCCGTCGTTCTGTCCCTGGCCCTCCCCACCGGTCTCTACCTCCTCATGGTCCATCTCCTGCACACCCTGCTCCTGTCGACGGCGGACCGCTTCCACCTCCTGCTCCTCACGCTGACTTTCGTCGTACTCGCCGCCGCGGTGCTCCTGTCGGTTGCGGGGGTGTCTGTCGCGGTCTGCCTGCTCGTGATCATGCTCGCCCCCTTCGTCACCGTCATCGGCTACGAAACCATCGGCCATCGCCACCAGGAGCAGATGCTGCACGAGCTGGGTCACCCCACCCCCGGGTGACCCCGGCCCACATCGGTCGGCGGAGGGCGGCCCCGGCACGGGCACGCACCTGGTCGGGCGATGGTCCCGCCACCCCCGACCACCCATGTCCTCGCCCACCCGCCGCCGTCCGACGCGCGCTCCCCGTCACACCCGGCCGGTCACTCCGCGACTCCCTCGATCAGGGACACCAGCGACGCGGAGTGCGTCACCCGCGTCATCCTCAGCCCGGCGAGCCGGAACAGCTCCTCGAAGTCGTCCTCCGTGCGTTCCCTGCCGCCATCGGTGAGCGTCAGCATGTTGAGGTCCATGAGCGGGGGGAGACCGGCGCTCGCCCCGGGGTCGACGACCAGTTCCGCCAGGACGACCCGCCCTCCCGGATTCAGCGCGGCACGGCATGACCGGAGGATGCGCACGGCGGACTCGTCGTCCCAGTCGTGCAGGACGTACTTCAGGACATGGACATCCCCGCTGGGCACGGACTCGAAGAAGTCTCCCGCGACGAAGGCGAACCGGTCCGTGACCCCGGCCCGGTCGGCCGCGCTCCGGGCCGCCTCGGCGAGATGCGGCATCTCCAGGACGACGCCCCGCAGGGCGGGGTGGCGCACCATCAAGGTCTGCACGAACACCCCGGCCGCACCGCCCACGTCCACGACCGTCTCCGAGCCCGAGAGCGGCAGGACATCGGCGAGCCGTTCGGCGACGCCGTCCGTCATCGCCCCCATGGCCGCCGTGAAGCGGTGACCTTCCTCGGGGTGCGCGGCCAGATAGCCGAAGAGGTCGGCCCCCAGGGTCGGACCCACCTGCCCCTGCCCGGTGCGTACGGCGTCCGCCAGGCGCCCCCACGGTCCCCAGTGCGACTCCATCCCTCCCCAGAGCGCGAGATCACGCAGCGATCCCGGACGGTCGGCCCTCAGGGTGCTCAGCAGCGGGGTCGCGGCGAAGACCGTCCCGTCCTCGGAGGTCACCAGATCCAGGGCCGCACAGGCCCGGAGGAAGCGCAGGGTGGCTGTGGGATGGAGCGAGCCGGCCCGCGCGATCTCGTCGGCCGTCGCCGGGCCGTCGGCCAGATGGCCGGCGAGATCGAGTTCCGCCGCCGTGCGCACCACCTGGGTCACCCAGTAGCCGGTGATCATCTGTGTCATCCGGCCTGCCTCGTCATCGGCGGTCGTGGCCGACCCGGCGGGCAGCAGAGGCTTGATGTAGAGGGGCATGGTTCTCCTCGAAGATGTCGAATGGGTACGCGATCGGCGGGGTGCGGCTTTCCAGGGCGTTGGGAAATCCCGCCGCCCGGCACCTCGGCACGCCCATCGGTCGCGACCCGAAAAGAAAGGCGTGCGCTCAGCCAATTCCCGAACGGAACGGAATGATGCGCGAGAAATAAGTGTTCCTTTTCGTGGCGATGCTTGGGCGGCGGCCGACGCTTACCCGGTCGTTGCGCGAGAATAATGTGGCAAAAGCGCATGAAGTCGACATAATGTCAAGGGGATGAGGTGTTCTGCGCCCTCCTCGTGGCGGAGTGAAGTGTGCCGTAACGTCACCAGTTTCGTCGCCGGCGCAGGAGGTACTAGTGCCAGCGTATGAAGATCGGGCAGGGGGACGGGAAGCTTTCGCCGATCTGCTCGTGCGCACCCCTTCGAAAGAAGGGTCCTATGACAGTGAAGGATTTATTGTGTCCATGACGCTCACTCAAAAGATCTATCTGTTGTGCTATTCCGTCCCGAAGGGAAAGTTCCCGCTCGACGACATTCAGGGGCGCGGCCAGACGCTGCGGGCCGGGGCGCTCACCGAACTGGCGCGCACCGGCCTGCTGGACGCCACCGGCGGGAAGGTGAAGCGGCTGCCGGGCACTCCGCCGCAGGACCCGTTCGTGGCCGCGGTCTGGCAGGATCTGCCCGAGCACGCACCCCGCGGCTGGCTCAAGTTCGTTCATGACAAGGCGCACACCGCGGAGACCCCGGTCCGCGACCAGCTGGCCGAGGCGGGCAGGGTCACGGTCAGCCGGGAGAAGAAGCTGGGCGTCATACCCGTCGACCGGGTCGCTGTGGTGGACCCGGACGCGGTGCGAGCCCTCCAGGATCAGGTGCGCTCCGGTGTGCTGGAAGGCCGGGCACCCTCCGAGACGCTGACCGACGAGCTGGCCATGGCGGTCTTCGCGGTGGAGCTGGAGCTTTCGCCGGTCTGGAGCAAGGAGGAGCGCCGGACCTACAAGGAGGAGCTCAAGGCGTACGCGGCGCGCTTCGACGGGTTCGTCCCCGGACTGCGGGCGGCGCTACGCGACTCCTACCTGTCCAGCCGGGCCGTCGGCGGCGGCTGGAGCGCCTGAGCCGACGCCCCGGGGCCGCACTCCGCCGCCGCCGGGGCGGGGCGCCGCCGATGACGGCCCACCTTCTCTTCGAGCGGTTCGACGGGCTTCTCACCACCCTGACCGTCCCGCACGCGGAGCTCACCCCGGGGATCTCCGCTCGGCCAGGAGTGCGCCGAGGCGCCCCATCACGTCGACCTGTGCGGGGTTGTACAGCTGGGTGAGAGCTTCCCCTACGGCACGGGAAGCCTGGCGAGCGCCCTTGGGGGCCTCGGAAAGGAGGGGGTGCAGCCCGGAGTGGCGGACGCGTAGGGCATGGACATAGGGGACGAGGCGTTCGGCCAGGGCCTGGCGGGTCTCCTCGTCGGCGTCGGCAGGGAGGTCGTTGAGCTCCAGCGCCACCGGATCAGGACGCTGATCGAGGAGATCGGCGTACGCGCTGAGCGCGTCGGTCCCGAGGACCGTGTCCATGACGGTGAGGAAGCGGCGGTCGGCCTCGGGCACGTCGCTCCTGTCGTCGACCGCCGCGAAACGGAGCGGGACATCACTCCGGCCCTTGTGGCGCAGCAGGGCACCGACCTCGGCGCGCGCCTGCCGCAGCCGCTCGATGGTGGCCTCCAGCTCGGCGTCGAGTGCCTGCAGGTCGGTGAGGTCCTCGCGGGAGTCCCTGCCGTCGCGCATGCCGTCGATCTGGGTCAGGGAGAATCCCAGGGCGACCAGCCGCTTGATGCGCAGCAGCCGGACCAGGTGGTCGACACCGTACTGCTTGTAACCGTTGGAACGCCGGTCGGGCTCGTCGAGCAGCCCGATGTCGTGGTAGTGCCGGACCGCCCGCAGGCTCGTGCCGGCCAGTTCGGCTATCTCCCGCGTGCTCCACGGCATGGGTCCCCTCCTCAAGGGTGTGCCTCTTCCCGGGTTCTGCGCCTCCTGGACATTGAAGACCATGACGCGACGGCACAGTCGCGCAGGCGCCCTCAAAGCGGCCGCGCCCGCCGGAACACCGGTTCTCGCGGCTGTGCCGCAACGTCACATGTTTTCGCTGTTCGCGACGCGGTAGACGAGCAACAACTCCGCACCGGTCCTTGGCACTCAGCTCCGACCGTCCGCGGACCGTGCCAACACCCCGCAGGAGATCTGATGAGGAAACTGTCGTCTTCGACCCGCACCGCCCTGGCCGCCGTGCTCGCTCTCACCGTCACGGGGACGCTGGTCACCGTCGCCGTCGCCACGTCCAAGGACGACCTCACGAGCACGGGCGGCAGCCGGACCGCGGCGGTCGCCACGGACCAGCGCTCCGTGACCCATGACGAGAACAAGCGGGTCCCCAAGGGCTCACGCTGGACCCAGCACTACTTCCCCTCGGCGGACAAGTCGAAGACGGAACTGCACGCGGACGTGCTCCTGCCGGAGAAGCTGCCGAAGGGGAAGAAGCTGCCGGTCATCCTCATGGTGAGCTCCTACTTCGGGCACGCGGGTGAGCTCAAGGACGAGCGCCAACCGCACACGGGGCCCTCCGACCGCTTCGCGGACCTCTTCGAGGGCGCCGACCTGTTCCGGCAGGGATACGCCGTGGTCATGGTGGACTCGCGCGGCTTCGGCGGCTCCAGCGGGTGCTTCGACTACGGCGGCCTCGGTGAGCTGGCCGACGTGTCGGCCGCCATCGACTGGAGCGCCGGACAGCCCTGGTCCACCGGCGCGGTCGGGATGTACGGCAAGTCCTTCGACGCCTGGACGGGACTGCTGGGCAACAACGCGAAGAAGAAGGCGCTCAAGGCGGTCGTCGCGCAGGAGCCCATCTGGGACCTCTACCAGCACTCCCACTCCAACGGGGTCACCCGGTCCAACGGCATCATCGCCCCGAGCACCTACAACGAGATAGCCAACATCACCCCGCTTCCCGACGACGACAAGCGCTACCGGAAGAACGCGACGTACGAGCTGAAGCACCCGGAGTGCGCCGCCACACCGGTCCTCGCGGGCACGGTGGACCCCGGCGACCCGTTCTGGACGCAGCGCGACGCGGTGGCCGGAGCCAAGGGCACCGACACCCCGCTGCTGTTCACCCAGGGGCTCACCGAGAACAACACCAAGCCGCTCGGCATGGAGGAGTACCTCGCCAACCACCGCGGCGTCGAGCGCGGCTGGATCGGCCCCTGGGACCACGTACGCGGCAACGAGCGCGGAGCGGACGGCAAACTGGCGATGGGCCGTGAGGGATGGCTGAAGGAGACCATGGCCTTCTTCGACGAACACCTCAAGGGCCAGAAGCCCGCCAAGCCGCTGCCGAACTACGTCATCCAGGACAACTCCGGAAAGTGGCGGGAGGAGAAGGCCTGGCCCAGCACCGTCACCACCCCCACCCTCGCCCTGAAGGGCGGGCGGTACACCGACATCGGCTCGGGCTCCGACCCGAAGCGGGACGCCGAGCGGGCCGCCCGTCTCGGCGCCCCCAGCTTCCTCGTCCGGTCCGAGCCCGTCGCCCGGGACGTCCGGGTGTCCGGCGCCCCCTCGCTCACCATGACCGCCTCCGGGACGGGCAACGTCATGGTGAGGCTGTACGACGTGGCGGCCGACGGCACCGGGGTCGCCTTCAACGAGCAGGTCGCCCGCGTGGAGGGGAAGCGGCTGAAGCTCGACCTGAAGTCCTCCGACTGGACCCTGAAGAAGGGGCACCAACTGGCCGTGCAGTTCGGCACCGTCAACGCGCCGAACTGGATCGACAGCCCCTCCGAGCAGAAGATCTCGGTCAAGGACGCGAAGCTGTCCCTGCCGCTGGCCGACCCGTCGAAGGACCGCGGGACCCAGGGTGACCCGGCACCGTTCCTCGCTCAGTACGTGAAGATCAACACGGCCGAGCTGAAGAAGACCCCGGCCACCTTCTCCCTGCCCGCCGTGGGCAGCGGGGGGTGACGCCGCGCCCGGTTCCGGCGCGCCGCCCGCGAGGTGCGGTACGTCGGAACCGGGAGGGGGCCGCTCGGCGAACAGCGCGGGCGAGCCTCGCGGTCCCGTCCCGGACCGCCTCCCGGCCCGCGCACACCCGTGACCGGTGGTCCGCGCGGGCCGGGACCGGTGGTGTCCACGGGGCGGGGAAGGGTGTCCTACGGGGCCGAGACGGGTGTCCTACGGGGCGGATACCGCCGTCGGCGCGGGCGCGTCGGCCCAGCTCGGCACCACGCCGGTGACCTGGCAGACCATCAGGAAGAGCGGGATCGGCGGGGTGTACGGGGTGAGCGCGTCCGGCGCGTGGATCAGCCGGGGCCGGCCTACGGGGACATCGGCGCCCCGCGCGTAGGTGATCTGCTCGGGCCAGTCCAGGTCGAGGTCCGAGCCCGCCGGGACGATCCACCACCAGCGGTCGGCGTCGGCGAACACACAGCCGGTGCGCGGCAGATGCGACATGAGCCGGAAACCGTGCCGGGCCGGGACGCCCACCGCGTCGCAGCCCAGGCTGGCCGACATCGACGCGGGCAGTGCCAGCCGCAGACGGGCGCCACGGGGCGCTTCGGGGGTCCGGTCCCGGTGGGCACCACGCAGCCGGGACAGCGCGTTCCTCAGCACGGGGGCTCCGTGGAACAGGGCTGATCCGTGCCGTGCGGAAGCTCCGCCCACACGATGCGTCCGCAGGAGTCCCCCGCCTCGTCGGACCCCCAGGACTCGCTCAGCGCGTCGACGAGGAACAGGCCGCGGCCGTGCTCGTCGTCGGAGGAGCGGCGCAGCCGGGGTCCCTCGGGCTGGTGGCCCTGGTCCTGCACGGCTATCCGCAGCGATCTGCCCAGACAGCGCAGCTCACAGACCACCCGGGCGCTCGCCGTGTGCACCACCGCGTTGGTGACCAGCTCGGAGACGAGGAGGACGGCCGCGTCCCGGGCGTCGCCCGCCAGCTTCCAGGCGTCCAGCCGGGCCAGGGTCAGCCTCCGCGCCCCGGCCACCGACTCGGGGCGCGCGGGCAGCGCGAAGCAGTAACGGAGCGCCTCCGTACCGGGGCTGAGGTCCAGGAGCCGGGGGATGAGCGCACTGCCAGGGGCCACGACCGATTCCTCACAGTGGGGGCTGCGTCACGCCTCGTTCCCCCCTGGAAAAGGGGCGGACATGACCGAGCGAACTGGTTCGGACCGTAACTCTCCTCCTGACGACGACACTTGGCAAGAGGCACTCTGAAATTTCCAGAGTGACTGTGTCGTCGGGGGCGCACGCATGGCACACTGCTCGCAAAACAGCGCATGGGGAGGTCTGAAGTGAGCGAACCGCGGTCCGCCCCGACCGTGGGCCAGGTCGTTCTCGGCAAGCGCCTGCAAGATCTGCGCGAGCGCACCGGGCTGGCACGTGACCAGGCGGCGAAGGTGCTCCGCGTCGCCCCCGCGACCATACGCCGGATGGAGACGGCCGAGGTCGCGCTCAAGATCCCCTACGTCCAGCTGCTGCTGAAGGCGTACGGCGTCCCCGACCCGGAGGCCGAGGCCTTCGTGGAACTGGCGGAGGAGGCCAACAAGCCCGGCTGGTGGCAGCGCTTCCACGACGTCCTGCCCGACTGGTTCAGCATGTACGTCAGTCTGGAGGGCGCCGCGAGCCTGCTGCGCACGTACGAGCCGCACTTCGTCCCCGGGCTGCTCCAGACCGAGGACTACGCGCGTTCCGTGATGCGTACCGGCGCGGTCGGCCAGACCAGACCGGCGGACATCGAGCGCCATGTGGCCCTGCGGATGGAACGGCAGTCCCTGCTGGCCAAGGACGACGCGCCCAAGCTCTGGGTGATCATGGACGAGACGGTCCTGCGGAGACCGGTCGGCGGACCCGAGACGATGCGCGCGCAGATCGACAAGCTGCTCGAAGCCACCGAGCTGCCCCATGTGACCTTGCAGATGGCGGAGTTCGCGACGGGCCACCACCCGGGAACCTACGGCCCCTTCGTCCTCTTCCGGTTCGCCGTGCCGGAACTCCCCGACATGGTCTACAGCGAGTACCTCACCGGTGCCGTCTACTTCGACGCCCGGCCCGAGGTCGCCTCCTACCTGGAGGTCATGGACCGCATGGCGGCGCAGGCCGCAACCGCACAACGCACGAAGGAAATCCTCCGGGGCTTCCGCAAGGAGCTGTCATGAACCACATATACAACGGGATGCCCGCGGGCGATCTCGGCTCCGAGGGCTGGTACAAACCGTGGAGCGGCGGCAACGGCGGCAACTGCATCGAGGCGATGAAGCTCGCGGACGGCCGGGTCGCCGTCCGCCAGTCCGCCGACCCGGACGGCCCCGCACTCATCTACTCCAACGGCGAGATCGCGGCGTTCATCCAGGGCGCCAAGGCGGGCCAGGCGGACTTCCTTCTCACCTGACACCCCGCCACCTATCCTGTCGGAGCGCCGAAGCACCCGCCCTCTGGGAGCACTTGGGCACCCCGCCACCCCGGCCCGCTTCCTCGTCCGATCCCCCCATCCCCTCCGATCCCCCCATCCCCTCCGATCCTCGACCCACGGACCCCTACCCACGGAGCGCGACATGGCCGGGCAAGAACCCCAGTCCATCGAGATCGACACCAGCAAGCCCCATCCGGCACGGATGTACGACTGGTTCCTCGGCGGCAAGGACAACTACCCGGTCGACGAACAGATGGCGCGGGAGCTGCTGAAGCTGGACGCCCGCGGCCGCGACATGGCCCGGGTCAACCGGGCGTTCATGCACCGGGCCACCCGCTGGCTCGCCGATCAGGGCGTACGCCAGTTCCTGGACATCGGCACCGGCATACCCACCGAGCCGAACCTGCACCAGATCGCCCAGCGGACCGCGCCGGACGCCCGCGTCGTCTACTGCGACAACGACCCGATCGTCCTCGCCCACGCGGCGGCCCTGCTGCGCTCCGCCCCCGAGGGCGCCACCGAGTACGTCCAGGCGGACGCCCGCAAGCCGGAGAGCATCCTGGCCGAGGCGGGCAGGATTCTGGACTTCGGCCGGCCGATCGCCCTGTCCCTGCTGGCCCTGCTGCACTTCATCGACGACGAGGACGGCGCGGCCGACCTGGTCGACAAACTCGTCGAACAGCTCCCCTCCGGGAGCTATCTCGTGCTCTCGCACACCACCGGTGACTTCGACCCCGAGGGCGCCGCGCAGGCCCGCGCCATGTACCAGCGGCGCGGCATGACCCTGCGCCCCCGCTCCCGCGCCGAACTGGCCGCCTTCTTCGACGGCCTCGAACTGGTCGAGCCCGGAGTGACCCTCTCCGCCGACTGGCACCCCGAACTCGGCGAGGTCATCGACGTCCCCGGCGACCAGCCGATCCCGGGTTACGCGGGCGTCGCCCGCAAGGCCTGAGCCCCACCGCACCGCCGGGTCCCGGCCCGTCGCACGCCCACCTCGCCCCGTCGCACCGTCCGTCCCGCACCCGTAGCTCCGTACGGGGGCGGAGCGGACGCGGCACCGGGCCCCGCGTCACAATGGACCCATGTCACGACGCACCTCCCGGCCCCGGCCGGCCGCCGCCCCGCGGATCACCCCGGCCGCCCCCTGCCCCTGCGGGCTGCCCGCGACCTACGGGGACTGCTGCGGACGCTTCCACTCCGGCGGTGCGGCCGCCCCGACCTGCGAAGCCCTCATGCGCTCGCGGTACGCGGCCTTCGTCGTCCAGGACGCGGCGTACCTCCTGCGCACCTGGCACCCCGGGACCCGGCCGCCGGGCGTCGACTTCGACCCCGCGATGCGCTGGACCGGACTGGAGATCCTGGACACCACCGAGGGCAGCGCCTTCCACACCACCGGAACCGTCACCTTCCGCGCCCACTACACCGACGACGGCCGCCCCGACTCGCTCCACGAGCAGAGCCGCTTCGCCCGCCACGAGGGAACCTGGGTCTACGCGACGGCCGTCTTCGTCGAATGACCTGACCTGACGTGGCCTGTCCCGACCTGGTCCTCGCCTGACGTGGCCGGGTCCGGGACCCGGCGGTTCAGGCCGGGGCCCCCACCCGGGTCGAGCCGCCGGGGCCCGGGGCGGGGGACAGCTCCTGCGCCAGGTCCTCCGCCAGCAGGCGCTTGGCGATCGTGTCGACCGTGGCCCGCAGAAGCCGGTCGTCCGGGCGGGCGCCGTCCTCCGCCAGGCGGTCGTTGAGCCAGCGGCCCCAGGCGTCCGAGATCACCGCCGCCTCCCGGCGGCCCGCCGCCGTGTGGGAGAAGAGCCGCCCGTCGCCCGTCAGATAGCCCTCCTCGATCATCCGGTCGAAGACCGGCACCAGGACCTCCGGCGGAATCCGGTGCCGGGCCGCGATCAGCCCCAGCCCCGCGTGGCCGACCATCCGGGTGAACAGGTCCACCTGCATCACCGCCCAGGCCCCCGCCATGTCCAGGCGGGTGTCGGAGTCGAAGGTGATCCGGCGGGCCGTCTCCGGACCGGCGCGGTGCAGGATCTTCGCGACGGAGACCTCCAGCAGTCTCTCCGAGTCGCCGCTGCCCGGCCGGGCGAAGCCGTCACCCATGTCCGTCGAGGCGAGCCGCGCCGAGTCCCGCAGCTTCACCTCCTTCAGGAACAGCGCGACGACGAAGCCGAGCAGCGCCACCGGGACCGTCCACAGGAACACCGTGTGCAGGGTCTGCGCGTACGCCTGCGCCAGCGGCTCCGCCTGGGCGGCGGGCAGCGCGTGCAGCGCCTGCGGGCTCTGCGAGGCGCGGACCAGCGCCGCCGGGTCACCGCCCGCAGCGGTCGCCCGCGCGACGCCTTCGCCGAGATTGGGCTTCAGCGCGTTGGCGTAGATCGTGCCGAACACCGCCGTGCCGAACGCGCTGCCGAGCGTACGGAAGAACGTCACGCCCGAGGTCGCCGTGCCCAGGTCCGCGTAGTCGACGGTGTTCTGCACGGCGATCGTCAGCACCTGCATGGCCAGCCCGATACCGAGCCCCAGGACCACCATGTACAGGGACTCCAGCCACACCCCGGTCCCCGGCCCCATCCGGGAGAGCAGGAACAGCCCGGCCGCCATGACCAGCGTCCCGACGATGGGGAAGAGGCGGTAGCGGCCGGTCTTGCTGACCACGTTGCCGCTGAAGATCGAGGCGACCAGCAGACCCGCGACCAGGGGCAGGGTCCGGACGCCGGAGAGCGTTGCCGAGTCCCCGTCCACGTACTGGAGGTAGGTGGGAAGGAAGACCATCGAGCCGAGCATGGCGAAACCCACGATGAAGCTGAGGACCGAGCAGACCGTGAACACCGGGTTCCGGAACAGCCGCATCGGCAGCATCGGCTCCTGCGCCCGCCGCTCCACCAGACAGAACAGGGCCAGCGCGATCAGTCCGCCGACGAAGAGGCCGATGATGACGGGCGAGCCCCAGGCGTACTCGTTGCCGCCCCAGCTCGTTGCCAGGATCAGCGCGCTCGCCCCGACGGCGACCAGCGCGATGCCGGCGTAGTCGATGACCGGCCGTCCGGCCGCGCGCACCGACGGGATGTTCCGGGCGGCCGCGATCACCACCGCGATGGCGATCGGCACATTGACGTAGAACGCCCACCGCCAGGTCAGGTGGTCGGTGAACAGCCCGCCGAGGAGCGGTCCGATGACCGTGGAGATACCGAAGACCGCGCCGATCGCGCCCTGGTACTTGCCCCGCTCGCGCAGCGGGATGACATCCGCGATGAGGGCCATCGACGTGACCATGAGCCCGCCCGCGCCGATGCCCTGCATACCGCGCCAGATGATCAGCAGCAGCATGTCCGAGGCGAGACCGCACAGGAACGACCCGGTGATGAAGACGACCGCAGAGACCTGGAAGACCAGCTTCCGGCCGAACAGGTCGCCGAACTTTCCGACCAGGACGGTCGCCACCGTCTCCGCCAGCAGATACGCGGTGACCACCCACGACATGTGCTCGGCGCCGCCCAGGTCCGAGACGATCGTCGGCAGTGCCGTGCCGACGATCGTCTGGTCCAGCGCCGCCAGCAGCATGCCGAGCACGATGGTGGCGAAGACGATGTTGCGCTTGCGCCGGTCGAGGACGGGAGGCGGCGCGGCGGCACTCTGCGCGGCGGGGGCTTGCTCGCTGGCAGTGGTCACGTCTGCACCCTCACACCGCCCCCCGCCGCCCGCATGCGGGGGCAGTCCGGACGGGGGTCAGCCGGTCAGCGAGGTCAGCGACTCCGTCAGCCGCGCCACGAACGCCTCCCGGACGTCCTCGGCCACCCGGTCCAGCGAGAGGTACGGGTTCAGGTCCTCCAGCTCCACGAGCAGCAGCCCGCCCTCAGCCGTACGGCAGGCGTCGACCCGCTGGATGCCGTGGCCGAGGGCGTTCCAGTCGACGAACCGCCGGGCGAACGCCAGATCCTCCGCGCTCGCCGCGTAGGGCTCCAGCACCCACCGACGCTCCGGGTCGGGGGCGTACAGGGCGTACTGGAAGTCGTGGTCGACGAAGTAGAAGGACACCTCGTGGCGGAAGTCCACGCGCGGCTGGACCAGCAGGGAGCCCTCGGCCGCCTCCTCCAGCGCGGTCCGCGCCTCCCCGGCCGTGACGAACCGCAGCCCCACCGAGTCCGCCCCCAGCTTCGGCTTGACCACATACCCCGGTGCCCCGGGCAGCGTCGCCAGCTCCGCCGCCCGGTCCACCGTGGGGATCACGGGGAGACCGGCCCGGCTTAGCTCGACCAGGTACTCCTTGCCCGCCATGTCACCGCGCCCGCCCAGCGGGTTGTACACCACGGTCCCCGCCTCCGCCGCCCGCGCGCGGAACGCGTCGTAGGCCTCCTGGTAGTGCAGCACCGGCCCGCTGTTGCGCACGAGGGCGAGGCCGAAGCGCTCCAGCAGCGCCGCCGCGTCCCGGGGGTGGCACAGGGCCACGTCGAACGTCTCACGCAGCCGGGACGCCAGGAAGATGTCCTCGTCGCAGTAGCGGCGGCCCCGTGCCTCGTACGCGAGGTCGGTGACGAGGAGGAGCGAGGTACGGCGGGGACGTGCGGGGGAGACGGCGGTCACGGGGACTCCGGGGGCGAGGAGGGTACGGGACGCCTCACTGTCCCCGACGGTCTCGCGGGGGGCGCCGCCGGGTCAGTGGGCCGCGGCGCCGCGGACGGCCGCCACCCACTCGACCAGCAGCCGCTCGTACTCCCGCCGGCCTTCCGGCGACACCACACCGCCGTCCGCGACCAGGGCGCGGATCTCGGCGTTCAGGACAACCATCGGGCGGGCAGGGGCCGACTCGGTCGAAGTGGGGGTCATGTGAAGAGGCTAGCGGCCCGTGGGCGGGCCCGCGGCCACCTGTCACGGGCGGCACCCGCCACCGTCCGGCCCGCCCGGCGGCCGAACGGCGGCCGCATCCGCGCCGCGCCGTGGCGTCGCTCCGTCGTCCCGCCCCGTCCGGTCCCGGCGGCCGGAGACCCGTCGCCGCACGTCGGGGGCCCGGAGCGGGGCGGTCGCCGTACCTGGGCGCGGCGGGCGGCCTGCCCGGCGCCGTCCCGGACCACCCCGTCGGAGGGCCGTCGCCCGGACGTCTTCCCGCCGGGGTTGTACGCCGTGGGCGCGACGAGAATCACATGTGCGGACCGTCACCAACCGTGCGCGCGGCCGGTCCGGCACCGGTTCCGGCCGGAGGCCGGGCGCCGTGCGGTCAGAAGGGCGACCCCGGGAGCACCGCGAGGGCGGGGTGGTGCGCGGACAGCACCTTGTTGGCGCGCGCGAGGTCCGACAGGGCCTGCTCGCGGTCGGCCTGGTCCTCGACGCCGAGCCGGGGGCCGCGGAAGCGGCGGACCTCGCGGGCCGCGCAGTCGGCGTCGAACTCCGCCTGGAGGATGTGCGGCGGGATGCACGAACCGATCAGCGCCGCGACCCGGTCCGGGATCGGCACGGGGACGAGGAGGTGCGAGGCGGTCATGGAGCGTTCCCTCTCGGATGGTCGGCCAGGAGGCGGAGCACGGGACCCGTCGCCGGGTGAGCGGCGGGCTCCTCCTTGTCTACGGGACGCGGTTCCGGGTTTCTCCCCGGAGACGTCTCCGTGTCGCAACCGTTTGGGACTGACCGGCTATTTCCCCTTACGCGCCGGTAAGTTGACCTGTCGCGCCGGACGTGATCCAGATCCGGGGAGGGCGAAGGCGGGAGCACCGGCGCCGGCGGCACGGGAGCGCAGCCGCAGTGCGCGGAGCACCGCCTCGGTGGCGAAGCGGCTCTCCGGGTCGACGAGTTGGTCACCGAAAATGGTCTCCAGACTGCGCATCCGGTAACGCACCGTCTGCGGATGGACATCGAGCAGCGCGCCCATCTGGGCCGCCGTCCCCCGGGTGTCGAGCCAGATCCGCAGCGTCTCGACCAGCCGGTCGCGCCGGACGGCGCTGATCCCCGCCACGGCGGCCAGTTCGCGCTGGGCGAGCTGATCGAGCAGGGCGGGGTCGGAGAGCAGCCAGAGGGTGATCAGGTGGTCCTCGCAGCGGATCAGCGGGGCGTCGTCGATCACCCCGGCCTCGACGAGTTCCAGCACCCGGCGGGCCCACCGGACCGAATCGGCGGCCAGGGGGGTGGGAACGGTCAGGCCGACGGCCGCCCGTGCGCCCGCGAGGGACAGCTCCAGCATGGATCTTCGCCCCCCGTCCAGCGGGCCCGGAACCAGCAGGTGGGGCTGCGGGGCGCTGAGGTCGACGAGGACGTCGGGGTCCACGCTGAGCCGGTCCAGCTCCGCCGGGGCCCGGACCGCGACCAGGGTGACCTCCTCGGGAAGCGTCCAGCCGGTCTGCTCGCACAGGTCGGCGATGGCGCTGCGGGGGGCCGGGCGGCCGGAGAGGATCAGGTGCAGGAGGCGTCGGCGCAACGCCTCGCCACGCTCGCCCGACTGGGACTGCGCCTCCAGGAAGCCTTCCCTGGAAAGGGATTCCAGTTCGTCCACGTAGGTGAAGAGGGCGTCGGCGAAGCTCAGCATCAGGGTGGGCGAGAGGTGGTAGCTCTGACCGACCTTCTTGGCCCGCCGCAGCGCCACCCGCGCACCCAGCCGGTACGCCCCCTGAAGGGTGTCCATGGTCCGCCCCTCGTACGCCTCGAACCGTCCGAAGCGGCGGCACATGTCGTCCCGGAGCGTGGTGGGGGAGGACGGCTCGGCCACCAGGTCGACGAAGGCGGAGAGACTCTGCTCCACCCCCACCCGGATGGCCTGCCCGTTCGGCCCGTCGAGCAGCCGGGCGTATTCCGGATAGGCCCGGGTCACCTCGACGCCGATTTCCTTGATGAGGCTCGGCAGTTCCGGCCGCATGATCGCGGCGAATTCCTGGGGGAGCGGCCCCAGCGGGTCTCCGGCATCCAGCGGCTGGATGAGATGTGCCATGTCGCGTCCCCTTGCTCTCGGCGCCCGGTGGCGGGGTGGGACGGTGGGGGGAAAGCGCTCCCGCGAACCGACAGATGCGTACCAAGTCCGCGACGAAGATAGACCAAGGAACTGGGGCTGCACACCACTTCGACAAGATCGCGGTGCAGGGGGCACGCATCTCGGCCGCGGGCGGGGACTTCCGCGCAGGTGGGCCCCACCCGCGCTTTGTGATGGCGTGTTTCGGCCGTCTGGCTGATTCGCTCGCCGACTTCCGGAGGCCGCCGGAGAGACGGCCCCTGCCGTAGGCGATCTGTGACCCGGATGCGCGCGGTGTGCGGACTCCGAGGCGGACCCCTCGCCTATTCGGCCCCCCGATACGCATTCCTTGACAAGGGGATGACGTCCTGTTGCTCATTTCCGGATCAAAAAAGATACCTCGCAAAAGATCTTAGCGAGACGGATTGTGTCGCCCTGTTTCCCGCGAGTAACATCACGCCTCGGTCAATTCGATCGCGAAATGCGCCCGAAATCTGACGCCCCGATCCTCCGCTCCCGGGCCGACATGAGGCCCCGTCACCGCCGACGCCACCGCCGTGAAGGGCACGCGTCGCGGAACCGGACCAATTCCGTGCACAGGCCGCGCCACGGCGGCCGACAGAGGGGACGACATGAGACCCGTTTCCAGGCGAACCCGCGCAGCGATGCTCGGGGCGTTCACGGCCTTCAGCGCTCTGCTCTCCACGGGCTCGGCCGCCGCCGCCCCACAACTGAACGGGGACTGGGCGCCGTTCGACCGCTGCCCGGTCGACGCGCCCGCCATGCTGGCCGCGGACGGCGTCAACGCCATCGCGACCTGCGTCGCCTCCGGTTCCGCCGCCGGATCGATCACCCTGGGCAACACCCGGGTGACCACCGGCACCACCGATCTGCAACTCGGTGTCATCCAGCGCGGCGACGGCACCACCTCCCTGGTGGCTCCGGCGGACGGAGCGCTCACCGCCGACCCGGCCGAGATTCCGGGCGGACTGCTCGGGCTGATGTGCCCCAGCAACATTCCCCTCGTCTCCGCCATCTGCCGTCAGCTGACGGACAATAACCTCAACCGCGTGACGGCCACCATCCAGCCGGCCGGCGCACCCCGCGACTTCCGTATCAACGCCGCTTTCTCCACCGGCGAGCCCATTCTCACCATCCCGGTCCGCATCCACCTCAGGAATCCGTTCCTGGGTGACAAGTGCTTCATCGGCACCTCCGCCGATCCGGTCCTTCTCCGGCCCGCGAATCTCACGGCCCCGAGCCTCTCGCTCCAGCGATTCGCGGCGGACGGCACCCGGGACGACGAAGGCGAGATGGGGCGCTACACCTTCGACGGCGCCGACCAGGGCGACGCCGCTTTCGCGGTGCCGGGGGCAAGCGGTTGCGGGGCCGGACTCCTGGACTGGGCGGTGAATCTCAAGACCGGTCTGCCCTCCGCCGCCGGAAAGAACAGCGTGACGCTCGACGACACCACGACGTACTTCGGCAGCCCCTACGACCCCGCGAGCCTCGCGCCGAACGAGGGCCGGAAGCTGGCGGAATTCTGGCACTCGGCCCGGCGATAGCCCGGCGCCAGCCACGAGGACGGGGCGGGAGGGGAGGAGGGCGCCGGGCCCTCGCGCCTCAGGCGTCCCGCCTCCCGGAACCCGCGCACCCGAGCCCCCGGAACCCGCGCACCCGAGCCCCCGCGATCCCTCGACCAGAGCTCCCGGAGCCCGCTTCCGGCACCTCTTCCCGGCCCCGGCCCGACACAGAGCCCCCACCGGAGCACAGGCACCCCTTTGCTCCGCAACTGTTCCAGCACCGCACCAGCGCCACTCCAGTCATCCTCAGCCGCATCCCCTACGGGATGAGAAAAGGGAGTATCCCCATGTTCAAGCGAACCGGAGTCCTCACCGCCATCGGTGCCGTCGCCGCATCCGTCGTCCTCGCCGCCCCCTCGGCCGTCGCCGCGCCGACCAGCTGGAAGATCACACCGACGGGCAACTTCACCGGCAGCTCCGGCGTGACCGTCCTGACCGACAACAACGGCAACAAGATCCAGTGCGCCTCCTCCGCGGCGTCCGGCTCGGCACCGACGTCCCCGGTCGCCGGCAGCCCGGCCCAGCTCGCGTCCATCTCGGCGATCTCCTTCAACTCGCCGTGCACCGGGCCCTTCAGCTCGACCTGGACGGTGTCCACCACACCCCCCTGGCAGATCTGGGGCCTGGACTACGCGGCGGGCGCGGGCACCAACTCCACCGGCCAGACGACCGGCGAGATCAGAACCATCAAGGCGAAGGTGACCGGCAGCAGCCTCCTGGGCCCCTGCACCTTCGACGTGACCGGCAAGGTCGCCGCCAAGTACAACAACCCGAGCGCCGGGGGCAGCAACGGCACGCTGAACACGGCGGGCGGCGGGCTCACCCTGACCATCGCCAACAAGGTCGGCGGAGGCTGCGGCATCGTCGGCGCCACCGCCAGCTTCCAGGGCCTGTACACCATCGTGAACACCGCCTCGGGGAAGTCCCCGGTGATCAGCGGGTGACCCGTCGGCGCTGACGATCCCCGACCGACCCCGGTGCCCGGCCGGTTCGCCGACGGGCTCCCGGGGTCGGTCGCGTACGCGGTCCCGGACGGGCGGGGCGGGAGATCCGCGCACCGGAGGACAAGTCGCCGACGGCAAATTGTCATCGGCTGCCAAAGTCCTTCCTCCGCACGGGTGTTGGGGATCGTGGCCCTTCCCAGGCGCCCTCAGCCGTGCGTACGGTACCGGTCGTACCGGCGTCCGCCCCCTCCCCGGACCGTCACCGAGAAGCGGCACCGCTCACCGCGTCATCCCGCCCAGGGCACACGTGCGCCGGAAGGACCCATCCGTATGACCGTTGACCTACGTGCCGCGGCCGGACGGCCGATCCACTGGGCCGTGGGCGCGACGCTGCTCGTCGCCACCGCGCTCATCCCGGGCGCCGAGTCCGCGGCGGCCGAACAGACCTCGGAGGTCGGCCTCCGCTACTCCTGCGCCCTGCCCTCCGGGCCCGAGGAGGTGGCGGTCCTCGTCTCGGCGGTGCTGCCCACGTCCGTCCGTACGGGCGAGGAGATCCGGCCCGAACACGTCTCCTTGGACGTGGAGTTGGAGTCGTCCGCACTCACCCGGTTCACCGGACTGGAAGCGGCCACGCTGTCGGCCGCCGCCCGCCTCACCGTACGCGCCGCCGTGGGTGACCGGACCGCCGACGCCTCCTGGCAGGACCTGAACGCCCCCGCGACGGCACTCCCGCAGGAGGGCGGTCTCACGCTGACCGCCACCGGTGACGTGCCGACGGTCTCCTTCGGCACGGCCGGACCGGCCACCCTGACACCGGCGGCTCTCCAGCTCTCCCTGTCCTCGTTCCGCGACGGGGGCGAGCCGACCTCGCCCCCGGGGCTCGACGTCCGGTGTGATCCGCTGCCGGGCGAGGCGCGGGCCCTGGCCACCATCACCGTCACCGGCGATCCGGAGCCGACCGCCCCCGCCCCGTCCCCGGACCCGGCCCCCACCGGGAGCGACCCCACCACACCCCCGAGGCCACACCCTCCGGCCGACGGGCTGCCGCCCACCGCCCGGGAGAAGATCGACGCCCTCACCGAGGAGCGGCGCGCGGCGCTTGCCGACGACGACCCGGGCAGCTGCCCGATCGAGATCCCGCCCGAGCTGGTGATGACCACCGCCGAGACCTACGCCGCCGGTTACGCCAACGCCGTGAAGCTGGACGGGGCGGCGGCGCTGGGGCCCGCGTTCATGAAGGTGGTGCTCAACAAGCGCTACATCAACGACTCCTGCGCCTCGACGGTGGACGTCACCTCCGAGGTGGACTTCGACTACCAGGGGCGGCGTCAACTGCCTCCGGCGAAGGCCACGTTCCTCAGCTTCGGCTTCATGCCGACCACCGCGACGATGACGCTGGAGCAGGTGGGGCCCCCGGCCGCGATCCACACCCACACGGTCACCAACACGCCGACCTACCCGGAGGAGACGACGGTCACCGCCCAGCTCTCCCTGCGGCTCTCCGATGTCGAGGTGAACGGGGTGCCGCTGGACGTCGGACCCGACTGCCGCACGGAACGCCCCTTCGAGCAGGTGCTGCGCGGATACGGCCAGAGCTATCCCCCCGCGGGCTATCTCGTGGCGTACGGCGGAAGTCTGACCGGATACGCGCGCATCCCGCCCTTCGAGGGATGCGGCGTCGGTGAGGACCTCGACCCGGTCTTCACCGCGGCCGTCTCCAGCGTCGGGAGCAAGGCCGACAACTACACGAAGATGACGCAGGCGCCGCTGTGCGTCGCGACCAATCCGGAGGGCCCGGACTGCCCGCCGAGGGCGCCGGATCCCGAACGGTGAAATGACCGGACGAGCCACTGTCGTCCGCAGCGAACGGAGAAAGGGCCCTTCCGTCCCCACCGGGACCGGAAGGGCCCTTCCCTTTTCTCTCGTCGAGCTGCTCGCCGAGCCGGACAACTCATCGTCATTCGACAGGTTTGGCGCCGGAATTACTCACTCGGTAACAAGTGGCGGCCGGTCGTGAAGGAACGTCGAGGAAAATCCGTACGCAGTATTGCGCGGCCAGGTTACCGGACCGTAGCGTCCCTGGCGTGCCGGTCCGCAGCGCCTTCCCGCCGTGCCGGGGAGCCGACGACGACCCCGTCCACCACCACGTTCGAGGGAGGCCCGATGGGAATCGAAGTAGTCGTCGAGGGCCTGACGAAGTCCTTCGGAGAGCAGAACATCTGGCAGGACGTCACTCTCACCCTGCCCGCCGGTGAAGTGAGTGTCATGCTCGGTCCTTCCGGCACCGGAAAGACCGTCTTCCTGAAATCCGTCATCGGACTGCTGAAGCCGGAACAGGGGAGCGTCCTCATCGACGGTGTCGACATGGTGAACAGTCCGGAACGCGACATCATGGAGACCCGGAAACTCTTCGGCCTCATGTTCCAGGACGGGGCGCTCTTCGGCTCGATGTCGCTCTTCGACAACATCGCCTTCCCGCTGCGCGAGCACACCCGGAAGAAGGAGTCCGAGATCCGCCGTATCGTCATGGAGCGGATCGACGTCGTCGGGCTCCTGGGCGCCGAGGAAAAGCTGCCGGGCGAGATATCCGGCGGAATGCGCAAGCGCGCGGGCCTGGCCCGCGCACTGGTCCTGGACCCGCAGATCATCCTCTGCGACGAACCGGACTCCGGCCTCGACCCGGTCCGCACCGCCTACCTCTCGCAGCTGCTCATCGACCTCAACGCCCAGATCGACGCGACGATGCTCATCGTCACCCACAACCTCGACATCGCGGCGACCGTCCCCGACAACATGGGCATGCTGTTCCGCCGCAACCTTGTCACCTTCGGTCCCCGCGAGGTGCTGCTCACCAGCGACACTCCGGTCGTATCGCAGTTCCTCGCCGGGCGCCGCGAAGGCCCCATCGGCATGTCCGAGGAGAAGGACGCCGCGACCCTCGCCGCCGAGCAGCGGCACGGCGCCCTCTCCCCGCACCCCGTGCCCCGCACCGTCGTCGCGCAGCTGGAGCCCTCGCCCGGGATGCCCGCACGCCAGGGGGCGCTGCGCCGCCGCGAGCGGGTCATGTCGATGCTGGGCCAGCTGCCGGAGGCCGCCCGTACGGCGATCCTCGACAGCTACGCCCCGGCGGCGGGAGGGGTGCGCGCGTGACCGCCCCGATGCCGGTGCGGCCGCCCGAGCCGCCGGGAAGACCCTCGTCGGACTCCCCGACCACGGCCGCCTCCGACGGAACCTCCCCGGACAAGGCCCCCGCGCGGCGGCGCCCGTCCCGGCTGCTCGCCCCGCTCCGGGAGAGCGGGAAACTCTTCGCGCTCGCCGCCGCCGTGACCCGGGCCGTCTTCCGCCGGCCGTTCCAGGCGCGGGAGTTCGTGGAGCAGTTCTGGTTCGTCGCGAGCGTCACCATCCTGCCCGCCGCCCTCGTCTCCATCCCGTTCGGCGCGGTCATCGCCCTCCAGGTCGGCTCGCTCACCCAGCAGCTCGGCGCCCAGTCGTTCACCGGCGGCGCCAGCGTCCTCGCCGTGATCCAGCAGGCCAGCCCGATCATCGTGGCGCTGCTCATCTCCGGCGCGGCGGGCAGCGCGATCTGCGCCGACCTCGGCTCCCGCAAGATCCGCGAGGAACTGGACGCGATGGAGGTCATGGGCGTCTCCCCGGTCCAGCGCCTCGTCGTGCCCCGGGTGCTCGCCACGATGCTGGTCGCCGTCCTGCTCAACGGGCTGATCTCGGTGGTCGGCACGCTCGGCGGCTACTTCTTCAACGTCATCATGCAGAACGGCACCCCGGGCGCGTACCTGGCGAGCTTCTCCGCCCTCGCCCAGCTGCCCGACCTGTACATCAGCGAGTTCAAGGCGCTGATCTTCGGCTTCATCGCGGGCATCGTCGCCGCCCACCGCGGCCTCAATCCGCGCGGCGGCCCCAAGGGCGTCGGCGACGCGGTCAACCAGTCCGTCGTCATCACCTTCATGCTGCTGTTCTTCGTCAACATGGTCCTCACGGCGATCTACCTCCAGATCGTCCCCGCGAAGGGGAGCTGAGGCGGATGGCTGTCCTCAGCGCCCTGGACCGGGCGGGCGACCAGCTCACCTTCTACGTCAAGGCCCTGCTGTGGGTTCCCCGCACCCTGCGCCGCTATCCGCGCGAGGTGCAACGGCTGCTGGCCGAGGTCGCGTTCGGCAGCGGGGGGCTCGGGATCATCGGCGGCACCGTCGGCGTGATGGTCGCCATGACCCTGTTCACCGGAACGGTCGTCGGCCTTCAGGGGTACGCGGCGCTCAACCAGATCGGCACCTCCGCCTTCACCGGCTTCGTCTCCGCCTACTTCAACACCCGCGAGATCGCCCCCCTGGTCGCCGGACTCGCGCTCTCCGCCACGGTCGGCGCGGGCTTCACCGCCCAGCTCGGCGCGATGCGGATCAACGAGGAGGTCGACGCCCTGGAGGCCATGGGTGTGCGCTCCGTGCCCTACCTCGTCACCACCCGGATCATCGCGGGAGTGGTCGCGATCATCCCGCTGTACGCGATCGGGCTGCTCTCCTCCTACCTCGCCTCCCGCTCCATCACCATCCTGTTCAACGGCCAGTCGGCGGGCACCTACGACCACTACTTCAACCTCTTCCTCTCACCCGACGACGTCCTGCTGTCGGCGCTCAAGGTGCTGGTCTTCAGCGTGCTGGTGATCCTCGCCCACTGCTACTACGGCTTCCGCGCCACCGGCGGGCCGGCCGGGGTCGGCGTGGCCGTCGGCCGGTCGGTGCGCAACGCGATCGTCCTGATCAGCGTCACCGACTTCTTCCTCTCGCTCGCCATCTGGGGCGCCACGACGACGGTGAAGGTGGCGGGCTGATGCGCAGGGGGAACACCGCCGACGCCGTACGCCGACGGCTCTCCGGAGCCGTCTTCCTGCTGGTGCCCGCCGTGCTGGTGTGGGTGTCCGTCGCGGTCTACGACAAGGACTTCACCGACGACGCGACCGTCACCGTGCGCACCGGCCCGGTCGGCAACGAGATGCACGAGAACGCCGACGTGAAGCTGCGCGGCGTCGTCATCGGCCAGGTCCGGGCCATCGCCGCCGACGGGGCGGGCGCCCGTCTGACCCTCGCCATCGACCGGGACCGGATCGGCCGCGTCCCCGCCGACGTCACCGCACAGATGCTGCCCACCACCCTCTTCGGCCAGCGGTTCGTCGCCCTCGTCCCGCCCCGCGTCCCCTCCGGCACCGCGCTGCGGGCCGGGGCGGTCATCCCGCAGGACCGCTCCAGCAACGCCATCGAGCTGGAACAGGTCCTGGACAACGTGCTCCCGCTGCTCACCGCCGTGAAACCCGAGAAGCTCGCCGCGACGCTCAACGCCGTCTCCCAGGCCCTCGCGGGGCGCGGCGAGCGGCTCGGCGAGACCCTGGTGACGCTGGACAGCCACCTGAAGAAGTTCAACCCCCAACTCCCGACCCTCAACGCCGACATCAGGGAACTCGTCAAGGTCAGCAGGGTGTACGCGGACGCCGCCCCGGACGTCCTGGACGCGCTGACCGACGCGACCACCACCAGCTCCACCCTCGCCGACCAGGAGGCCCGGCTCGCCGGGCTCTACGGGGCGGCCACCGCCACCGCGCGGGACGCCACCGCCTTCCTGCGGGCGAACAAGGACCACCTCATCCGGCTGTCCGCCTCCGGCCGCCCGACCCTCGAACTCCTCGCCGCCTACGCCGACTCCTACCCCTGCACCCTGCGCACCCTGGCCGGATTCGTGCCCGCCATGGACAAGGCCCTCGGCAAGGGAACCGGCCGGCCGGGACTCCACGTGTCCGTCCAGCCCGTCCCCTCGCGGGGGAAGTACGTCCCCGGCCGCGACACCCCGGTCTACGACGCCACCGGCGGACCGCGCTGCTACTCCGTCCCGTACACCGGACAGGGCGCGCCGACCGCCGACACGCGCGGCCGGAGCGCCGACGTCACCGCACCGCCCGCGCGCCCCGGCCCGGACACGGGCACCAGCACGGCGCTCGGGCTGCCCAACTCGCCCCAGGAGTCACGTCTCGTGAACGAACTGGTCGCTCCCTCGCTGAAGACCGGGCCCGCCGCCCTGCCCGACTGGAGCAGCGTCCTCATCGGCCCGGCCTTCCGGGGCACGGAGGTGAGGCTCCGATGACACGCCGCTCGCTCGCGGGCCCTCTCACCAAGTCCCTCGTCTTCATCGTCGTCACCGTACTGGCCACCACCGTCCTCGGGCTCTCCGTCGCGAACACGGGCGTGGGCGACACCACCACGTACCGGGCGCGGTTCACCGACGCCACCGGGCTCATCCCCGGCGACAGCGTCCGGATCGCCGGGGTGAAGGTCGGCCGGGTCGAGTCGGTGCGGGTCGCCGAGAGACGGGTCGCGGAGGTCACCTTCGGCGTACGGAAGGGGCGGGAGCTGCCCGCCTCGGTGACGGCGTCCATCAAGTACCTCAACATGGTCGGACAGCGCTACGTCGACCTCGACCGGAGCGCCGGACCCGTCGGCCGGTCCTTCGCACCCGGCGACACCATCCCGCTCTCCCGGACCACCCCGGCGCTCGACCTCACGCAGCTCTTCAACGGCTTCCAGCCGCTGTTCGAGGGACTCTCCCCACCCGACGTCAACCAGCTCGCCGGATCCATCGTCCAGGTCCTCCAGGGCGAGGGCGGGACCGTCGACTCCCTGCTGCGCCACGTCGGTTCGCTCACCACCACCGTCGCGGCCAAGGACAAGGTCATCGGTGAGGTGATCAGCAACCTCAACACGGTGCTCAGGACGGTCAACGACCGGGAAGCCGGGTTCGACGACCTGGTCGTCACCCTCCAGAAGCTCGTCACCGGCTTCTCCGGCGACCGCGAACCCCTCGGCGAGGCCGTCACGGCCATGGGCGCGCTCACCACGGTCACCGCGGGCCTCCTCGAGGACGGCCGCCGCCCCCTCAAGGACTCCATCCGCCAGCTCGGGCGACTCAGCGGACAGTTGGAGAAGGGGACCCCGCAGATCGAGAACTTCCTCGACAAGACCCCGGACAAGATGGCCGCCGTCGGCAGGCTGACCTCCTACGGATCGTGGCTCAACCTCTACCTCTGCGAAGCCCGGGTCAGCGGCGTCACCCACGACGACGGCAGCCCGCCGCCCACCGGCATCGCGATCACCCAGCCGAGGTGCCTGGCATGAGCCTCACCCCCGTCCGGGAACGCGACCCGGTCGCCGTCGGCATCGTCGGACTCCTCGTCCTGGCCCTCCTCGCCCTCGCCGCCTGGCGCTCCGACGCCCTGCCCTTCGTCGGCCACGGCACCGGCTACAGCGCCGACTTCACCGAATCCGCCGGACTCACCGAGGGCGACGAGGTGCGGATCGCCGGAGTGAAGGTCGGCGACGTCACCGGAGTCTCGCTCGACGGCGCGAAGGTCCGGGTCGACTTCCGGGTCGAGGACGCCTGGATCGGTGACTCCTCCACCGTCGGCATCGCCGTCAAGACGCTGCTCGGCGACAAGTACCTCGCCGTCGACCCCCTCGGCGACGCGCCCCAGGACCCGGGCACCCGGATCGCGGCGAGCCGCACCACCTCCCCGTACGACGTCACCCAGGCGTTCAACGGGCTCGGGGAGACCATCGAGGAGATCGACACCGGCCGCCTCGCCAAGAGCTTCGAGGCGATCTCCGCCGCGTTCAAGAACTCCCCGCCCCACGTCCGCAGCGCCGCCGACGGACTCTCCGCCCTCTCCCGTACGGTCTCCGAACGCGACGCCCAGCTCGCCGCGCTGCTCCGCAACAGCGAACGGCTCAGCAAGACCCTCGCCGGGAAGAAGGGCAGCTTCGAAACGCTTCTGGAGGACGGCAACCTGCTGCTCGGCGAGATCCAGGCCCGCCGCGACTCCATCCACCTGCTGCTGACCGGCACCCGCGACCTCGGCACCCAGCTCACCGGGCTCGTCCAGGACAACCGGAAACAGCTCAAGCCGACCCTGGACGCGCTCGGCCGGGTCACCGCCGTCCTGGTGAAGAACCGCGCGAGCCTGGACAAGGTGCTCGCCCTGACCGGCTCCTACAGCCGCCTCGTCGGCAACACCCTCGGCAACGGACGCTGGTTCGACACCTACGTCTGCGGCGTCGTGCCGAAGAACTACCTCCCCGCCGGGACGCCCCCGGCGACCGGATGCCTGCCGCCCCGGCAGCGAGGGGGCCGCTGACATGAGACGCACCCGCATCGTCGGTATCACCGCCGGACTCGGCCTCGTCGCGGTCGTGGCCGCCACCGGAGCGAACGCCCTGAAGGAGGACGGGAAGACCACCGTCACCGCCTACTTCGACCGGGTCACCGGCGTATACGCCGGGTCCGACCTGCGCATCCTCGGCGTCCGGGCCGGGAGAGTCGACTCCGTCGAACCCCGGGGCGAGGAGGTGAAGGTCGTCCTGCGGCTGGACCGGGGGATCAGGGTGCCCCAGGACGCCCACGCTGTCGTCGTCGCCCCCAGCCTCGTCGCCGACCGCTACATCCAGCTCGCCCCCGCCTACGACGGCGGGCCGCGGCTCGACGACGGAGCGGTGCTGCCCGCCGCCCGCAACGCCACCCCCGTCGAGGTGGACGAGCTCTACGCCTCCATCACCCGGCTGTCCACCGCGCTCGGCCCGGACGGAGCCAACGCCGACGGCGCGCTGGCCCGGCTGCTGGACACCGGGGCGAAGAACCTCGACGGCAACGGCAAGGCCATCGGGGACTCCCTCGAACAGTTCGGCAAGGCCACCAGGACCCTCGACCGCAGCAGCGGCGACCTCTTCGACACCCTGACCCACCTCCAGTCCTTCACCACCATGCTCAAGGACAACGACGGCGACGTCCGCACCGCCGAGCAGCAGCTCAACTCCGTCACCACGTTCCTCGCCGACGACAAGAAGAACCTCAGCGCCGCCCTGCGCGAACTGGGCACCGCCCTCGGCCAGGTCAAGACCTTCATCGCCCAGAACCGGGGCGCGCTGAAGAAGAACGTCGACGCCCTCGTCCCCCTCACCCAGGCCCTGGCCGACCAGCGCGCCTCGATCGCCGAGGCGATGGACACCCTGCCGCTCGCCGCGGGCAACGCGCTGAACGCCTACGACCCGGCCCACCGCACCCTCAACGGGCGCGCCAACCTCAACGAGCTGTCCATGGGCGGACCGCTCGTCGACCCCGGAGCCTCCGCGAGCGGACGGCTCGACGGTCTCGCACCGGTCGACGCGGCCCGCCGCAAGGCGTTGCCCGCCCTGCCGCTGCCGGAGGTCGGCACCGTCTACGGCACCCCGGAGAAGCAGCGCGAGGACCGGGCCGGCGCGCGGCCCGGCGAGGAGAAGGGGGCCCGGCGATGAACGAGGACACCCGCCGCACCACCGCCGTACGGGCGGCCGTCACGGCCACCGCCCTGCTCGCCACCGGTGCGCTGATCGCCCTGGTGGTGGTCCGCCCCGACGCCCCCGCCCTCACCGGCATCGAGCAGATCCCGCTGCCCGGCGGTGCCGACCTCGGCGACCGGCCCTACGAGGTCACCGCCGAGTTCGACGACGTCCTCAGTCTGGCCCCGCAGTCCTCGGTCAAGGTCAACGACGTGGCCGTGGGGCGCGTCACCGGGATCGACCTCGCCCCGGACGGCTGGCGCGCCCGGGTGACCCTGCGCGTCAACGGGAAGGTCGAGCTCCCCGCCAACGCCTACGCCCGCCTCGAACAGTCCAGCCTGCTCGGCGAGAAGTTCATCCAGCTCGCCCCACCCCCCGAAGGCACCGCGCGCGGCTCACTGGCGGCGGGCGGCCGCATCCCGCTCTCCCGCACCAACCGCAACCCCGAGGTCGAAGAGGTCCTCGGAGCCCTGTCCCTGCTCCTCAACGGGGGCGGCGTCGCCCAGCTCAGGACCATCACCACCGAGCTGAACAAGGCACTCGCGGGCCAGGAACCACAGATCCGCTCCGTGCTCCGCCGGGTCGACACCCTGGTGACCGACCTCGACGCCAACAAGAGAGCCATCACCCAGGCCCTCGACGGCGTCAACCGGCTCTCCGCCACCCTCGCCACCCGTGAACGGGACGTCGGGACCGTCCTCACCGGGCTCAGCCCCGGCCTGAAGGTCCTGGAGAGGCAGCGCGGCTCCCTGCTGACCATGCTGCGCTCCCTCGACACCCTCTCCACCGTGGCCGTCGACACGGTCAACCGGAGCAAAGCCGACATGATCGCCGACCTCAAGGCCCTCGCCCCCACCCTCAAGGCCCTCGCCGACTCCGGCCAGGACCTCCCCGACTCCCTCCAGGTGCTGCTGACCTACCCCTTCACGGACGAGGTGCTGCGCGGGGTCAAGGGCGACTACCTCAACGTCTACCTGGACGTCACGGCCCTGCCCGGCACGCGGATCATCCCCGCCCTCACCCCCGGCGACCCCGGCATCCCGCAGCCCCCGGACGACGGCGGGGGAACGGGCGGGGCCGACGGCCCGGCGGCCCGGGGCGGCCTCCCGCTGCCCCTGCCGCTGCCCGCCGTGTCCGGCACCGCACGCCCACCGGACGCGTCCGGGAACCCGAAGGCTCCCGGAACCGGGAAGGGGGCGACGCCGTGATCACCCGTGCCGTCCACCTCAAGAACCTCGCCTTCCTGGTCGTCGCCGTACTGGCCCTCGGCTACCTGGGCGTGCGCTACGCCGGTCTCGGACCGTACGCCGGAGTGCGCGGGTACTACACCGTCACGGTCCAGCTCCCGCAGACCGGCGGCCTGTACACCCACTCCGACGTGACCTACCGGGGGGTCTCCATCGGCCGGGTCGGCCCGATCGAACTGACCGACGACGGGGTCGAGGCCCACCTGCGCATCGAGAAGGACGCCCCGCCGGTCCCCGACAGCCTCACCGCCGTCGTCGCGAACCTCTCGGCGGTCGGCGAGCAGTACATCGACCTGCGCCCGACCCGCCGGGACGGCCCCTTCCTCGGCGACGGCTCGGTCATCGACGCGGCCGACACCACCGTCCCCGCACCTCCGACCACCGTCCTCAGCAGCGTCGACGCCCTCGCGAGGTCCGTCGACCCGGAGAGCCTGCGCACCGTGGTCGAGGAGTTCGGGGCGGCCTTCGAGGGGCGGGGCGAGGACCTCCAGGTCCTGCTGGACACCGGGGGCGACTTCGTCCAGGCCGCCGACCGGGCCCTGCCGGTCACCACGAAGCTGATCGCCGACGGGGAACGCGTGCTCCGCACCCAGGCCGAACAGGGCCGCGCCCTCAAGGGGTTCGCCTCGGGGGCCGCGGAACTGGCCGCCGAACTCAAGGGGTCCGACGCCGACCTGCGCCGCCTCATCGCGGCCACCCCGGACGCCGCCACCCAGATCAGCGGACTCCTGCGCGACCTCGACCCGGCCTTCGGCGTCGTCGTCGCCAACCTCCTCACCACGTCCGAGGTCGCCGTCACCCGCCAGCGCGGACTGGAGGAACTCCTCGTGAAGCTCCCCGCCGTCGCCGCCGCCGGGGCGAGCGCGGTCGACGCCGACGGCGCCCGGTTCGGCATGTCCGTCACCTTCTTCGAACCGCTGCCCTGCACGGCCGGATACGGAGGCACCCTCTACCGCAACGGCCTCGACACCTCCGCCGGGCCCGCCGTCAACACCGCGGCCCGGTGCACCTCGTCGCCCGGCACCGGCATCAACGTCCGGGGCAGCGCCAACGCCCCCAGGGGCGGGCCGGTTCCCGAACCGGTCGTACCGAACACGACGCGGCTGCCCGGCACCGGCGGCGGGACCCCCGCCACCCCGCCCCCGGCGGACGGCATGGCCGGGCTGCTCGGCCTGGGAGGCGGCTCATGACCCCGAGACGCCGGTACGCCGCGGGCTGGGCCGCCCTGCTGGTGGCCGCGCTGCTCTGCTCTCTCGGCGCCTGGTCCTACCACCAGGCGCGCGAGGACCGCTCCCTGTCCTACGCGAAGGCCCGTGACGCGGCCCTCGCCGAGGGCAGACGGCACCTGACGACGCTGAACACCCTGGACGGCACGGACGGCACACGGGTGGACGCCGGGCTCCGCGGCTGGCTCGACGCCTCCACCGGAGCGCTGCACGACGAGCTGAAGCGGACCGCGAAGGCCGACGCCAGGACCCTCACGACGGCGGGTGACACCGCCCGGGGCAAGGTCACCGCCGCCGCGCTCACCGCACTGGACGAGCGCACCGGCACGGCCGAACTCATCGCGACCGTCGACGTCGAGGTCACCCCGCGCACCGGTGCGGCGGGCACCCAGCGCAAGCGGTTCGGGGCGGCCCTCGCCCGGACCGGCGACGGCTGGAAGGTCAAGGCGCTGACCGCGATCGGGCCGGGCGGTGGGCGATGAACCGGCGGGGGGAAGCGGTCATGACGGACAACGGCACGACCACGGACGCGGCAGCGGCGACAGGCGCGGCCCCGGAGACCGCGGAAGCGACGACCCCGACCGGCGAAGCGACCCCGACCGGCGAGGCCGGCCTTGTGGAAAGTTCCACGGAGGCGGAGGGCACGCGGGAGGAGCGGCCCGGCCTGGCGGATGACGCGCCGGAGGGCGGCCACCCGGACGGCTCCGAGCCGGACGACGCCCCCCACCGCCGGTGGCCCCGCGCCCTCGGCATCCTCCTGGCCCTCGCGCTCCTGGTCACGGGTGCGGCCCTGCACATCGAGGGGCGCCGGCTCCACGACACCCCGGCGACCGCCAACCTCGCGCTCACTGACACGGAGGCGACCGCGCGGGTCACGGGCGACGTCAGCAACGCGCTCGGCAGGGTCTTCAGTTACGGCCCCGACTCCACCGCCGTCGCCAAGGCAGCGGCCGCCGAGGTGCTGGCGGGCAAGGCCCTCCAGCAGTACGCGGCGCTGTTCGGGCAGGTCGAGCGGCAGTCCGCCGACCAGAAGCTGACGCTCACCACCCAGGTGGTCCGGGCCGGGGTCATCCGGCTGACCGACAGCAGCGCCCGCCTCCTGGTCTTCCTCGACCAGGTCTACGAGCGCCGGGGCCGCGCCGCCACGACGGCGACCGCCCAGCTCGCCATCACCGCCGAACTGCGCGACGGGCGCTGGCGGATCGTCGGGATCGGCGCCCTGTGACAGCGGCCGGGAAGCGTGGACGCACCCCGGCGGTGCGGCGGATGCGGGAGGGACAGGGCGAGCACATGGCGAGAAACGGGATGACCGCAAAGGAGCGGTACATGACGAGAAGTCAGGACACGGCGGGGGAGCGGCGCCGGGCAGGCAGGCGTGGTCCGCTGACGGCCGTCGCGGCGGCGCTGGCTCTCTGCGCGGCCGTGGCCGCCGGTCTGGGCGGCTGGCAGCGCTACGACGCCGCACACGACGACGCGGCCGCCTTCGCCCAGGCGCGGGACGACGCGCTGGCGGCGGGGGAGCAGGCGGTGCAGAACATGAACACCCTGGACCACCGCTCGCTCGAGAAGGGGCTCGACAGCTGGGAGGCGTCCACCACCGGCGACCTTCACCGTCAACTCGTCGACGGGCGCGACGCGTTCGCGCGGCAGATCGCCGAGGCGAAGACCGTCAGCACCGCGAAGGTCCTCTCCGGGGCGGTGACCGAACTCGACCGACGGGCGGGCCGGGCGGCGGTGATGGTGGCGCTGCGGGTCACCGTGACCGCACCGAAGGGCGAACCGGCGGTGAAGGAAAGCCGGTTGCTCGGCGGCCTCACCCGGACCGCGTCGGGCTGGAAGCTCAGCGCGCTCGGACAGGCGCCCGTCGGCGGCACGGCCGACTGACCCGGCCCCTTCGCGCACCCACCGTTCCCCGGAAGGACCCGCCCCATGCCGACCACCCGCCACCTGGTCAACCGCCGCCGCCGGCTCGCGGCGGCCCCACCCCGTACGACGGCGACCGACGCGGACGCGGCCACCGGCCCGCCTACCGCGCCGACGGACACCCCCCGGGCCGACGGCCTTCGAGCGGAGGCGGCACGGCCGGACGGGACCCGACGCGAGGAGCCTCCGGCCGACGACCCGCCCCCGGCCCCGGAGCCCGGTCCGCGTCGCCGTCCCCGTCGTACCCGGGCCGCACTGCCCGTCGTACTGGGGGTGCTCACCGTCCTGCTGGGGGCCTTCGCGGTCCAGGCGTTCGTCTCGGCGGCGGACCTCCGCGAGGAGCCCGCCCGGCAGAACGCCGCGCTCACCGACATCGGCCGCACCAGTGAGGCGAAGGGCCGGATCACGGAGGCGGTCGACGCGGTGTTCTCGTACGACTACGCCTCGCCCGCCCGGTCCGAGCGGGCGGCGGACACCTACCTCACCGGCCGGGCGGTGCGCCAGCACCAGGACATGCTCGCCGAGGTCCGGGAGCAGGCCCCGCGGCAGAAGCTCGTCCTCACCACCACCGTCACCGAGAGCGGGGTGGAGTTCCTCGACGGCGACCGGGCCCGGCTGCTGGTCTTCGCCGACCAGCGCAACACCCGTACCGGTAAGGACGAGGAGACCACGTACGCGGCGGCCATGTTCGCGGTGGACGCCGTGCGGCGTGGGGACACCTGGCTGATCGCCGCCATCGACACGTTCACCCGGTGAGACGGGCCCCGGCCCACGGGGGAGAAGGGGAGCACAGATGAGGTTCCAGCGACCGGCCCGCCGCCGGTTCACCACCACGGCCGCCGCCGTGGCCGCGATGGCCGCGCTCACCGCGTCCCAGGCGCCGGGATCCGCCCCGCCCGTGCCCCGCCAGGAGAGGACGGCGGCCACCTCTCCGGACGTGGTGTGGTCCGAGGTGCCGGGCGACGACGCCTACCACACCGAACTGCCGCCCCTGCGCGGCCCGAAGCCGCCGCCGGGAGCCCGGACGGCGGACGTACGGCCCGGTCCGGTGGCCGTGCGGGCGTGGGCCGACGCGGGCATCCCGGCCACCGTCCTGGCCGCCTACCGCCGGGCCGAGAGCGCGGTGGGCCGCAGCGACCCGGGGTGCCGGCTGTCGTGGCACCTGCTCGCCGCGATCGGGAAGGTGGAGTCCGGGCAGGCGTCCGGCGGCCGGGTCGACGCGCGCGGGACCACCCTCGCCCCGATCCTCGGGCCCGCGCTCGACGGAAGAGGCTTCGCCCTGATCCGGGACACCGACGACGGGGCCTACGACGGCGACCGGACCTACGACCGGGCTGTCGGGCCGATGCAGTTCATCCCCGCCACCTGGGCGGCCTGGGGCGCGGACGGCGACGGCGACGGCCGCAAGGACCCGCACAACGTCTGGGACGCGGCGCTCGCCGCCGGGCACTACCTCTGCGCGGGGCCCCGCGATCTGAGCCGCCGCGCCGACCTGGACCGGGCGATCCTTAGCTACAACCGCTCCGCCGCCTATCTGCGGACCGTGCTGTCCTGGCTGGAGTTCTACCGGGAGGGCACTCACCCGGTCACCGACGGCCGGGGTGTCGTCCCCGCGTCCGCGGGTCCGGGCGGTCCCCGGCGCCCCGTGGGTCCGGTCGTCCCCGGCACCGCCGCGAAGCCCGGCAAGGGCGACGGCGGTATCGTCGTCGGCCCGCGCCCCACCCGCCCGCCGAGCCCCACGCCCACGCGGCCGGGGCCCACGGCACCGGGGCCGGCCGAGACGGCATCACCGGGCCCGAGCCCCTCCGCCCCCGGCACTCCGACCCCCACCACCCCTGGCCCGACCGACCCCGACCCGAGCCCGACCGATCCCGCACCGACCCCCGGGCCTACGGGTCCCACGCCCGGCCCGAGCCCCACGCCCGGCCCGACCGGGCCGGGCTGCCCGAGCGGCACCCCGACCACACCCGCACCCCAGTCGGGCACCGGAATGAGGTCGGATACTGTCGGAGTGCGTGAAGGCGGCGTAACAGACGATCCGTGTACACCGGCCGATGAGGACGCCGCCTGAGCCGATCATGTGAAGGTCTCGAAAGAGTGACGTAGGCATCTTGTGGCGTGGGACACCCGCGGGGTGGACGGACCCGGGATCGGGTTGCTATTTCGGGCCCCCTTCGAGATGTTTGCCCCAAGGCAACAATCCGTCCGACCGGAAGGTGGTGCGACTCGCCGCAAGCGGGTCCCCCCTCATGGCTTCACCCAAGGGCAACACCGGCGCCCCCACGAAGGACCGGCTGACTCCGGCCTCCTGGGGCAGGCCGCCGCACGCGGTGCTCGTCGTCGACCGGGACGGCACCGCCGCACAGGTCGACGGCGACCCGGGCCTGATCCCGGGCGTCCGGCAGGGAGCGCCGCTGCCGGACGGTCTCGCCTGGCTGGTCCGGGCGACCGCCGAGGTGTCCGACGACACCGTGCACCAGGGCGGCGCGGAGCGGCGGGCGGTCCCGGGCGAGTTCCAGGGCCGCCGGTTCGAGGCCCACCCCACCCGGCGGGCGGACGGCAACGTCGTGTGGTGGCTGGTCGACCACACCGCCCGGCTCGACGCCGAGGAGGCCCTCGCCGCCGAGCGGGAGCGCACCACCTTCCTCGCCGAGGCGTCGAACATCCTGCTCTCCTCGCTGAACGCCGATCGGTGCATGGCCGCCACCGCGCGGCTGGCCTCCGGCTTCCTCGCCGACGCGGCCGTGGTCGTGGCTCCCGCGGCGGGCCGCCAACTGCCGGTGACCCGTGCCGTACGCGGCGAGGAGGCCGTCCGGACGCTGATCGCGGCCGACCCCTCCGGCGTCCCGGGCCTCGCCGAGGCGCTGAAAGGCTTCCCCCCGGTCCCCTCCCGGTGGATAGACCCCGCCCTCCTGCCGGACTGGGTGCTGCCCGAGGGCTTCGTCGCGACGCCCGGTTCGGTCGTGGTCACCCCGCTCCCCGGGCACGGCGTGCCCGCCGGGGCGCTCATCCTGCTGCGTTCGGAGACCCGCCGGGAGTTCAGCGAGAGCGAGGAGACGTTCGCCCGGCTGTTCGCCGCCCGCGCCGGGGCGGCCCTCTCGGCGGCCCGGCTCTACGCCGAACAGCACAGCATCACCCGGACCCTGATGCGCGACCTGCTGCCGCCCCGGCTCCACCGGGTGCACGGCGTGGAGTTCGCCGGAAGCTACCGCCCCTCCGACGCCCGGGAGCGGGTCGGCGGCGACTTCTACGACGTCCACCCGGGCGGCACCGAGGCCGACCCGTCGCTGGTGGTGCTCGGCGACGTCTGCGGCAAGGGGCTGGACGCCGCCGTCCTCACCGGCAAGATCCGCAACACGCTCCAGGCCCTGATGCCGATGGCCGACGACCACGAGCGGGTCCTGCAACTCCTCAACGGCGCCCTGCTCAACGCGGACAACACCCGCTTCGCGACCCTGGTCCTCGCCTCCGTCCTGCGCAGCGGGAACCAGGTGCACCTGCGGCTGACCTCGGCGGGCCACCCCGCCCCCCTCGTGGTGCGGGGCGACGGCCGGGTGGAGGAGGTGCCCACCCACGGCAGCCTGGTCGGCGCGCTGGACCAGGTCACGGCGCACACCGTGGAGACGGTCCTGCTGCCCGGTGAGACGTGCCTGCTCTACACCGACGGGATCACCGAGGCCCGCGGCGGCCCGCTCGGCGACGAGCTCTTCGGCGAGGCCCGGCTGCGGCGGGCCCTCGCGGAGTGCGGAGGCATGCCCGGCGAGGCGGTGGTCGAGTACGTCCAGATGCTGGCCTCGCAGTGGCTGCGGGAAGGAGGTCACGACGATCTCGCGGTGGTCGCCATCACCGCCCCGCAGACCACCCACCTCAGCGCGGTGGACGGACACACCCGGGGCAGGTACACCTCATGACCACCACCGTCGACGTCACCGGTCTGGACACCCTGCGCGGCGACCTGTGGGCCGCGGTGACCACCCGCGACGAGATCCGTGCCGCGGACATCGTGCTGAGTGCCCTGGACGCCGGGACCGACGCGGAGACGCTGCTGCTGGACGTCATCGCCCCCGTCCAGGCGCGGGTCGGCCGGGCCTGGCAGGCCGCCCGGCTGAGCGTCGCCCAGGAACACGCCGCGACCGCGATCGTCGAACGCGTCATCGCCGCACTCGCCCACCACCCGGCCCACCGGCCCGAGCCCTACGAGGGCCGCGTCACCGTCGCCTGCGTGGACCAGGAGTGGCACGCCCTGCCGGCCCGGCTGCTCACCGAGGTGCTGACCCTGCGGGGGTGGAAGGTCGACTTCCTCGGCGCCCAGGTGCCCACGCCGCACCTGGTCTCCCACCTGCACAACACGCGTGCGGACGCGGTGGCCCTCTCGTCGTCCATCGCCACCCGGCTGCCCGTCGCGCACTCCGCGATCACCGCGTGCCAGGCCGTGGGCGTGCCCGTGCTGGCCGGCGGCGCCGCTTTCGGCGCGGACGGCCGCTACGCCCGGCTGCTGGGCGCCGACGCCTGGGCGCCCGACGCGCGTGCCGCGGCCCGGCGGCTGGCCCGCGGTATCCCGGCCCCCGACCTGGCGGTCGGGCGACGCGAGAGCGACGGCCTGGACCACCTCGCCGACCAGGAGTACACCCTCGTCGTCCGGGCCAGGGCCCGGCTCGTGCGGGTGGTCCTCGCCCACCTGGACCGGAACTACCCGGCGATGGCGAACTACTCCGTCCCGCAGCGCGAGCGCACGGCCGAGGACGTCGCCCACATAGTGGAGTTCCTCGGCGTCGCCCTCTACACCGACAGCGACGCCCTCTTCACCGACTTCATCTCGTGGACCGCCGACGTGCTCAGGGCACGCGGCGTGCCCGCCCGCTCGTTGCGGCCCGCCCTGGACGCCCTGGGCGCCGAGCTGAAGGACTTCCCCCGGGCTACTCGTATGCTCGAACTGGCGTGCCGGTACCTGGCCGAGGCAGAGACCACCGACGACCCGCGATCCGGAGCCCCCGCATGACCGCCCTGCCGAGTCCCCTCTTCACCGTCACCGCCGAGGAGGGCCGGGACTGGGTACGGCTGCGCCTCAGCGGGGACCTGGACTACGACACCAGCCACCAGCTCGTCTCACGGGCGGTGGACGGCATGGCCGGTGCGCCGGACGCGCGCGATCTGTACCTGGACTGCGCCGGGCTAAGTCTGTGCGACTCCATGGGTGTCTCCGCCCTCCTCCAGGTCCACCGGGACGCGGCGGCCCGTCGCGTGCGCCTGCACGTCGACAACGCGCCGCCCTTCCTGGAGCGGATCATACGGATCACCGGAATCCAGCACTTGTTCGCCCGCGCGGAGGGCCGTCAGGAGAACCGGGGGGACGGCCGTGCGGCGGCCCCCGGGTCCGACGAGGAGGCCGTGGATCAGATCAGCGACACCACGGCGACGATGCGCTTGCCGCCCTCGTGAGCGGTGACCGACAGCTCCTTGGTGAGCCGGTGCACCAGCGGCCAGCCGTAACCGCCCTCGCCGACCGAACCGACGGGCGGCTCCCGTAGGACGGGATGCCGGGGATCCGCGTCGTCGACGACCAGACGGAGTCCGCCGTCGGTGATCCGGGCCGAGAAGCCGGTGAGCCCGCCGCCGTGCCGCAGCGCGTTCGTCACGATCTCCGAGGTCACCAGCAGGGCGTCGGCGACGACGACGTTCGCCAGGGTCTCGTCGGACAGCTCGCTGAACTCCGCCGCCAGCAGCCGGGTCACCACGTCGCGTGCCTCGCCCGCCGTCTGCGGCGGCTTCGTGGCCGTACCGTCCGTCTCCGGAGCGGGAGGGGTGGTGTACACGCCGGTTCCTCCTTCCGCTGTCGTGGGGTGTCGTGGGGTTCTTGCGTCCACCGTCGAAACCACCGCATTCCCGCTGCCGACGGGTCCATGCCTGACACCCGCTCAGCGAAGCCCCCGCGCCGCCCGGAAAGTCTCCGGTGATATTCCCATTACTCCGGGTACCTGTGCCGCTGGAGGCCCGCACGGGCCGGATTTTGATCGTGGGAGGGGTAAAGATCATGCTCAGGAAGTTCTTCGTGGCGGTTTTCGCGGTCTCTGTGGGGGCGACCGCGCTCGTGGGGTGCGGCAGCGAGAAGGACGGCGACGAGGCATTCGGCGGAAAGAGCGCGGACACCATCGCGGCCGACGCCGTCAAGGCGACCCGTGACACCACCTCGCTGCGGGTGGCGGGAAATACCCGGCAGCCCGACGGAAACGAACTGGGCCTCGACTTCCAGGTCGACGAGAAGGACCGCTGCAAGGGCGAGATGAGCGGCAAGGGGGCCAAGGCCGACGTGCTCCAGGTGGGCCAGAGCGTTTATGTCCGGGGCGATGAGAAGTTCTGGCAGAACAGCTTGCAGGGAAAGCCCGGCACCGACGGGGTGGTGAAACAGCTCCAGGACAAGTGGGTCAAGTCCGAGCCGGGACAGGCCGGGACCGAAGGCATGTGCGACAAGCAGGCGCTGCTGGCCTCGCTCGACGGCGACAAGTCCGAGCGGGAGGGACTCAAGAAGGGCGACACGACCGAGATCGACGGCCGTTCCGCGCTCGCCCTGGAGAAGGAGAAGGCAGGCGGCGAGAAGATCACGATGTATGTCGCCACCGAAGGAAAGCCGTACATCCTGAAGGCGGTCACCAAGGGCGGCAAGGCGCCCGGTGAGGTCACCCTGAGCGATTTCGACAAGGAATTCGACGTCCAGGAGCCCGCCGCGGGGGACGTGGTCGACCCCAAGAAGATCACCCCGTGACACCACCGCTCTCCGGCCGGTCCGCGCTCCGCGGGGAACCGGCCTGAACCGCGCTCCGGCCCCGGTGTCCCCGCCGCCCTTCCCGGTTCTTCCGGGCGGCGGGGACCGGGGCCGGAGGGCCGGGTCAGTCGTCCTCGGGGTGGTCGCCCGGACCGTGCGGCCGGTCGGCCAGGGGGGTGGGGGAGAGGTCCGTCGGCTCCTCGCCCGCCTCCAGCAGGGTGTCGGCAGGGCCGATGATCAGCGGGTCCGGCACGCCGACCGCCTTCTCGTCCTTGCTGTCGTAGGCGAAGCGCGACAGCAGACTGCGCATGGCCTCCAGGCGGCCGCGCTTCTTGTCGTTGTTCTTCACCACCGTCCACGGCGCGTGCTCGGTGTCCGTGGACCGGAACATCTCGACCTTCGCCGTGGTGTAGTCGTCCCACAGGTCGAGCGAGGCGAGGTCGGTGGGCGAGAGTTTCCACTGGCGCACCGGGTCGACCTGGCGGATCGCGAACCGGGTCCGCTGCTCGTCGCGGGAGACCGAGAACCAGAACTTCACCAGCAGCACCCCGTCGTCGACGAGCATCCGCTCGAAGCGCGGCGCCTGGTCCAGGAACCGCGTGTACTCCTCAGGCGTGCAGAAACCCATCACCCGCTCCACCCCGGCCCGGTTGTACCAGGACCGGTCGAAGAAGACGATCTCGCCCGCCGTCGGCAGATGGGCCACGTAGCGCTGGAAGTACCACTGCCCGGTCTCCCGCTCGGTGGGCTTCTCCAGGGCCACTATGCGCGCCCCGCGCGGGTTGAGGCGCTCCGTGAACCGCTTGATGGTGCCGCCCTTGCCCGCCGCGTCCCGGCCCTCGCAGAGGACGACGAGCCGCTGCCCGCTCTCCTTCACCCAGCGCTGGAGCTTGAGCAGCTCGATCTGGAGCAGGCGCTTGTCCTGCTCGTACTCCACGCGCTTCATCCGCCGCTCGTACGGGTAGTTCTCCCGCCACGTCTTCAGCGGGCGGCCCTTCTCGTCGAGCAGCACCGGCTGCTCGGGCCGCCGCCCGTCCACGGTCAGCCCCTTCAGCAGCTCCTGCGGACCGTCGGTCATCGTCGCGTCCCCGTTCGTCTCGGCGTGTGCCCCGTCGCAGCCGGATGCCCCCAACGCCGCCGCTCATGTCCCCGGGCGGCGACCGGCCTCCTCCGGCTCCCGGCTCAGCCGCCCGCCAGCACCTCGGCGAGGTCGTAGGAGACGACCTCTTCCAGCTGCGCGTACGTGCACCCGGCGGGGGACCGGTCCGGACGCCACCGGCGGAACTGCGTGGTGTGGCGGAACCGGTCGCCCTCCATGTGGTCGTAGGCCACCTCGCAGACCCGCTCGGGCCGCAGCGGGACCCAGGACTGGTCCTTCTTGCCCGACCAGCGGTTCTGCGTCCCCGGCAGCCGGGACCGCTCGTGGGCCGCCGCGTTGGCCCAGGCGCCCCACGGGTGCTCGTCGAACGCGCAGCGCAGCGGGGCCAGCTCCGCGGCCAGTTCGGCGCGCCGCTTCATCGGGAAGGCCGCGCACACCCCGACGTGCTGGAGCACGCCCGCGGTGTCGTACAGGCCCAGCAGCAGCGAGCCGACGACCGGGCCGCTCTTGTGCTCGCGGTACCCCGCGACCACGACGTCCGCGGTCCGCTCGTGCTTGATCTTGTACATCGCCCGGGTGTCGGGGCGGTAGGGCAGGTCGAGCGGTTTGGCGACGATCCCGTCGAGCCCGGCCCCCTCGTACCGGTCGAACCACTCCCGGGCGGTCTCGATGTCCGTGGTCGACGGGGCGAGGAGTACGGGCGCGGACGCGCCGGAGAGCGCCGCCCGCAGCACCTCGCGCCGGTCCGCCTGCCGGGTGGAGAGCAGGGAGGTGTCGTCGGCCGCGAGGACGTCGAAGGCGATGAAGCTCGCCGGGGTCTGCTCGGCCAGCATCCGCACCCGGGAGTCCGCCGGATGGATGCGTTCGCTGAGGCGGTCGAAGTCGAGCCGCCCCTCGTGGGCGACGACGATCTCCCCGTCGATCACGCAGCGCGGCGGCAGGTTGTCCCGTACGGCGTCGACCAGGTCGGGGAAGTAGCGGGTGAGGGGCTTGCCGGTGCGGCTGCCGATCTCGACCTCGTCGCCGTCCCGGAAGACGATCGCGCGGAAGCCGTCCCACTTCGCCTCGTAGCTCATGCCCGGCGGGATCTTGGTCACCGACTTGGCGAGCATCGGCTTCACGGGCGGCATCACCGGCAGGTCCATGCCCCGATTCTGCCCGCCCCACCCCGCCCGTGCCTCCCGATATGCGGCATATGTGCCAGCCGCCTACGGTGGCCGTCATGGGAGCAGCGGTGGAGCTGGACGCGGGAGGACGGGCCGTGAGGCTGTCCAGCCCGGACAAGGTGTACTTCCCCGAGAAGGGCTACACCAAGAGGGACGTGGCCGAGTACTTCCTCGCCGTGGGGCCCGGCATCACCCGCGCCCTGAACCACCGGCCGACCACCCTCCAGCGTTTCGTGGACGGGGTCGAGGGCGACTTCTTCTACCAGAAGCGCGCCCCGAAGAACCTCCCGGACTGGATCCCCACCGCCCGCATCGCCTTCCCCAGCGGCCGCCACGCCGACGAGCTGTGCCCGACCGAACCGGCCGCCGTCCTGTGGGCCGCCAACCTCGGCACGCTCACCTTCCACCCCTGGCCGGTCCGGGCCGGGGACACCGACCACCCCGACGAACTGCGCATCGACCTCGACCCGCAGCCCGGCACCGGATACGCCGACGCGGTGAGGGCCGCCCACGAGCTGCGCGCGGTCCTGGAGGACCACGGGGTACGCGGCTGGCCCAAGACCTCCGGCGGGCGCGGCCTGCACGTCTTCGTCCCCATCGAGCCCGCCTGGACCTTCACCGAGGTCCGGCGCGCCGCCATCGCCGCCGGGCGGGAGCTGGAGCGGCGGATGCCCGAGCGGGTGACGACGGCCTGGTGGAAGGAGGAGCGCGGCGAACGGATCTTCGTCGACTTCAACCAGACCGCCCGCGACCGCACCATCGCCTCCGCCTACTCCGTCCGCCCCTTCCCGCACGCCCCGGTCTCCGCGCCGCTGCGCTGGGAGGAGATCGACGACGCCGAACCGCGCGACTTCGACATCGTGACGATGCCCGCGCGCTACGCCGAGGTGGGCGACGTCCACGCCGCCATGGACCAGGAGGCGTTCCGCCTCGACGGGCTGCTGGAGCTGGCGGACCGGGACGCGAGGGAGCGCGGGCTGGGGGACCTGCCCTATCCGCCGGAGTACCCGAAGATGCCCGGCGAGCCCAAGCGGGTCCAGCCCAGCCGCGCCCGCCACGACGACGCGGACGGCGGCGAGCCCGGCGGCGGGGCGTGAGCGAGGGCGACGCCGGGCGGCACGGCTCGCACCGGCGGCCGCGGACCCGCCGCGAGCACTGGGAGGCGTACAAGAACTCCCCGTTCCTGCCCGCGACCGTCCTGGTCCTGATCATCGCCGCCGCGGCCGGTCTCTTCGCGGGCTCCTACACGTACGCGATGGCCGACCCCACCCCGCACCGCATCCCGGCCGCCCTGGTCAGCCGCCCGGCGGTGGAGCGCGGCGCGGCGTTCGTCGCCGGGATGGAGAAGGCGCTGGACGCCTCGCTCGAACTGCGCGACTACCCGGACGCCACCGCGGCCCGCCGCGTCCTGGACGAGCAGAAGGTCTTCGCCGTCGTACGCGCCGGCGAGGGCGACGGCGGCGGGGTGGCGCTCGACGTGGCCGGGGCCTCCGGCGCCTCGGTGGCCGAACTCCTCGGCAAGGCGGCCCTCGACGTGGGCGACGCCACCGGGACCCGGGTCACCGTCCAGGACGTCAAGCCGCTCCAGCGGGGCGACCCGCGCGGGCTCGCCCTCTTCTACATCTCGCTGGCCGCCGTGATCATGGGCTTCCTCGGCGCGATCCAGCTCAGCATCCACGCCCGCGGTCTCAACCCCGCCGAGCGCATCGCGTTCACCGTGGCGTACGCCCTGCTCGGCGGGTTCGCGATCGCGGCGGCCGTGGACTGGTGGCTGGGGGCGGTGAACCTGCCGTTCGTCCAGTCCTGGCTGATCCTGGCCTTCACGATGTTCACCTCCGGCATGGTCTTCACCATGTTCAACACCCTCCTGGGCCGCTGGGCGATGATCCCCACCTGGGGCGTCATGGTGCTGCTCGGCAACCCCTCGTCCGGCGGCGCGGTCTCCTGGCCGCTGCTGCCCTCCCTGCTCGGCCACATCGGCCGCTGGCTGCCCCCGGGCGCCTCCGTCAACGCCCAGCACACGGCCGTCTACTACCAGGGCCACCAGTTCGTCTTCCCGTACCTGGTGCTGGCCGCCTGGGCGCTGGTCTCATGCACGGTCTTCTGGGTGTGGCGCCACCGGCACCCAGGAGGCCGCGCCCGCACGCCTGAGCATGCGGCCACGGCCTCCTGAGACTGCTGACTACGGGTGGTTACAGCTCCTTGATCCGGATGTCGCGGTAGGAGATGACGTCCGTCACCCCGTGGACCTGGAGCCCGATGTGACCGGCGGCGAACCGCCGCCCGTCGGTGCCCGGGTCGTCACCGCGCGGCGGCTCGAAGAGCTGACCGCCGGTGTTGTCGAACTCGTTGATCAGGACACCGTTGCGGTAGATCTCGTAGTGCTGGTCGACCACCTTGATCTCGTAGTCGTTCCAGGTGCCCTTGGGGGTGACCCCGGCGCCGCCGAGACCCACCCGGTCGAAGCCGTACACCGAGCCGGTCTTGTACATGTCGCCGTCCGGCCGGTCGTTGATCTGGATCTCGTGGCCGTACTTGATGGCGACCCACTCCGGACGCGACTCCTCCGGGTGGTCGTGGACCTTCGGGAAGCGGACGAAGACCCCGCCGTTGGCGTTGCCCGAGCCCGGGGCGTCGTCGCGCCACTGGAGCTTCAGGGAGTAGTCGCCGTAGGCCCGGTTGGGCAGCCACAGCATGCCCATGCCGTTCACCGTGGTGGAGCTGGTGATCGAGCCCTCCTCCTCGTTCAGCTCGAACTTGCCCCCGCCCACGTGCTCCCACTTGGCGAGCGAGGCGGCCGTCCCGTCGAAGAGCTTGGTGTAGCCCTCGGACTGGCCGGGCTTGCCGATGCCGGACTTCTTGGCGGCCTGGTTGACCGCCTTGTGCTCGCGCTGGTCGATCACGCCGTCGTTCTTGAGCTTGTCGAGCACCGACTTCACGTGCTTGAGGAACAGCGCGTGCGAGGACCAGTCCTTCTCGTCCTCGATCAGCTCGTTGATCGTGCAGCGGTTACGGGTGATCCGGTTCGGGACGCCCGTGTCGACCGTGCCGACGAAGACGGTGTGCCGCTCGTCGAACTCCGCGCAGTTGGGCGCCGGGACCCCGCCGCCCTGGGCGATGGTGAACGACACCTTCTTCGCCTCGGAGGTGTTGCCCGCCTTGTCCGTCGCCCGGTGGGCGATGGAGTGGTGGCCCACCCGGTCGACGATCACCGGGGTGGTGTACGCGAGGAACGGACCGCCGTCGAGGCTGTACTCGACCTTGTCCACGCCCGAGTCGTCGTCGGTCGCGGTCACGGTGGCCTTGGCGCTGGTGATGAACGCGCCGTCGCTGTTCTTGTCGCCCTCGACCTTCACCGAGGTCTCCGGAGCCGTCTGGTCGTCCGACGGCGGCTCCACGACGGTGAAGTCGACGGACTTCTCCTCCGCGACGTTCCCCGACCGGTCGGTGGCCCGGTAGCGGACGGTGTGCTCGCCCAGCTCGTGGACCATCACCGGCGCGGTGTAGGGCTGCCACTCGCCGTCGGCGCCCAGCGCGTACTCGATGGTGTTGACGCCGGACCCGGTGTCGGACGCGGTCACCGTGACGGTGGCCATCCCCAGGTAGGCGCCCGCCTCGTCCTTCTCGCCGGTGACGGTCGCCGAGGTCTCCGGCGGCGTCTCGTCGTCGGTCGGCGGGGCGGCGACCGCGAAGTCCACGGACTTCTCCTCGGCCGCGTTGCCCGCCTTGTCGGTGGCCCGGTAGCGGACGGTGTGCTCGCCGACCTCGTTCACCACGACGGGCGCGGTGTAGGGCTGCCACTCGCCGTCGGCGCCCAGGGCGTACTCGACGGTGTCCACGCCGGAGCCCGCGTCGGTGGCCTCCACGGTGACCGTGGCCTGGCCGATGTAGGCGCCGTCGCCGTTCTGGTCGCCGTCCACCTTCGCCGACGTCGCCGGGGCCTCGGTGTCCTCACCGCCGCCCTCGGTGACGGTGAGCACGCCCTTCATCTGCCCGTGGCCGGGGATCGAGCAGTAGTAGAGGTAGGTACCCGGGGTGAGGGTCACCTCGACGCTGTGCTTGCCGCCCTCGGCGTCGCCCGGGTTGGCCAGGATGTTCAGCTGGACGTCGTTGTTGTGCTCCGGGTCCGACGTGCTGAACGTCAGGGTGTGCGGCATGCTCGTCGTGTTGCCGGTGGCCGCGCTGTTCTCGAAGACGATGGTGGCCTTGCCCGCCACCGCCGTCTGCGGCGCGGTCAGGTAGTGGTCGATCGGGTCGCCCGCGGTCCAGTTCAGCACCTGGTCGGCGGCCTTGGCCTCGGGGGCCTCGCCCCCCTTGCCGTACGCGGCCGTGGAGGTCAGTCCGAGGACCATCAGCAGGGAGGCCAGCACGGCCACCCAGAAGCTCGGCGGACGCTGCCGCCTCCGTGTCAGGAGTGAGGGGTGTCTCACTTCGCCGCCGCCTTTCCGACGAGGTCCTTGGCGGCCGGGGTCGCGGCGCCGCCCTTGTAGGTCACGCGCCACAGCGCGGACTTGGGGTCGGAGGTGAAGAAGCCGCGCCCGTAGTCGAGGACGTAGAGCGACCCGTCCGACGCGAACTTCCAGTCCATCAGGTTCCTGATTCCGTCGTTGCCGACGGGGATGATCTTCTTCAACGACTCGGCGTGCACCGGGAGTCCGCCCTTGCCGACGGTCTTCGGGTCGGTGACGACCGCGTGCCGGGGCTGGGTGGCGTCGTAGAAGTCACCGACGAACCACTTCCCGTCCCAGTAGGCCGGCCACTTCGCGGCGGACTCGCTCGCCGCGTCGTAGCGGTAGACCGGGCCGTTCATCGTGGCCTGTCCGCCGCCCTTGAGCCAGGGCAGCAGCTCCTTGCCCTCGTCGGCCTTGTAGCTCGGTACGCCGTTCGCGTCCCGCGGGTAGTCCACCCCGCCGCCCTGCGGCGAGTACCAAATGGTGTTCGGGGTCACCGGCGGCAGCTTGACCAGCCCGTCGTTGTGCGGCGACTCGTTCTTCGGCGCGTTGCAGTCGTACCAGCCCAGCGGCTTCGTCGGGTCGGGCAGATTGCGGTCCCGGTAGGGCTGGTTGTTGCCCATGCAGAACGGCCAGCCGTGGTTGCCCGCCTTGGTGATCGCGGCGAACGTGTCGTACTTCGCCGGGCCCCAGGTGGTGCTCGGCTCGCCCGCGTCGGGGCCGACCCAGCCCGCGTACAGCGTGTCCGTCGCCGGGTCGACCGAGATCCGGGCCGGGTTGCGCACGCCCATCACGTAGATCTCACCGCGCGTCTTGCCGCCGCCCTCGTCCGGCTCCTTGCCGGTGAAGAGGTTGCCGGACGGCAGGGTGTAGGTGCCGTCGTCCTCCGGGTGGATACGGAGGATCTTGCCGTTCAGGTTCTTGGTGTTGCCCGAGGTGCGGCGCGCGTCCGCGAAGGCCATGCCCTTGTAGTTCGGCTCCGGGTTGTTGCCGGAGTAACCGCCGCTGAAACCGGAGGAGTTGTTGTCACCGGTCGCGATGTACAGGTTGTCCTTCGAGTCCCACGCCATGCCGCCGCCCGCGTGGCAGCAGCTGTTGATCTGCACCGGCCAGCCGAGCAGCACCTTCTCCGACGCCAGGTCCAGCTTCCCGGCCGCCGCGTCGTAGGTGAAGCGCGAGACCTGACGGGTCGCCATGCGTTTGTCCCGGTCGATCTTCGCGTGCGGGGTGTAGTGCAGGTACACCCACCCGTTGGAGGCGAAGTCCGGGTCCAGCTCGATCCCGAGCAGCCCCTCCTCGTTCTTGGTCAGCTCGTCGCCGCCGCCCTTGTTGCCGAAGACGTCCAGCGCACCGGCCAGGGTGACCTTCTTCGTCGCCGGGTCGTAGACGTGGACCTCGCCCTTGCCCTTGCCGATGTTCGGGTTCGCCCAGTCGGTGACGACCGGCTGCGAGCTGTCGGCCCCGCCGCGCCCGATGTAGAAGACCTTCCCGTCCGGTGCGGTCACCAGCCCGTGCGGCTCGCCGATCTGGTCGTTCTGACCCGGCTGGTTGGGCTGGGTGAGCCGCTCGGCGGTGTAGTTGGACGTGATGGTCGCCTTGCAGTCGGCCTGCGAGGTGCGGTTCGTCCAGGCGAGCGCGCCGCGCAGGTGGTCGCGGAAGTCGCTCTCCGCGAAGCTGTCCGCGGTGCCGCCCATCGCCGTGTAGAAGGACCGCCCGCCGTCGTAGTCGCGGCACCAGGAGACCGGGTGGTCCCAGCCGTTGGCGCCCGCGCCCGGCTTGTACGTCAACTCCCTTACGCGCGCGACGGTGTGGACGTCACCGGACGGGTTCTTCGTCCAGTTGAGCCACTTGTCGGGGCGCTTCCACTCCAGCGGCAGGTTCTTGGTCGCCGGGTGGACCCGGTCGCCGACCTCCACCGTCGCCCGCTGCACGGCCGTCGGGCTGTCCGCCGCCGGACGGGCGCCCACCAGGCCGGTGAACCAGTCGGAGTACGGCTCGGTGCGCGCCGCGTCGTGGATGCCGAGGAAGCCGCCGCCCGCCTCCATGTACGCCTCGAGCCCGGCTTCCTGCTGCGGGTCCAGGACGTCCCCGCCACCCGTGAGGAAGACGACGGCGTGGAACGAGCCGAGCCGCTTGCCGTTGGTGAAGACGTTCGGGTTGTCCGTGGCGACGGTGGTGAACCGGCCGCCCTCCGGGCCGCTCTGGCCGATCTTCTCGATCGCCGCGATCCCGGCGTCCGTGTACGACGCCTCGTCGTCGGCCGAGGCGTGGAATACCAACACCTTGACCTGGTTCTTCGCCCCCGGCGGGGACGGCAGGGACAACGTTGTCGCCATCCTCTCCACCAGGTCCCGGTCCGGGGACGTGTCCGCGCTGGCCGGTCCCCCCGCGCTCAGCAGGGAAACGGTCAGTGCGCCGGCCGCCACGGCCGCCGCGAGGCCGCGTCGTGATCTGGACCGGTGATGTGGTGCGCGCTGCATGTGGTCACCCACCCCTCTGTGGTCACTGCACCTCTCGGTGACTGTGGTCGCTAACTCTGGGTCACTGCCTTCTGGTTCACTGCGACAGCGCATGAAGCTAGACCTCTTTTCGCGGTCCGCCAATAGGTATGGCAGCAATCGCACGAACTTTGTCCTGAGTGTGGATAAACGGAGTGGGCCCGGCTACGGTGTGGCCCGTTCCGGCACGTCCGGAGACCTCCGGCGTCCCGGTGGTCACACCAGGTTCCTTATCGCAGCGGGGAGTTCGCCATGGACCGAAGGACCTTCAGCCGACGGATGCTGGTCGGTGGCGCGGCCGCCGCGGCGACCGGGGTGACATCGTTGTCGCTCGGCACGGTGGAGGCAAGCTCCGCCGAGAAGGGGCCGCGGACCGCCCCGGCCGGGGGAGCGGTGCGCCGCATCAAGATGTACGCCGAGAAGCTGCCCAACGGCGAGCTGGGCTACGGTCTGGAGAAGGGCAAGGCGTCCATCCCCGGCCCCCTGATCGAGCTGAACGAGGGCGACACGATCCACATCGAGTTCCAGAACCTCACCGATGTGGACGCCAGCCTCCATGTCCACGGCGTCGACTACGACATCGCCAACGACGGCACCCGGATGAACAAGAGCCACGTCGAGCCCGGCGGCACCCGGACCTACACCTGGCGCACCCACGTCCCGGGCCGCCGCAAGGACGGCAGCTACGAGCCGGGCAGCGCGGGCTACTGGCACTACCACGACCACGTCGTCGGCACGGACCACGGCACCGGCGGTATCCGCAAGGGGCTGTACGGGCCGCTGGTGGTGCGCCGCAAGGGCGACATCCTGCCCGACCAGACGTGCACGGTCGTCTTCAACGACATGATGATCAACAACAAGACCGCGCACAACAGCGTCAACTTCGAGGCCACGGTGGGTGACCGGCTCGAATTCGTGATGATCACGCACGGCGAGTTCTACCACACCTTCCACATCCACGGGCACCGCTGGGCGGACAACCGCACCGGCATCCTGACCGGACCCGACGACCCGAGCCGGGTGATCGACAACAAGATCTGCGGACCCGCCGACTCCTTCGGCCTCCAGATCATCGCGGGCGAACGCGTCGGCGCGGGGGCGTGGATGTACCACTGCCACGTCCAGAGCCACTCGGACATGGGGATGGCCGGGCTGCTCCTCATCAAGAAGCCGGACGGCACCATTCCCGGATACGACCCCGACCACGGCGGACACGGGACGGCGAAGCAGAGCGGAGCCGCCGCGAAGGACAGCGGCACGGCGAAGCAGAGCGCCGCGGACGCGAAGGCCGGCGGCGCGGCGGACACCGCCGAGCACCAGCACCACCACTGACGGCCCGGCCCCGCCTCCGGGGGCCGGGGCCCGGCCGGACCCGCGCGGACTGCGGCGGCCCGCTCCCGGTGCCAGACTCGATGGGAGAGGAAGTCACCGCGGCCCCCAGGACGAGCGGAGCCGGCCGGACCGACGGAGGTGCACGCCATGACCAGCCCGACCTTCCCCGAAGGCGCTCCCGACTGGATCGATCTCGGCACCCCCGACCTCGACGGGGCCGCCGCCTTCTACCGCGAGCTGTTCGGCTGGGGCCTCGTCCCCGGCGGCCCCGAGGTGGGCGGCTACGGCATGTTCACCCTGGACGACCGGTACGCCGGCGGGGTGATGGAGGTCTCCGAGGACGTGGCGCCCAGCGCCTGGTCCGTCTTCTTCCGGTCCTCGGACGTCGACGCGACGGCCGGGGCGGTGACGCGGGCGGGCGGCAGGACCGCGTTCGAGCCGATGGACGTCCTCGACCACGGCCGCATGGGCGGCTTCACCGACCCGGCCGGGGCGTACTTCGGGCTCTGGCAGCCGAAGGAGCACCCGGGCTTCGGCGTGGTCCAGGAGCCCGGCTCGTTCCTCTGGGCCGAGCTCTACACCCCGGACGTCCCGGCGGCGGCCGCCTTCTTCGGCAGCGTCCTGGACTGGCGGACCGACGAGATGAAGGTGGAGGGCACCGACTACGCCTACACCACCGTCCACCCGGCGAGCGCGGGACCCGAGGCGTCGTTCGGCGGACTCGTCAGGATGGGGGACGTCCCCTCCGAGGCGGCGCTCGGCCCCCACTGGCTGGTGTACTTCCACGTGGCCGACGTCGGTGCCGTGGTCAGCGAGGCGAGGCGGCTCGGCGGCAGCGAGACGCTGGCGGCGATGGAGGTCCCCGGCGTCGGCACGATGGCCAACGTCGCCGACCCCTACGGAGCGGTGTTCGCCGTGATGACGCCCGAGCCCCGGCAGTGACCCCCGGTCGGGCGGCGGGCCGGGGGCGGATCGACGGATCGTTGATCAGTCGTTTATCGGCGCCCGGCACCGTGGCCGCATGCTCATCAACACCGTGACCGACGACGCGCTCGCCTGGCAGGAGAGCGCGCTGTGCGCGCAGGCCGGGCCCGAGTTCTTCTTCCCGGCTCCGGGCAGCTCGACCCGCGAGGCCAAACAGCTCTGCAACGCCTGCGAGGGGCGCCTGGCGTGCCTGGAGTACGCCCTCGCCAACGACGAGCGCTTCGGCGTCTGGGGCGGACTCTCCGAGAAGGAGCGGGAACAACTCCGCAGGAAGGGCCGCGACCGCGGCTGAAGCGCACTCCCTCCCCCAGGGGGACCGGACACCGCACGGCGGGCGGCCGTTCACCCCCACCATCGCCCTGGACCGACTGGCCCGCGCCCGGCGGATGCCGCCGCGGGGCGCGGGGCATCCGCGGGGCGGTTCCGCGGGGGTGGGGTGCGCTCAGGCGCGGCCGCGCGCCGCCATCCGGGCCTTGCGGGCGGCGAGCTTCTCGTCGAACTTCGCGGCCTCGCTGTCCAGACCGCTCATGTACAGGCCCAGCTCCTCCTGCGCCCGGACGCCCTCCGGGCCGAGCCCGTCGATGTCCATGACCTTCAGGTAACGCAGCACCGGCTGGATCACGTCGTCGTGGTGGATGCGCATGTTGTAGATCTCGCCGATCGCCATCTGCGCGGCGGCCCGCTCGAATCCGGGCATGCCGTGGCCGGGCATGCGGAAGTTGACGACGACGTCGCGCACGGACTGCATGGTGAGGTCCGGGGCCAGCTCGAAGGCGGCGCGCAGGAGGTTGCGGTAGAAGATCATGTGCAGGTTCTCGTCGGTCGCGATCCGGGCCAGCATCCGGTCGCACACCGGGTCGCCGGACTGGTGGCCGGTGTTGCGGTGCGAGACGCGGGTGGCCAGCTCCTGGAAGGCGACGTACGCGACGGAGTGCAGCATCGAGTGCCGGTTGTCCGACTCGAAGCCCTCCGCCATGTGCGCCATGCGGAACTGCTCCAGCTTGTCCGGGTCCACGGCGCGCGAGGTGAGCAGGTAGTCGCGCATCACGATGCCGTGGCGGCCCTCCTCGGCCGTCCAGCGGTGCACCCAGGCGCCCCAGGCGCCGTCGCGGCCGAAGAGGGTGGCGATCTCGTGGTGGTAGCTGGGGAGGTTGTCCTCGGTGAGGAGGTTCACCACCAGGGCGATCTTGCCGACCTCGCTGACCTTGGACTGATCCGGGGCCCAGGCCTCGCCGTCCTCGAAGACGCCCGGGAAGTTGCGCCCGTCGGAGAACGGGACGTACTCGTGCGGCATCCAGTCCTTGGCGACCTTGAGGTGCCGGTCGATCTCCTTCTCGACCACCTCTTCCAGCGCGTACAGCAGGTGGGCGTCGGTCCACGCCTTCGCGCTGCCGAGGTGGGGAGAGGCGATCGTCACGGGGAGCTCCTGGGGACGGGAGTAATGACCTACGGCCTCGTAGGTTACGAGACCGTAGGTTAAGGCGACCGTAAGGGGTAAGCCAAGCCCGCTCCCGGCAAGGGGTCGCTACGCAGCGTGATAGGCGCAGTTCAAGCGGCTGGAACAGGCTCTTCCCAGCCGGTGTCGCGCCGCAGGAAGCGGGCGGTGACGGACGTGCGGTCCGTGAGCAAATGGGCCGGTGTGCCCTCGAACACGACCTCTCCGCCGCCCCGGCCGCCCTCCGGGCCGAGGTCGATCACCCAGTCCGCCCGCTTGACCACGTCCAGGTTGTGCTCCACGCAGATCGCCGTGTTCCCGGCGTCGACGAGCCGGTCCAGCAGGTCCACCAGCGCGCCCGTGTCGGCCAGGTGCAGCCCGGTCGTCGGCTCGTCCAGCACGTACACCCCGGCGGTGCGGTGCAGGTGGGTGGCGAGCTTGATCCGCTGCCGCTCGCCGCCCGACAGGGTGCTCAGCGGCTGCCCCAGCGTCAGATAGGTCAGCCCGACCTCGTGGAGCGTACGGAGCTTCCGCAACAGCGCGCGGTCCTCGAACAGCCCCATCGCCTGTGCCGCGGTCATCTCCAGGACCTCCACGATCGACTTGCCGCCGACCCGGTGCTTGAGGACGTCGTCGTGGAACCGCCGCCCTTCGCACCGCGGGCAGGTCGTGGTGACCGGGTCCATGAACGCCAGGTCCGTGGTGATCGTCCCGCGCCCCGAGCAACCCGCGCAGGCCCCGGCGGAGTTGAAGCTGAAGAGCCCCGCGTCCACCCCGTTCTCCCGGGCGAACGTCTTGCGGATGGCGTCCAGCGCACCGATGTACGAGGCGGGGGTGGAGCGGGAGGAGGCGGCGATCGCGCTCTGGTCCACGACCAGCGCCTGGGGGTAGGCCGCCGTGAACACCCGGGAGACCAGGGTGGACTTGCCGGAGCCCGCCACCCCGGTCACCGCCGTCAGCACGCCCTGCGGGAACGACACGTCGATCCCCTTGAGGTTGTGCAGAGCGGCCCCGCGCACCGGGAGCCACCCGGTGGGGGAGCGGACGCTCTCCTTGAGCGGGGTCCGGCGGCGCAGACACCGGCCGGTGAGGGTGTCGGCCTCCCGCAGCTTCGCGTACGTCCCCTCGAAGACGACGTGCCCGCCGTCCGCACCGGCCCGTGGTCCCATGTCGACCACGTGGTCCGCGACGGCCATCACGTCCGGATCGTGCTCGACGACCAGCACGGTGTTGCCCTTGTCACGAAGCCGCACCAGCAGATCGCCCAGCTTGCCGACGTCGCGCGGGTGGAGCCCCACGCTCGGCTCGTCGAAGACGAACGTCAGCCCGGTCAGGGAACTGCCCAGATGGCGCACCATCTTGAGCCGCTGACCTTCGCCCCCCGACAGGGTGGTCGTCTCCCGGCCCAGGCTCAGATACCCGAGTCCGACGTCGGCCAGCCGCTCCAGCCGTTCCCGGGCGGCGGCGGCGATCGGACCGCCCACCGGGTCCTCGATCCGCTCCAGCACGCCGACGAGTTCGGTGACCTCCATCCGCCCGTAGTCGGCGGGCGAGAGCCCGTCGATCCGGGTGGCCAGCGCCGCCGCGTTCAGCCGCGCCCCTCCGCACGCCTCGCAGACCCGCTCCACGGTGAACCGGTCGGCCGCCGCCCGGCGCCGCTCCGACAGCGAGGCCGTGTCGCGCTTGAGGTAGAGCCGGTCGAACCGCTCGACCACCCCCTCGAAGCGCGTGTCCGCCGAGCCCGTCCGCAGGTCCACCCGGACGGTGAACCCGCTGCCGTGGAGCAGCGTGTGGCGCTCCTCCTCGCCGTACGCGGACAGCGGCAGGTCGTTGTCGAACCGCCCGGACCCCGCGTACAGGCTCCACTCCCAGCTGCCGACCCCCAGCCCCGGCAGCAGCAGCGCACCCTCGTTGAGCGACTTCGACCAGTCCACCGCCCGGTCCAGGTCGAGCCGGACGGTCCGTCCCACCCCGTCGCACGCGGGGCACATCCCCGCCGGGTCGTTGAAGGAGTAGGCGGTCGCCCCGCCCGCGCTCGGCGTGCCGTACCGGGAGAACAGCACCCGGATCACCGACCAGATGTCCGTGGCCGTGCCCACGGTCGAGCGGACGTTGCCGCCCAGCGGCTTCTGGTCGATGACGACGGCCACGGACAGGTCCTCGATCGCTTCGGCCCGGGGCCGCTCGTACTTCGGCAGCCGGTTGCGCAGGAAGGAGGTGAAGGTCTCGTTCAGCTGCCGCTGGGACTCCACGGCGATGGTGTCGAAGACCACCGACGACTTGCCCGACCCGGAGACCCCGGTGAAGACGGTGATCCGGCCCTTGGGGAGGGTGAGGGAGACGTCGCGCAGATTGTTCTCGCGCGCTCCGGTGATGACGATGCCGCGCTCGGTGCTGTGATCCATACCGATGACGCTAGAGGCGATACCCGACAGCTTCTGTCGCCTTTTCTGGGGATCCGCCTCTACGGCCACGGCCTGTTCAATGCCCCGCCCGCACCTCCTCGGGGGTGGTGTCGCGCAGCTCGCCGTCCAGCCGCAGCCAGCGGGTGATCCCGGCCGACTCCAGGAACGGCACGTCGTGACTCGCGACGATCAGCGCGCCCTCGTACGCCTCCAGCGCCTCGGACAGCCGCCGTACGCTCGCCAGGTCCAGGCTGTTCGTCGGCTCGTCGAGCAGCAGCAGGCGGGGTGCCGGCTCGGCCAGCAGCAGCGTCGCCAGGGTCGCCCGGAACCGCTCCCCGCCCGACAGGGTCCCCGCCGGGCGGTCCGCCGCCGCCCCCTTGAACAAAAACCGCGCCAGCCGCGCCCGGACCGCGTTCTCGCTGCGCTCCGGGGCCGCCCGCGCCACGTTCCGGGCCACCGACGCGGTGTCGTCCAGGACGTCGAGGCGCTGCGGCAGGAACCCCGTCCCGACCAGCACGCTCGCCTCGCCCGACAGCGGGGCCAGCTCGCCCGCGATCATCCGGAGCAGCGCCGTCTTGCCCGCGCCGTTGCGCCCGGTCAGCGCGATGCGCTCCGGGCCCCGCACCGTCAACTCGCCCCGCAGCGGCGGTCCGTAGGGCGGTACCGGATCGCGCAGCAGCAACACGTCGGTGCCCGGGTGCACCCGGGTCCGGGGCAGCTCTACGCGGATCTCCTCGTCCTCCCGCACCGCGAGCCGCGCCTCGTCCAGCCGCTCCCGGGCCGTGGCCAGCCGTTCGGTGTGCGTGATGCGGTGCTTGCCCGCCGACTCCTGGGCGGAGCGTTTACGCTGCCCCATCACCACTTTGGGCTCGCGCTTGGTGTCCCACATCTTCTGTCCGTAGCGTTTGCGCCGCGCCAGCTTCACGTGGGCCTCGGCGAGTTCGCGCCGCTGCCGCTGGACGTCCGACTCGGCGGCCCGCACCAGGCGCCGTGCCGCCTCCTGCTCGACGGCCAGTGCCTCCTCGTAGGCCGAGAGGTTCCCGCCGTACCAGGTGACCGCCGACTCGCGCAGGTCCGCGATCCGCTCGACCCGCTCCAGCAGCGCCCGGTCGTGGCTGACGACGAGCAGCGCCCCGTTCCAGGCGTCGACCGCGTCGTACAGCCGCCGCCGGGCGTGCGCGTCCAGGTTGTTCGTCGGCTCGTCGAGCAGCAGCACCCCCGGCCGGGCCAGCAGCAGCGCGGCGAGCCGCAGCAGGACGCACTCGCCGCCCGACATCTCCCCTACGGTGCGGTCGAGCCCCACGGCCTCCAGACCGAGCCCGTCCAGGATGGCGCGGGCCCGCTCCTCCACGTCCCAGTCGTCGCCGATCACCGCGAAGTGCTCCTCGGTGGCGGCGCCCGACTCCACGGCCTCCAGCGCCGCGCGCCGCTCCGCGACGCCGAGCACCTGATCGACCCGCAGGGAGGTGTCCAGGACGACGGTCTGCGGGAGGTACCCCAGCTCACCGCGGACGGTGACCCGGCCCGCGGCGGGGGTGAGTTCACCCGCGAGAAGCCGCAACAGGGTTGATTTGCCACACCCGTTGAGCCCGATCAGGCCGGTGCGGCCGGGGCCGAAGGCCAGTTCGAGGTCCCGGAAGACCTCGGTGCCGTCCGGCCAGGAGAAGGAGAGGGCGGCACAGCTGATGTGGGTGTCGTTCGCGGGCATACGGAACTCCCTGGTACGTCGAGGGGAGGACGGAGGACGGCTGGAGAGGCTGAGATCGCACCCGGGCGCTCCGGCCACGACGAGGCGCGGCGGGCGCTGCACGGTGTGCACAGGACCTCAGATCAGCAACGTCCCACTCCGATCGACGACACCAGGGACATCTCGAAGGTAGGGCGGGGCAGCGGGCGCGGCAACCGGATTACGGCCCGGCCGCGAGCCGCCGGATCAGCGGGGGCCGTCGAGCAGGGCGGTCAGGCCCCGCTCCAGATCGAGATGGCGGTGCTCGTCGCCCACCGGCACCAACTCCTGCGCACGCTCCAGGAAACGCCGCAGCTCCTCGGTGCGCACATGGACCATCGCGATGCCCTCGGGCGCGTGGAACTCCAGCACCGTCCGCTCGTAGCCGTACGGCCGCACCCGCACGTCGCCCTGGCCCGCGGGGGAGTCGACCCCCTCGGTCAGCAGCTCGCGGGAGAACTCCCAGCACACCTCCGCGCCCTCCAGGGTCGCCGGGGCCGGGAACGCCATGCGTACGGCGAAGGGATACCGGCGGTCGTACTGAAGAGTCGCGGGCAGGGTCTCCATCCGCGGCGCGGACGCGACCATGCGGGCCTGCACGGACTGCTCGATGACACTGGACACGGCCTGCTCCCTCTCGCGGCTGGGTGAACGGTTCCCGGCATGGGAGTAGACGTCGGAACTCCACGATGCGTGCACCGGTGTACGACGTGAGCTGCGTCACCGCTCCTTCTCCACCGCGCCGGGTCGGCCGCACACCCCGCACTCCTGCCCGGCCCGCGGCGACGCACCCCGGACAGGCCCCGGGGTCAGGCGTCGCGCGGCAAGCCGACGACGGGCCCCGGGGCGTTCCGCCGTTGACGCCGGGCTCGCCGACAGGGCCGGGCCCCGACAACCGCGTCCCCCTGGTCCCGCCGACCCACGACGCGGGCCGGGGCCCTCCGGGCGGCTACTGCCGGTAGGGCTCCAGCCCGGGAGCCGTCTTCGTCACGATGAACTCGGTGATCCGGTACGCGCACACGCCGTGCGCGGCGAAGGGGTCGGCCGCCGTGATCCGCTCGATCGCCGCCCGGTCCTCGCCGACCGCCAGGATCACCCCGCCGTCCCGGGGGTTCTTGCGGCCCGACGCGATGAACACGCCCGCCGCGTACTGCGCGTCGAGCCAGGCGACGTGCTCCTCCATCAGCGCGTCGGCGCGCTCGACGGGGGCCGTGTAGGTCAATTCGAGTACGAACATGACCGGCAGGCTACGGGACGCCCCCGGGGCTGCCCGTTCCGCCTCCGCGAGCCCCGGTGACCGCGTACCGGACGCCCGCCCGGCACCGCATAGGCTGCCGGACATGACGACCTCCTCCACCCCCGCCCACGAGACCCCCGCCGACGAAGCCGAGGGCCGGGCGATCCAGGACCGGCTGCGCGACCGGGTGATCCTGGACGAGCCGGGTCCGGAGCCCGGGACGGGCCTGGTCACCGGGGTGGACGTGGCCTACGACGACGAGCGGGACGTCGTCGTCGCCGCGGCCGTGGTGCTGGACGCCGCGACCCTGGAGACCGTCGACGAGGCCACCGCGGTCGGCAAGGTCCCCTTCCCGTACGTTCCCGGCCTGCTGGCCTTCCGGGAGATCCCCGCGGTGCTGGAAGCCCTGGCCGGGCTGACCGAGGGCCCCGGGCTGCTGGTCTGCGACGGCTACGGGCTCGCCCACCCGCGCCGCTTCGGGCTCGCCAGTCATCTGGGCGTGCTCACCGGGCTGCCGGTGATCGGCGTCGGCAAGAACCCGTTCACCTTCACCTACGAGGCCCCCGGCCCCCGGCGCGGCGACGGGAGCCCGCTGCTGGACGGCGAGGAGGTGGTGGGCCGCGCCCTGCGCACCCAGGAGAACACCAACCCCGTCTTCGTCTCGGTGGGCCACCGCATCGGCCTCGACAACGCCTGCGCCCACATCCTGCGTCTCTCCGGCCGCTACCGTCAGCCCGAGAGCACCCGCCGGGCGGACGCCCTGTGCCGCAGGACCCTGAAGGAGATGTGAGGCGGGGCCCGGCGGCCCGGCGGTTCTGCCGGGCCGAGTGTCCGTGCCCCTACCGCACCGCCGCCACCCGGAAGCGCAGCCCCGCCGCCGTCAGCCGCTCCAGCAGCGTGTCGCCCATCGCCACCGCCGTGGTGACCTGACCGGAGGTCTCCGGCAGGTCGTCCAGGGCGAGGCAGAGCGCCGACTCGGCGAGGATCTTCGCCGTCTCGCCGTAGCCCGGGTCCCCGCCCGACACCTCGGTGAAGACCCGCCGTCCGCCGCCCTCGCCGACGAACCGGACCGTGAACCAGCTCCGTGCCCGACGCTCCTCGTCCGGCCCCCGCCCCGGCTCGTAGCGGCGCGTCAGCCACTCCCGTACGCCCTCCACCTGCGCGGCGGCGAACAGCCCGCCGGCCGCCACCGGGGCGGCGAGGGCCATCGGCAGCGTCCTGACCGAGGCGAAGTGCCGGTAGCGGAAGTCGGGTCCGTACCGCTCCAGGGCCCGCGCCGAGCGGCCCACGACCGCCGGGTCCACCGTCGGCAGCGGAAGCGCCCAGCTCCCCGTGGCCCCGCTGAAGTGCGGGGGGCCCAGCGGGGTGCGGACGCGGCGGCCCACCAGGCGCGGCTCGTGCAGCCGCCGCTCCCGGGCGGCGGCCGGCATCCGGGTGCCCCGGCCCATCACGGTCAGCGCCGAGGCGAACGTCCCGCCGGAGAACACCGCGTCGGTACGGACGAAGCCGTCGACGGTCAACGGCACGCCCTCGGGCAGCTGTCGCACCGTGAAGTACGCCCCCAGGTCGTGCGGCACGGAGTCGAAGCCGCAGGCGTGCACGATGCGCGCCCCGGTCTCCCGCGCACGGGTGTCCTGCGCGAGATAGGAGCGGTCGATGAACTCCGCCTCGCCGGTGAGGTCCACGTAGTCCGTCCCGGCCTCGGCGCAGGCGGCGACGAGCTTGGCGCCGTACCGGATGAACGGACCCACCGTGGTGGCCACCACCCGGGTGGAGGCGGCCAGTTCGGCCAGGGCGCTCGCGTCGTCCGCGTCGGTCACCACCAGCGGGAGGTCCGCGCACCCCGGCGCGGTCACGGTGAGCCTCTCCCGCAGCCGCTCCAGCTTGTCGCGGCTGCGGCCCGCCAGCGCCCAGCGGAGCCCGGAGGTGGCGTGGGCGGCCAGGTATTCGGCCGTCAGCGCCCCCACGAAACCGGTGGCGCCGAAAAGGACGATGTCCAGGGGGCGGGTCGCGTCGCTCTGCCTGTTCACGGGTACCTCCGGCTGGGGGACGGGTCCGACGTGGCAGGCAGAGGCTAGCGGAGGCGGTCGAGGCGGCGAGCCTCCGGGCGGCGCGGGCGCGGGAGGACGCCGAGGGGAAGAACCAAGCGCTTGCTCTGCCGCAGGGGTTGTGCGGAGCCGGGCGCCTTCTTAGCATCACGGGTGTTACATCGGTTGTGTCACACCCCTGGGGGCTCACGGATGGCCAACACCGCGCACGGACCGCTGACCGGTGTCCGGGTGGTCGAACTGGCGGGCATCGGCCCCGGACCGTTCGCGGCGATGCTGCTGGCGGACCTCGGCGCCGATGTCGTCCGGGTGGAGCGTCCCGGCGGGGCGGGGCTCGGCATCGACCCCGCGTACGACCTCACCAACCGCGGCAAACGCTCCGTCCTGGTCGACCTCAAGAGCGCCGACGGGGCGGCCCGCGCCCTCGACCTCGTCGAGCGCGCCGACATCCTCGTCGAGGGCTACCGCCCGGGTGTCGCGGAACGGCTCGGCGTGGGTCCCGGGCCCTGCCTGGCCCGCAACCCACGGCTGGTCTACGGGCGGATGACCGGCTGGGGCCAGGACGGGCCGCTCGCCGACCGGGCCGGGCACGACATCGCGTACATCGCGCTCACCGGCACCCTGTCCATGATCGGCGGACCGGACGCGCCGCCCACCGTCCCCGCCAACCTGCTCGGGGACTACGCGGGCGGCTCGCTCTACCTCGTCGTCGGCGTCCTCGCCGCGCTCCAGCACGCGCGCGCCCACGGCGAGGGCCAGGTGGTCGACGCCGCCATCGTGGACGGCGCCGCCCACCTCGCCACGATGATCCACGGCATGCTCGCCGCGGGTGGCTGGCAGGACCGGCGCGGGGCGAACCTGCTGGACGGCGGCTGCCCGTTCTACGGCTGCTACGAGACCTCCGACGGGCAGTACATGGCTGTCGGGCCGCTGGAACAGCGCTTCTACGCCGAGTTCACCCGCCTCCTCGGCCTCCCGGACACCGCCCCCGACCGGGGCGACCCGGCCCGCTGGGACGAACTGCGCGCCGCCGTCGCCGACCGCTTCCGCAGCCGCACGCGCGCCGAGTGGACCGCGCTCTTCGACGGCTCCGACGCCTGCGTCGCCCCCGTCCTCTCGCTCCGCGAGGCCCCGCACCACCCGCACCTCGCCGCCCGCGCGACCTTCGTCGAGCACGGCGGCCTGACCCAGCCCGCCCCCGCCCCCCGCTTCTCGGCCACCCCCGTCTCCGTCCGCGGCGGGCCCGCGCTGCCCGGCGCGGACACCGAGGCCGTCGCCGCCGACTGGGACGTCCCCGGGCTCCGGCCCGCCCCTCACCACTAGGGGGTGTCCTGCTGATCATGCCGGGCTCGCGGGGCCTGATGCCGCACCTCGCGGCGTTGTCGTCGGTCTCCGACGCTCCGCGCCCACTCCCTCCTCCGCCTGGCGACGCACGACACCGGACCCCGCTCCCTCATCCGGCCCGACCAGCAAGACACCCCCTAGGAGACCCCGTGCAACGGCAGATCTTCACCGAGGAACACGACGCGTTCCGCGAGACCGTCCGGGCCTTCCTGGCCAAGGAGGTCCTCCCGTACTACGAGCAGTGGGAGCAGGACGGCATCGTCTCCCGGGACGCCTGGCTCGCCGCCGGGCGCGCCGGGCTGCTCGGCCTCGCCGTCCCGGAGGAGTACGGGGGCGGCGGCAGCGACGACTTCCGCTACAGCGCGGTCCTGGCCGAGGAGTTCACCCGCGCCGGGGCCGCCGGTCTCGCGGTCGGCCTGCACAACGACATCGTCGGCCCCTACCTCACCTCTCTCGCCACCGACGAGCAGAAGCGCCGCTGGCTCCCCGGCTTCTGCACCGGCGAGACCATCACCGCCATCGCGATGACCGAGCCGGGCGCGGGCTCCGACCTCCAGGCCATCCGCACCACCGCCGAGGACCGGGGCGACCACTGGCTGCTCAACGGCTCCAAGACCTTCATCTCCAACGGCATCCTCGCCGACCTGGTGATCGTCGTCGCGAGGACCACCCCCGAGGGCGGGGCCAAGGGGCTCTCCCTCCTCGTGGTCGAGCGCGGCGCGGAGGGCTTCGAGCGGGGCCGCAACCTCGACAAGATCGGCCAGAAGTCCCAGGACACCGCCGAGTTGTTCTTCAAGGACGTGCGCGTCCCCAAGGAGAACCTCCTCGGCGAACCGGACGGCGCGTTCATCCACCTGATGACCAACCTCGCCCAGGAGCGGATGGGCATAGCGGTCGCCGGGATCGCCGCCGCCGAACACCTCCTGGAGATCACCACGCGGTACGTCAAGGAACGCGAGGCCTTCGGACGTCCGCTCGCCAAACTCCAGCACATCCGCTTCGAGATCGCGGAGATGGCCACCGAGTGCGCCGTCACCCGCACCTTTCTCGACCGGTGCATCGCCGACCACTCCGCGGGGACGCTGGACGCCGTCCACGCCTCCATGGCCAAGTGGTGGGCCACCGAACTCCAGAAGCGCGTCGCCGACCGCTGCCTGCAACTCCACGGCGGTTACGGCTATATGAGCGAGTACCGGGTCGCCAAGGCGTTCACAGACGGCCGCATCCAGACGATCTACGGCGGCACCACGGAGATCATGAAGGAGATCATCGGCCGCTCGCTGCTCGCCTGAGCCCCGGACCTCCCGCCCCCACCACCCCCGAAAGGCAGCTGAATTGACTACCGAAGCATTCGTCTACGACGCGATCCGCACCCCGCGCGGCCGCGGCAAGGCCAACGGCGCCCTGCACGGCACCAAGCCGATCGACCTGGTCGTCGGCCTCATCCACGAACTCCGGGGCCGCTTCCCGGATCTCGACCCGGCCGCGATCGACGACATCGTCCTCGGCGTGGTCAGCCCCCTCGGCGACCAGGGCTCCGACATCGCCCGGATCGCCGCCATCGCCGCCGGACTCCCCGACACCGTCGCGGGCGTCCAGGAGAACCGCTTCTGTGCCTCGGGCCTGGAAGCGGTCAACCTGGCCGCCGCGAAGGTCCGTTCGGGCTGGGAGGACCTGGTGCTCGCCGGGGGCGTCGAGTCGATGTCCCGGGTGCCGATGGGCTCCGACGGCGGGGCCTGGGCGATGGACCCGATGACCAGCTTCGAGACCGGCTTCGCCCCGCAGGGCATCGGCGCCGACCTCATCGCCACCATCGAGGGCTTCAGCCGCCGCGACGTGGACGAGTACGCCGCGCTCTCCCAGGACCGCGCCGCCGCGGCCTGGAAGGACGGCCGCTTCGCCCGCTCCGTCGTCCCCGTCAAGGACCGCAACGGCCTGCTGGTCCTGGACCGCGACGAGCACCTGCGCCCCGGCACCACCGCCGACTCCCTCGCCGGGCTCAAGCCGTCCTTCGCCGCCATCGGCGACATGGGCGGCTTCGACGCGGTGGCGCTCCAGAAGTACCACTGGGTCGAGAAGATCGACCACGTCCACCACGCGGGCAACTCCTCCGGCATCGTGGACGGCGCCGCCCTCGTCGCCATCGGCTCGAAGGAGGTCGGCGAGCGCTACGGCCTCACCCCGCGCGCCCGGATCGTCTCCGCGGCCGTCTCCGGCTCCGAGCCCACCATCATGCTCACCGGACCGGCTCCCGCCACCCGCAAGGCGCTCGCCAAGGCCGGTCTCACCATCGACGACATCGACCTGGTCGAGATCAACGAGGCCTTCGCCGGAGTCGTCCTGCGCTTCGTCAGGGACATGGGCCTCAGCCTGGACAAGGTCAACGTCAACGGCGGAGCCATCGCGCTCGGCCACCCCCTCGGCGCGACCGGCGCGATGATCCTCGGCACGGTCATCGACGAACTGGAGCGCCGCGACCAGCGGTTCGGCCTGGTCACCCTCTGCGTCGGCGGCGGCATGGGCGTCGCGACCGTCGTCGAACGCGTCTGACCGCTCCCAGCCCGGCCACCCCCGCCTACGGAGAAGACACCGACATGACCGAGAGCACCACCATCCGCTGGGAACAGGACGAGACCGGCGTCGTCACCCTCGTCCTGGACGACCCCGACCAGTCCGCCAACACGATGAACCAGGCCTTCAAGGACTCCATCGCGGCCGTCGCCGACCGCGCCGAGGCCGAGAAGGACACCATCCGCGGCATCATCTACACCTCCGCCAAGAAGACCTTCTTCGCGGGCGGCGACCTCAAGGACATGATCAAGGTCGGCCCGGAGAACGCCCAGGCCGCCTTCGACACCGGCACCGCCATCAAGAAGTCGCTGCGCCGCATCGAGACCCTCGGCAAGCCCGTCGTCGCCGCCCTCAACGGCGCAGCCCTCGGCGGCGGTTACGAGATCGCGCTCGCCGCCCACCACCGCATCGCGCTCGACACCCCCGGCTCCCGCATCGGGCTGCCCGAAGTCACCCTCGGCCTGCTCCCGGCGGGCGGCGGTGTCACCCGCACCGTCCGCCTCATGGGCATCGCCGACGCCCTGCTCAAGGTGCTCCTCCAGGGCACCCAGTACACCCCGCGGCGCGCCCTGGAGAACGGCCTCGTCCACGAGGTCGCCGCCACCCGCGAGGAGATGCTCGACAAGGCCCGCGCCTTCATCGACGCCAACCCGGAGTCCCAGCAGCCGTGGGACGTCAAGGGCTACCGCATCCCGGGCGGCACCCCGTCCCACCCGAAGTTCGCGGCCAACCTCCCCGCGTTCCCCGCCAACTTGAAGAAGCAGCTCGCGGGGGCGCCGATGCCCGCACCGCGCAACATCCTGGCGGCGGCCGTCGAGGGCTCCCAGGTCGACTTCGAGACCGCCCTGACCATCGAGGCCCGCTACTTCACCGAGCTGGTCACCGGCCAGGTCGCGAAGAACATGATCCAGGCGTTCTTCTTCGACCTCCAGGCCGTCAACTCCGGGGCTAGCCGACCCCAGGACGTCCCCGAGCGCCCCGTCCGCAAGGTCGCCGTGCTCGGCGCCGGGATGATGGGCGCGGGCATCGCCTACTCCTGCGCCAGGGCCGGGATCGACGTGGTCCTCAAGGACGTCTCCACCGAGGCCGCCGCACAGGGCAAGGCCTACAGCGAGAAGCTGCTCGCCAAGGCGCTCTCCCGGGGACGTACGACCGAGGCCGCGCGCGACGAGCTGCTGGCCCGGATCACCCCCACCGGCGAGGTCGCCGACCTCGCGGGCTGCGACGCGGTGATCGAGGCCGTCTTCGAGGACACCACCCTCAAGCACAAGGTGTTCCAGGAGATCCAGGACGTCGTCGAGCCGGACGCGCTGCTCTGCTCCAACACCTCCACCCTCCCGATCACGGTCCTCGCCGAAGGCGTCTCCCGCCCGGCGGACTTCATCGGGCTGCACTTCTTCTCACCGGTCGACAAGATGCCGCTGGTCGAGATCATCAAGGGCGAGCGGACCGGCGAGGTGGCGCTGGCCCGCGCCTTCGACCTGGTGCGGCGCATCAAGAAGACCCCGGTCGTCGTCAACGACTCACGCGGCTTCTTCACCTCGCGCGTTATCGGCCAGTTCATCAACGAGGGCGTCGCGATGGTCGGTGAGGGCGTGGAGCCCGCGTCGATCGAGCAGGCCGCCGCCCAGTCCGGCTACCCGGCCAAGGTCCTCTCCCTGATGGACGAGCTGACCCTGACCCTGCCCCGGAAGATCCGCGACGAGACCAGGCGGGCGGTGGAGGAAGCGGGCGGCGCCTGGCCCGGACACCCCTCCGACGCCGTCATCGACCGCATGGTCGACGAGTTCCGGCGCACCGGCCGCAGCGGGGGAGCGGGCTTCTACGACTACGACGAGGACGGCAGGCGCACCGGCCTCTGGCCCGGCCTGCGCGAGCACTTCACCCGGCCCGACGCGGACGTGCCGTTCGAGGACATGAAGGAGCGGATGCTCTTCTCCGAGGCGCTGGACAGTGTCCGCTGCCTGGAGGAGAACGTCCTCATCTCCGTCGCCGACGCCAACATCGGCTCCATCATGGGCATCGGCTTCCCGCCGTGGACCGGCGGCGTCCTCCAGTACATCAACGGCTACCAGGGCGGCCTGCCCGGCTTCGTGGCCCGCGCCCGTGAGCTGGCCGACCGCTACGGCGACCGATTCCTGCCGCCCGCGCTGCTGGTGGAGAAGGCGGAGAAGGGCGAGACCTTCCACGACTGAGCCGCGGGCCGGTGTCCGGGCCGCGTCCACCGTCACTCCGCGGTGAACGCGGCCCGCAGCTCCTCCTTCAGCGACCGCTGAAAGGCCGTCACCAGCGCCTGCACGACGATGGGTTGCATATGGGCCGACAGCGACTTCATCGCCGCCACGTGCTCCGGATCGCCCTCGCGCTCCCGGTAGGGGTTCCACACCTCGTCCCGGAACAGCCGGGTCAGCTCCTGGGCGGCGGAGCGGGTGTGCTCCAGCAGCACGGTCCGGGCCGCGAGGATCGTCTCGTGGGCGACGGGCACGTCCAGCAGTTCCACCCCGAGCCGCAGCAGCCCCGGATCCACCCGGTACGCCCCGCGACCCCCCTCCGGCCGGACCAGCACGCCCATCGCCGCCAGCCGCTCCACGTCCGCCTCCGACAGCGCCCGCCCGGCCCGCCGCTCCAGCTCGGCCCGGCTCATGTCCTCCGCCGTGTCCGGGGCCCAGGCCGCGACCAGGGCCCGGTGGATCGCCAGATCGTGGGCGCTCAGGTCGGGCGGCAGCTGCTCCAGATAGCGTTCGATCGCCGCCAGGGTCATGCCCTGGTGCTGGAGCTCCTCGATCAGCGCGAGCCGCGAGAGGTGGTCGGGTCCGTAGTGCCCGACCCGGCGCGGTCCGATGGCCGGGGGCGGCAACAGGCCCCGGGTGCTGTAGAACCGCACGGTGCGCACGGTGACCCCGGCCCGCGCCGCCAGCTCGTCCACCGTGAGCGTCGGCCCGTCGGTCCCCGTTCCCATCCCTGCTCCCCGCGATCGAGCTCGTGTCGGACAGTGCCGGTGTCTCACCAGCACTGTGAAAGTGTCCGCCACCGGGCCGACCCCGTCCACCCCGCGGGCCGCCCGGGGTGCGGGATCATGGAGGCAGAAGGAGCGGGCCGCGCACGGCAGGCCCGCCACCACGGCGGGAGCCCGGGATGAGCGACGAGACGGACCCCCTGCCGCCGCCGCCGGGCGGCGTGCTCTGGAGCCTGTCCGGGGACATCCGCGCCCTGCTGATGCTGCCCGCCGCCCTCACCCTCCAGGTCGCCCGCCCGGCCGTGGGCGCGGGCGTGGACGAGCACTCCGTCTTCCGTACGGACCCCTGGGGGCGCGGCGAACGCTCGCTGCGCTCGCTCCAGCTCTGGGTCTACGGCGGCCCGGAGGCCGCCGCGGAGGGCCGCAGGCTGCGGCGGCTCCACCGCACCATCCGGGGCACGGACACCCGGGGCCGCTCCTACCACGCCCTGACGCCCGCGCACTACGCCTGGGTGCACGCCACCGGGTTCCCCGTCTACCGCCACGCCGCCCGCTATCTGATCCGGCCCCTGAGCCCCGCCCAGGAGCGCGCGCTCTACCGGGAGTGGCTCCAGGTCGGCCGGATCCTCGGCCTCCACGACCGGGACATGCCCCCGACCATCGAGGAGTTCTGGCCGTACTGGCAGAAGGCGCTCGCCGGGGAGGTCGAGGCCACCCCCGTCGTCCGGGAACTGGTCGCCACCGACCAGCCCGTCCCCGCACCCGACCGGGGGCCCTGGCCGCTCCGGCTCGCACTACGGGGTGTGTGGCCGGTGCTGCTGCCGCCGCTGGCCCGCTTCCGGCGCTTCGTCACCATCGGGCTCATGCCGCCCGACGCCCGCGCCGCGATCGGCCTGCCGTGGACCGCGGGTCAGGAGAGGCGGCTGCGGCGGATGTGCGCGGTACTGCGGTGTGTGGTGCCCGCCCTGCCCGCGCGGCTGCGCTACCTGCCGAGGGCGCGGGAAGCCCGCGCCGCGTGGCGCGCCCGAGCGCGGCGGAACGGCTGACCGCTGCCCGCTCCGACGCACCCGGGGCGCGTCCCCCGTCAGCGGTGCCCGGTGCCCGTGCGGCCCCGGGCGTCGTGCCGGGCGTGTCCGCTGTGCCCATCCTGACCGGAGTGCCCCGCGTGGCCGCCCCGGTCTCCGTGGTCATGCACGGTGTCCTCACCGACCTCGTTGCGCAGCGCCTGGAGGGCCAGCGAGCCCCGGTCGTAGACGGCGATGTCGAACTGGTCGTCCGGACCGGGGTCGCCCGGCTCGACCTCCCAGAACGGGTCGTCGGCCGGGTGCTGGGCGTAGGCGTGGTCCGCCAGTTCCTGCGCGGTGCCCTCGCCCTCCTTCTCCGACCACAGCCACTGGCTGTAGCGGGCGAAGCCCTCTTTGATCCAGTGTCCTTCCACCCGTCGTCCGAACACCCCGGTCAGCCACTCGGCGACCTCGGTGGTCCGCTCGATGCTCGCGCGGGCCGCACCGGCGTGGGGGCCGAGATCCTTGCTGTAGGCGTTGAGCACCGGCGGGCCGTCGGCGGTCCGGTCGGTGGTGATGTCGAACCTGCCGATCGCCAGCGTCGACAGATACGTGGCCTGCGGCTTGTCGGAGCGCCACGTGAACCGCGTCCGGCCCAGCTTCGAACTCTGCGACTGGAGAACCCCGTTGCTGATCGCCTGGGTGCCGTCCGGCACGGAGACCGAGATGTCGTACGTGGCCTTGTCGAGCGGGTGGTCGTTGCTCGGGTACCACCACACGGCCGACTCCGGCTCCTGTGCGGCGACCCCGCCGTCCGGGGTCCTGGCCCACGCGGTCCAGCCGTTGATCTTCAGCTCGGAGGGCTTGCCCGCGTACCGGACGACGACCGCGACGGGACCGCCCTTCGCCGGCGGGTCCGCCGGGGTGACCTCCAGCTCGTGGTCCCCGCTGGTGGCGAACCGGGCCTTCTTGCCGCCCACCCGCACCTCGGAGACGGCGAGGCCGAAGTCGAGGTTGAAGCGGGTCAGATCCTGCGTGGCGGTGGCGATGATCGTCGCCGTGCCCTCCAGCAGGTCGGTCGTGGGCTGGTACTTCAGCCGCAGGTCGTAGTGGGAGACGTCGTAGCCGCCGTTTCCGCCGGCCGGGTAGTAGGGATCGCGGGCGCTCCCGGGCGGTCCTGTCACACGATCGCCATTCCGTCGTCACGGGCGGCCGTGCGGACGACACCACCGGGTGCGGTCATGGCCCTCTGTCGCAAGGGAGTTGACCAAGGTAACGTCCGCTCACGCCGACAGGCCCGGCGGGCATCTTGGTGTCCGCCCCCGTACGGGAGGCAGCCACCGATGAACCCTCGCGTCGCCCGCGCACTCCGCATGCTCAGCCCGCACCCCTGGCTCGCGCCGGTCCCGGGGCCCTCCCGGCCGCAGAGCGCCGTACGGCCGGAGGGCGCCGCGCCGTTCCGCGCCGTGCGGGCGAGGCGCCGGGCGGTGGTGGCGGCGGCGCTGGCCGCGCTGGCCGTTCCCTTCGCCATCGCGCCCGCCGAAGCCGCGCCGCCCCCGCCGCGCACCGGGTTCGAGACGAGCGAGGGGGCCCGCTGGACCGACGAGGGGGAGGAGCGGGCGTTCCTCGCGGCGGTGGACCGGGGGAGCGACCGGGTCTCCCTGGAGCGGATCGGCACGACGGGCGAGGGGCGGCCCCTGAACCTCGTACAGATCGGCCGGCAGCGCCCCGCCGCCACCACCGTGCTGCTGGTGTGCAGCCAGCACGGGGACGAGCCCGCCGGGCGTGAGGCGTGTCTGACCACGCTGCGGGACCTGGCCTTCGCCGAGGACCGGGAGACCCGCGCCCTGCTCTCCCGTACGCGCCTGCTGGTACTGCCCACGGCCAACCCCGACGGGCGGGCCGCGGACACCCGGGGCAATGCCGACGGCGTGGACGTGAACCGCGACCACATCGCCCTGGAGACCGCGGAGGCACGGGCGGTCGCCGCCGTCGTGCGCGACGAACGGCCGGACGTGATCTACGACTTGCACGAGTACGGCGCGACCCCGCCGTACTACGACAAGGACCTGTTCGTCCTCTGGCCCCGGAACCTCAACGTCCACGACCGGGTCCACCAGGCCTCACGGACCCTTTCCGAACGCTACGTCCGCACCGCCGCGACAGCCGGCGGTTACAGCAGCGGGCACTACGGCATCTGGACCGATCCCGCCACCGGCGAGCCCGTCAAGCAGACCGCGGGCGACGGCCAGGAGCGCATCCTGCGCAACGCCTCCGGGCTCAAGCACGCGGCCGGTCTGCTCATCGAGTCCCGGGTCGACGCGCTGAGCGCGGCGGAGAAGGCCGATCCGGCGCTCAACCAGCGGCGCAGGGTGCACTCCCAGGTGACAGCGCTCGGCGGCTTGTTCGACTTCACCGTCGAGCAGCACGCCCGGCTCCGGGGGGCCACCGCCCTCTCGCGGCTGGCCGGACTCGCCTACCGGGGCCCCGTCCACCTCGGCGGCGCCGACAACGACCCGGCCGAGCCCGACGAGATCCTCGCCGACCCGCCGTGCGGCTACCGGCTGGACGCGGCCGCGTACAAGGACGTGCGGGACGAACTGGCTCTCCATGGCGTCCGGGTTGAACAGAGGAGAGATGGCGTGTTTGTGCCGTTGCGTCAGTCTGCTCGCAACCTGATTCCGCTGCTTCTCGATCAGCGCGCGACATATCACTTCGCAAACGGTCAACCGATAACGGCTTGTTGATCCTTCTGGATCCCGGGCAGGTGTGGTACTGCCTACGGAGAGCGTTTTCAAGACTTTCCGAAAGGTGCCCTTGTGTCCCAGGATGACCAGACCACGGACGGGCGGGAGGTGCTGCCGGTCACGGCGGACCTCCCCCCTGAGCCGGCCAGCAACAGTGCCCCGACCACCGACCGGGTGGTCTTCGGCGTCACGGCGATCCTCACCCTCGCCTTCGTCATCTGGGGTGCGACGGCGACCGACTCCCTGGAGAAGGTCTCCGGCAAGCTGCTCACCGGGCTGATCCACAACGGTGGCTGGGCCTTCATGCTCGCCGCCACCGGCTTCGTGATCTTCGCCCTGTGGCTCGCCGTCAGCCGCTACGGGAAGATCACCCTCGGCCAGGAGGGCGAGGGGCCGGAGTTCCGGACCATCTCGTGGATCGCGATGATGTTCAGCGCCGGTATGGGCATCGGCCTGATGTTCTACGGTGTCAGCGAGCCACTGGCCCACTTCCGTACCCCGCCGCCCGGCACCGACCCGGCGGACGCGGCCGAGGCCATGCAGACGGCCATGGCCACCACCCTCTTCCACTGGACGCTCCACCCGTGGGCCATCTACGCGGTGGTCGGTCTGGCCATCGCCTACAGCGCCTACCGGATGCGCAGGCGGCAGACCATCAGCGCGGTCTTCGAGCCGCTGATCGGCAAGCGGCACGCCTACGGCGGCGTCGGGCGCGTCATCGACATCCTGGCCATCTTCGCGACGCTCTTCGGCTCGGCGGCCTCGCTGGGCCTCGGCGCGCTCCAGATCGGCAGCGGAATCCAGGAACTGGACTGGATGACCAAGGCCGGGACCGGCCTGCTCGTCACCATCATCGCCGTCCTGACAGTCGCCTTCATCGCCTCCGCCGTGTCGGGTGTGGAGAAGGGCATCCAGTGGCTGTCCAACATCAACATGGTGCTGGCGCTGCTCCTGGTGGTCTTCGTCTTCATCGCCGGTCCCACGATCTTCGTGCTCGACCTGCTGCCCACCTCGCTCGGCGCCTACCTCAGCGACCTCGGTCAGCTCGTCGGACGCACCGAGGCGACCGGCGGCGGCGAGGTGGCCGAATGGCTGGGCGGCTGGACGGTCTTCTACTGGGCCTGGTGGATCTCCTGGACGCCCTTCGTCGGCATGTTCATCGCCAGGATCAGCCGCGGCCGCACGATCCGCCAGTTCGTCGGCGGCGTCATCCTGGTCCCCAGCACCGTCAGCCTGATCTGGTTCGCCGTCTTCGGCGGTTCCGCCATGAAGCTCGACCAGGCCGACAAGCTCACCGGGGCGGACACTCCCGAGGCGCAGCTCTTCGGCGTCCTTCAGGAGTTCCCGATCGCCACCGCCACCTGCATCCTCGTGATGGTCCTGGTCGGCATCTTCTTCGTCTCGGGCGCGGACGCCGCCTCGATCGTCATGGGCACGCTCTCCCAGAAGGGCGTTCTCGAACCGGGGAAGTACGTCGTCATCTTCTGGGGTGTCGTCACCGGTGCCGTGGCCGCGATCATGCTGCTCATCGGGGACGGCAAGGAGAACGCCCTGGAGGGGCTCCAGAACCTCACCATCCTGGTCGCCGCGCCCTTCACCGTGGTGATGATTCTCATGTGCGTCGCCCTGATGCGCGACCTGCGCAGGGACCCGCAGATCGTCCGCGAGGAGTTCGGTGTGGAGGCGGTCGAGTCCGCGGTGATCGAGGGGCACGCCAAGTACGACGGCGACTTCGAGATCCGCATCGGCCCCGGCGCCGCGCCGGTCACGGACGAGCGCCACAAGCACGAGTCGGGTGAGCCGGGCGGCTCGGGTTCCACGGCCACCTCGGTGGACAAGCGCCCCACCGACTGACCACCCCGCCGCACCACGCCCGGAGCCCGCGACCGCCCGCCGGTCGCGGGCTCCGGCCGTGTCCGGGTGGTGCCGAGCCCGGCCCGTGGACGCCGCGCCCGGCCCGTGGACGCCGTGCTCGGCCCGGTGGTGCCACGCCGGCCGGCCCGTGGACGCCGTGCTCGGCCCGGTGGTGCCGCGCCCGGCCCGGGGACGCCGTGCTCGGCCCGGTGGTGCCGCGCCCGGCCCGGGGACGCCGTGCTCGGCCCGGTGGTGCCGCGCCCGGCCTAGGGACGCCGTGCTCGGCCCGGTGGTGCCGCGCCCGGCCCGGGGGTGTCTCGTCGGCTCACCCCACCAGCGCCGCCGCCGCCCGCGCGCACCCCCAGGCCACGGTCACCCCCGCGCCGCCGTGGCCGTAGTTGTGGACCAGCCGACCGCCGTCCCGCAGGGGCTCCGCCTCGATCCGGACCCCCGCCTCCCGCGCCGGACGCAGTCCCACCCGGTGTCCGAGCACCCGGGCCCCGGCGATCTCCGGGCGTACGACGGCGCACCGCGCCACGATCTCCCGGGCGGTCCCGGGGTCGGGCTCCGGGCGGGGGTCGTCCGCCTCGGCCGTGCCGCCCAGCACCAGCCGCCCCGGCTGCGGGAAGAAGTACGTCGTCGCGGCGGAGCCCGGATCGGCCCGCGTGAACCACTCGTCGATCCCCGGGTTCTCCACCAGGACCAGCTGTCCGCGCACCGGCCGCACCCCCGCGTCGGGCACCAGCCCGGCCGCCCCCAGCCCGGTGCAGTTCACGACCACCGGACTCACCTCCGCCGCCTCGTCGAACCCCGCCACCGCCCGCCGCTCGACCGCCCCGCCCGCCGCCGTCAACCGCCGCTCCAGCCACGCCAGATGCACCGGCATGTCCAGCAGCGGCAGCGTGACCCGCAGCCCCTCGGGCACCTCCACCGCGCCCCTCAGCTCCGCCGCCCAGGCCCCCAGCGCGGCGAACCGCTCCCCGCCGTGCAGACCCGGCACCAGCCGTACGCCGGTCTCCTCCGGAGCGGCGGCCAGCCGCTCGTACACCGCGAGCGTCGCCAGGGACCAGGCGCCGACCCGGTCCGCCGGTTCGATCCGGTACGGCCACCACAGCGCACCCGCCACCGCGGAGGTCGTCGCCCCGGCGGGGTCCCGCGACCACACCCGCACCCGCGCTCCGCGTTCGGCCAGCGTCACGGCGGTGGTGAGACCGATGACCCCGCCGCCCACCACGATCACATCCGTCACCACGGTCACTCCCTCCCGCTCGGCTCGCGCGCGTCGCTGACCGGACGCTAACCGACGGCGGAATCCCGGGGCCAGCGGCATCCTCCCGAGGCCGACGGAACCGGAAGGCGAGGCCGGCGGACCCGTGAGCGCGTGCCCGGACCCCCGGAAGGGCGTGGTCCGGGGCGCCGGAAGCGCGCGCCCGAAGCGCCCGAAGGGCGAGATCCGAAGCTTCGGCGGCCGTAGGCCCCGCAGGGCGCAGACCGGCCCATCTCCCGTACGAGTTCAACAAGTTGAGACAGGCTCGTTGACAGCGACCGCCCCCGGCAGGATTCTGAGAGCGCTCTCATGCTCCAGGCGACTCCAGGTGATGTGCCCCCGCTCCACCCCCGCTTCCGCCCCACGAGGAGGACGAGCATGCCCGCTCTACGAAGATGCCTCGGTGCGCTGACCGCCGCCCTGGCCCTGGCCCTGGGCCTCACCACCGGGGTCGCCCAGACCCCGGCCGAGGCGGCGGTGCCCGCGACCATCCCGCTGACCATCAAGAACGACTCGGGACGCGCGGACCAGATCTACATCTACAACCTCGGAACGCAGCTCTCCACCGGCCGCCAGGGCTGGGCGGACGCGAACGGGACCTTCCACCCCTGGCCGGCCGGGGGCAACCCGCCCACCCCGGCCCCGGACGCGTCGATCGCCGGACCGCGCAACGGGCAGTCGGTGACGATCCGGATGCCGAAGTTCTCCGGCCGTGTCTACTTCTCGTACGGTCAGAAGCTCGTGTTCAAGGTCACCACCGGCGGTCTCGTGCAGCCCGCGGTGCAGAACCCCAGCGATCCGAACAGGAACATCCTGTTCAACTGGACCGAGTACACGCTCAACGACGCGGGTCTGTGGATCAACAGCACCCAGGTCGACATGTTCTCCGCCCCGTACTCCGTGGGTGTCAGGGCGCCCGGCGGGGCCGTCAGGAGCACCGGCAAGCTCAAGCAGGGCGGCTACAACGCGGTGTTCAACAACCTCCGGAACCAGTCCGGCGGCTGGTCCGGCCTGATCCAGACCCGGTCCGACGGAACGGTGCTGCGCGCCCTGTCCCCGGGGCACGGTGTCGGGAGCGGTGCCCTGCCGGCCGGGATCATGAACGACTACATCAACCGGGTCTGGAGCCGTTACAGCACATCCGTGCTGACGGTGACCCCGTTCGCGCACGAGCCCAACACCAAGTACTACGGGCGGGTTTCGGGCAACGTCATGGACTTCACCAACGGCGCGGGCGCCGTCGTGACCTCGTTCCAGAAGCCGGACTCCGACAGCGTCTTCGGCTGCTACAAGCACCTGGACGCCCCCAACGACCAGGTGCGCGGCCCGATCTCCCGCACCCTGTGCGCGGGCTTCAACCGTTCCACCCTGCTCAACGGAACCAACCACCCCGACAACAACGCGGCGAACTTCTACAAGGACTCCGTGACCAACCACTACTCCCGCCACATCCACGCGCAGATGGTGGACGGCAAGGCGTACGGATTCGCCTTCGACGACGTGGGGGCCCACGAGTCGCTCGTCCACGACGGCGATCCGCAGGAGGCGCTGATCACGCTCGACCGCTTCAGCTGACCACCGCCCTCCGGCCGGCCGCGCCTCGGCCTGATCCTCCGGACAGCTCTTCCCGGTCCGCTCCTCCCGGCCCCGGGGGGGGGCGGCCCCCCCCGCCCCCCCCGGGCGGGCCCGGGGGGGGGCGGGGGGCCGGGGGGGGGCGGACCGGGCCCGGGGCCCCCCACAAACCCCCC
>NZ_JBIWOX010000013.1:0-200393 GCF_044767975.1 Streptomyces sp. NPDC101181 | reverse complement strand
ATCCCACAGCAGATCAGCCACCCCGCCATGCTGCCCCGGCTCACCGACTCGACGCACTCCCGTTTCCCTTGACCAAAGACATAGGGGCACCCCCCCAATCGGCCGCCCGGTATGCCCGTAGGGGCGTTCGGCCAGTGCACGGCGCCCCGATGAGGCGGTCCCGCGACACCTTACGGGTCAGGACAAGATCCTGAAGCCCGGGCCCGAGGCAGCGTCTTGTCGATCATGTGTCGAGCTGGATGAGGGTGCTGGCGAGGGTGATGGCGACGAGGTAGCGGTCGGGGCGTTTGTCGTAGCGGGTGGCGGTGCCGCGCCATCGTTAGAGGTGGTGGAAGCAGCGTCCGACGACGTTGCGGCGCCGGTAGACGGCTTTGTCGAATCCGCAGGGCCGCTCCCGGCGGCGTGTGCGTCCGGCGAGTTGGTCGGCGCATTCGGAGATGGTGGTCGTGAGGCCGCGTCGGCGGAGGTCGGCGCGGAAGGTGCGGAGCGAGTAGCCCTTGTCGCCGGTGACGTGGTCGGGCCGGGGCCGGAGTCTTCACGGACCCGGCCGATCACGCGAATCAGGTCGATGACGGTTTCGGCCTGGGTGCGGCCGCTGCGGTTGCCGCCGGTGACCAGGGAGGCCACTGACGGTGGTCCCGCCGACCTGCCACGTGCCCGGCCAGGCGGCGGCAGCGGTTCGGACACCGCCCACGCGGCGTCAGACGTCTCCCCGTCCCTCCTGCCCGGACCGATGATCCGGCGACCGGAAGGACGCCCCCTAGCGGCCTATCTGCTTGCGGTTGATCCTGCGGAGCCTGCGTCGCTGAGACGGGTCCAGCAGCAGATAGCCCGCCACGGGAATCCCGATCACGACCAGCAGAGCCCACCAGAATCCGATCAGGGGCCACAGGATGACCGCCGCGACCACTCCGCCGACAGCGACCTTCGCACCATTAGTCATGGTCCACGCCTCCTTCGCGGCCGACGCCGCTTCTGCTCTGTGAACGCCCTCGCGCGTCCTTCCGTTCCCCGCCGTGGCCCTCTGAGCGACGGCCGTGGCAGGTCTCATCGCAGCGGCTCGCCGACATCGCGCAGGTGTGCCAGCGCCTGGCGGTAGGAGTCGGTCAGCCCGGTCTCCGCGTACGGCATGCCGATGCTCGCGCAGTGCGCCTTGACCAGCGGTCGGGCCAGCCGGAGATGAGGGCGCGGCATGCTCGGGAAGAGGTGGTGCTCGATCTGGTGGTTCAGCCCGCCCAGGAGCCAGTCGGTCAGGACCGTGCCCCGGACGTTGCGCGAGGTCAGGACCTGCCGCTGGAGATGCCCCCAGCGCTCCCCGTCGGGGTCGGGCATCTCCATGCCCTTGTGGTTCGGGGCGAAGGCCAGACCCAGGTGGAGGCCGAACACCGCGTGCAGCAGCAGCGCGAAGACGATCGCGCGGCCCGGGGACAGGGTGCTGAGCAGCAGCCCCGCGTACAGGACGACGTGCGTGACCAGCAGCAGGGCCGCGAGGGTCCGCTCCCGGCTCTGCTGGCAGCGCAGGTACGCGAATCCGTAGATCTTCAGGGCGATGCCTTCGAGGAGCAGCATCGGGAAGAACAGCCGGGCCTGGTTGCAGGTGAGCCACCGGGCAAATCCCTCACGTCGCGCCGCCTGTTTCCGGGTCCAGACCAGGGCGCCGACGCCGACGTCGGGGTCCTTGTCGACGTGATTGGGGTTGGCGTGGTGCCGGGCGTGCTTGTCGTTCCACCAGGCCTCGTTCATACCGAGGAGCAGATTGGCGTGGACGAGGCCGATCCACTTGTTCGTCCTGCGGTCACCGGATATCTGCGCGTGCCCCGCGTCATGGGCGATGAACGCCGTACGGGCCCACAGGAGCGCCAGCGGCGGGACGAGGAGCAGGCTCCACCAGGTGTCCCCCAGCAGGACCAGGGAGGTGACCACCGCCCCGAGGGCGGCCAGGTTGGCGGCGATTCCGAACGCGTACCGGCCGGTGCGGCGCTCCAGCAGCCCCTGGCTCTTCACCGCACGCAACAGGGGGGCGAAGTCGCTTCCGGGGAGGGAGGGGGCCGGGTGGTCCGGAGGGGCTGCGGATGCCGAGGGGTCCGAGAGGGCTGGTGGGGCCGAGGGACCCGAGGGGGCGGGTCCACCACCGGGAGGGCCGGGGCTCTGGGAGCGGTGGGGGCCGCTGTCACCTGCGGGGTCCGTGACGGTGGCTGTCGCCTGGGACATGGCGTCTCCGGTCTCTGGAAACCTCTGCTCTGACCTCATAGAACGTACGGATCAAGAGCATCTGGCAGCCATGGCGTCACCCCCCTGGTTCTCCAGGGGGGTGACGCCATGGCGAGGGGTGGGGCTGACTCCCCCACCGAAGCCGGACCACCAGCAGGGAGTGACGCGGGTCACGCAAAAGGTCAGCCCGCCGGAGAACGGATGGGAGTACCCTCGGCGGCCTCGCCCACTAGTCAAGTTTGAGGAATTCGGCATTCTTGTGCACAGGCATCCCGCGACCACACCCTTCGAGATCGCCGAACTGTCCCGCTGCTCAGCGGTCTTCCTCCCCGGGGATCCGGCCCGCACGGGTCGGGTCGCGTTCTGGAACCCGGACGGCGACAGTCTCCCCGACGTCTCCGGAATCGCTCCCGGAACCACTTCCGGACTCGCCGCGGAGCCGGACGTCCAGGATCTGGTCGTGGTCGGGCCCGACCTGCGTCACCACACCGTCCCGGCTCTGCGCCTGCCCGTACGCGACGCGCTGCCGGTACTGACGCGGGCGCGCACCGACGCCCAGGCGTCCCCGTCCGTCGCCTTCTGGGGCGCCGCCGGGCTGCTCGCCCTCCAGTTCGTCGCCCGCGGGCTGCTGCTGCCGGGGCTGAGCCCGACCGACCACGCGGCGTGGCGGATCGGCCCGCTGAGCGCCGACGGCATCGCGCGGCTCCGGGAGCTGGCCGCGTCCATGCCCCCGAGCGCGCACGCGACCCCGCTCCCGGGCGGGGCGGGTCGTCAGGGCCCGGCCGGCTCCGGCGACGCACCGCGGTTGCCCGAACCGGAGTGGCTGCTTCGGGCGTACCTCGACGCCGTGGCCGACACGATGCCCCGTACGCCCGCCGCCGGGTTCGTCGCCGCAGGCCCCGCGTTCGCGTCCGCCGAGCCGCTGCGGCTGCCCGAGGGCCGTGCCTGGGCGGCCGATGTGGCGGCCGGTCACGACGCGGGCGTACGGCTTTCGTTGCGCGTCGAGGTCTCGGGAGTGGCAGCCGACGGGAGCGCACCGGAATCCTGGCCGGACCACGGGGACGGCGGGCAGGCTCCGGCGTTCCGCGCCGTGTTGCAGATCCACAGCGTCAGCGACCCCTCACTGGTGGCGGACGCGGCCGACGTGTGGGTCGGCGGCTCACGGGAAGCCGCCGCGTTCGGGCCGCGGGCCCGGATGGACGCCCTGCTCACCCTGCGGCGCGCCGCGCGCGCCTGGCCTCCGCTGGCACCGCTGCTCTCCGCCGCCGTACCGGACTCGGTGGAACCCGCCGACGAGGAGATCACCGAGCTGCTGGGCTCCGCCGCGCGAGCGCTGGCCGCCGCCGGGGTGCAGGTCCACTGGCCCAAGCAGCTCGCCCGGGAACTGACCGCGCGCGCGGTGATCGGTCCGGAGGGCCCGCACGCCGACGACCCCGGCTTCCCCGGCCCTGACTTCTCCGGTCAGGAGGACGACGGCACGCAGGACGGCCGAAGGGGCCGCGTCACTGCGGACACGCCCTCCTTCCTGTCCGCGGACGCGCTCCTGGCGTTCGACTGGCGGTTCGCCCTGGGCGACCAGCAGCTGACCCGGCGGGAGCTGGACCGGCTCGCCGAGTCGAGCAGACCCATCGTCCGGCTGCGCGGCCAATGGGTGCTCGTCGACCCCGAGACGGCGCGCCGTGCCAGGGAGACCCAGGACCGCAAGGTCACTCCGATCGACGCGTTGAGCGCGGCGCTGACGGGTTCCACCGAGGTGGACGGCCGTCGCGTGGAGGTGGAGGCCACCGGCTGGCTGCGGCGGTTGCGTGACCGGCTGGCCGACCCGGAGTCCGCCGGGCGCCAGGCGATCGGTCAGCCCGACGCGCTCGCCGCGACGCTGCGCGACTACCAGCTGCGCGGGCTGAACTGGCTCGACACCATGACCTCGCTGGGCCTCGGGGCCTGCCTCGCCGACGACATGGGACTGGGCAAGACCATCACGCTCATCGCCCTGCATCTGCGCCGCGGGCAGGACCGGGACACGGCCGGGCCGACGCTCGTGGTGTGCCCGGCCTCGCTCATGGGCAACTGGCAGCGGGAGATCGAGAGGTTCGCCCCGGGCACCCCCGTCCGCCGGTTCCACGGCGCGGCGCGCTCCCTGGAGGGGGTGGTGGACGGCGAGTTCGTGCTGACGACGTACGGGACGATGCGGCTCGACGCACCACGCCTGGCCGGGACCGCCTGGGGGCTGCTCGTCATCGACGAGGCGCAGCACGTGAAGAACCCGCACTCGGCGACGGCCAGGCAGCTGCGGACCATCTCCACCCGGGCCCGGGTCGCCCTCACCGGCACCCCGGTGGAGAACAACCTGTCGGAGCTATGGGCGATCCTCGACTGGACGACCCCTGGGCTGCTCGGAAGGCTTGGCACCTTCCGCAGCCGGTACGCCGCCGCAGTCGAGGGAGGCGAGGACCCCGGCACCGCGGAGCGGCTGGCCGCGCTGGTCGGCCCGTTCCTGCTGCGGCGGCGCAAGACCGACCCGGGGATCGCGCCCGAGCTGCCGCCCAAGACGGAGACCGACCGGGCGGTGTCGCTGACGGCGGAACAGGCCGGCCTGTACGAGGCGGTGGTGCGCGAGACGCTGGCGGAGATCTCCGGCGCGGACGGCTTCGAGCGGCGCGGGCTCGTGATGAAGCTGCTCACGGCGCTGAAGCAGATCTGCAACCACCCCGCGCAGTACCTCAAGGAGGAGCGCCCGAGGATCACGGGCCGATCGGGGAAGGTCGAGCTGCTGGACGAACTCCTGGACACGATCCTGGCCGAGCGGGGGTCGGTGCTGGTGTTCACGCAGTACGTGCGGATGGCCCGGCTGCTGGAGGAGCACCTGGCCGCCCGCGGGGTGCGTACGCAGTTCCTGCACGGCGGTACGCCGGTGGCGCGGCGCGAGGAGATGGTCGACCGCTTCCAGGCGGGCGAGGCGCCGGTGTTCCTGCTGTCGCTGAAGGCGGCGGGGACCGGGCTCAACCTGACCCGGGCCGGTCACGTCGTGCACTTCGACCGCTGGTGGAATCCGGCGGTCGAGGCGCAGGCGACGGACCGCGCGTACCGGATCGGGCAGACCCAGCCCGTACAGGTCCACCGGCTGATCGCCGAGGGCACGATCGAGGACCGCATCGCCGGGATGCTCGCCCGCAAACAGGGTCTCGCCGAAGCGGTGCTCGGCGCGGGCGAGGCGGCGCTGACCGAACTGACCGACGCGGAACTGGCCGACTTGGTCGAGCTGCGAGGGGGCGCACGATGAACGGCACCGGATACGACGACGGACACAACGACGACGAATACGGGTACGGCGACAACGGGTACGGGTACGGCGACGACGGCGGATACGACGACGCGTACGCCGACCGTCCCGAGGAGCACGCCGGGAGCTCCCCGGAGGGGCGTGGCGGGCCGGAGCGTACGTTCGGGGCTCTGCCGCCCGCGCCGGGCCGGGGCTTCGCCACCTCCTGGTGGGGTCTGGCGTGGCTGAAGGCCCTGGAGGACGCGGCGCTCGACGGTGAGCAGCTCAAGCGGGGGCGGCGGCTGGCGCGGGAGGGCCGGGTCGGGGCGGTCTCCGTGCGACCGGGCCGGATCACGGCGGTGGTGCGGGACCGCGACGGCACGGCCCACCGCAGCGATGTGCTGCTCCAGCAGCTCGGCGAGGGCGCGTGGGACCGATTCCTGGACATGGCCGTGGACCGGGCCGGGCACATCGCGGCGCTGCTGGACCGGGAGATGCCGCCGCACCTGGTGGAGGACGCGGCGGGCGCGGGGGTCGAGTTGCTGCCCGGGATCGGCGACCTGGAGCCGGAGTGCTCCTGCGGCGCCTGGGACCACTGCCCGCATTCGGGCGCGCTGTGCTACCAGGTGGCGCGGCTGCTGGACGAGGACCCGTTCGTGCTGCTGTTGGTGCGCGGGCGCGACGAGCGGCGGCTGGTGGACGAACTCCAGGAACGGAGCACCGCCCGGGCAATGCGCGACGCGGACGGTGACGGTCCGCGGACCACCGACGACGCGGGCGGCGAGGCGCGTGGGGTCCTCGCCGGGGAGGCGTTCGCCGCCGCCGGGATCCTGCCCGCGCTCCCCGCTCCCCCGCCGGTGCCCGCCGAGGCGGGGACCGGGCCGTCGCTGGATCCGGAGACGGCCCCGCCGCCCGGGATCGACCCGGCCGCGCTGGAGGTGCTGGCGGCGGACAGCGCGGTACGGGCCCGCCGGATGCTGCTGGACGCGGTGGCTCCGGGGCACGGGGGCCAGCCGCTGCCGGTGGAGCTGACGGCGCGGCAGGACGCGGTGCGGCTGGCGGCGGATACCCGGCCGGAAGCGTGGATCGCCGCCCGACTGGCCTCGGGATCGGGCCGTCGGCGCGGAGAACTGGACACGGCGGTCGAGGCCTGGCGGTACGGCGGGGTCGCCGCGCTGACGGTGCTGGAGGAAGACCTGGAGCCCGGCGCGGAGTCCTTGGCCCGGGCCCGCGACCAGCTCGCCTCGGCCTGGGAGGCGGGCGAGCGGCCGGTACTGCGGGCCGGAGGACCATCCCGCTGGACGGTCGTGGGCGCGGACGTGCAGCTGCGCCTCGACCGTGACGGGCGGTGGTGGCCCTACCGCAAGGAGCGCGGCCGCTGGGTGCCCGCCGGGCCTTCGGACGACGATCCGGCGAGCGCGCTGGCGGGGGCGGGCATCGCGACGGGAACGGAGGAGGGCACGGGGGCGGAGAGGGGCACGGGGGCGGAGACGGGAGCGGGCTGACACATGCCCGCACGGTCACCGCACGCGTCGGGGCGGCGGTGGAGTACGAGCAGGTGCTCACCGGGCGGCGGACCTCGTCGTCCCGGTCTCTGGTCAGCCGTCTGCGTTCTGCGGTCTCTGGTCTCCGGCCTCCGTCTCCTCGACCACCCCGCCCACCCTCGACGGGCGGGGCAAGCCGGTGCGGGCCGCGCGGCCCGCAGCACCGGCCGGTGAAGGTCGCAGTCCCGACAGCCCGCCCGTGGGGGCCGCGTCCGTCCTCGACAGCCAGCGGTGCCGGGCCCGGCACCGCGCCGGGCCGGGGCAGCCCCCGCCGTCGGCGTCTCCACCGCCGCTGTCAGACGCCCGCCGCCGACAGGTCCCGGTGGATGGGCTCCGCTCCGCCGGTGAGGGGCCGGCCGGTGCCGCCGTGGCGGGCCGCGACGATCTCCGCCGCGATGGACAGGGCCGTCTCCTCCGGCGTACGGGCGCCGAGGTCCAGACCGATGGGTGAACGCAGCCGGTCCAGTTCGTCCTCGCCCAGGCCCGCTTCGCGCAGCAGCCGGGTCCGTTCCTCGTGGGTACGGCGTGAACCCATCGCACCGACGAACGCCAAGGGCATGCGCAGAGCCCGGGTCAGCAGGGGGACGTCGAACCGGGCCTCGTGCGTGAGCACGCACAGCACCGTGCGGCCGTCGGTCGGGGTCTGCCGCAGATAGCGGTGCGGCCAGTCGACGACCACCTCGTCGGCCTCGGGGAAGCGGGCGCGGGTGGCGAAGACGGGGCGGGCGTCGCACACCGTCACATGGTGGCCGAGGAACTTCCCCGCCCGTACCAGCGCGGCGGCGAAGTCGACGGCGCCGAAGACGATCATCCGGGGCGGCGGTGTGCTGCTCTCGACGAGCAGGGTGAGCCCGCCGGGGCAGTGCGAACCGTCCTCGGAGAGTTCCACGGTGCCGTTGCGCCCGGCGTCCAGCAGGGCCCGTGCCTCGGCGACCGCGAGGCGGTCCACGGCGGGGTGGCCGCCGAGACCGCCCTCCCGCGTCCCGTCGGCCCGCACGAGCAGGGAGCGCCCCAGGAGCTGGTCCGGGCCGCCGACGACCCGGACGAGGGCGGCGGCGACGCCGGACGTCGCGGCGGAGACGGCACTGCGCAGCACCGCCCGGTCCGGCGAGCCGGCCCGGACCGGTGTGACCATCACGTCGATTTCCCCGCCGCAGGTCAGCCCGACCGCGAAGGCGTCCTCGTCGCTGTAGCCGAAGCGTTCGCGGACGGTCCCGCCGTCCTGGAGGGCGGCCGTGCACAGTTCGTAGACGGCGCCCTCCACGCAGCCGCCGGAGACCGATCCGATCGCCGTGCCCGCGCTGTCGACGGCGAGGGCGGCGCCGAGTCCGCGCGGGGCGCTGCCGCCGGTGGAGACGACGGTGCCGACGGCGAACTCCCGCCCCTCCGCCATCCACCTGTCCAGCTCAGCGGCGATGTCAAGCATCCGCCGCTCCCCCGTCCGCCGGGGTCCGGGCCGCCTGGGTCGGGGCCGCCGTGAGAATCCGGTCGGGCCGGATCGGCAGCTGCCGGTGGCGTACGCCGGTCGCGTGCCAGACGGCGTTGGCGACGGCGGCCGCGGCGCCCACGATGCCGACCTCGCCGATGCCCTTGATGCCGACCGGGTCGTCCGGGTCGTGGTCGTCCACCCAGTCGGCCTCGATGTCCGGGACATCCGCGTGGGTGGCCACGTGATACCCGGCGAGGTCGGGGGCGTAGTGGCCGCCGGAGTTACGGTCGCGGACGGCCTCCTCGTGCAGGGCCATGGAGATGCCCCAGGTCATGCCGCCGACGAGTTGGTTGCGGGCGGTGAGCGGGTTGACGATGCGGCCCGCGGCGAAGATGCCCAGCATGCGGCGCACCCGGACCTCGCCGGTCGCGGTGTCGACGGCGACCTCGGCGAACTGGGCGCCGAAGGAGTGCCGTTCCTTCTGGGCGAGGGCGCCGAGCGCCTCCGTGGTGTCGGACCGCACCGTGATGCCCTCCGGGGGCAGGCTCGTGCCGAGGGCGAGCCTCTCGCGCAGCTCGGCGGCGGCCGCGGTGACCGCCCAGGCCCAGGAACGGGTGCCCATCGAGCCGCCCGCGATCATCGCGTGGCCGAAGTCGCTGTCGCCGATCCGGACCCGGACGCGCTCGGGTGTGGTCTCCAGGGCGTCGGCGGCGACCAGGGTGAGGGCGGTGCGGGCGCCGGTGCCGATGTCGGCGGCGGCGATCCGTACGGTGAAGGAACCGTCCGCCTCCGCCGTGACCAGGGCCGTGGAGGGGGCGGCTCCGGCGCCGAAGGACGCGGCGGCCGTACCGGTGCCGAGGAGCCAGCGGCCGTCGCGGCGCGCGCCGGGGCGCGGGTCGCGGTCGGCCCAGCCGAACCTGCGCGCGCCCTCGCGGAAGCAGGCCACCAGGTTGCGGCTGCTGAAGGGGAGTCCGGAGACCGGGCCGACCTCGGGTTCGTTGCGCAGGCGCAGCTCGACGGGGTCGATGCCGCAGCCCTCGGCGAGTTCGTCCAGGGCCGCCTCGATCGCGAACGACCCGGGAGCCTCGCCGGGCGCGCGCATCCAGGTCGGGGTCGGCACGTCGAGCCGGACGACGTGGTTGGCGGTGCGGTGGGCGTCGGCGTCGTACATCACCCGGGCGACGCCCGCGCTGGGCTCGACGAACTCGTACACGGTGGACGTCTGGTTCAGCGAGCGGTGCTCCAGGGCGCGGAGCCGTCCGTCGGCGTCGGCGCCGAGCCTGATCCGCTGCGTGGTGGGGCTGCGGTAGCCCGCCAGGGAGAACATCTGCCGACGGGTCATCACCACGCGCACCGGGCGCCGCAGGACGGTCGTGGCCATGACGGCGGAGACCTGGTGGGCCCGCAGCCCCTTGCTGCCGAAGCCGCCGCCGATGTGTTCGGAGCGTACGCGCACGGCGGAGGGGTCCAGCGAGAACATGGTGGCCAGCTCGCTCTGCACCCAGCTGGCGCCCTGGTTGGAGTCGACGATCTCCAGCCGTCCGTCGTCCCAGCGGGCGGTCGCCGCGTGCGGCTCCATCATGCTGTGGTGCTCTTCGGGGGTGGTGTACTCGGCGTCCACGACGACGGCGGACGCGGCAAGCTCGGTCTCCAGGTCCCCCTTGTCCGTCTCCGCGGGCATGTGGCCGTCGGCGCCGTAGGCGTCGGGGTGCCCGGCGACGAGGGCGGTGTCGTGCGGCTCCTCCTCGTACGTCACGACGAGCGCTTCGGCGGCCTCCCTGGCCTGCTCGGGCGTCTCGGCGACGACGAGCGCCACGGGCCAGCCCGCGTAGGGCACGTTGTCGCCCTGGAAGACGGCGGTCGTGGGGTCCGGGGGTACGCCGAGCAGGCCGACGTAGTCGGTGTTCAGCCGCGGGGCGTTGCCGTGGTGCAGGACGGTGAGGACGCCCGGCATGCCGAGCACCGGGGCGGTGTCGATGTCGCGGATCCGGCCGCGGGTGACCGTGGACACCACGAGCCAGCCGTGGGCCAGTTCGGCGAAGGGGATCTCCCCGGCGTACCGCGCGGCGCCGGTGACCTTCTCGCGGCCCTCGACGCGGGTGTGGGCGGAGCCGACGGAGCGCAGGCGCGCCGCCGAGGCCGGCGTGGTGGTGGTCATCGGCCGGTCCCTTCGGCGAGTTCGGTCAGGACGGAGACGACGAGGTTGCGCATGAGGGTCACCTTGTATCCGTTGCGCGGGAGCGGCCGAGCGGCGGCGAGTTCGGCGTCGGCCGCGGCGGCGAAGGTCTCCCCGTCGGCGGGCGCTCCGGTCAGGAGGGCTTCGGCGGCGCGGGCGCGCCAGGGCCGGGAGGCGACGGCTCCCAGGGCGAGCCGCGCGTCGCGGACGCGGCCGTCCTGGATGTCGAGCGCGGCGGCGACGGAGCCGATGGCGAAGGCGTACGAGGCGCGCTCGCGGACCTTGCGGTAGCGGGAGCGGGCGGCCACGGGCGCGGCCGGGAGGGTGACGTGGGTGATCAGCGCGCCGGGCGGGAGGGCGGTCTCCCGGTGCGGGCTGTCGCCGACGGGGACGTAGAGGTCGGTGACCGGGATCTCGCCGGGCCCGTCGAGGGTTTCGTACGCGACGACGGCGTCGAACGCCGTCAGGGCGACGCCCATGTCGGACGGGTGTACGGCGACACAGTGGTCGGAGGCGCCGAGGACGGCGTGGTTGTGGTGTTCGCCGTCGACGGCCGGGCAGCCGCTGCCGGGGACGCGTTTGTTGCAGGGTTTGCTGACGTCGGTGAAGTAGCCGCAGCGGGTGCGCTGGAGGAGGTTGCCGCCGACGGTGGCCATGTTGCGCAGCTGTCCGGACGCCCCGGCGAGGACGGCCTGGGTCAGCGCCGGGTAGCGGCGGCGGATCTCGGGGTGGGCGGCGAGGTCGCTGTTGGTGACGGTCGCGCCGATGCGCAGGCCGCCTCCGGGGGTGGACTCGATGCCGTCCAGGGGAAGGTCGCGGACGTCGACGAGGCGGCCGGGGCGTTCGACGCCGGTCTTCATCAGGTCGACGAGGTTGGTGCCGCCGCCGAGGAACCGGGCGTCGGGGTCGGCGGCCAGCAGGGTGACCGCCCCGGTCACGTCGTGGGCGCGGGCGTAGTCGAACTCCCTCATGCGGCGGCCTCCTTCCCGGTGGCGGTCCGCGCCCGGGCGTGGGCCTCGGCGGCGCGGCCGACCGCCTGGACGATGGAGACGTACGCGCCGCAGCGGCAGAGGTTGCCGCTCATCCGCTCGCGGATCTCCTCTGGCGTCAGGGGTGGTGGTCCGGCCTGGGGGTCCACGTCGTCCGTGACGGCACTGGGCCAGCCCGCGGCGTGTTCCTCGATGACGGCGAGGGCCGAGCAGATCTGTCCGGGCGTGCAGTAGCCGCACTGGTAGCCGTCGAGGTCGAGGAACGCCTGTTGGACGGGGTGGAGTTCGTCGCCCTCGGCCACGCCCTCGATGGTGGTGACCTCGCGTCCCTCGGCGGCGACCGCGAGGCTGAGGCAGGAGACGGCGCGGCGGTTGTCGACCAGGACGGTGCAGGCGCCGCACTGGCCCTGGTCGCAGCCCTTCTTGGTGCCGGTGAGGTCGAGCCGTTCGCGCAGGGCGTCGAGCAGCGTCGTGCGGTGGTCGACGGACAGGTGGTGCTTCTCGCCGTTGATGTTCAGGGTGATCGCGCTGGAGGTCGAGGAGGGCGCTGGAGCCATGATCAGCCTTCTCTGGTGTCGCGGATGGGGGGGAGGTGGCGGATGGCTGGGAACCGGGAGCCGAGGGCAGCCCGGGGGGAGAGACATGGGGGGCACAGGAGGAGCCCAGGGTGGTGACCGTCGGCCGATGGGCGGTAAGGTGTACCTAACCGGACACGTGTCCGCTCTCTTGAAAACGTAACGGACAGCTGTCCGGTTAACAAGAACGGGTTTCGGCCATGAACCCGTGAGGAGGACGTGTGCCCCAGCCGCCGAAGAACACTCCCCCGCGCAAGGACGCCCCTCTGCGGTCGGACGCGCAGCGCAACCGCGAGCGGATCCTGCGGGTGGCCACAGCGGAGCTGACCCGGTGCGCGGACGCTCCGCTCAGCGCGATCGCCAGGAAGGCGGGCGTGGGGCAGGGCACGTTCTACCGCAACTTCCCGCACCGGGAGGCCCTGGTCCTGGAGGTCTACCGCTACGAGATGCAGCAGGTGGCGGACGCGGCGGACGCGCTGCTCGACACCCACGAGCCGGGACAGGCCCTGCGCGAGTGGATGGACCGCCTCGCCCGGTTCGCCATGACCAAGGCCGGACTGGCGGACGCGATCCGGCTGGTCACCAGCGCGCCGGGCGGACCCGCCAGGCCCGGACCCACCCCGGTGCTGGACGCCGCCGGGGTGCTGCTGCGCGCCGGGGAGGAGGCCGGGGCCATCCGCTCCGGGGTGACCCCGGACGACTTCTTCCTCGCCATCGCGGGCCTGTGGCAGATCGATCCGCGGGAGGACTGGCAGCCGCAGGCCACCCGGCTCCTGGACCTCGTCATGGACGGCCTGCGCGCCGGGGCGCCCGGCCGCCGGGCCCCCTCTCCGGAACCCGGACCGGCGCGGTCCGCGAGGCCGTCACCGGACAACTGACCGAAACGTTGGTCTAGTCCAGGACCCCCCTGTCCCTCTATCCTCATCCGTGGCCAGCGACCCACCATCCCCCCACCCAGGTTGTGTGCTGGCTCGGGCGCCCCCACGCACGCTCCGCCCCGAGCAGCCGGGTGAACTCCCCCATGCCGCCCCCTTCAGGAGGCCACGGTGAACGTTCGCACCAGATGCTCAGCCGTCCTCGGCACCCTCTGCCTCGTCGCGTCCCTGGCCCTGGCCACGGCCTCGGCGGACGAGCCCGACGCCCCGCTCCAGCCGGTGTCGGCCGCCCTCACGGAGGTGGCCAGGGCGCAGAGCCCCACCGCCGGAGCCGCCGGTCCAGGCGACACCGTATGGATCGCCGAACGCGCCGGTACCGTACGGGTCCTGGACGGCCAGGAGCTGGGCGATCCCGTGCTCGACATCTCCGACGAGACCACCACCGACGGCGAACGCGGCCTGCTGGGCGTCGCGTTCGACCCGGAGTTCGCGCACTTCTACATCTCGTTCACCGATCTCGAAGGCACCAGCACGATCGACGAGTTCGCCGTGGCGGACGGCGCGATCCAGCCGGACACCCGGCGCACGGTCCTGACCCAGGAGCAGCCCTACCCGAACCACAACGGCGGGGACATCAAGTTCGGGCCCGACGGCTACCTCTACATCGCGCTGGGCGACGGCGGTTCGGGCGGTGACCCGCAGGGGAACGGCCAGAAGCTGGACACCCTGCTGGGGAAGATCCTGCGGATCGACCCGGCCGGCGGCAAGCCGTACGCGGTCCCGGCGGACAACCCCTTCGTGGACGACCCGGCCGCGAAGGACGAGATCTGGGCGTACGGGCTGCGCAACCCCTGGCGGTTCTCCTTCGACTCCGGCACCGGCGACCTCCTGATCGGGGACGTCGGCCAGAGCGAGTGGGAGGAGATCGACTGGGCCCCCGCGGACAGCCCCGGCGGCGAGAACTACGGCTGGGCCTCGATGGAGGGCAACCACCCCTTCCGCGGGGGGACTGAGCCCGCGAACCACGTGCCGCCGGTCCACGAGTACGACCGCAGCGGCCTGGGGTGCTCGGTGACGGGCGGCTTCGTCTACCGCGGCGACGCGCTCCCGCAGCTCCAGGGCTCCTACGTGTTCAGCGACTACTGCGACGGCACGGTCCGCACCCTGCGGATCGAGGACGGGAAGGTGACCGGCGAGGGCGACCTCGGGGTCAGCGGCGGCGAGGTCATCTCGTTCGTGCAGGACGGTGACGGCGAACTGTACGTCCTCAACATCGGCGGAGCGATCCTGCGCATCGACCCCGCGTAAGCGGATCATCTTCAGGTGAGCCGGGGCGGCACCGAGCGGTGCCGCCCCGGCTCACCCGTTTCCGTCTCCGGCCCGGATTCCAGGTCCGGACCATCATCGGGCCCCTCGCGCATTCGGGCATGACCCGGGCCCAGATTCGCCGGGAGCGGGCACGCCCGACCCCCGGAACAGCGGTTGTAGCGGGCATGACCAGCACGGGAGTCTCAGGCAAACGGTCATGAACGGGCCCAGGGGATTCGGTGAAACGGCTGGTCGAAGCAGGGTGAGTGCTTGTAGAAACGACACACGAGCCCGAACGGACAGTGGGCTCCGCCCGACCGGGCCCAGCTGCGATCAGGGAAGTGCGCCGTGGACACCGAGGAACGCCGTCGGGGAATTCTGGACACAGCCCGACGGGACGGGTCGGTCGGGGTGAACGCCCTCGCGGACCTGTTCCAGGTGGCCAGGGAGACCGTTCGCCGGGATCTGCACGTACTGGAGGAACACGGTCTCGTCCGCCGGACCCACGGTGGCGCCTATCCGGTGGAGTCGGCGGGCTTCGAGACGACGCTGGCCGTCCGCACCACCCGTAACGTCCCGCAGAAGTCGCGGATCGCGGCGGCCGCCGCCGATCTGCTCGGCGACGCCGAGACCGTCTTCGTCGACGAGGGCTTCACCCCGCAGCTCGTCGCCGAGGCGCTGCCCAAGGACCGGCCGCTGACCGTGGTCACCGCCTCGCTGGCCGTCGCCACCTGCCTGGCCGGGCTGGAGAAGACCTCGGTACTCCTGCTGGGCGGCCGGGTGCGCGGTTCGACCATGGCGACCGTCGACCACTGGGCCGGCCGGATGCTCTCCGAGTTCGTCATCGACCTGGCGTATCTCGGGGCCAACGGCATCTCCCGCGAATACGGCCTGACCACCCCGGACCCCGCTGTCGCCGAGGTCAAGGCCCAGGCGCTGCGCAGCTCGCGGCGCCGGGTCTTCGCGGGCATCCACAGCAAGTTCGGGGCGGTGAGCTTCTGCCGGTTCGCCGGTGTCGGCGACTTCGAGGCGATCGTCACCGACGCCGGGCTCTCCTCGGCCGAGGCCCAGCGCTACTCCCTCCTCGGCCCTCAGGTCATCCGCGTCTGACCGGTGTCCCGCGCGCGCCGCCCCTGTCCGGCGACGTGCTCCGGCGCCGCCCCCGACGTACCCGTTCCGCACCGCTCGACCCCGCTCTCCGCCCAGGCACGGTCCGTCGTGCCCGCAACGCCCGATCACCGAGCCGCTACGACTGATCAGGAGTCCCCCATGCCCCACCCACGACGACGACGTCGTAGGCCACCTCTGACCGGCCGGGCCTGCGCCGCGGCCGCCGCTCTCGCCCTGCTGGCCACCGGCTGTGCCGGGGCAGGCGGAACCGCCTTCGGGGGTGGTGACGCGTTGAACGTGCTGATGGTGAACAACCCGCAGATGGTCGAGTTGCAGAAGCTCACGGCGAAGAACTTCACGGCGAAGACCGGCATCAAGGTCCACTTCACCGTGCTCCCCGAGAACGATGTGCGGGACAAGATCAGTCAGGACTTCTCCAACCAGGCCGGTCAGTACGACATCGCCACCATCAGCAACTTCGAGCTGCCGTTCTTCGCGAAGAACGGCTGGCTGCACTCCCTGGACGACTACGCGGACGCCGACACCGGCTTCGACCAGGAGGACATCCTCAAGCCGCTGCGGGAGTCGCTGACCGCGGAGGACGGCAAGCTCTACGCCCAGCCGTTCTACGGCGAGTCGTCCTTCCTCATGTACCGCAAGGACGTCTTCGAGAAGCAGGGCCTGACGATGCCCGCGAAGCCCACCTGGCAGGAGGTGGCGAAGCTCGCCGAGCAGACGGACGGCTCGGAGCGCGGCATGAAGGGCATCTGTCTGCGCGGGCTGCCCGGCTGGGGCGAGGTGATCGCCCCGCTCACCACGGTGGTGAACACCATGGGCGGCACCTGGTTCACCGAGGACTGGAAGCCCCGGCTCACCGCACCGGAGTTCAAGAAGGCGACCAAGTTCTACGTGGACCTGGTGCGCGAGCACGGCGAACTCGGCGCCCCGCAGTCCGGGTACGCCGAGTGCCTGAACAACATGACCCAGGGCAAGACCGCCATGTGGTACGACGCCACGGCGGGCGCCGGGTCGCTGGAGGCCAAGGGCTCCCCGGTGAAGGGCAAGATCGGGTACGTCCCCGCGCCCGTCGAGGAGACCAGGAGTTCCGGGTGGCTCTACACCTGGGCGTGGGGCCTCCAGAAGGCGTCCAAGAAGTCCGACGACGCCTGGAAGTTCGTCTCCTGGGCCTCCAGCAAGGAGTACGAGGAGCTGGTGGGCGCGACGAGCGGCTGGTCCAACGTGCCCGCGGGCAAGCGCGCTTCCACCTACGCCAACCCCGACTACCGCGCGGAGGCGGGCGCGTTCGCGGACGTGACCGAGCGCGCCATCTCCGAGGCCGACCCGAAGAACCCCGGCACCCAGCCCCGCCCGACCGCGGGCATCCAGTTCGTCGGCGTACCGGAGTTCACCGATCTGGGCACCAAGGTGGCCCAGGAGATCAGCGCCGCCATCGCGGGCCGCCAGTCGGTGGACGCCGCGCTCGCCACCTCGCAGAAGCTGGCCGAGAAGGTCGCGGAGGAGTACCGATGACCGTTACCGCGACCAGGGAGACAGCAGCCCCGCCCGCCCCGGCGACGAAGGCCGGGCGCGGCGAGCGCAAGCGTGCCTGGCTCACCCGGGCCCCGCTGCTTCCCGCCCTCGTCTTCCTCATCGTCGTCACCCAGTTGCCCTTCGTGGCGACGCTGGTGATATCCCTCTTCGACTGGAACTCCCTCAAGCCGGAGAAGCGCCACTTCACCGGCTTCTCCAACTACGCCTCGGTCTTCACCGACGCGTCCCTGCGCGAGTCCGTCCTGACCACGGTCGTGCTGACGGTGTCGGTGGTGCTCGTCAGCGTCATGCTCGGTCTGGTCTTCGCGCTGCTGCTCGACCGCACCTTCTTCGGCCGGGGCTTCGTCCGTACGCTGCTGATCACGCCCTTCCTGCTGGTGCCGGTCTCCGCCGCGCTGCTGTGGAAGCACGCGCTCTACAACCCGGAGTACGGGCTCTTCAACGGAGCGCTGACCTGGTTCGGCGACCTGTTCGGCATCGAGTCGATCGCCCAGCCGGAGTGGACGTCCGAGATGCCGCTGATCGCGATCGAGGCGGCGCTCGTGTGGCAGTGGACGCCGTTCATGATGCTGATCCTGCTGGCCGGACTCCAGAGCCGGCCCGCCGAGATGATCGAGGCCGCGCGGCTGGACGGGGCCGGGCCCTGGCAGATCTTCCGGTACCTGACCCTGCCGCATCTGCGCCGCTACCTCGAACTGGGCATCCTGCTGGGCTCGGTGTACATCGTGCAGAACTTCGACGCCGTGTTCACCATCACCTCCGGCGGCCTCGGCACCGCCAACCTCCCGTACACCGTCTACGAGACCTTCTACCGCGCCCATGAGTACGGGCTCGCGTCGGCCGCCGGTGTGGTCGTGGTGATCGGCACGATCATCATCGCCACCTTCGCGCTGCGGGTGGTCTCGTCGCTCTTCCGTGAGGAGGCGAGCCGCGCATGAGCGCCTCGACCGTGACGTCCGCTTCGGACAACTCCCTTTCCCGAAAAGCCCGTCGGCGTTCGGCGGCACTCGGGGTGGCCGCCTGGGCGGTGGGCATCGGATTCTGCCTGCCCGCCCTGTGGATGGTCCTGACGTCCTTCCACGCCGAGGCCGACGCGGCGACCAACCCGCCGTCGGTGGCGGCCGCGTTGACGCTCGACGGCTACCGGACGTTCTTCGGCGGCGGGGGCGGCCCCACGCCGTGGCCCCCGCTGGTGAACTCGCTGGCGGCCTCGTTCTTCTCCACCGTGCTGGTGCTGCTCCTGGCGCTGCCCGCCGCGTACGCGCTGTCGATCCGGCGGGTGCGCAAGTGGACCGACGTGATGTTCTTCTTCCTGTCCACGAAGATGCTGCCGGTGGTCGCCGGGCTGCTGCCGGTGTACCTGTTCGCGAGGAACACCGGTCTGCTGGACAACATCTGGCTGCTCGTCCTGCTCTACACCTCGATGAACCTGCCGATCGCGGTCTGGATGATGCAGTCCTTCCTCGCGGACGTGCCCGTCTCCATCATCGAGGCGGCGCAGGTCGACGGAGCCCGGCTGCCGACGGTGCTGCGCCGGGTCGTCGCCCCGGTGGCCGGTCCCGGTATCGCCGCCACCGCCCTGATCTGTTTCATCTTCAGCTGGAACGAGCTGTTGTTCGCACGGGTGCTGACCGGTGTCGTCGCCGGTACCGCGCCCGTCCACCTGACCACCTTCGTCACCAGCCAGGGGCTCTTCCTCGCCCAGCTGTGCGCGGCGTCCGTGGTCGTGTCCCTGCCGGTGCTGATCGCCGGTTACGCCGCCCAGGACAAACTCGTCCAGGGCCTCTCCCTGGGAGCCGTCAAATGAGGGCAGCCATCGTCGAAGCCGTCGGCAAGGTCTCCGTGACCACCGTCCCGGACCCCACGCCGGGCCCCCGCGACGTGGTGGTCAAGGTGGCGTCCTGCGGGCTGTGCGGCACCGATCTCCACATCCTCCAGGGCGAGTTCGCGCCGACCCTGCCGATCGTGCCCGGTCATGAGTTCGCCGGGGAGGTCGTCGGCCTCGGCGCCGACGTCACCGAGCTGGCTGTGGGCGACAAGGTGGCCGTGGACCCCTCGCTGCACTGTCACGAGTGCCGCTACTGCCGTTCGGGGCGGGGCAACCTCTGCGACAACTGGGCCGCGATCGGGGTCACGGTGCCGGGGGGCGCGGCCGAGTACGCGGTGGCGCCCGTCGCCAACTGCGTCAAGCTCCCGGAGCACGTGGACGTGCGGGACGCGGCGCTGATCGAGCCGCTGTCGTGCGCGGTGCGCGGCTACGACGTGCTCCAGGGCAATCTGGGCGCGGAGGTGCTGATCTACGGCTCCGGCACCATGGGCCTGATGATGCTGGAGCTGGCCAAGCGCACCGGCGCCGCGTCGGTCGACGTGCTGGACGTCAACCCGCAGCGCCTGGCCACCGCCGCGGCCCTGGGCTGCACCGGCTCGGCGGCTCGCGCCGAGGAGCTGGACCGCCCGCGCGGCTGGGACGTGGTCATCGACGCCACGGGCAACGCCGCGGCCATCCAGGACGGGCTGGGGCGGGTCGCCAAGGGCGGCACGTTCCTCCAGTTCGGGGTCTCCGACTACGCGACCACGGCGGTGATCGAGCCGTACAAGATCTACAACCAGGAGATCACCATCACCGGTTCGATGGCGGTCCTGCACAGCTACGAGCGGGCCGCGGCGCTGTTCGCGAGCGGAGTGCTGGACGCCTCGGTGTTCATCAGCGACCGGCTGCCGCTGGAGCAGTACCCGCAGGCGATCGAGCGTTTCCAGGCGGGCATCGGCCGCAAGATCGTGGTGGAGCCGTGACGGCCGCCCCGCCGCCCGCTGCACCGGACCCCGGTCCGGTGCTGGTGGTCGGTGAGGCCCTGGTGGACCTGGTGCCGGTCGACGGCGATCCCGGGGTCCGGGCCGCTCAGCCGGGCGGCGCGCCCGCCAATGTGGCGGTGGGCCTGGCCCGGCTGGGCGGGCGGCCGTCCTTCGTGGGCGGGATCGGCGACGACGCCTTCGGGTCGATGATCGAGGAGTGGCTGACGGGCGCGGGCGTGGACCTCTCCCTCGCCGGCCGTCCGGCACTGCCCACCGCCCTCGCGGTGGCCGACCCGAGCGACTCCGGGAACAGCTACCATTTCCATCTGCGGGACACCGCGACCTTCGACCTGCCCGACCGCACCGCGGAGGCGCCGCGCTTCGGGGCGGTGTACGTGGGCGGCCTCGCCGCGGTCGTGGAGCCCGCCGCCCGGATCGTCGCCGCCACCGCGCGGGCCGCCGCCGGGGACGGGCTGCTGGCGGTCGACCCGAACGTGCGCGAGGACCGCACGCTCGACCCCGTACGGGGCCTGGACCGGCTGCGGGAGCTGTGCGCCCTGGCCCAGGTGGTCAAGGCCAGCGACGAGGACCTGGTCCGCTTGTGGCCGGACGCGGAGCCGGAAGCCAGCTGCCGCAGGCTCGCCGGGCAGGGGCGGCTGGTGGTGCTGACCCGGGGCGCGCGCGGGGCCGTCGCCTACGCCCACGGCGCGCCGGAGGTGGCGGTGGAGGCCCGCCCGGTGCGGGTGGTGAACACGATCGGCGCGGGCGACGCGTTCATGGCCGGGATGCTGACCTGGCTCGGCGCGGTGGCGGGATGGCGCACCACGCTGACGGCCGGGGAGGCGCGGTCGATGCTGGAGTACGCGACCGGAACCGCCGCGTCGGTCTGCGCGCGGGCGGGGACGGAACCCACGGCCCCGCTTCCGGTGTGATCCGGTGTGAGAAGCCCGTTCACCGGGCATCAGCACCGTGACCCGAGTTCCCGAAGGCCCTTCCCCCGGCCCGCGGAAACCGCCCGGCCCCATCCGGCTCTCCCGCCGGGTGGGGCCGCGGCGCGTCCGGGGACCGTCGCGGTGCCGGGCGGCCGCGGTGGCGCCGCGCAGGGGCGGGCGGTCGTCGTGGAGCCGTGTCCGGGCTGCCGGGTCCGTGGGCGGACAGCACGCCGCCCCGGGGCCGGGGCTCTGGTGGCACCGGCCCCGGGGCGGGGCGTCCGGCTCAGTTCCGGTGGCTCAGCACTGGGGGCGCTTGCCGTGGTTCGCGCCGTTCTTACGGCGGGCCTTCTTCTTCCGACGTCGCTTCGAGGACATCGAACCCTCCTTCTCTGCTCTGTTCCGTGCGGACCGTGCACCGGGCGGCGAAGCCCGGCGATCATCGGCCTCCTGCCCAGGGACACCGTGGCAAACACCTGGCAGGTGCCGCAACCGGTGACACGGCGCACACAGGTCCGGTCCGGGCCGTCCCCCGGGCGGTTCGACGGGGCGTCGGCCAAGGCGCGGCGGTTCAGGGGCGGTGGCGCAGCGGGTGGTCCGCCGGAACCTCGACCACGGCGATCCGCACCCCGTCGGGGTCGGCGATCCACATCTCGATCAGCCCCCAGGGTTCCCGCAGGGGCGGCCGCAGCACCTCGACGCCCTTCGCCCGCACCTCCTCGTGGGCGGCCTCGGCATCCTCGACCTGGAGCCAGAGCCGTAGGTGAGGGGACGGCGAGTCCTCGCCGCGCCCGGAGAGCTCCAGGAATCCGCCGCCCAGGAAGTACACCGTGCCGCGCTCGGGCCCGGTGCCGAACTCGCGGTGGACGGCGAGGCCCAGGGCCTGGCCGTAGAAGGCGCGCGAACGCTCGGGGTCGGTGGGGCGGAGCAGAATCCTGCTGCCCAGTACGTGCACCATGCCCCGAGCGTACGCCGTGCGCCGTCGGTCAGTTGGTCAGCTCGTCGATGAGGTCGTCGGTGCAGCGGTCCTCCGCCGCCTGCCCGCTGGAGCGGTCCACGCACCGCTCGTAGTCCTTGAACTCCTGGGAGTCGAGCACGTTGACCACCCACACCAGGAGGACCACGGAAGCGATGAGCCCGAGCGCCCCCAGCACGCCGCCGATGATCGCCATCACCTTGCGCGGGGCGCGGCCCTGTCGGGCGCGGAGTGCGCCGATGATCCCGAAGACGACGGCGAGCAGGCCGAAGAGCAGCCCTCCGGCGACGGTCCAGAAGAACACGCAGGCGAGGAGACCGAGGATGAGGGCGGCGAGCGCAAGACCGTTCTTGGGGGCGGGCCCTTGGTCGTTGTAGGGGTCCGGCCCGGGGGAAGGCGGGCCGGAGTACGAGGGGTCCGGGTACGAGGGAAGGGACATCTGGTGGGCGCTCCTGTTCTCCTGGGTCCCGTGCGTCTGCCCGCCGCTCCGGACGCCATGCGCCCTCAAGGTCACGCTCGGACAACTAAACGCGAAGGCCGGCCGCCGCCCTGCGGAGCTCCGCCGACAGGTGGTGCCGGAGCGGCTGTCCGACCGCGGCGAGATCGTGGACGAAGCTGAGATGGCCCCCCTCGGTGAGGGCGTAGCGGCGGCGGGTGGCGTCGACCGGCTTGGCGGTGGGGGCGAGGGCGACCTGGTGGGTGGTCAGGTCGACCGCCCCGTCGTGGGCGTGGCCGGTGCAGAGCTCCGCGATGCCGGTGGGCTGGGTGATCAGCGCCTCCACCCGCCCCTCCGGCTGCAACCGCCACCATCCGCTCTCCCGGGCGGACGGCCGCACGGGCTGCCCGTCCGGACCGATCAGCCAGGCCCGCGCCTCGTACGCGAGGAAAGGACGCCCGTCGTGGCTGAAGGTGACCTCCTGGGCGTAGGTGAACTCCTCGTCCAGGGTCGGATAGCCGCCGCTCCCCCGGCCCGTCCAGGTCCCGAGGTATCCGAGGACGGGGGCGAGCAGGGGATGCGGGGCCGGGGAGCCGTCGGGGCCGGTGGCGTCGGGGAAGGGGAGGCGAGGGTCGGGGTCGTGCATGGGGTGTGCGCTCCTGGTTCGGCGGGCGGCGGTCGGTGTCACCGGTGACGCGGGCCGAGGAGCCGTCCGGCCGGACCCTCCGCCTGAAGGAGGCAGGGGAGGAGGCTCCGTTCGGTGCCCGCCGCTCCCTCCTGGTAACCCGCCGCGCCGTACGCGGCGGGCTCGTCGGCGCGGGAGACGGCGGCGGCCCTGAACGCTCCTGTCGCCGCCCGGACTCTCCCGGCCTCGACAGGGCGTGGCCCGCGGACAGCGGGTCGCCCGGGTCACGGTAGTCGCCTGCGGCCAGGGACAGGACGGTGACCGCTTCGACGTACTCCCCCGTCCCCGGGCCGGGGCACTCCCCCCGCACGTGCGCCAGCCCTGGGCGGCGCCTACGTCAACCGGCCTGCGAGGCCGCGCCGTCCGGGGTCACAGCCCGAATTCGCTGAGCCGGGCCTCGTAGCGGATGGTGAGGTCCTCCTGCGCTCCCTGCCCGTCGACCGGGTCCTCCCAGAGGGCCTCCAGCTCGGCCCGGACGGAGTCCGGCAGCGCCTCGTACCGCTCGCTCCAGGTGTCGGAGCCGGGTATCCAGTAGCCGACGACCTTGAAGCGGTCCGCCGGGAGGCCCAGCTCGCGGCGGAGGTAACGGCGCACGGTCCGCAGCGCGTTGGTCTGTCCGGCGACCCAGACGTAGCCGCCCGCCAGGTCCGTGCCGGGCGGCACCGCGGCGGCCACCAGCTCGGCGATGCGACTCGGTCCGTGGCCGTTCCCGCCGTAGGTCCAGGTCACCTTGGAGCCGGGCAGCTCGGGCAGCGGCACCACGGCCGACGGGTCGGGCACCTCGATGACCACCCGGGTCCGGACGCCCGCGGGGGCGCTCTCCAGCAACCGGGCGGCGGCGGGCAGGGCCGTCTGGTCGGCGACCAGCACCTGCCAGGAGAGATCGGCGGGCGGACTGTAGAGCCCGGTCGGGTCGTTGAGGCCGACCACGTCCCCGGGCCCCGCCTCGGCGGCCCAGGTGGCGGCGATCCCGCCCTCGTGCAGCACGAAGTCGATGTCGACCTCGCCCGCCTCGGGGCGGACCGCCCGGATCGTGTAGGTGCGCATCGGGGCGACGGGCTGTCCCTCCGGGGTCTCCCAGCCACCCTTGTCGGTCGTCCGGGGCAGCGAGACGTCGGTCCGGTCGGGGCCGTGCGGCAGGAAGATCCGCACGTACTCGTCGCCGGTGCCGGTGGTCCGGAAGCCCGCCAGGCCGTCCCCGTGGAAGGTGACGCGGACCATGCTCGCGGAGAGCGGCCGCACCCGGGCGACGACGGCTCGGTGGATCGTCATGGACACTGCCCCTTCGAACGCGTGGTCGGCCGGATCGCCTCGCCCGCCGACAGGAGCGCCGCACGGACTTAGGTCAGCCTAACCTCTCCGTGGCGGCGCTACGAGACCGCGCTCCCCCTGGGTTCCCAGAACGCATCAACCGCGCACCGGCCGGGACCGGACCGGTCCGGGGACGTCACGCCGGACGCCGCCCTCGCGGCTCATGGTCGCGAAGGCGGCGTCGGTTCGGTCGTCGCGGGTGCCCCGGACCGGGTCGGTGCTCCCGTGTCCCGCCCGCGTACGGGGTACCGGTCAGGCCTCGGTGAGCGCCTTGTCGATCTGGCGGACGAAGTCCTCCAGGTCGCCCGGGTTCCGGGAGGTGATCAGCGGCCAGCCGGAAGCGTCGTCACGGACCACCGACTGGTCCACCCAGGTGCCGCCCGCGTTGGTGAGGTCGGTGCGCAGCGAGGGGTACGAGGTCAGCGTCTTGCCCCGGACGTAGCCGCCCTCCACGAGCGCCCACGGACCGTGGCAGATCGCGGCCACCGGCCTGCCGGAGGCGGCGAACGAGCTGACGATGCGGGTCGTGGCCTCCTCCAGCCGCAGCGAGTCGGCGTTCAGCGTGCCGCCGGGGATGAGCAGGAGGTCGTACGCGGCGGGGTCGACGTCCGCGAGGGTGAGGTCGGGCCGCACGCTCTCGCCGGGATCGCGGTCGCCGACGAGGGTGCGGATCTCGTCGTCGGAGACCGCCGCCACGTCGACCCGCGCCCCGCGCTCGCGCAGGTGGTTCACGGGGACGGTCAGTTCGTCCTGCTCGACGCCGTAGTTGGTGACGACGGCCAGAATCCTGCGGCCGTCCAGCTCGGTGGTGGTCATGGACTGCTCCTCTCCTCGGATGCCTCTGTGGATACGGGTATGTCTTCGGGTTCTCCGGTGCCTGCGCCCCTCCCGTTCATCTGCTCTTCCTGTTCCTCTGCCGCCCTTGCTCCTCCGGCTCTTCCGGCCTTTCGCCCGGGCCGCCTGCCGTCCGCCGCTGGTGCGGGGCGTCAGCCCGCCGTGATGCGCACGCACTCCGCCACGGTGTCCCGCAGGCTTCCGGTGCGCGCCAGGATCTCGCGCTGGACCTGGGCACCGTTCCCCCGCCGCTCCACGAGAGCGAGAGCCTTCTGCGCGTCCGCCAGGTCTCCGGCGTCCTCCAAGGCGTCCCGCACGTGGTCCAGCAGGTCCCGCAGTACGTCGCGGGCGGGTTCCGGGCGCAGGGTACGGGGGTGGACGAGCCGGTCCCCGAGCCCCGCCCTCGCCGCCTGCCAGGACGCGACGCGCAACAGGGCCGTGCTGGTGTCGGGGGCCGGTTCCCCGGCCCGCCACTGCCGGGCCGCCGTCTCCACCAGGCCCCGGACGAGCGTTGCCAGCAGCACCGTGTCGGCCGGGTCCAGACAGACGTCGGCGACCCTGACCTCCACTGTGGGGTAGCGGTGCGAGAGGCGCGCGTCGAAGTAGACCATCCCCTCGTCCCGCAGCACCCCGGTGCTGACGAGCTCCTTCACCTGCGCCTGGTACCGCTCGGCGCTGCCGAGCACGTCCACGGGCCCGGCCGACGGCCAGCGGCCCCACACCCGGCTGCGGTAGCTGGCGTACTTGCTGTCCTGGCCCTGCCAGAAGGGCGAGTTGCCGCTGAGGGCCAGCAGCACCGGGAGCCAGCCACGGACCCGGTCGAGGACGGCGACACCCTCCTCGTCCGACTCCACCGACACATGGATGTGGCAGCCGCAGGTCAGCTGCTCCTGGGCGGTCAGCCCGAAGTGCTCGGCCATCCACTGGTACCGCTCCCCCATGCCGATCGTGGGGCTGACCGGCAGGGGGGAGGTCGCCAGGGCGGCGACGGAGGTCCCGGCGTCGGCGGCGTGCCGCAGGGCCTCGGTGCGCCAGCGGCGGACCGACTCGGCGACCTCATCCATGGTGGCGCACGGGTGCGTGGCGAACTCCACTTGCTGACTGTGCAGTTCGGGCTCGAAGGCGGATTCTCCCTCGGCGTGCTTCTCGGCTATGGCCAGTACGGCGGAGGACAGGGCGCGCGGTTCCCCGCTCGCGGCGTCGACCAGCAGCAGTTCTTCCTCGACACCGACGGTGCGCGGCATGGCGGTCTCTCCCCGGCGGTCAGGCGGACAGGACAGAGTCGTCCTCGGGCCGCGCGCCCGGGAGCCGGTGCCGGGCCATGACCAGCGCGCTCTCCACGTCCCTCGTGCCCGTCGACACGCACAGCGTGTAGGCGATGTCGTCCATGCGCTGCCGGGCCTCGTGGCTTCCGCTGTCCGCGTGCAGGACACGGAGCGTCTCGTACTGGTCGAGCAGGTTGCGCAGCACGGTGGGGTGAGCCATCAGCATGCGAGGTCCTTCCGGCAGGCGTGGAGGCGACGGGCGGCGCCCGGGGCACCGCGCCGAGTACCCGCACCCGGGCGGTCCACACCCCTCGGTGCGCGGCCCGGGGCGGAAGACTGGTTCGGGCGGCAGCGGGTACTCAGCGTGGCGTAACCAGTCACACCGGGCCGTATGTGAAGGAGTTCTCATGACCGACCGCAGGCCGGAAGGCACCGCCTACACCGGAGCTTCCGGAAGCAAGCCGCCGGTACCGGCGGACATGCCGGACCAGCAGGCCCGGGACGGGGAGGATCCGCTGGACATACCGGTGCCGGACCGGGTGGCCCGTGAGGCCGACGAGCCGGACCCGGACGAGGCGGGCTCGGGCCGCGGCGCGCCGCTCAACGCGGGCGCCCACCCCGAGAGCCATCCGGCCCCGCACGAGTCACCCGGCTAGGGCCTGTCCCGAGCTCCTGGGGTGTGCCGGGCTCCCCGCGTACGCCGGTGTGCCCCGCACCCACCGGGCTCGGCCGGTCCGAAAACGCCCTCGGCCCCGGAGAGCGTCGCGCTCCGGGGCCGAGGGACGGACCGTCGGGATCAGGCGGCGGTGATGTTCTCCGCCTGCGGGCCCTTCTGGCCCTGGGTGATGTCGAAGGTCACCGCCTGGCCTTCCTGAAGCTCACGGAAGCCGGAGGAGTTGATGTTGGAGTAGTGGGCGAAGACGTCGGGGCCGCCGCCGTCCTGCGCGATGAAGCCGAAGCCCTTTTCGGAGTTGAACCACTTCACGGTTCCGCTGGCCATGCCTGTACCTCTCATGCGGTAAACGGATCCGCACCGCGCGGACCCGGAGGTGATCGCCCTGGTTCTCAGGCACTGCACAGCAAAACGCCCGCGCCAGGCGCGGGCAGGTACTGCGAACCACGACATCTGACGGCGACGCTACACGGCGGAATGACTCCTCACCAGAGAGCAACGCCATTTCGCTGACGATCAGTGTCACCGTCACCGGGCCGCACCCCCGCGGTCACATCCCGTCCTCGACGGGGAAGCGGGCGAGGCGTTCGCGGACCGGCCCGCTCAGTCGCTCGTCCCACCGCTCCCGCTCGGCGACGGGGACGAACCCCTTCCGCATCCGGTTCACCCCGTCGGTAATGAGCTGCTTCCCCGGGCAGGTTGCCCACCGTGCGGGCGCACGAACGGAAGGGCAGTCCGCCGGGGGCGACGGCTCCCTGGGTGCTACTGGATGAACCGGGGCAGCCACCGTGCCTGGTAGTCGGGGTGCCCCGCGTACTCGGCGGCCAGTTGCCGTACGGCGAAGCCGAGGCCCACCGCGCGGCCGGAGGGGAAGTCGTCGGCGGGGCGGTCGGTGTCCAGGCCGGCCACCTCGACGTACTCACCGAGCAGCACCCGGTTCGTCTCGATGCGCTCCAGGACCCGCGCGGGGTTCTGGAGGGCGATGTGCTGGTCGAAGCCCCGGCCCCGCACGGTGAACGCCACCCCGCCGGTGCGGTCGTGGACCTCGCCCGGCACGTCGGCCGGGCACCGCCACCGGTCCCCTCCGGCACCCAGGGCCACTTGCTCCTCGTCGGCCAGGCGGGCCCGGACAAAGGCCACCATGTCTGCGTTGCCGTTGCCCATCGTGATGATGCTCCCTCGCGCTGCCGGATCTCCGCACTCGATACGGGGAGCATTCTGATGGATGACCGGCACGCGGGACGATCCGCCTCCGGCCGGTTCACCCCGCCGTGTCGCCACCGCCGCTCGCCGCCTGGCCGGCGAGGAGCCGGTGCAGGGGTTCGGTCGTCCGGCGGCGGTATTCCTGCACCGCCCAGCCGTTGCCGTCCGGGTCGGTGAAGTACATGAAGGTCGCGCCGTCCTCGTCGGTGTAGCGCTGGGGTTCGGACACCTCGACGCCCCGGCCGACGAGTTCGGCGTAGGCGGCGTCGATGTCGGTCACGCACAGCTGGAGCCCGTGGTACGTGCCCGGCTGCGGGGTGCCCGTCGGGTTGGGTACGCCGTCGGTGAGGGCGATCGAGCAGCCGGAGCCGCGCGGGGTGAGCTGCACGACGCGGGCGCCGGGCATCACCTCCGCGTCGATGTCGACGTGGAAGCCGAGCTTGTCCCGGTAGAAGTCGCGGGCCCGGTCGACGTCGGTGACGGGAAGCACGATCACTTCGAGGGTCCAGTCCATGGTTCAGCTCCCTTTCGCAGGTCGGCCGGGATCCTGGGCGGACCCGCGAACGGGCTGCCCGTCCTCCTCGGCATCCTGTCCCCCGGCGTCGTCCCCGCCACCGGCGACCGGGACGGCGCCGCCCTGGAGGCGGGCCAGGTCCGTGGGCCGGACCTGGATGACCAGCAGGGCGATCAGGGCCGCGACGACGGCGAAGCAGGCCGCGACGACGAAGGCGCTGGACACGCCCGAGCTGAGAACCTGATCGCCCCAGGGTGCGGGCAGTTCACCGGTCCTGCTGAACTCCAGCCGCTGGGCCGGGGTGGCCTCCCGAAGGAATCGCGGCACCTGATCGGTGGCCTCATGACGGCTGGCTGTGCCGAACATCGTCACCAGGATCGACAGGCCGAGGGACCCGCCGACCTGCTGGGTGGCGTTGAGGATGCCGGACGCGGCGCCCGCCTCCCTGGGGGCGACGCCCGAGACGGCCATCAGGGTCAGCGACACGAACTGCATGCCCATCCCGAAGCCGAAGACCAGCATCGGGCCGAGGATGGAGCCGAGATAGCTGCTGTGGACATCTGTTTGGGTGAGCCAGCCGAGGCCGAGGGCCGCGAGCAGCGCGCCGGTCACCATGAAGGGTTTGGGCCCCCATTTCGGCAGCAGCTGGGAAGCGATGCCCGCGCTGACCGCGATGACGGCGCTCACCGGCAGGAAGGCGAGACCGGCCCGCAGCGGGGTGAAGTCGAGGACGTTCTGCACGAAGAGGGTCAGGAAGAAGAACATCCCGAACATCGCCGCGGCCAGGCTGAGCATCATGCCGTAGACCCCGGCGCGGTTGCGGTCGCGGAACATCCACAGGGGGGTGATGGGCTGCCGGGAGCCGCGTTCGATGGTGATGAAGGCGGCCAGGCAGACCACGGCGGCGGCGAAGGAGCCGAGCGTCAGCCCGTCGCTCCAGCCGTCCTCGGAGGCCCGGATGAAGCCGTAGACGAGCAGGACCATCCCCGCCGTGGAGGTCAGGGCGCCCGCGACGTCGAAGTGGCCGGGGCGTCGTTCGGACTCGGGGATGTAGCGGGGCGTGGCGACGGCGATGAGCAGCCCGATGGGGACGTTGACGAACAGCACCCAGCGCCAGTCGAGCCACTCCACGAGCATGCCGCCCGCCAGCAGGCCGATCGCGCTGCCGCCCGCCGAGACCGCGGCGAACACCCCGAAGGCGCGGTTGCGGTCGGGGCCCTCTCGGAAGGTGGTGGTGATCAGCGACAGGGCGGTGGGCGAGGCGATCGCGCCGCCGACGCCCTGGAGGGAGCGGGACGCCAGGAGTTGCCAGGACTCCTGGGACAGTCCGCCGAGCAGCGAGGCGAAGACGAAGAGCAGCACACCGAAGATGAAGACCCTGCGGCGGCCGAGGATGTCGCCGAGGCGTCCGCCGAGGAGCAGCAGGCCCCCGAAGGTCAGCGTGTAGGCGTTGACCACCCAGGAGAGGTTCTCGGTGGAGAAGCCGAGGTCCTTCTGCATGTGCGGAAGCGCGATGTTCACGATGGTGATGTCGAGCACCACCATCAGCTGGCACGAGGCGATGACCAGCAGCGCCATGGCGCTGCCCCGGTTCGTTCCGGAGGTCGTCGCGGGGTGCGCGGGTGTCGGTCGGGAGCCCGTCATACGAGGGCCGCCTCTCGTGCCGGGGCCAGTGCGCCGCGAGGGCGTCGGATGGTCTCCACCGGTCGGGTGAACGGTGAACGCGGGCGTTCACCCGATCGACGTTATGACGGAACCCGGGGACCCGCCAATCGATCACTCGCCCCTCTCCGCGGGGCCCCTCGGAGAGGGGACTCGGGCGGAGGGCGCGGACCGCCGTGCGGAAGCGGGCACGGCCCGGTGGGACGTCCGGTGACCGAGAGGCGAACCGCTGCCCTCGTCCGCCCCGGACATGACGACCCGGTCTCGGGCGTGGTCTGAACAAGCTTGCCGTTCCAGCCTTGTGACCTTGCGTCAGATTCTCACGGACGCGAACGGGATCCTGCGAGGACCGTTGACAAATCAGAAACCTGCCAGAAATCTATGAACCGCTGAACGCAAAAAATTGACTTGCACACTCAAATGTCCAGCCACCCCACGCGAGCAGAGGACACCATGAGAGGGAAAAGACGCATCGCACGATCGATCACCGGCCTGCTGATAGCCGGGCTGGTCTCCGTCGGGCTCCTGCCCCCGGCCGCCGCGGGCGCGGCCGAGCCCACCGATCTGGCGCGCGGCAGGACCGTCACCGTCAGCGGGTCGCACGGCGGCTTCCCCGCCGCGGGTGCCAATGACGGAGCCATCACCAGCTACTGGGAGTCCAACGGCCTCCCCGCCACCCTGACGGTGCCGCTCGGCGCCGACGCGGACCTCAGTTCCGTGGTGGTCAAGCTCAACCCGGACCCCGTCTGGGCGACCCGGACCCAGGACATCCAGGTGCTCGGCCGGACCCAGGGCGGCACCGCGTTCACCTCACTGCGCGCCCGCGCCGGTTACGTCTTCGACCCGGCCGCCAACCGCAACACCGTGACCATCCCGGTGGAGGGCCGGGTCGCGGACCTGCGTCTCCAGTTCTCCGCCAACACCGGCGCTCCCGGCGCCCAGGTCGCCGAGATCCAGGTCCTCGGGACCCCGGCGCCCAACCCCGACCTGACCGTGAGCGCCCTGTCCTGGAGCCCCTCGTCCCCGTCCGAGAAGGACGACATCACCGTCGGGGGCACCGTACGCAACAGCGGCTCGGCCGCCTCGCCCGCGACGACCGTCAACGTCAGCCTGGGCGGCACGGTCGTGGGCACCGCCCCGGTCGGCGCGCTGGCGGCCGGGGCGTCGGCCCCGTTCTCGGTGAAGGCCGGCAAGCGGCCGCAGGGGTCCTACCCCGTCTCGGCGCTCGTGGACCCCACCGACACGGTCATCGAGACCGACGACACCAACAACAGCCGCACCACCGCGACCCCGCTGGTGGTCGGGCAGAGCCCCGGACCGGATCTGGAGGTCCGCTCCATCACCTCCAGCCCGGCCAACCCGGCCGTCGGCGCGGCGGTCACCTTCACCGTCGCGGTGCACAACCGCGGCACCAGCCCGGTGAGCGCGGGCACCGTCACCCGGCTGACCGTGGGGTCGACCACGCTGAACGGCACCGCCCCGGCCATCGCGGCGGGCGCGACCGCCAACGTCACGATCGGCGGCAGCTGGACGGCGGCGAGCGGCGGAGCCACGCTGACCGCCACCGCGGACGCCACGGGGCTGGTCGCCGAGACCAACGAGAACAACAACAGCTTCGCCCGCTCCATCGTGGTGGGGCGTGGCGCCGCCGTACCGTACACGGAGCTGGAAGCGGAGGCCGCCGCCTATCGCGGCACCCTGCTGAAGGCGGACGCCGAACGCACCTTCGGCCACACCAACTTCGCCACCGAGTCCTCGGGCCGGGAGTCGGTACGGCTCAACACCACGGGCGACTACGTGGAGTTCACCTCGACCTCGGCGTCGAACTCGATCGTGGTGCGCAACTCCGTCCCGGACGCCCCGGGCGGCGGCGGACGCGAGGCGACCATCAGCCTGTACGCGGACGGGACGTTCGTCCGCAAGCTCGACCTGTCCTCCAAGCACAGCTGGCTCTACGGCAGCACCGACAGCCCCGAAGGGCTCACCAACACCCCCGGTGGCGACGCGCGGCGGCTCTTCGACGAGTCCCACGCCCTGCTCGCGCGGAGCTACCCGGCGGGCACGAAGTTCCGCCTCCAGCGGGACGCGAGCGACAACGCCGCCTTCCACATCATCGACCTGATCGATCTGGAGCAGGTCGCGCCGCCCTCCGCGCAGCCCGCGGGCTGCGTCTCCATCACGACGTACGGCGCGGTCCCCAACGACGGGATCGACGACACGGCGGCCATCCAGCGCGCGGTGACGGCCAATCAGGAAGGCGCCATCGACTGTGTCTGGATCCCGGCGGGCCAGTGGCGCCAGGAGCAGAAGATCCTCACCGACGACCCGCTGGACCGGGGTCAGTGGAACCAGGTGGGCATCCGGGACGTCACGGTGCGGGGCGCGGGCATGTGGCACTCCCAGCTCTACACGCTCACCCCGCCGCACGAGGCGGGCGGCATCAACCACCCGCACGAGGGCAACTTCGGCTTCGACATCGACCACAACACGCAGATCTCCGGCATCGCCATCTTCGGCTCCGGCACCATCCGGGGCGGCGACGGCAACCACGAGGGCGGCGTCGCGCTCAACGGCCGCTTCGGCAAGGGCACCAAGATCAGCGACGTGTGGATCGAGCACGCCAACGTCGGCGTCTGGGCGGGCCGGGACTACGACAACATCCAGGCCCTGTGGAATCCGGGCGACGGCGTCGAGTTCACCGGGATGCGTATCCGCAACACCTACGCCGACGGCATCAACTTCGCCAACGGCACCCGCAACTCGACGGTGTACAACTCCTCCTTCCGCAACACCGGTGACGACGCCCTCGCGGTCTGGTCCAGCAAGTACGTCAAGGACCAGTCCGTCGACATCGGCCACGACAACAGCTTCCGCAACAACACCATCCAGCTGCCGTGGCGGGCCAACGGCATCGCGGTCTACGGGGGTTACGGCAACCGCATCGAGAACAACATCATCGCCGACACCATGAACTACCCGGGGATCATGCTGGCGACCGACCACGACCCGCTGCCGTTCTCCGGTCAGACGCTGATCGCGAACAACGCGCTGCACCGCACCGGCGGGGCATTCTGGAACGAGGACCAGGAGTTCGGCGCGATCACCCTGTTCCCGCAGAACCTGCCCATCCCCGGGGTGACCATCCGCGACACCGACATCCTCGACTCGACCTACGACGGCATCCAGTTCAAGACGGGTGGCGGTCTCATGCCCGACGTGAAGATCACGAACGTCCGGATCGACAAGTCCAACAACGGCTCCGGCATCCTCGCCATGGGCGGCGCACGCGGCAACGCGACGCTCACCGGCGTGAGCATCACCAACTCGCGCGACGGCCATGTGCTGATCGAGCCCGGCTCGCAGTTCACGATCACCGGCAGCCCGAGCGGTGTACAGGCGCGGCGGTAGACCCCGCGACCGGTTCCCGGGCCGGCGGTTCGCCGTCGGCCCGGGAACACCCGTGTATCCGAGGCGAATTGGTGAGGTGATGCCTCTGGGAAGTCCATGACCCCGGGGCTACCCTCCGCGCATGATTCCCACGGTTGTCTGGGGTACCGGCAACGTCGGCCGCGCGGCGATCCGCGCGGTCGCGGCCCATCCGGCGCTGGCGCTCACCGCCGTCCTCGTCCACAACCCCGCCAAGGCGGGCCGCGACGCGGGTGAACTGGCCGGGCTGGGAGGCCCGCTCGGGGTGGCGGCGAGCGACGACATCACCGCCGTCCTGGCCGCCCGGCCGGGGGCGGTGGTCTACGCGGCGTCCGGCGACATCCGCCCCGACGACGCCCTCGCCGACATCGGCAGGGCGATCCGGGCGGGAGCGGTGGTCGTCACGCCCTCCCTCTATCCGCTCTACGACCAGCGCAACGCCCCTCCCGAACTGCGCGACCCCCTCCTGGCCGCGGTCGCGGAGGGCGGCGGCTCCCTGTTCGTCTCCGGTGTCGACCCCGGCTGGGGCAACGACGTGCTGCCGCTGCTGGTCAGCGGGCTGGGCACCGAGGTGGACGTCATCCGCTGCCAGGAAATCTTCGACTACTCCACCTATGAGCAGGAGGAGTCGGTCCGCCATCTGATCGGCATGGGGCACCCGCTGGACTACCAGCCGCTGATGCTGGCGGAGGGTGTCCCCACCATGGCGTGGGGCGGCCAGATCCGTCTGATGGCACGGGCCCTGGACGTCGAACTCGACGAGATCCGCGAGACGCTGGACCGGCGGGCGCTCAAGAAGACGGTGACCACCCGCACGATGGGCGACTTCGCCGCGGGCACCCAGGGGGCCGTACGGTTCGAGGTGCAGGGCATCGTCGGCGGTGAGCCGCGCATCGTGATCGAGCACATCACGCGTATCCACGCCTCCTGCGCCCCGGACTGGCCCTCCCCGCCCGACGGGGTGGGCGCGCACCGGGTGGTGATCGAGGGCCGCCCCCGGATCGAGGTGACGGTCGAGGCGTCCGACGAGGGCGAGAACCGGTCGGCGGGCGGGAACGCCACCGCGGTGGGCCGGCTCGTCACGGCCATCGACTGGCTGGTGGAGGCGGAACCCGGGCTGTACGACGCACTCGACGTCCCGCTGCGGCCCGCGGTCGGCAGGCTGGGGAGGAGACCGGCATGATCATCGACGTCCCGGAGGGCCAGGAGCCCATCGGCTACGTGTGGGGGGAGATGGTCCCCGGCATCGGCAGGGCCGCGGCCGCCTTCTCGATGTCCGTCTACGAGCACACGACGCTCGGGCTGCGGGAGTTCGAGGCCGCCCGGCTGCGGGTCGCCCAGCTCAACGGCTGTCTGTTCTGCCTGGACTGGCGGACCGAGCGGGACGGGGCGAAGGTCGAGGAGGAGTTCGCCGAAGCGGTGACGCGGTGGCGTACGACCGAGGCCTTCGACGAGCGGACCCGGCTCGCGGCCGAGTACGCCGAGCGGTACACGCTGGACCACCACGGTCTGGACGAGGCCTTCTGGGCGCGGATGGCGGCGCACTACAGCCAGGCGGAGATCGTGGAGCTGAGCATGAGCATCGGCTCGTGGCTGGCCTTCGGGCGGCTCAACCACGTGCTGGGGATCGACGCGGTGTGCGCTCTGCCAGGTCACTGAGGGAGCCGGTCACTGACGGAGTCCGGGGCCGCCGGGTTGGCACTCCCGGCCCCGGGCTCTTCGCCCGCCGCGTCCGCTACAGGTCGGTGGCGATGATCCGCTCGATGTTGCGTTCGGCCAGCGCGGTGATGGTGACGAAGGGGTTCACGCTGGTGTTGCCGGGGATGAGCGCGCCGTCGATGACGTACAGGCCCGGGTAGCCGTGCAGGCGGCCGTGGTTGTCCGTGGCCTTGTCCAGGACCGCGCCGCCCAGCGGGTGGTAGGTGAGGTGGTCGCCCCAGATCTTGTAGGTGCCGAACAGGTCCGTGCGGTAGATCGTTCCCTCCTTGCGGTTGATCTTGTCGAAGATGGTCTTCGCCGCGTCGATGGACGGCTGCTTCCAGTCCGTCCGCCAGTCCAGTTCGGCCCGGCCCGCCACCGCGTTCCAGCTGAACCGGGCGCGGTGCGGGTTCCTGGTGATGGACAGGTAGAACGAGGCGTACGTCTCGATGCCGGTGGGCAGCGGGGCGATCTCGACGAAGGCGCCGCCCGCGTCCCAGTTGTCGATACCGCCGGTGGGGATGGAGGCCTGGACCTTCCCGGTGGGGTCCCACAGGTGGTTGGCGCGGCCGCACATGACGTTGCCGTTGTCGCCCCAGCCGTTGCCGACCTCGTTGCTGAGGAGGGGCAGTGCGCCGGTGGCCCGGAGGGCGACCAGCAGCTTGGAGGTGCCCACGCTGCCCGCGGCGAAGAAGACCTTGTCCGCGGTGACGGACTTGGTGACCGTGGTCCGGCCGCCGGTGTCCAGCTGGTCGATGAGCACGGTGTAGCCGCCGCCGGGGGCCGGAGCGACCGAGGTGACCTGGTGGAGCGGGGAGATGGTGACCCGCCCGGTGGCTCTGATGCGCTGGATGTAGGTCTTCTGGAGCGACTTCTTGCCGTGGTTGTTGCCGTAGAGGATCTCCCCGTCGAGGGCGGAACTCGGTACGGTCCCGGCCGCCTCCTGCTCCATGTAGTCCCAGTCGTACACGGCCGGTACGAAGAGGAACGGGAAGCCGGAGCGCCGGGCGTGCTTCCGGCCGACCCGCCCGTACTGGTAGCAGTCGACGGTGTCGAACCAGGCGGGGTCGATGGTGGTGACGCCCAGCGCGCTGTTGGCGCGCGGGTAGTAGGTGGCGTACATCTCCGCGGCGTTCACCGTGGGGAGGACGGAGGCGAAGTGCTCCCGCCTGGGGGTGACGGCCATGCCGCCGTTGACCAGCGACCCTCCGCCGACGCCCCGGCCCTGGTAGACCGTGATGCCGCTGAACTCCTCGGCGTCGAGGATGCCGGTGTAGCGGTTGACGTTCTTGTCGATGGGGAAGCCGAGGAAGTTGCTCAGCGGCTGTTTGGTCCGGGTCCGCAGCCAGAAGGAGCGGTCGTCGGGCCGGGTGGTGTTGGCGAAGATCTTGCCGTCCGCGCCCGGGGTGTCCCAGGCCATGCCCATCTCGATCATGTGGACGTCGACGCCGGCCTCGGCGAGCCGGAGCGCGGCGACCGATCCGCCGTATCCGGTGCCGATGACGAGCGCCGATACGCGTGCCCCCGAGCCGATCGGCGCCGCCGCCGGGCGGACGTCCGCCCAGGCCGACGTGGTGTGCCCGGCGATCGCCGCGGCACCAAGAAGAGAACCTGTTCTTGTGATGAATTTTCGGCGCGAGACACCCTTGGCCCCGCTCTTGTGCATGGCAAGGTCAGCCATGTGACGTACCTCACTCTCGACAGAGTGAAACAGGTTCTACTGTCAATTGTGTGGTAAGTCACGAGAAACCTGGGGGTAACTTCCGGTGCACGCGACGGCGCGGCGCCGGACATGCCGGGAGCGGCGGCCGGCGTCGCCGTCACCGCCGCGAGAGCTGGGTGTCCACCGCGCGGGGCGGGTCAACGCCCCTGTTCGGGGGCGTGGGAGAGCTCCAGGGAGACCGGCTCCGTCTGCTGGTTGTGCGCGGTGACGTGGGTGGTGTGCCGGGTGAAACGCAGCCCCATGGCGGGGAGTTCGTGGGGCTCGTGGAGAGCGCAGAGCAGCGCGGCGGCGGCCGGGAGGCTAAGGGGGGTGTCGGCGTCGTGCCCGAGCAGGGCCGCGGTGTCCGGGGCGTCGAGGGCGGCGCGTTCGGCGTGGGCGAGGACGGCGTGCGGGTCGTCGACGATGAGTTCGTCGATCTGGACTCGCTGAGCACGGACTCGGAGGTCGAGCGGGCGGGCGGCGGACGGCCTCCGGGAGGGGACCGCGGACAGCGGATTCGGGTGGGTCACGGGGTGGGCTCCAGGGTGCGGTGGTGCGGAATCGCCGTCGGGTGCGGTGGTGTTCGCCGGGGGTGCGGGTACTCGGGGCGCCGGTGGGGGCATCGGAGATACTCACCATGGAAGCGACGTGCGGTCGTCGCAAGGTGCGCTGTATGCATTGCGCTCAGGCTGCGCGGAGTGTCGAATAGTTCGAGCCGGAGCGGGAGGGGGCACCACGTGGCGCGGGAGCGGTCGGGCCGGACGGCGCAACACCTGGTCCTGGTGGCGCGTCTGCGGCATCTGCGGGAAGGCGCTGGCCTGTCCGTACCGCAGGTCGCCAAGCGGCTCGGCTGGCATCCGACGACGCTGCGGCGGCTGGAACAGGCCCAGACCTCGCTCGACGTCGGGCAGGTGTCCGCGCTGCTCGGCCTCTACGGGGCGGGCGCCACGGAGGCCGAGGACATCATGGGGCGGCTCAACAGCGCCAACATGCCCGGCTGGTGGCATCCGTGGCGGGACGCGATGGACCCGTGGCTGATGGACCTGATGAGCGTGGAGTCCGCCGCGAGCGTCGTCCGCACCTGGGACCCCGCGCTCGTACCACTGCTGCTGCGGACCCGGGCCTACACCATGGCCGTGGACGCGGCCCTGCGCCCGGAGTTGGACGCCGGAGCGCGGGCGCGGCGGGCGGACCTGCTGGCGGAGCGTCAGAAGCGGCTGCGCGAACAGCAGACGCGGGTCTGGGCGGTGCTGCCGGTCAGCGCGCTGCGCTGCCGGGTCGGCGGCCCCCAGGTGATGCGCGATCAGCTCGACGCGCTCCAGGAGGCGGCGGAACGGCAGGATGTGACGGTGCAACTGCACGCGGAGAGCGCGCCGCCGCACCCGCTGACCGGAATCCCCTCCCTCAGTCTGTACCGGGTGGAGATCCGGGAGATCGCGGACCATGTGGTCCGCGGCGGCGGGCTGCCCGGGACGGCGGAGGTCTGGGACACCAATCCGGCCGTACAGGAATATCAAGCGATGCTGGACATGTCGTGCGTCATGGCGATACGCCCGGCCCGAACAAGGGAGATCCTGAAGGATGAGCACGACCGGGAACGGGCCTGAACTGCCCGCACAGATCGACACGTCCGTCGCGCACAGCGCCCGGGTGTGGAACTACTGGCTCGGCGGGAAGGACAACTTCCCCGCGGACCGGGCCGCGGGCGACGCGTACCGGGGCAAGTACCCGCTGATCGAGACGTTCGCGAAGGAGTCCCGCGACTTCCTGCGCCGCACGGTCACCTACCTCGCCCGGGACGCCGGGATACGGCAGTTCCTGGACGTCGGCGCGGGTCTGCCGACGGCGAACAACACCCACGAGGTGGCCCAGCGCATCGCGCCGGAGTCGCGGATCGTCTACGTCGACCACGACCCCCTCGTCCTGCTCCACGTCCACGCCCTGCTGACGTCCAGCCCCGAAGGCGCGACCGCGTACGTCGAGGCGGACATGCGGGACACCGACACCGTCCTCGCGGGCGCCGCCGAGACCCTGGACCTGACGCGGCCGGTGGCCCTGGTGATCTCGGACGTGCTCGGGCACATCGTGGACTGGGACGACGCGCTATCCCTGGTACGACGGCTGGTGGAGCGGTTGCCGTCGGGCAGCTACCTCTCGCTCTCGCACTCCACCGCATCCGACGAGGCGCACCGCGCGGTGCAGGACGAGTACAACTCCTCGGGCGCGATCCCCTACATCTTCCGTGAGCCGGAGACGACGATCGCGTTCTTCGACGGGCTGGAGATGGTCGAGCCGGGGATGGTGTCCTGGCCGAACTGGCGGCCCGACGCGAACACCGGCACCACCACGGCGCGGGCCGGGTGGGGCGCCGTCGCCCGCGTCCCGTAGGGGGAATGCGTCCCGCCGGCCGCACCGGGCTCGCGAGGTCCGGCGCCACGCCCTGATCCGGTCCGACCGGTACGGGCCATCCCCTCGACCCTGTCCGCAACCGCCGCGCCGCGCACCCGGATCGCCCGGGGGCGCGGCGCGCTCGGCCCGCAGAGGCGCGCAGCATGAGCACCAGAGGAACGGCAGAGCCCTTCGAAGCCGATCCGTCGCGCGCCCGTGAACTGCGGGAGGCGGCGACGGTCCGGCTGATGCGGGCCGCGACGCGCTCCGGCGCCCATCTGATCAGCGAGGCCGCGACCCTGATCGGCGGGTCGGCGGTGCTGGCCGACCCGATCGCCGGTGCCGTCTACAGCACCCCGGCCGTCGCGGCGGCCACCGGCGTCCAGGCCGCCGCCCACCCCCGGGACCACCCGCATCACGTCCTGCGTCCGGCGGCCGGGGCGCTCCTCGTCCTGCACCCGTCGTCCGCGGTGTCCGCCGAGCACACCGACCTCGTCGCCGCGACCACCGCAGCCCTGCTGGAGGTCCGCGGGCAACGCGCCGCCGAACTGCGCGCCGAGCAGATGCGGCTGCACAGCGCGCTGCTCCGGCTGCTCCTGGGCGGCCACCTCACCGCCGTCACCAACACCCTGGGCGCCGACGGCCTCACCCACGTCACGGTCTACCGGCTCACCGGCCCCGACATCCCCACCGCCCACCAGGTGCTCTGGCGGGCCGCGCGCCCCACCCTCGCCGGACACGGCGGCTCCTGCGTCCTCATCGGCGAGCTGGACGGCGAGCTCCTGGTCGCCGAGCTGCACTGCGGGCGGGACGACGGACGCATCCTCCGGCTGGTCTCCCGGGTCGGCGAACGCCACCATCTCCTCGCGGGCCTCGCCGGTCCGCTGCCACTGGCCGAGATGCCCACCGCGCACGCGGAGGCGGCCGCCGCCCGGCACAACGCCACCCCCGCCCACCGTGTCGTCCCGGCCGACGCCGCCTTCCTGGCCCGCTTCCTGGAGCCCGGCTCCTACAGCCGGTGGGCGAGAGCCGTCCTCACCCCGCTCGCCCCGGAGCACCGGCATCTGCTCCTGGTCTGGCTCCGCACCGGCAGCACCCCGCGTGCCGCCGCGACCCTCGGCCTCTCCCCCGGCACCCTGCGGTCCCGGCTGCGTGAGCTGACCGCCCTGCTGGACGCGGACCTGGACGACGTCACCGTGCGGGCCCATCTCCTCCTGGCCCTGCGCGCGCCCGTGTCCGGTGAGAGTCCCGGCACCGGTCACGCCGACGGGCAGGAGGGCCCGGCCCGGACCCCGCCGGGGGGTGACGCGGCCGGGGGCGACGCGGCCGACGGGCCGTCCGGCCGGGCCCGGCTGGAGACGCTGCCGCCCGGGGTCCTGGACACCGCGCCCGCCCTCGCCTGGGCCACCGGACTGGTCGGCGGTCTCGAACCGCGGCTGCGGATCGCGCTGGCCTGCTGGCTGCGTCACCGGGCGCGGACCGCCCCGGCCGCGGCCGAACTCCACGTCCACCGCACCACCCTGACGGTCTGGCTCGCCCAGTGCGCCGAGCGCCTGGACCGGAACCTGGACGACGCCGCGGTCCGCGCCGAACTCCATCTGGCGCTCAGGACCACCGAGGCCACCGGTGCCGGGGACGACCCGCGGACCCTGCCCCGGCGCGGCGGCCGAACCTACCGGCGGGTCTGAGCGCGCGAGCGGCCGACGGCGAAGGGCGGTGCCCCCCGTCCCCGGGGTGGCACCGCCCTCTGTGTGGTCCGGTGGGTCGAAGCGGCCGGATCAGTAGGCGCCGAAGACGTTGTCGATCGAGCCGTAGCGGTCGGCGGCGTAGTTGCAGGCCGCGGTGATGTTGGCGACCGGGTCGTAGCTGTCGGTCGAGGTGCCGGGCACGTGGTAGGCCTGGAAGGTCGGGTCGATGACCTGGAGCAGACCCTTGGACGGGGTGCCCTTGACGGCGTTGGAGTCCCAGTTGTTGATGGCGTTGGGGTTGCCGGAGGACTCGCGCAGGATGTTGCGGTGGATGCCCTCGTAGCTGCCGGGGATCCCGCGCTCGGCCATGATCGCCAGCGACTCCCGGATCCAGCCGTCGAGGTCGTCGGAGTACGTGGTCGCCTTCTCGGCGGCCTGGGCGACCGGGGCCGCGGCGCGCTCCGAACGGTCGGCGCGCTCCGCCGACGCGCCGCGGGCGCCGCCCGTCGCGGCCTTGTCCGCCGTGTCGCCGGACGGGGCGGCGGCCTTGGCGGTGATGGTCAGCGTGACACCCGGGTGAATGAGGTGGGGATTCCCGCCGACGACCTTCCGGTTGCCTTCGTAGAGCTTCTTCCAGCCGCCGCTCACGGAGTATTCGCGAGCGATCTTGGAAAGGGTTTCTCCGGACGCCACGGAATGCTGGGCGGGCGCGGCCTTCACGGCGGACTTCGCGGCGGAATTCGCCGGGGCGGCGGCCGCGGCGGGCGTGCCCTGGTGCGGTACGGCGGCCGGGGCGGGGGCCGCGGCGGCGGTGGTGGCGCCGATCACCGGGAGGGCGAGGACGGCTCCGCCCGTGGTCACGGCGGCGAGGCCGCGGATCGACGGGAGGGACTTGGGACGACGATGCTTACCCTGTGCGGGCATGGGGGATTTCCTCTCCGGCGCCTGCGAGGTGAGCTGTCGGGTTCAGACGGGAGATGTCTGGCCGCGTGGAGACGCGACTTCACCCCAAGCCGTTCCGGTGACGGTTCGGCGACTTACCTGGGTCCCCCGCTCCTGCCGTACGCGAGTGGGTAGCGGATTACCGGACGGCGGCAGGATTCGGCGTTCCATCCGGATTGCGGCGACCGTAGGCGAGAAACGGCGAGCGGAACAAGCCCCGCATTCCGCAATTCCCTTTCTCCGCATGATCGAAAAAAGGGAATGCGCTCCGGGGGCCGTCCCGTCACGCCGTCAACTTTCCCCGCACCAAAGGGAACCGAACCTTCCGGATACTCGTCCGCGCGCCACGACGTGACGCTCGCCACTTCCCAGGACAAGGCCGGAGAAACGCACGGGCAAAAGTCCTCAAAAGTCCCAATAGCATGTTTAAGGATGAGCGTTTCAAAAACGGTAAATCGACCATACCGACCAACCGAAACGGTCATACCGGACAGGTTCGGCGGGGTCGGCCGAACGGTCCGCCGGGCGATCGCTTACGGTGTGAGGTGGAGGCTAGTAAGCCCACCCTTACCTCCGACGTACGCTGTACCTGCCCGCGTTCGCCCGCCCCGAAGGATCACCACGCCCATGACACGCCCCGTCCGCGTCGCCATTGTCGGAGCCGGCCCCGCCGGTATCTACGCTGCGGACGCGCTGCTCAAATCCGAGGTCTGCCAGGACCCGGGGGTCTCCATCGACCTCTTCGAGCGCATGCCCGCGCCCTTCGGCCTGATCCGTTACGGCGTGGCTCCCGACCACCCCCGGATCAAGGGCATCGTCAAGGCCCTCCACCAGGTGCTGGACAAGCCGCAGATCCGCCTCTTCGGCAACGTCTCCTACCCCGACGACATCGGTTTGGACGACCTGCGGTCCTTCTACGACGCGGTGATCTTCTCCACCGGCGCGGAGGCCGACCGGGCCCTCGACATCCCGGGCATCGAGCTGGACGGCTCCTACGGCGCGGCCGAGTTCGTCTCCTGGTACGACGGTCACCCCGAGGTCCCCCGCACCTGGCCGCTCACCGCGGAGAAGGTCGCCGTCCTCGGCGTCGGCAACGTGGCGCTGGACGTGGCCCGGGTCCTGGCCAAGACGGCGGACGAGCTGCTGCCGACCGAGATCCCGGACAACGTCTACCAGGGCCTCAAGGCCAACAAGGCGCTGGAGGTGCATGTGTTCGGGCGGCGTGGCCCGGCCCAGGCCAAGTTCAGCCCGATGGAACTGCGGGAGCTGGACCACTCCCCCAACATCGAGGTCATCGTCAACCCCGAGGACATCGACTACGACGAGGGCTCCATCGCCACCCGGCGGGAGAACAAGCAGGCCAACATGGTCGCGCAGACCCTGGAGAACTGGGCGATCCGCGATGTCGGCGACCGCCCGCACAAGCTGTTCCTGCACTTCTTCGAGTCCCCCGTCGAGATCCTCGGTGAGAACGGCGAGGTCACGGCGTTGCGCACCGAGCGCACCGAGCTGGACGGCACCGGCAACGTCCGGGGTACGGGGACGTTCACCGACTGGGACATGCAGAGCGTCTACCGCGCCGTCGGCTACTACTCGGAGGAGCTGTCCAAGCTCCCCTTCGACGTGGACTCCGGCACCGTCCCGCACGAGGCGGGCCGCGTCATCGCCGGGGACGAGCACATGGCCTCCGTCTACGTCACGGGCTGGATCAAGCGCGGTCCGATCGGGCTGATCGGGCACACCAAGGGCGACGCCAACGAGACCGTGGCCTGCCTCCTGGAGGACCGCGCCGCCGGCCGGCTGCCCGAACCGGCAGCGCCCGCCCCGGAGGCCGTCGAGACCTTCCTGGAGAGCCGCGGCGTCCGCTTCACGACGTGGGAGGGCTGGCACAAGCTGGACGCCCACGAGCAGGCGCTCGGAACGGCCCAGGGCCGGGAGCGGATCAAGGTCGTGGAGCGCGACGGGATGCTGGACGCCTCGGGCGCCTGACCTCCGGCCGGGGCGGGTGAGCCGCTCGGGGGTCTCGGCGGCGCTCAGGTCCGGGTCGTACGCGCGGACCAGGGCCGCGTCTCGCCCCGGCGGACACCCGCGGCCCCGGCCGGGACCACGACCCGGTCCCGGCCGGGGCCGTCCGCGCGCCCGGGACCGGGGACCGCTCGTCGGCGCCCGGCCCCGAGGAGCAGGCTTCCGGGACCACCGGCGTGCCGCCGGTGCCGGGGGCTACGCCGTACGCCGGGGGTCCGGCCCCCGGAAGGTCCGCCACAGGTCCGGACCGGGGGTGCGCGCCGTGGCGGGGCGGTGGGACGCGGCAGGCCGGGCCCAGCGGGCGGCCAGCAGGAGGGCGATGTCGTCGGGGCGGTCGACAGCCGCGCGGGCCTCGCCGATGACCTGGTCCGCCGCCTCGGCGAGGGGCAGTGCGCCGATCCGCTCCACGGTGGCACGCAGCCGTTCGATCCCCTCGTCGATGTCGGTCCCGGGCCGCTCGATCAGGCCGTCCGTGAAGAGCGCGAGCATGGCGCCCGGATCGAGCCGCATCTCGGTGACCGGGTACGTGGCCTGGCCGTCGATCCCGAGCACGATGCCGCCGGGCAGGTCCAGCACCTCGGTCCGGCCGTCGGGCCGCCGCAGGACGGGCTGCGGGTGCCCCGCCCGTACGGCACGGGCCACCCCGGTCGCCGGGTCGAGGGCGATGTAGCAGCAGCTGGCGAACTGGCCCGGGTCGAGGTCGATCAGCAGCCGGTTCGTCCCGCTGATCACCTCCTGCGGGTCGTAGTTGTTCAACGCGAAGGCCCGCACCGCACTGCGCAACTGGCCCATCGTGGCCGCCGCGGCGACGCCGTGGCCCTGCACGTCGCCGATGACCAGGGCCAGTTCGTGCCCGGTCTCGATGACGTCGTACCAGTCGCCGCCCACGTCCATGCCCTGGGTGCCGGAGAGATAGCGCCCCAGGGTGTCCACCCCGTCGATCTCCGGCAGCCGGTGCGGCAGCAGGGCGTCCTGGAGTCCGCGGGCGAGCGCGGACTCGCTGTCGTAGCGCTGGGCGCGCTGGAGCGCCTGGGCGATCAGCCCGGCCAGCGCGGTCAGCACCGTGCGCTCCTCCGGGCTGAAGCCGCGCGGGCGGTCGAAGCCGAGGATGCAGGAGCCGACGGGGCGCCCCGAGGCGATCAGCGGCAGGAACGCCCGCGCCCCGACGTCCGCGTCGATGGGGATGCCCGGATAGGCCTCGGCGAGGCGCTGCATGGACTCGAAGAAGATCGGACGGCCGGTGGTCAGGGTCTCCACCCCGGGGATGCGGACGTCCAGTCCGACCCCGTCGAAACGGTCGAGGAACCCCTGGGGGAACCCCGTCTCCCACGCCAGGTGGAGGTGGCGTTCGTCGAGCAGGTAGATGGCGAGCTGACGGCCGCCGAACGCGGGCAGCAACTCCTCGGTCACCACCGCGGAGACCTGCCGGGCCGTGACCGCCTCGGTCAGCGCGATGGCGAGGGCCACCGGCCGGTACAACGCCGAGGACCGGTCCGCGGTGGAGCCGATCCCCAGGCCCGGGGCGGTCACGGAACCGGGGGCGTGGGCGGGCTGTCCGGCCGCCTGGAGGACGACGCTCACCCCGTCGTGGCCCGGGTACAGGGAGACGGACAGCCAGCGGGAGGGCGGGCGGCGGGCGAGGAAGTGGACCGGCTCGTCGGCGATCAGCGCGGCCCGGTAGTGGTCGTCGTAGGCCTCGTGCCCGAACCACGGCAGCGCCTGCCACACGCCGTGGCCGACCAGCTCCGCCCGGGGGTGCCCGAGCAGTTCCTCGGCGAGGCCGTTGGCGTACGTGATCCGGCCGAGCCGGTCCAGGGAGAGGATGCCCCGGGGCAGCCGGTCGGCGGCCTCCGGGACGACGGGGCCCGCTCCCAGGTCGACCAGGAAGCCGGTCAGGTGGCTGGAGGCCGCGTCGCCGCGCGGTTGCGTCCAGCGGCCGGACAGCTCCAGCAGATGGGACCTGCCGTCGGGGCCGCGCAGCCGCATCCGGCGGACGACCGGCTCGGCCGACTCCACGGTCTGCCGGGCCAGCGCCCACAGCCCGTAGACGTCCTCGGGGACCAGCCGTTCGGCGAGGGCGTCGACGGTGCCCGGAAAGACCGCGGGCGCGAAGCCGAGGATCCGGCACAGTTCGTCGTCGGCGGTGACCCGGCCGGAGTGCAGGTCCCAGTCGAAGCGGCCTACCCGCACCGGGGGCGCGGCGGCGGCGGGCAGTTGCACGGGGACCGGTTCGGCCTCCCAGACGCAGTCGACGCCCCGGTCCTCCAGGTCGGTGAGGGCGGCGCCGAGCCGCTCACCGTGCTGGTGGAGCCGGTCGCCGTCGGCGGCGGCGATGGGGTTCCCCGGGGTGGAGGGCCGCAGGATCGCCAGTACGCCCATGCTGCCGCCCGGCCCGGTGACCGGGGCCCACAGCGAGCCGAACGGGAACGGCAGCCCGGCCATCAGCTGGGGGAAGCGGCGCATCCCCTCCTCCGCGTCGGCCAGCAGCACGGGGCGTCCCGTGCGGTAGGCCTCGGACACCGGGAAGGGCCGGTTCACGTGGATCCGCCACCAGGGCCGGAACAGCGGCCCGGGGAGTCCGGCGAGCACCGCGAGCCGCAGGAGCCCCGGCGTCCCGGTGCGCAGGTAGACCCCGCCCGCGTAGCCGGGGCACGCTTCGACGGCGCTGACAAGCGACTGCGCAAGGACCAGCGACAGCTCGTCCGGTACGCGGCCGTTCCCGTGCGCCCCGTCCGCGGCCCCGCTTCCGGCGGGCGGGGTGTTCCGGGTCCTGTCGTGCCGGGTCACACAGCCAGGATGTCCCGGTCAGGGGGGCCTCGCACCTTCGGCGCGACCGGCCGCCACCCCCGTGGGCGGCCGGTCGCGGGTCCGGGGCGGTGAGGCCCGCCCGTCGCGGCCGCGGGTGCGGGGCGAGGCCCGGCGACCCGCGGCCGCGGGTCAGTAGAGTTTGGCGACGGCGGTACGGGTGGTCTTCTTGAACCCGGTGAGCGGCGCGCCGTCCAGTTCGCCCAGCTGCCACCACTCGACGACGGTCACCGCGCGGCCGTCGCGGCCCACGGACAGCAGCCGGATGTCGGTGGTGCCGGTCCCCGGGGAGGAGGTGTCGACGCTGTAGACGTGAGCGCCGTCCTCCACCGCGATCCGGCCCTGGTGCGACGCCTCTCCCGCCAGGCCGGGGTTCTGCTCCGCGAGCCGGTCCAGGCAGGTCTCCACCGCGGTCCGCAGCTTCGCCGCGAGGTCCTTCGCCCCCGCGGTGGTCGCGGCGACGGTGACGGTCTGGCGGGCGCCGGTGTCCAGCTCGGTACGGAAGTCCCGGTAGCGGCTCTGGGCGGAGGGGGCGGTCCCGGCCGTGCACGGGGACCCCTCCTCGGGCAGCCCCCGGCGTACCGCGCCCGCCGTCCACGGGGTGAGCGAGGCGGGCAGTTCCCTGGCGCTCAGGAACGTCGGGGCGGGTGCGGGCGTGGCCGCCGCGGCGACGGGCGCCGCCGCGGTGAGGGCCAGGCCCGCTGCCGCGGTGGCCAGGAAGAAGGTACGGATCGTGTGCGGGCGGCTCATGCGCATGGTGGTGGTGCTCCCCGTTCGGACGGTCGGTCGTGTTGCCGTACGAGTCGTACGGGAACGGGCACCAGCCTGGGCGGCCGCTCCGGATCAGGACAAGCCCGGCACGGTTTCCGGCCGGGCTGGAACCGTCCCACCCCCGGTGACGTGGGTGTTCCCGGAGGGCTGGAACGCCCTGGAACAGCGGTGGGAGGCGGACGGCTTGGGTGAGGGTGGTGGCGACGGGACCGAGGGGTACGCCCGTGACGCTCTGGCGCAGCGGCTGAACGCCCTGCGGGAGGGTTCGGGCCGGACGTACGCCTCGCTGGCCCGGCGCATCGGGATCAGCGGCTCGACGCTGCACCGGTACTGCACGGGGCGGACGGTGCCGGTGGAGTTCGCCCCGGTGGAGCGGCTGGCCCGGCTGTGCGGAGCGCCCGGCGAGGAACGGGAGGCACTGCACCGCCTGTGGGTCCGGGCCGTCGCGGAGCGCGTCGACCGGCCGGGAGCGGAGTCCGGGCAGGGGCGGGGCGAGGCTTCCCCGGCGGTGGCCGGAACCGGGGTGGCGGGCGCACGGGAGGACTCCGTGCCGGTGCTGGTCGGCGGGGTGGGCGAGCGCGGACCGGGCGGCGGGGGCGGGGGCGGGTTCGAAGCTGGTCCGGCGGGCCGTGCGCGGCGGATGCGGCAGGCGTGGCGGGTGCGCCGCGTACGGCGGTCGGGGCAGGCGCTCGCCGCCCTCGCCGCCGCCGCGGTGGTGCTCGCCGTGGTGGCGGCCTTCGGAGGGTCCGGGCTGCCGCTCCCGCCGGGACAGGAACGGCAACCGTCGGGAGCCGACGGGCCGGGCCGCCCCTCGGCGGGCGTCGCCGGGCCCTTCCCAGGTTCCGGCTCACCCCGGCCCGGGGCTTCCTCGTCCCCGAAGGCGCCGCGGGGAACACCGTCAAAGGGGCCGGAGGCGAGCGCCCCGCCGGGGACCGGGCCGCGGCAGGTCTCACCGAAGCCGGAAACCGGGCCCGGTGGCGCTGCTGGTGCGGGACCCGGCAGCGACTCCGGCACCAGCTCCGGGTCCGGGTCCGCTCGGACTCCGTTCACCTGGATCAGTGACGACCAGGTCTGGAAGCACGGCTGCGACCACTCCTACCTGCTGGACCGGGCGCCCTCGGCCGTCCCGCCGCCTCCGGTCGAGGCCGACGCGAGGGCGTGGGCCACCGCGCTCGGCGCGGTGCACGCGGACGAGACCGGGGTCCGGATCACCGTGCAGGGCCGGGACCAGCGGGCGGTGGTGCTGGAGGCACTGCGTATCCGGGTCGTCGAACGCCGGTCGCCCGCCCCGGGGCAGGTGTACCGGATGAGTTCCGGATGCGGCGGATCGCTCACCCCGAGGATGTTCGACGTCGACCTCGACGTGCCCCGACCCGTCGCGCACTCGGTGCCGGGCAATGACTCCGGCGTGCCGATCGAGGCGATCGCCTTCCCCTACCGGGTCTCCTCGTCGGACCCGGAGATCCTGCTCGTCACCGGGCGTACGGTCGGCTGCGACTGCGACTGGTTCGCCGAGCTGACGTGGAGCAGCGGCGGCCGCTCGGGCACCGTACGGGTCGATGACGACGGGCGCCCGTTCCGGACGAGCGGGTCGCGGGGGCGGCCCGTCCACGACTACGACACCGGCGCCGGGCGCTGGGCACCGGTGCGGGACGCCGACGAGGCCGGGGGCACCGGCGGGGGCCGGGAGAACGGCGGAGACGGGGAGAGCGGCGGAGTGGGGGAGGCGGCGGGGCGCTGAGCCGGCAGGCGGCGCCAGCGGAGGCGTGCGGGCCCGGCGGCGGCCATGCTGGGTGACAGGCGGTCGGCGCTCGGGCGACCGGAGCCACCGCCACCGCTTCCCGTCCGGGGAGGCGCACAGGGCGACGGAGGCGGAGGTGGCCATGGGCCCGGAGCGAGACCCCGCCGCCGCCCTGCGGCGGATCGCCTTCCTGCTGGAACGCTCCCAGGCCGCCACCTACCGGGTGAAGGCCTTCCGTACCGCTGCGGCCGCCGTGGACGCGATGGCCGCCGGGGAGGCGGCCGAGCGGGTGGCGGCGCGCTCCCTGGAGCGGGTCACCGGGATCGGTCCCCGCACCGCTGAGGTGATCCGCGAGTCCCTCGCCGGAGAGGTGCCCGGCTATCTGGACCGGCTGGAGCGGGAGGCGGCGGCCGAGACCGTTCCCGAGGGCGGGGAGGAGCTGCGGGCCCTGCTGACCGGGGACTGTCATCTGCATTCGGACTGGTCGGACGGCGGCAGCCCGATCGAGGAGATGGGCCGGACGGCGGCGGAGCTCGGCCACGCGTGGGCGGTGCTCACCGACCACTCGCCCCGGCTGACGGTGGCGCGCGGTCTGTCGCCGGAGCGGCTGCGGCAGCAGCTCACGGTGGTGGAGCGGCTCAACGCCGAGTGGGCCCCGTTCCGCCTCCTGACGGGCATCGAGTGCGACATCCTCCCGGACGGTTCGCTCGACCAGGAGCCCGAACTGCTGGAACAGCTCGACGTGGTGGTGGTCTCCGTCCACTCCAAGCTGCGCATGGACCCGGGTCCGATGACCCGGCGTCTGGAGGCGGCGGTGCGCCACCCGCGGGCCAACGTGCTCGGCCACTGCACGGGCCGTCTGCTGGACGGGCGCGGCAGGCCGGAGTCGCGGTTCGACGCGGAACGGGTGTTCGCCGCCTGTGCGGAGGCGGGGACGGCGGTGGAGATCAACTGCCGTCCGGAGCGGCAGGACCCGCCGCTCCGGCTGCTGCGCGCGGCCGTCGCGGCGGGCGTGCTCTTCGCGATCGACACGGACGCGCACGCTCCGGGACAGCTGGACTGGCAGCTGTCGGGCTGCGCCCGCGCCGAGGAGTGCGGGGTCGCGGCGGATCGGGTGGTGACGACGTGGAGCGCGGAGCGGGTGCTGGAGTGGGCCGGGTGACCTCGGCGGCGCCGCACGGACTCCCCGCGCCCCGGACGTGCGGCAGACGCGGACGCCGCGGGGGCGGGGCACACGGGGGCATCCGGCGCGAGGGAGGCGCGGGAGCGTGATCGCCCGCCCCGGGGGGACCGGGACGGGCACGCGGGAATTTCCGACCGGTGGGGCCGGGGGCTACTTCTCGGGGTAGATGTCGCCCGCGGCCATGGCGCTCTGCTGCACGCTCCGGTCCCGGATCGTCCGGGACTTCTTCTCCAGCCGCTCCTTCTCCTGCGGGTCGCTCGCACGCTCCGCGGCCTCGGCCAGCTGCTGGGCCTTCTCACGCATCTGCCGAGCCAGGTCGGCGGGTTCGTCCGAACCGCTCATCACCACTCCTTGGACGCTGTGACATGTCGGCGGCAAGGCCACCGCCCCCAGCGAACCAGCGGCCGGCCGATTCCGCATCCCGCGCGGGCCGCGTCCACGCGCCGGAGCACGGCGTCAGCCGGACCGCCGGTCCAGCCTGCGCCGGATCGCCCGGAGCCGGGGGTGGCGGGAGTGGGCCTCGGCGGCCCGGCGGTCCAGTTCCTCGCCGAGCCGCCGGGTGCGCTGGTCGATGTCGAGTTCGTCGAGGACCCGGTCGATCTCGGCCAGCAGGGCCCCGTGCAGCTGCCACTGACGGGGATGCTCCTGGACGTCCTCCAGGAGCAGGTCCGCCACCTGGTCGCGGGTGGCACGGCTGCGGGTGAGGGCGTCGGCGAGCCGGCGTTCCGCCTCCTCCGCGTCGGCGGCGAGCGGCGTGGTGACCAGGACCGCGAAGCTCTCGATCGCCTCGGCGAGCCGGCCGAACAGCTCCTGGAGCAGCCCCGCCACGTCGGCGGGGAACAGCGACTCCTCCGTGCGGGCCTTGGCCAGGTCGGTGAGGGTGCGGGAGAGGACGCGCAGCACGACCGCGCAGATCTCCAGCGTGTCCAGGCCGGTGCGCAGGACCACCCGGTGGAGCAGCCCCTGTCTCACCCTGGGGTTGAGGGTGAGACTCTCCTCCGCCTGCCGCAGCGAGGCGTCCACCTCCACGATGTCGTGGTCGAGTCTGCGGGCCTCGTGGAGCCGGGCGGCAGCGCGGGGCACGGGGTTGCTGCCCACCACCTCCTCCCCCAGGCTCCGGAGCATCGTGCCCATGCGGGAGGCCAGCGACTCGATGGCGGAGCCCGCTGTCCCGACCCATACGGGCGGGGCGAACACCAGGTTGAACAGCAGCCCCACGACAGCGCCGATCAACGTCTCCCACACCCGGTCCCAGGCGGTGTCGGCGACCTGGGAGACGCCGAGGACGAGCATGGCGCTGATGGCCACCTCGGGGACGAACTCGTTGACCCGCACCAGTCGCCCGACCAGCAACGAGGTGAAGATCGTCAGCCCGAGGCTCCACCAGGTCAGCCCCACCAGGGAGCTGAAGGCGATGGCGATGAGCACGCCGACGACGACGGAGTTCACCCGGCGGACGCCGGTGGTGAGGGTCGCGTAGAGGGTGACCTGGACGACCAGGAGCGCGGTGAGGGGCGCGGTCAGCGGCGCCGGCTCGGGCAGCGCCCAGACGGCCACGGAGTAGGCGATGACGGCGGCGGCCGTGGAACGCAGGGTCTGGACCCCCGCGGGCTCGGCGGTGCGTTGCACGAGTCTGACGACGGGGGCGGAGACGGCGGGCATTCCTTGACGGTCCCCGTTTTCGGCGCGGAGCAGCGGGACTCCCCCGCCGGTGCGTCCGTATGGCCCCGCGATGGGAACCCGGGGCGTCCGCGGGGCTCCGCGATCGGGACGGGGTGCGCGGCGCGGCGTACGGGGAGACCCTGGAGGCATGGCTATCTCGCACTCCAGAGGAACAGGCCCCCCGCAACCGCGTCCCCCCGGCGAGACCCCACCGGCCGAGGGCTCCATCAGCGAGGCCCACCAGGAACGCCCGGACGGGGGCCTGTGGGAGCACCCGGCCGTATGGACCGTCCTGATCGTGCTCGGCGCGGTGGCGGTCGCGGGTTTCTTCATCGCCCGGATCTTCGGGTTCGGCTAGGGCCTGCCGTCGCACTGCCGTCGTCGCCCGGACGCCGCGCGACGGGCGGCGGTATGACGACAGGCCCCAGGGGCCGTTCACGCAGTGGACAGCGAGCGGCGGGAGAACGGCCCGTCCCGGGCGGGAATGACGAGTGCCCGTGACGCACGGGGCGTCACGGGCACTTCTGTGCCGGTCTCAGCCGTGGGATGCGGTCCGTGCCGCGCGTGCCCGGATCTCCTCACGGCGGGCCTCGGCCTGTTCCTTGCGACCCTCGGCCTTCATCCGCTCGTCGTCGAGGGCGATGCCGTCCGATTCCTTGATCATGCCTTTGAGCCGACGCGCCTTGGCGCGGGCCAGGTCGGTGCTCTTTCCCACAGCTGCCTCCATGCCGCGAGGGAGATACGCGCTTCTCCCTCCACTATGCATATCCGCACCGCGGAACGCAGGGGGCCGGAGCGCGGTCCGTGGGACCGGCCGTCAGAGCAGCGGCTCCTCGCCCTCCTCCGGCCCGCCGCCCTCGACCCGCAGGGCGAGATCCTGGAGGACGTCGGCCGAGGACACCTCCGTCTGGCCGGAGTCGTGCACCTGCGCGAGCATCGTGAACGCCAGGGTGAAGGCGCTCACCAGCTGCTCGACCGCACCTCCCACCTCACGTCCGACCACGGCCACCACCTCCTCGACGGAGAAGTCGTCGGGGATGGCGATGTGGGGCATGGTCTCGTTCAGCAGAGCGGTGACGGCGCCCGCCCCCGCGTCCAGGTCCTCCCGTTCGACGTCCGCCTCCAGCAGGCGCTGCATTTCGCGCGCCTCTGTGAGGATGCCGATCACGCGCTTCACGACTTCCCGTTGCTCCATGAGCGCGAGCATAGGCCGTGCGGGCCGGTCCGCAGAGCCTCGACCGCACGCGCGTACGGTCCGGCTTGCCCGGGTGTGCCGCCGACGGGGTGCGACAGTGCGCGGCTGCTCAGCGCGGCGGGGGGCGTCTACGTGAGCGGTTCTCCCGCATCGCCTCGCGGATTCCGGCCGCGGTGGCGCGGGCGTGCTCGGGGGTCGCGGTGTGGTCGGCGACGGAGGTGACGAACCGGTGCAGGGGCCGGCGGCAGCGCGTGCAGGGCGTGTCGGTGGTGAGGAGGTAGCCGTCCTCGCACTGCGGGTCCGCGCACGGTCCGGACCGCAGCAGGTGCTCGGCGATCTCCTGGGCGCTCCAGCGGCGGCGGCCGTCCTCGTCGAGTTCCCCGAGGGCGTGGGCCCAGCGCAGGTTCCAGCGGCGCTCGATGCGTTCGCGGAGCTGGGCGGCGGTGCGGGGGCCGGTCTCCTGGTGGATGAGGTCGTGGACGGTGCTGGGCACCCGGCCGCCGAGCGCCTGGAGGAGCTGGGGCGGCAGGGCCTGGAGGACGTAGCCACGCGGGTTGCCCTTGGCGTTCTCCCGCCAGCGGTCGCAGCCGCAGGAGCCGTCGGCCCGCTTGGGCAGGTGGCAGCGGCCGCACAGGCCGCGGCATTCGGCGCAGAGTCCGCCGTCGAGCCCGTCGAGGTGGGGTGCGGGCGCGCGGCCGCAGGCGTGGCAGCAGGCCGCGCATGGACCGCAGAGCCGTTCGGTGCCCGCCTTGGTGGTCCAGATCCGCGTCTGGCACCGGCAGCACAGGCCGGTGTTGCAGTGTTCGTGATGGGCGGCGCCGGAGTGCCGGCCCGGGGGCGGAAAAGCCATCTGCCCATTGTGCGGGATCGGCCGGAGCGGATGCGGGCGGCAGCGGGGAACCGGCGAAGGGCGCGGGTGTCCGACCGGGTCAGGGGTGCAGGTTGCTGACCAGGTGCGCGGTGGCGCCCACTCCGTCGTGGATCGACGGCGCCACGCTCGTACCGGCCAGGAAGAAGCCGAGCAGGGCGCAGACCAGCGCGTGCGAGACCTTCAGGCCGTTGCGCAGGAACACCACCGCGAGGATCACCAGGAGCAGCAGCAGTGAGATGGAAACGGCCATGACCAACCTCCTCCGCCGCCGTGCCTGATGTGCGGCGGTCGGCCGCCAGTCTCGCGGAGCGGAGGGGCCGTTCGGCGGACCGGCGTGTCCGCCGAACGGGTACTTCCGGGAGGCGGTCCGTTACGGGGCCACGGTCCGGCGGTCGCGCAGGAAGCGTTCGAGTCCGGGGAGGTCGTCGGTGTTGAGGTGGTCGACCCCCGCGGCGAGCAGTTCGGTCCAGACGGCCTCGCGTTCGGGGCCGGGCAGGTCGGGGGTGGCCCAGAAACGGATGCGGCGGCCCTCGCGGTGGGCGGTGGCGACCAGCGTACGGAGCCGGTCGCGCTCGGCGCGGGGGAAGGGGCCCGTACCGCGCCAGCCGAAGCTCTGGGTCCAGTTGGCGCTGACCAGCGGGGCGAAGGAGGCGGGGGCCGCGGTGCCGAGGTCGTCGAGGCGGCCGTCGTAGAACGCGTAGCGGGTGCGCTGGGCCTCCATCGGGGCGCGGGCGGCGCGGTCGCCGGAGATGACCGCGGTGACCGCGCCGGGGTGGACGCGGCCGTGGCTTGCGCGGGTCATCATGCGGTGGTGGCGGCGCAGTTGCCGGTCCAGTTCGCGGTAGGCGGCGACGCCGTCGGCCTTGATGTCCACGAGCAGTTGCAGCGGGGCGCGGTGGCGCGGGTAAACGCTGCCGTGTCCGGCGCGCACCAGGGCGGCCAGTGGGTCCAGGTAGAGCGAGGCGAGGGTGCGGGTGGGGTCGAGGGTGGCGGGCTCGTGGGCGACGAGCAGGTCGCCGTCTACCAGGAAGATGTCCGCCTCGACACTGGTGAATCCGTGCGCGAGGGCGTCGTGCAGCGGGCGGGGGTGGAGGTAGTCGTTGTGCGCATGGGCGTGACGCAGCGGGCGCGGCCCGTGCGGACGGGCGGGCGCGGCGACGGCCGTCGCGGTGGGGACGACGAAGCCCGCGGCGGCGGTGGCGAGGGCGACCGTGAGCGCGCGGCGACGGGTGGGGTGGGCCATGGGAACTCCCTGAGCGGCGGACGGGTGGGAGGGGGACGGTCGCGACGAGTATGGAGTCGCACGGGCCCTTCCGGTCAGGTACCTGACAGCTGTTCGACCACGTTTCACGCCCCGGCCACTCGTGCGCCGCTCCCGCCTCCGGGCCCCCGGCACGCTGCCCCGGCCCACCGCCCGTCAGACCGTCAGGGCGCTCTCCGTGCCGCTCCGTTCGCCCCACCGGACCGTACGGTCGCACCAGCGCTCCAGCAGCACCCGGTCGTGTCCGACGGCGAGCAGGGCCGCGCCGGAGGTGGCGCGGTAGCGCTCGACCACGGCGACCAGGGCGGCGGTGGTGGACGCGTCCAGCATCGCGGTCATCTCGTCGCAGATCAGCAGCCGGGGCTCAAGGACCAGGGCCCGCGCCACACAGGCCCGTTGGAGCTGGCCGTCGCTCACCGCGTGCGGGCGGCGGTCCAGCAGTTCGTCGGAGAGGCCGACCAGCGTGGCCAGTTCGGCCACCCGGTGCGGGACCTCCCGGCGGCGGCCGGTGGAACGCAGCGGCTGGGCGATCAGCTCGCGGAGGCTGAGCCGGGGGTCGGCCGCGAGCCGGGGCTGCTGGAAGACGACACCGACGGCCGTGCGCTGTTCCCGCGGGGCGCGGTGGCGCCAGCCCCGTACAAGGGTGCCGTCCAGGGTCATGGTCCCGGCGTCGGGGCGGTGCAGGAGGGCGGCGACCTTGGCCAGGGTGGACTTGCCGCAGCCGCTGGGGCCGAGCAGTCCGACCGCCTCGCCCGGCGCCACGTGCAGGGTGACATCGCGGACGACCGGGTCACGGCGGTCGTACCCGGCGGTGATCCCGGTCAGTTCAAGCACCGGCGGCCTCCTTGGTGAGGGACAGGGCGCGGCCGTCCGGCGCGTGGTGGCACGCCAGGCCCCCCGTGAAGGCCGGGCGTTCGCCGGTGCAGCGGGCGTCCGCCCGCGCGCAGCGGGGGGCGAACGCACACCCCTCGGGCAGCGCGCCCAGTTCGGGCGGCATCCCGGGAATCGGGGTGAAGTCCCGCTCGGGCAGGGCGTTCAGCAGACCCCGGGCGTACGGGTGGCGGGGGCCGGGGGCGCCGAAGAAGTCCGTCGCGTCCGCCATCTCGACGATGCGTCCGGCGTACATCACGGCCACCCGGTCGGCGATGCGTCCGGCGGCGGCCAGGTCGTGGGTGATGATCAGCAGCGCCCGGCCCTCGTCGGTGTGGCGGCGCAGTTCGTCCACCGTCCGCTCGACGAGGTCCCGGTCCAGGCCGGTGGTCGGTTCGTCGGCGAGCAGCAGCGGGGCGTCGCCGATGAGGGCGAGGGCGGTGGCGGCGCGCTGGGCGAGACCGCCGGAGAGTTCGTGCGGGTAGCGGTCGAGGTGGCCGTCCGGGAACGAGGCGCGGGCCGCGGCCGTAGCGGCCGCTTCGCGCAGGCCGCTCCCCCGCGCCCCGGTCAGCTCGCGCAGCGTCTCCTCCAGCTGGGACCGGACGGTGCGCACGGGGGTGAGGTGGGCGGCGGGACTCTGCGGTACGAGGCCGACGCGCCGTCCCCGTACGGTGCGGGCGAGGGTGCGTTCGTCGGCGGTGAGCAGGTCGGTGTCCCCGCCGAGGACGGCGCTGCCGGTGGTGGCGGCGTTGGCGGGGAGCAGCCCGAGCAGGGCGGAGGCCAGGACGGACTTGCCGCAGCCGCTCTCACCGACGAGGGCCAGGCACTCCCCCGGTGCCAGGGAGAAGCCGGCGCCGGTGACGGCGGCGATGTCCCGGCCGCCGCGCATCCGGAAGCGTACGGACAGGTCCCGTACGTCCAGGACGGGCGGTTCGGCGGAGGCGCGGCCAGCGGCGGCGAGGTCCGCGGGGGCGCGGTCGGCGGTCACAGCATCAGCTCCGATTTCCGGCGCGGGTTGATCCGGTCGCGCCAGGCTCCGGCGAGTCCGGCCAGCGCGAGGGTCGGGATGATCAGGAAGAGGCCGGGGAAGAGGGTGGGCCACCAGTCCCCGGCGAGCAGCGAACCCCGCGCGGACTGGACGAGGTTGCCGAGGCTCGCCTGGTGGGCGGGGAGCCCGAGCCCGAGGAAGGACAGCGCCGACTCGTGCCACATGGCGTGCGGCACCATCAGCACCGCGGCCAGACCGGCCTGCGGGAGCACCCCGGGCAGCAGGTGGCGCACGACGACGCGGGTGCGGGAGGCCCCGCCGGAGACGGCCGCGTCGATGAAGGGGCGTGTGCGCAGGGACAGCACCTCGGAGCGGACGATCCGCGCGGTGGAGATCCAGTGGGTGAGAGCCACCGAGATGATCACCGGCCAGACGCCGGGCCGGAACATGGCCACGATGAAGATGCCGAGCAGCAGGTGCGGGACGGACGACAGGGTGTCCACGAGCCGCATCACGATCCGGTCCGGCCAGCCCCCGAACGCCCCGGCGAGCGCGCCGGTCGCGGTACCGACGACGGTGGCGGTGAGGGCGGCGACCAGGCCGACGAGCAGCGAGACGCGCAGTCCGTAGACGCAGCGCAGCAGCAGGTCGCGGCCGACGTCGTCGGTGCCGAAGGGGTGGGCGAGGGAGGGCGGGCGGAGCTTCGCGGCGAGGTCGACGGCCTGTTCGTCGAGCTGGGCCAGCGGCGGCACGACCAGGACGGCGAGCGCCACCGCGACGACCACGGTCACGGAGGCGGTGACCCGGACGCGGCGGGAGGTGCGGCCCGGCAGGGCGAGTGCGGTCTCAGCCATCGAAGGCCACCCGGGGGTCGGCGAGTCCGTAGAGGAGGTCGGAGAAGAGGTTGCCGAGGAGGACCGCGGCGGTGGCGAGGACGGTGAGCGCGGCGAGCAGCGAGAAGTCGACGGACGTCGCGGCCTGCACGGTGGCGGCGGCGATCCCGGGCCAGCTGAAGACCGTCTCGACGAGCAGCGCGCCGGTGATGAGTTCGGGGACGCGGGAGCCGATCAGGGTGAGCATCGGCAGCATCCCGGAGCGCAGGGCGTGGCCGAGGAGCACGGTCCGCTCACTCAGCCCCCGGGCGCGGGCGCCGCGCACCGGGTCCTCGGCGAGGGCGTCGGTGACCCCCTGGCGCACGTAGAGGAAGAACCACGGCAGTTGGGAGATTCCGAGGACCGCGGCGGGCAGCACGAGGTGCGAGGCGACCTGGCCGAAGGTGATGACCTCGCTGGCGGCGTCGGTGAGCCCGCCGGCCGGGAGGACGTCCAGCTTCAGGGCGAAGAACCAGATGGCGAGGAGGCCGAGCCAGAAGGCGGGGGCGGCCTCCAGGGTGTACGCGGCGGAGCTGACGGCCCGGTCGAGCCAGCCGCCGGGGCGCCGGGCGGCGAGGACGCCGAGTCCGGTGCCGAGCAGGATCGCGACGAGGAAGGCGGAGGCGGCGAGGAGGGCGGACCAGCCCATGCGTTCGGTGATGACGTCGGCGACGGGCTGCCGCATCACGCTGGAGTCGCCGAAGTCGCCCTGGAGCGCGGAGGTCAGCCAGTTCCACCAGCGGGTCACCAGGGGCTGGTCGACCCCGAGGTTGACCCGCAGCTGGTCCAGGTTCTCCTGGGACGCGGTGAGGCCCGCGGTGCCGGCGTAGGCCTTGACCGGGTCGAAGGGGGACGCGGCGGCGACGGCGAACACGCCGAAGGTGACGGTGAGGAGGACCGGGACGGCGAACAGGGCGCGCCGTCCCGCCATCCGTGCCATCGGCCCCCAGGGGAGGCGGCGGCTCACGTGTCCGAGCCCCCGGCGTCCTCGGTCTTCCACTTCTCGACGTTCCACCAGGGGCCGGAGGCCAGCCCGTGGTCGTGCGGCTCGACCTGCGTGGTGAGGGGGCCGAAGCGGTCGTCGACGACGTAGAGGTGGTCGATGTGGGTGAGGAAGGTGTAGCCGGGGTTCTTCACCAGTTCACGCTGGACGGTGTCGTAGGCCTTCTTCCGTTCGGCCTTGTCCCCGCTCCTGCGCCCGGCCTCGATCGCGGCGTCCACGGCCTTGTTGTCGTACCAGGCCATGTTGTTGAAACCGTCGCCCGCGAGGGAGGACTTGAGCAGGGTGTACTGGTCGAAGTCGGGGTCGGCGGGCGAGCCGCCGCCCGCGAGCACCGCGTCCTGCTTCATCCGGGGCTCGATGACCTCCCAGGTCCCGGCCTCGGTGCGGATGTCGATGCCCGCCTTCTTGGCGTCGGAGGCGTAGGCGAGAGCGTGCTCCTGGCGGAGCTTGTCGCCGCTGAGGTACCAGAGAGGGAAGGTGGCGCGCACCCCGTCCTTGACCCGGACGCCGTCCTTGCCGGGCTTCCACCCGGCCTCGTCCAGGATCTTCTTCGCCGCGGCGAGGTCGTGGGGGCGCTCGGTGCCCTTCGTGAACCACTCGCTGTCGGTGGGGACGGGCCCGTAGGCGGGCTTGCCGCTGCCGTTGAGGATGGCGTCGACCATGGTCTGCCGGTCCACCGCCACGTCCAGGGCGCGGCGCACGGCGGTGTCACCGGCGACCTTGTTGTGGGTGGGGAGGGTCACCGTGCGGTAGTCGTAGCTGTCCGCCGCGTAGGTCTTCCTGCCCTGGTCGTCGGCGAAGCCCTTGGCGAGGTTGGGCGGCAGGATCGCGCCGTCGAGGTCGCCGGAGCGCAGCCGGGTGGCGCGCACGTCGTCGTCCTTGATGATCGCCATGGTGAACTTCTTCACCTCGGGTGCCCCGCCCCAGTAGTCGGGGTTGGCGGTGAAGCTGAGCTTCTCGCCCTTGGACCAGTTGGTCAGGACGTAGGGCCCGGTGCCGACCGGCTTGGTGGTGAAGGGGCCGTTGTTGACGTCCTGCTTGCCCGCGACGTGCTGGGGGGCGATGGGCAGGACGGTGCGCTGGGCGAACGGCGCGTAGGGGTACTTGAGCGTGAAGACGACGGTGTCCTCCCCCCGGGCGGTGACGTCCTTGACGGCGTCCAGCTCGGTGCGGGAGGGGTTGTTGGTCTTCTCGTCCAGGATGGTGCGGTAGGTGAAGACGACGTCCTTGGCCCCGAAGGGCTTCCCGTCGCTGAATTTCACGCCCTCGCGGAGCCGGTAGGTGTACGTGAGTCCGTCGGCGCTGACCTCGGGGAGCGCGGTGGCCAGGGCGGGCCGGAGCTTCATGTCCCCGTCGAGGGCGAGCAGTCCGTCGAAGATCTTGGAGTTGCCGTCCTTGCCGTAGCCGAGCAGCGGGCTCAGGCTGTCGGGCTCGTAGGCGATGCCGACGACGGCCGAGGCGGAACCGGCCGCCGAACCGCCCTGGGGGCTGTCCGGGTTGGAGCAGGCCGCCGCGGTCAGGGACAGTGCGGTCACCAGCGCGGCGGCGGCCGCCCCGCGTATCGATCGGGCCGTCATACTCTGCACATCCCTGTTCGAGATCGACTGTTGTTGCGAACAGTGTGCAATTAAACAGCACGGTAAAGACCCCGGTACACCCCCGCCTCAGCAGGTGGGACGGGGTGCACCGGGGCCGGTGATACGCGGTGCGGGCGGGACGGGAGTTACGGGGCCGGGAGGTCCGCCAGCCGGGCCACGGCATCGCGGTGGGCGCCCGCCGGACCGCAGGCGATCGAGTCCGCCTTGGCGCGCTTGAGGTACAGATGCGCCGGGTGCTCCCAGGTCATGCCGATGCCGCCGTGCAACTGGACGCACGCCTCGGCGGCGTGGACCGCGACGCCGGAGCAGTACGCCTGGGCCACCGCGACGGCCAGCGGGGCGTCCGGGCTGCCGGTGGCGAGGGCGTCGGCGGCGTTGCGGGCGGCGGCGCGGGCCGAGACGACCTCCAGCCAGAGCTGGGCCATCCGGTGCTTGAGCGCCTGGAAGGAGCCGACGGGCCGGTTGAACTGGTGGCGCTCGCGGGTGTATCGGACGGTCTCGGTCAGGCACCACTCCGCGATCCCGAGCTGTTCCGAGGCGAGCAGTCCGGCTCCGGCGAGCAGCCCGCGCCGTACGGCGGCGGTGCTCGCCTCCGGGGCAGCCAGCCGGGTGCCCGTCGTACCGGGCACGGTGAGGGCGGCGAGCGGGCGGGTCAGGTCGAGCGGGACCAGCGGCTCGACGCGCACACCGGGGGCGGTCGCCTCGACCGCGTACAGGCCCTCGGCGGTCGGGACCAGCAGGACGTCGGCGGCGGCCGCGTCCGCGACGCCCCGGACCGTGCCGCCGGGGCCGGCGGTGGCGCTGCCCGCGCCGGAGGGCGGGGTGGCGAAGGGGACGGCGAGCACCGCCGTGCGGCTCCCGGAGGCGAGCTCGCCCAGGAGCGCGGCCGCCCCCCGGTCCGCCCCGGCCAGCGCGAGCAGGGTCTCGGTGGCCATCACGGAGCTGGTCAGGTACGGGGCCGGGACCACGGCGCGGCCCAGCTCCTCCAGGACCACGGCGGCCTCACGGTGGGAGGCGCCCTGGCCGCCGAGCCGCTCGGGGACCAGGAGCCCGGCGGCGCCGATGCCGGAGGCGAGCTCGTCCCAGAGCCGCCGGTCGTACGGCGTGCCGGACTCGGCCGCCGCGATCACCGTCGGCGCGTCGGCCCGGTCGGCCAGCAGGGCTCGCACGGCGGCGCGCAGGTCCTCCTCGTCCTGGGAGTAGAGCAGATCGGGGGTGGCGGGCTGGGCGGGGGCGGTCATCGGCTCAGGTCCTTCCAGGCGACGTCCTTGTCGTTGCGGGGTTCGGCGGGCAGTCCGAGGACGCGTTCGGCCACGATGTTCAGCAGGACCTCGCTGGTGCCGCCCTCGATGGAGTTGCCCTTGGAGCGGAGATAGCGGTATCCGGCGTCCCGGCCGGTGAAGTCGACCAGCTCCGGGCGGACCATGGTCCAGTCGCCGTACAACAGGCCTTCGTCGCCGAGCAGTTCCACCTCCAGGCCGCTGATCTCCTGGTTGAGGCGGGCGAAGGTGAGCTTCACGCCCGAGCCCTCGGGGCCGGGCTGTCCGGCGACCAGCTGCTGGCGCAGCCGCTCCCCGGTGAGCCGGGCGACCTCGGCCTCCACCCAGAGGGTGAGCAGGCGTTGGTGGGTGTCGTGGGTGCGCAGGGCGGGGCGCTCCCGCCAGGTGGCGGAGACCGGGCCGATCATGCCGCCCTCGCGCGGGATGCGGAAGCCGCCGATGGAGACGCGCTCGTTCATCAACGTGGTCTGGGCGACCTTCCAGCCGTCGCCGACCGGGCCGAGCCGGTGGCTGTCGGGGATGCGGACGCCGGAGAGGAAGACCTCGTTGAACTCGGCCTCGCCGGTGATCTGGCGCAGTGGCCGGACCTCGACGCCGGGGTCGGTCATGTCGCACAGGAAGTAGCTGATGCCCCGGTGCTTGGGCAGGGCGGGGTCGGTGCGGGCGATGAGGATCGCCCACCGGGCGAGGTGGGCGCTGGAGGTCCACACCTTCTGGCCGTCGACGATCCAGTCGTCGCCGTCGCGGACCGCGCGGGTGGCGAGGGCGGCGAGGTCGGACCCGGCGCCGGGCTCGCTGAAGAGCTGGCACCAGATCTCCTCACCGATCCACAGGGGGCGCAGGAAGCGCCGCTTCTGCTCCTCGGTGCCGAAGCGGAGGATGGTGGGCGCGGCCATGCCGAGACCGATGCCGATCCGTCGCGGGTCGTTGTCCGGGGCGTCGGCGGCGGCCAGTTCGGCGTCGACGACCTGCTGGAGGGAGCGGGGGGCGTCGAGCCCGCCGAGCCCCACCGGGTAGTGGACCCAGGCGAGCCCCGCGTCGAACCGGGCTGTGAGGAAGTCGGTGCGCCCGGTGGTGGCGGGCGGGTGCGCGGCGAGCAGGTCGCGGGTGCGGCGGCGGACCTCGGCGGCGTCAGGGGCGGGGCTCATCGGGCGTCTCCCGGCAGGACGACGATGCGGCCGGTGCTGGTGCCCTCCGCGACGCGCTGGACGGCGTCGGCGGCCCCGCTCATCGCGACACGCTCGCTGATCAGGGGTTTCACGATGCCCTGGGCGGCCAGAGCGGTCAGCTCGTCGTGGCAGGCGCGGACGGCGTCCGGGTCCTTGGTGTTGTAGAGGCCCCAGTGCAGTCCGACGACGGAGTAGTTCTTCACCAGGGCGTGGTTGAGGGCCGGGGTCGGAATGACGCCGCTGGCGAATCCGACGACGAGCAGCCGCCCCTCGAAGGCGATGCACTTGGCGGACTTGGCGTACGCGTCGCCGCCGACCGGGTCGTAGACGACATCCGCGCCCCGCCCGCCGGTGGCGTCCTTCACGGCGGCCACGATGTCCTCGCTCCGCCGGTCGATCACCAGGTCGCAGCCCAGTTCGCGGGCGACGGCCGCCTTCTCGGGGCCGCCGACGACGCCGATGACCCTGGCGCCCGCCGCCCTGCCGAGCTGGACGGCGGCGCTGCCGACCCCACCGGCGGCCGCGTGGACGAGCAGGGTCTCGCCGGAGCGGAGGTGCGCCCGGCGGTGCAGGCCGAACCAGCCGGTCTGGTAGCCGATGTGCAGGGCGGCCGCCTCGGCGTCGTCCAGCGTGTCGGGGGCGGGCAGCAGGGCGGCCTCGTCGGCGACGACGTACTCGGCGAAGCCGCCGTGGGGCAGGGCGGGGGTGGCGAGGACCCGCCGGCCGTCCTCGGTGGTGCCGCACACCTCGACGCCCGGGGTGAACGGCAGCGGCGGCCGCACCTGGTACTGCCCGCGGCAGAGCAGGGCGTCGGGGAAGTTGACGTTCGCCGCGCGGACCCGGACGAGCACCTGCCCGTCGCCGGGCGTGGGCCGGTCCGTCTCCTCCAGGCGCATCACCTCGCCCGGCTCGCCGTTCCGGTGCACTCGCCATGCCTGCATGAGGGGCCTCCACAACACTGTCGGCTCAACCGCTGCCGCTGTCGGCATTACCACTGCACGGCGCATACTAAGCGGTCGCTTGCCTCCCTGGGAACACCCCGGGGCGGCCCCCGGAACGGGCCGCCTCAGCCTCGCTTCGGCTTGGCCCGCACATGCATGCGCTCGCCCTGGGGGCCGAACAGGCTGAGGAACTCCACCGGACCGTCCTCCGCGGGCCCGAACCAGTGCGGCAGCCGGGTGTCGAACTCGGCGGCCTCCCCCGGCCCCAGCACCAGATCGTGCTCGGCCAGCAGCAGCCGGAGCTTCCCCGAGAGCACGAACAGCCACTCGTAGCCCTCGTGCGTACGCTGCTCCGGGGCGTCGCCCCCGGGCTCCTGGATCATCTTGTACGCCTGGAGTCCGCCCGGCCGCGCGGTCAGCGGCAGCATCGTCCGCCCGTGCTGGACGATCGGCTTGGCCCGCACCCGGGGGTCGCCCACCGCGGGGGCGCCGACCAGGTCGTCCAGCGGGACCTCGTGCGCGCGGGCGATCGGGAGCAGCAGCTCCAGACTGGGGCGGCGGCCACCGGACTCCAGGCGGGAGAGCGTGGAGACGGAGATTCCGGTGGCGGCCGAGAGCGCGGAGAGGGTGACGCCCCGGTCCTTGCGCAGTCGGCGCAGCCGGGGACCGACCCCGGAGAGCACCGCGTCGAGTGCCGGAGCGTCCCGGTCGAGTTCCTTCATGCCCCCACGTTCCTTCATGCCCCTATTGCAGAATCGGCAAGGAGGTTTGTCAACAAGAGGAGGGCGGGCCCCGGTGTACGGGGGCCGAGGAGCCTTCTCGTACGGTCGGGGCGCATGGCCCGTGGGCCCGGGACGCGGTGTGCGTGACCGCGGTCCGGCGCCGGGCCGCCGTGTAGAGTCCCTGCCCTCCCGCGCCGCCCGGTGAAGATAAGGAACCCCTCGTGACCAGCCCCGCATCTCTCTCCCCCGCCCAGGCCGCAGCCCGCCTGGAGGAGTTCACCGTCATCGACGTGCGGGCTCCCGGCGAATACGTCTCGGGCCATGTGCCCGGTGCCCTGAACATCCCGCTCGACAAGCTCCCCGACGCGCTGCCCGCGCTGAAGTCGGCCTCGGCGCGCGGTTCGCTGCTGGTGGTGTGCGCCTCCGGGGTCCGTTCCACGCGGGCCTGCGAGATCCTCGCGGGCGCCGACATCGAGGCGGTGACGCTGACCGGCGGCACCTCGGCCTGGCAGGGCGACGGGCGCGGCCTGGACCGCCCGGAGGGGGCGCGCTCCACCTGGCCGATGGAGCGCCAGGTGCGGCTCGCGGCGGGTTCGCTGGTGGTGGCCGGTCTCGTGGCCGGCCTGCGCCACCCGGCGGCCCGCTGGCTGTCGGCCGGTGTCGGCGGGGGCCTGGTGTACTCGGCGGTCAGCAACACCTGCGGGATGGCCGCGGTCCTCTCCAAGCTCCCCTACAACCGCGCCCCGCGCTCCACCACCGACCTCACGGCCACGCTGGACGCGCTCCAGCGCTGACCCCGGGAGCGCGTGCGGGACCGCTCCGGACGGCCAGCGGCCCGAGCCCCTGCCGCGGTCCCCTCAGATCTCGTCCCGCACCAGGGCCAGCAGCCGGTCCAGGACCCGGGGGCCGCCCGCCCGGACTCCGTCGTGCTCGTACTCGTCGGTCACCCAGGTGCGCAGCCCCCGGATCGCCCGCGCCGTGCGCAGCGAGTGCGCCGTGTCCACGTACATGTCGTCGTGGTAGACGGCGGCCGCGACGGGGACCTCGTTGGCGGCGAGCCGTTCGGGGTCGTAGAGGACGGGCCAGTCCGTGCGCGCGGCGAGGAGTCCGGCGGTCTCGCCCAGCGGGCGCAGCGCCGGGTCGACGTCGAAGTGCCAGGGGTGGATCGTCTCGCCGGTGAACAGGAGCGGCCCGTCGCCCTGGAGCGCGGCAGCCGCGTCGAACTGCGGGAACTCGGCCCGTACGCGTTCGGCGGACCAGTCCGTGGGGCGTTCGCCCTGTCCGTAGATGGCCTCGTGCAGCAGGGCGTAGAGCGGGTGTCCGGCGAAGGAGGTCGCGGTGCGCATCGCCTCCTGGAAGGCGTCGGACAGCTCCGTGCCGTGCGGGGTGCGGACGAAGGCGTTCTCCAGCAGGTAGTGGAGCTGGTGGCTGCCGCTGCCGGTGCCCAGCATGATGCCGAGCGACTGGAAGCCCTCGGGGGTCAGCCGGTGCCCGGCGCCCTCGGGCCGGTGCTCGGCCAGGTACGCGGCGATGGCGCGGGCCCGCCCGATGTCCTGCGGGTAGCGGGCGTAGTGGGCGGCGACCTTGCGTTCGATCCGCGGGTACGCGGCGCGGTAGACGTCGTCCGCGTGGGCGTCCAGCGAGGGCAGTCCGCCGGTGATGAGGACCGCCGCCAGGCCCTCGGGGGCGGCGGAGAGGTAGCGCACCGCGCAGAAGCCTCCGAAGGACTGCCCCAGGACCGTCCAGGGGGCGCCGCCGGTGACCTGGGGCCGGATCAGCTCGCAGTCCCGGACGATGGAGTCGGAGCGGAAGTGCGCGAGGTGGGCGGCCTGTTCGCGCGGGCCGCCGCGCAGCGGGAGGGTCTGCCGGTTGACGGGGGTGGACCGGCCGGTGCCTCGCTGGTCGAGCAGGAGCACCCGGAACTCGCGCAGAGCGCGGCCGAGCCAGGCCTCCGCGCCGACGAACCTGCGCGCCCCGAAGCCGGGGCCGCCCTCCAGGTAGAGCAGCCAGGGCAGCTCGTCACCGGCCCGGGAGGCCGCCACCGCCTCCCGGCCGTAGATCTCGATCCGCTCGCCGCCCGGATCGCTGTGGTCGAGGGGCACGGTGAAGTGCCGGTCGGTGAGGACGACACCGGGCTGCCGGTAACTGCTCACGAGAACTCCTGAATCCGGGGTGCGGGCCGGTCCGGGCGAAAGTATCCGGGCGGAAGCCCCAGTTCAGCACATGGCCGGGACCGCGGGGCGGGGAGGGCGGCGCCGCGCGGCACGGGGTGCGCGCGTCCGGAGTCCGCCGCGCCCGGACAGTCCCGGCCCGTGTGCGCCGCGGGCGCGGCGGCCCTAGCGTGGCGACATGATCCGGTTCGAGCAGGTCGGCAAGGTCCACCCGGACGGGACGGCGGCGGCTAAGGCGGCCGTGGCGGACGCATAAGCGTCCCGGGCCGGCCCCCACACCTCGTCCGCGTTTGCACATATCCCGCGTACGCAATTATTGTGTACGCCTGTAAACGTCGCACGCCATTGAAGGCGGCGTGCACCGTTCCACCGGAAGGCCCCCACATGTCCACCGTCCCCACCGTCACCCTCAACAACGGCGTGAGCATCCCCCAGCTCGGCTTCGGCGTCTTCCAGGTGCCCGACGACGAGACGACCGCCGCGGTCACCGGCGCCCTGGAGGCCGGCTACCGCTCCATCGACACCGCCGCGGCCTACGGCAACGAGGCCGGTGTGGGCCGGGCACTGGCGGAGTCCGGGATCCCCCGCGAGGAGCTGTTCGTCACCACCAAGCTCTGGAACACCGACCAGGGGTACGACGCGACGCTCGCGGCGTTCGACGCGAGCCTGGCCGCGCTGGGCCTCGACCACGTGGACCTGTACCTGATCCACTGGCCGGTGCCCGCCCACGACCTGTACCCCGAGACCTGGCGCGCCCTGGAGAGGCTGGCCGCCGAGGGCCGCGTCCGCGCGGCCGGGGTCTCCAACTTCCAACCCGCCCATCTGCGCCGCCTGCTGGAGACCGGCACGCTCGTCCCCGCGGTCAACCAGGTCGAGCTGCACCCGGGGCTCCAGCAGACCGGGCTGCGCGCCTTCCACGCCGAGCACGGCATCGCCACCGAGGCGTGGAGCCCGCTCGCCCAGGGCGCCCTGCTCACGGAGGACGCGCTGGTCTCCATCGCCGAGCGGCACGGGAAGACCCCGGCCCAGGCGGTGCTGCGCTGGCACCTTCAGCTGGGCAACATCGTGATCCCCAAGTCGGTCACGCCCGAGCGGATCCGGCAGAACATCGACGTGTTCGACTTCGAGCTGTCCGCCGAGGAGATGGACGCCGTCGCCGCGCTGGACCGGGGCATGCGCACCGGCCCGGACCCCGACACCTTCAACTGAGCGGACGCAGGTCAGGGGCGTTTGTTCGGGGCCCCGGTGCGCCGTCGCGCATGGCCACGCGGCAACGGTCCGGTAAGCGGCAGGAGAACGACCTGGGCCGGGCGAGCAACCCCGCACGCCCGGCTGTCGTCTTGACCGGCGACAGAACGGTTCGCCGCCGGAGTTCGGGCGGCGCCCACCCCCACATGCTCCGGGCCTGGACGACCGACCGACTATACTCGCCATGTATACATGGAGTGGATAGTTGGTCCGGCGCGGGTCCGGCGCCGCGCGGAAGGCACCCATGCAGACCAAGGCACTGGCGCCCGAATACCAGGGAGCGCTGACCAAGATGTCGGTGAACGCCTCCCTCACCGACGTACTGGCCGAGGGCCTACGCCATCTCAGGCAGGCCGAGCGGTCCGGATCGCAGGAAGAAGTGGCGCGCTCCTCTCTCGCCGTGGCCGAGGCCCACCGCAGGCTGGGGCAGGTGGCGGAGGCGGACCGGGCCTGGAAGGCGAGTTACCGGGCCGCGCGGGCGGCCGGGAACACCGGGGCGATGGCCTGGGCACTGTGGAGCGGCGGCACGCTGGCCCGGCAACGCGGGGCGCTGCGGCTGGCGTTCCGGCTGCTGGGACTCGCCGCGGAGCTGGGCGAGCGGGGCGGCGACCCGGTCGCCCGGGGCTACTCGCTGGCGGGGCTCGCCGAGACCGGCCGGATCCAGGGCGACTACGCGACGGTCGCGACGCTGCACGAACAGCTGCTGGCCGAGGCACGCGCCCGGGGCGAGGCGCGGCACACGGTGTGGGCCCTGGAGGGCATCGCGCAGATCCACCGCAACACCGGCGGCCTGGACTCCGCGCTGGAGATGTTCGAGGAGGCGGCCGCGCTGGCGGGCGAGGCGGACGACCGGCGGGGCCGGGCCTGGGCGCTGCGCGGCATCGCCGACATCGTCTCCCTGCGGGACGGCGCGACCGGACGCGCCTTGGGCCTGCTCGCCGAGGCCGAGGTCACCTGCCGCGAGATGAACCTGTCCAGCGCCCTGGCGTACAACCACAAGATGCGGGCCAACGTGCTCTTCCGCGCGGGGCGTTACGAGGAGGCGCGCTCGGTCTACGAGCAGGCGCTCGGCGAGTTCCGGGCGATGGACGAGCCCCGGGGCGAGGCCCTGGCCTCGCTCGGCCTCGTCAAGGCACGGGCCAGGCTGGGCCGGGACCGCGCCGCCACGGCGGCCGACCTGGACGGCCTGCGGGACCGGCTGGACCGGATCGGCCTGCTCAACGCCCGCGAGATGGTGGAGAAGGCGTACGCCGAACTGGGCGTGGAGGCGGCGCGGGCGGGCGAGGGGGACGACCGCCGATGACACGGTCCACGACCCGCCGGACCGGCCCCGCCGGGATACTCGACCGGTGCCGCGAGCTGGTCCGGCCGGCGCTGGTGGAGTCGGTCGGCGGGCTGCATCCCTGGCACGCGGAGACGGCCGCCTTCTCGCTGGGCTGGGCCGGGGCGGGCGGTGAGCCGCTGCCCGGCTCGCAGGGCAAGGGGGTGCGCCAAGCGCTCGCGGTGCTCGGCGCGGAGGCCGTCGGCGGCGACGGGAGCCGGGCCGTGCCCGGGGCGGTGGCCGTCGAACTGGTCCACACCTTCTCGCTGATCCACGACGACATCATGGACGGCGACGAGATCCGCCGCCGTCGCCCCACGGTGTGGAAGGCGTACGGGACCGGGCCGGCGGTCCTCGCGGGGGACGCCCTGTTCGCGCTGGCCGTGTCGACCCTGGCGGAGGTTCCCGGCCCCGCCGGTGCGGCCGCGGTGCGCCGACTGTCGCTCGCGCTGCGCGATCTGGTGCACGGCCAGGCGCAGGACCTGCTGTTCGAGTCCCGCCCGTGGACCGGTCCCGATGCCGTGCGGCCGGACGAGTACCGGGCGATGGCCCAGCACAAGACGGGGTCGCTGCTCGGCTGCGCGGCGGCGGTGGGCGCGGTACTGGCGGGCGCTCCGGCGAGCACCGTCGAGGCGCTGGACCGGGCGGGCCGCCATCTGGGGGTGGCGTTCCAGGCGGTGGACGACCTGCTCGGGATCTGGGGCGACCCGCGGATCACGGGCAAGCCGGTGTACAGCGATCTGCGGCGGCTCAAGAAGACCTACCCGGTGCTGGCCGCCCTGGCCGCCGACCATCCGGCGGCCCGGCGGCTCACGGCCCTGCTCACCGCGCCCGGCCCCCTCGACGAGGCGGCGGCCCGCCGGGCGGCCGGGCTGATCGAGGCCGCCGGTGGGCGCCGGGCCACCACCGACGAGGCGCACGGGCACCTGGCCGCCGCCCGTGACTGCCTGGACCGGGTGGGGATCGCCGAAGGCGCCCGGGAGGACCTGCGGACCCTGATCCCGTATCTCGTCGACCGCAGCGGCTGAACCCCGGGGGCGGACGCCGGACAGAAGAGCGCCCGTCGCCCGCCCTCGCCGGAAACGCCCGGCGGACGAGGGCCGTTCGCATACCCGCCGCGCTCCCCCGTCGCGGTGCGTCCGTTTCTCGGCGGAGCGGCCGGACGGCGGGACGAGCCGCACACCCCGGGCCGGGAGCCACGCCTTCCGGTCCGGGGCCGTCGCGTTCATGGACACGAGAACGGCCTAACCGGGAAAAGTACGTGGTGCTGCCATCCGGTGCGGCGAACAGCCGCGCACGGCACGCCGCGAAAAGGCCCGGAGGCCGCCCGCGAACCGGTCGGCGAAGGCCCGGGAATTCGGTACGGAAGCCCTCCGAGGCCCCTTTCGCCCGCTGACGTTCCCGCTCACGCCGCCTCGCGCGATTCCGCCGCGTGACCACCCGGACGGCCCTGTCGGGCACGTACTCCCCATGTGGTCGTATGAGCGAGTCACACGCACCATTTCGCCACATCTCTGCCAAAGTGCACTTCGGCTTTACTCACCGGATTGAACGAAGAGAGCCGTGCGTGCTGCAGATGTGTCGTACTGAAGAAAGACAATTGACGGTCCTTCATTTGGTTCAGCCCGTCGACGGTGGAGTGGCCCGGGTCGTCACCGACCTCGTCCGGGCCCAGGCGGGATCGGGGCTGCGTCCCGTGGTGGCGTGTCCGCCGGACAGTCCGCTCGCCGCCGGTGCGGTGGCCGCCGGGGCGGAGGTGCACGCCTGGGCGGCCACCCGGGCCCCCGGGCCCCGGCTGGCCGGGGAGGTCGCGGCCGCGCGCCGGATCGTCCGCGCCAGCCGCCCGCACGTGGTGCACGCCCACAGCGCCAAGGCCGGTCTCGCGGGCCGGATGGCCGTGCGCGGACGGGTCCCCACGGTGTTCCAGCCGCACGCCTGGTCGTTCGAGGCGGTCGGCGGGCGCACCGCCGAACTCGCCCTCGGCTGGGAGCGGTTCGGGGCGCGCTGGGCCGATCACATCCTCTGTGTCAGCGAGTCCGAACGCCGCACCGGACAGCGGGCCGGGATCTGTGCCCGCTGGTCGGTCATCCACAACGGCATCGACCTCGACCGGTTCCGTCCCGGAGGCCACGCCGACCGCGCGGCGGCCCGCGCCTCGCTGCCCCTGCTGGAAGGCGTCGACGCGGACGCGCCGCTGGCCGTCTGCGTCGGCAGGCTCACCCGGCAGAAGGGGCAGGACGTCCTCCTGCGGGCCTGGCGGGACGTGCGGGTGCCCGGGGCCCGGCTGGTGCTGGTGGGTGAAGGACCCGACCGGGAGGCGCTGGAGGCGTCGGCCCCGCCCGGTGTGCTGTTCACCGGAGCCAGCGAGGACGTACGGCCGTGGCTCCACGCGGCGGACGTCCTGGTGCTTCCCTCCCGCTGGGAGGGCATGGCGCTGGCCCCGCTGGAGGCCATGGCCTGCGGCCGGGCCGTCGTGATGACGGATGTGGACGGCGCGCGGGAGAGCCTGCCGCCGGGCGACGAGGAGCACTGTCTCGTACCGCCCGAGGACCCCGCGGCGCTCACCGCGGCGCTGACCTCCCTGCTCACCGACCCGGAGCTGCGCGAGGCGGTGTCCCGCCGGGCCCTGCGCCACACCCGGGCGGCCTTCGACGTACGACGCACCGCGGGGGCGGTCGCCGGTCTCTACCAGGAACTTGTCGGCATGTCCGGCCCCACGACGAGGAAGCGCACCGAGCGATGACGATGGAGAGTGCACCGGTCCCCGGCACGGCACAGGCCACAGCCGTGCAGACGCACACGGTTCATCCGCCCCGAAGAAGCGACGGACGCCCCGGGGTGCGGCCCGGGGTGCGCCGGGCCCGGCGCTGCGGGCGGGTCGCGCAGTTGGTGTGCGTCGACGCGCTGGCCCCTGTCGTGACGTTCGCGCTGGTCGTCCCGGCGTCGTGGCCCTGGGCGGTGGTGGCCGTCCAGGCCCTGGCGCAGGTGCTGTTCTTCGCCCGTCGCGGGCTGTACCGGATGCGGCTGTCCCCCTCGGCGCTGTCCGACCTGCCCGCGCTCCTCGGTCTCGCCCTGCTCCAGTGGTACGTGACGATGGAGGTGCTGGACGTCTGGGCCCCGCAGCACGCCATCGGCTGGACGGTGCTCGTGTACGGGGCCGGGGCGCAGACCGCGCTCACCTGTGCCGGGCGCGCCGCGGTGCACCGGGCCCGGCGGCGGGCGGCCGTCCGGCGGCCCAGCTCCGCCCTGGTGGCGGGTCAGGGACCGGCGGCCCGTCAGGTGACGTCGGCGCTGTTCAAGCACCCGGAGTACGGGATGCGCCCGGTCGGGCTGGTCGGTCCGGACGAGGACCCGGCGGCCGGCTCCGGCGCCCTTCCGCTGCCGGTCCTGGGGACACCCCAGGACGTGGGGCGGGCGGTGGTGCAGAACAGCGTGCGTGACGTGGTGTTCACCGCCCCGCCCGAGTCCGTCCCGGACGGCGCGGCCCTCCTGGCCGTGCTGGCCGAGCACGGCTGCCGGCTGTGGTTGGTCACCGCCCCCGGGGCGGCGGCCGTGCCGCCGCGCGGCGCGGCCGACCGCGCCGACCACCTCTGGGGCTTCGACGCCCGGCTCCTGGACGACGGCACGCGCCGTCCGTTCGGTCACGGGGTGAAGCGGGCGACGGACGCGGTGCTGGCGGCCACCGGCCTGCTGCTGGCGGCCCCCGTACTGGCGGTCTGCGCGCTGGCGGTGCGGCTCTCCGACGGGCCGGGCGTCCTCTTCCGCCAGGAGCGCGTCGGCCGCCACGGCCGCCCGTTCGTCCTGCTGAAGTTCCGTACGCTGCGCGCCGACGCCCAGGAGTCGGCGACCCGGTGGAACGTCGCGTCCGACGGACGGATGAGCCGGGTGGGGCGGACGCTGCGCCGTACCTCGCTCGACGAACTGCCGCAGCTGTGGAACGTGTTGCGCGGCGACATGAGCATGGTCGGGCCGCGGCCCGAACGCCCCTTCTTCGTCGCCCAGTTCAGCCGTACCCACCCCGGCTACCAGGCGCGCCACCGGATGCCGGTGGGCATCACGGGTCTGGCCCAGGTGAACGGTCTGCGCGGGGACACCTCGATCGAGGAGCGGGCCCGCTTCGACAACCGGTACATCGAGACCTGGTCGCTGTGGCAGGACGCGTGCGTGCTGGCCAGGACGGCGGGCTCCGTGTTCCGTCTCGGAGGCAGCTGACCATGGCCGCCACCCTGACCCCGCCCGCCCCCGCCCCGGTGGCCGGACCGCGCCCCGTGCCCCGTCGGTCGACGGGCGGGTGGCGGAGCCGGTGGCCGCTGCTGCCGCTGATCGCGACGGTCCTGCTGCCCGCCCTGCCGCACAGCCTGACCGGTGGGGGCGGAGCGGCCGTGGGCCCGGCCGACGTCGCCTCCGGCATCGCGGTACTGGTGTGCGTGGCGCGCCTGCTGTATCTGCGCCGGCAGCCGCTCAGCGCCACCGCCGCGCTCGTCCTGGGGCTGCCCGCCGTCGGCTTCGCGGTGGCCGCGGTCACGGCCGCCGACCCCGCGGCGGCGCTGCCGGGCCTGGTCCGCTACCTCCAGGTGTTCGTGCTCGTTCCGGTCGCCGTGTTCCTGTTGCTCAGGGACGCGGCCGGGTTCCGGATCGTGGCCGGGTCGCTGGTGGTCCTGGCGGTCATTCAGGGCGTCACCGGTGTCCATCAGTACGTCACCGGGACCGGCGCCTCGTATATGGGCGAGGAGATCCGAGCGGTCGGGACCTTCGGTCCCAGCGACATCATGGGCATGGCGACGGTCGTCGCCTACGGACTGCTCGTCGCGGCGGCCTGCGCCCTGGGTGCCCGGGGCCGGACCCCCGCCCGGCTGCGGCCGGTCGCCGCCGTCCTCGCCGTCGCGCTGATCGTGCCCCTGGCGCTCTCGTTCAGCCGGGGCGTGTGGATCGCCACGGCCGTCGCGGGCCTGGTGGCCCTGGCGCTGGCCGGGCGGCGGCAGGCCCTGACGTCGCTGGCGGTGCTGGGGGCCGCCGCGGTGGTGCTGGTCGGCGGGTTCGGCGTCGGCTCGCAGATGATCGCGGACCGGGCCGCGAGCGTGACCCAGGTGACCCGGGCCCCCGACCAGTCGGTCAGCGACCGGTACGCCATGTGGAGCGCGGCCGGGTCGATGTGGCGCGAGCACCCCGCCACCGGGGTCGGCCTCAAGGGTTTCCCCGCCCACCGCGACGCCCACGCCTCGATCGGTCTCTCCTCCGGCAGTGACACCGCCGGGGCGGGACAGGCATTCCGCAGGCAGGCCCTGCTGTCGCCGCACAACATGTATCTGCTGGTCCTCGGCGAACAGGGGCTCATCGGGCTGACCGCGATCCTCGGCAGCTGGGCGGCGATCCTGGCCGGGGCCGTGCGCAGGCTGGTGTCGGCCCGCTCGCGGGGCGGGGCGGCGGTGGACTGCGGGCTGGCGGCGGTCGCCCTGATGACCTGGAGCTGCGTCAACTTCCTCTACGCGGACATCGGCGGCCCCACCACGGTGCTCAGCGGTGTGGTGCTGGGCCTCGCCGCCTGGTGGGCCCTGTCGGAGCCGGACCGCGCGGAGCGGGCGGTCACCGCATGAGCGAGCGCGGTACGGGCACCGAGGCGGAGCCGAGGGAGGTGCGGGCGCCGGCCCCGCCGCTGCTCCCGGCGCCCGGTTCTGGCCCCGAGGGTCCCGCCGCCCCGGGGACCGCGGCGGAGCCGGGGGGCGGCGAGGAGTCCCGCCTCGGTTCGTTCCTCGCCCGGGCGGCGGCGGCCACGGCGGTGCTCACGGTGCTGGGGGCGGTCCTCGGCCTGGTCCGGGACCAGGCCATCGCCCGGTACTTCGGCGCGAGCGACGCCAGCGACGCGTTCCTGATCGCGTGGACCGTCCCCGAGATGGCGGCGACGCTGCTGATCGAGGACGGGATGGCGCTGCTGCTCGTCCCCGCCTTCAGTTTGGCCCTCACCCGGCGGGACGCGGAGGGAGGCACGAAGGGCTCCGGCTCCGACCCCGTGCGGGAGCTGGTGGGGGCGACGCTCCCCCGCGTGTTCGTGCTGCTCTCCTGCGGCGCCGCGCTGCTCATCGCCGGAGCGCCCTGGGTGGTGGGCGTCCTGGCCCCGGGGCTGGCCGACCCGCGGCTCGCGGTGGACTGCACCCGGCTGACCGCCGTCACCGTGCTCACCTTCGGGATCACCGGCTACTTCAGCGCCGCGCTGCGCGCGCACCGCAGCTTCCTGCCGCCCGCCGGGGTGTACGCCGCGTACAACGTCGGGATCATCGCCATGACGCTGGCCCTGCACGCGGTGTGGGGGGTGCGGGCGGCCGCGGCGGGCGTCGCGGTGGGCAGCGCGCTGATGATCCTCACCCAGCTCCCGATGTTCCTGAAGCTGGTGTCGCTCCCCCGCCCCCGGGTGCCGCGGTTCGGGCGGGCCCGGCGGAAGGCGGCGCGCACCACTCCCCTGCTGGGCTTCGCGGTGCTCATGCCCGTGGTGCTGTTCGTGGTGAGCCGTCAGTCGCAGGTGCTGGTCGAGCGGTTCCTGGCCTCCACCCTGCCCGCCGGGGCCATCTCGCATCTGAACTACGCGCAGAAGGTCGCGCAGATGCCGATGGTGCTGTCGCTCATGATCTGCACGGTGACCTTCCCGGTGGTCGCGCAGGCCATGGCCGCCGGGGAGCGGGAGAAGGCGCGGCGGCGGGTGGAGCGGGACCTCGCCCTGGCCGGGATGGTGGTGCTGCTCGGCACGGCCGTGGTGCTCGGCTACGCCCCCCAGATCATCGAAGTCCTCTTCCAGCGCGGCGCGTTCGACGTCTCCGACACCGACACCACCGCCCAGGTGATGCGGGTGTACGCGCTGGGGCTGCTGGGGCACTGCCTGGTCGGCGCGCTGAGCCGGCCGTTCTTCGCCTCCGGGCGGCCCACCTGGTTCCCGGCGTTCGCCATGGGCACCGGGCTGCTGGTCACGATGGGCGCGGGCTACGCCCTGACGTACCGCTTCGGCGTCGACGGCATCGCGACGGCCAACGCTTTCGGGATCAGCACGACGGCGCTGCTCCTGCTGATGGGGCTCGGCACCCGGGTGGTGCCCATCAGGACCCGGGACGTCGCGCTGTCGCTCGGCCGCCTGGGCGGGGCCGCGCTGGTGGCGGGCGCGGTGGGCTGGGCGGCCGCGCCGCTCGTGCCCGACCCGGTGCTGAGTCTGGCCGCCGGGTGCCTCCTCGTCCCGGCCGTGTTCTTCCTGACCGGGCTCGCCCTGCGCTCGCCCGACGTCGCTTCCCTGCTGGCACTCATCCGACGGAGGTTTCCTCATGGCCGCTGACCGCTCGGCACGTCGCGCCGACGCCCCCTCGTCCCCGCACCGCCCGCACACCCGCCGTCAGCCGTGGATTCTCACGTACCACTCGGTGACCGACCCGGGCGACGACCCGTACGGCATCACCGTCTCCCCCCGCCGCCTGGACGAGCAGCTGTCCTGGCTGCGCAGCAGACGGCTCACCGGGGTGGGGGTCGGTGAGCTGCTGCGGGCGGAGGCGGCGGGGCGGCGCGGCCTGGTGGGGCTGACCTTCGACGACGGGTACGCCGACTTCCTCCACGAGGCGCTGCCGGTGCTGCGCCGGCACGGGTGCCGGGCCACGGTGTTCGTGCTGCCGGGACGGCCGGGCGGCGTCAACGAGTGGGACCCGCTGGGCCCGCGCAAGCCGCTGCTGACCCACGAGCAGATCCGGCGGATCGCCGAGGCGGGCATGGAGGTCGGCTCGCACGGGCTGTACCACCAGGACCTGACGACGCTCCCGGACGAGGAGCTGCGCCGCGAGACGCGCGAGAGCCGGGAGCTGATCGGCGACCTCACCGGCACGGCCCCGGAGGGCTTCTGCTACCCGTACGGCATCCTCGACCCCCGGGTCACCGAGGCCGCCCGCTCGGCCGGTTACGGCTACGGGTGCGCGCTGGCCCCGGGCCCACTGCTCAGCCGGTTCGCGCTGCCCCGCACCCACATCAGCCAGGCGGACCGGGGGGTGCGGCTGTGGGCCAAGGACCTGCGGCACGGGCTGCGGCACGGGGCGGTCCCCGGCGCGGGCTCCCGGGCGGCCGCCCCCGCGCGCAGCGGCGGCGCGCGGTGAGGGCGCTGCACGTCATCACCGGGCTCGGGGTCGGCGGCGCCGAGCAGCAGTTGCGGCTGCTGCTGCGTCATCTGCCCGTGGAGTGCGACGTCGTGACGCTCACCAACCCGGGCGCGGTGGCGGACGGACTGCGGTCCGACGGCGTGCGGGTGACCCATCTGGGCATGGGCGGCAACCGGGATCTGCGGGCGGTCGGGCGGCTGGCCCGGCTGATCCGGGACGGCCGCTACGACCTGGTGCACACGCATCTGTACCGGGCCTGCGTGTACGGCCGGATCGCGGCCCGCCTCGCCGGGACCCGGGCGACGGTGGCGACCGAACACTCCCTGGGGCGCGCCGAGATCGAGGGCCGCCCGCTCACCCGCCCCGTCCGCTCCCTCTACCTGGCCACCGAACGCCTCGGGGCGGCCACCGTCGCCGTGTCCTCGACCGTGGCCGGGCGGCTGCGGGACTGGGGCGTGCCCGCCGACCGGATCCGGCTGGTCCCCAACGGGATCGACGCGGACCGGTTCCGCTTCGATAAGCGGCGGCGGGCGGCGGTGCGGGCGGCGCTGGAGATCCCGGCGGACGCCTTCGTGGTCGGCGGGGTCGGGCGCCTGGTGCCCGGGAAGCGTTTCGACGTACTGGTCCGCGCGGTCGCCGCGCTCCCCGGGGCGCGGCTGCTGCTGGCCGGGGACGGCCCGGAGGCCGGTGCGCTGCGGGCGCTGACGGTGCGGCTCGGGGTGACGGACCGGGTGCGGTTCCTCGGCGAGTGCGACGAGGCGGACGGCGGACCGGTGCCCGGGGTCCCGGCGCTGCTGAGCGCGCTCGACGTGTTCGTCTCCACCTCCCGCGAGGAGTCCTTCGGACTGGCCGCCGTGGAGGCGCTGGCCGCCGGTCTTCCGGTGCTGCACGACGCCTGCCCGGCCATCGACGACCTGCCCGCCGCCCACGCCCCGGGGGCCACCCGGATCGCCGGGAGCCCCGAGGAGCTGACGGCCCGGCTGCGGCAGCGGATAAACCTGCGCCCCGACCGGCGGCCGCCCCGGGCCGTCGGCCATTACGCCATCAAGCGCAGCAGCGAGCGCCTGATGGATGTCTACGCGTACGCCCTCGACACCGCCCCACCGAACCGGAGAGCCTTTTCATGACCGACTCAACCGAGCAGCAGCGCCACGCCGTCGTCCGTCGGCTGCGCACCGCACTCACCCGGCTGCCCCAGTGGTGGCCGCTGCCTGTCTGCGCCATCATCGGCACCGCGTCCGGGCTCTCGTACGGCGTGCTCGCCTCCCCCCAGTACGAGGCCACCAGTTACGCGATGGCGGTCGCCGAGGACGAGACCGACCCGACGGCGGCCCTGGGCTACGCGCAGTCGTACGGGCGCCTCGTCACCAGCGACGCGACCCTTTCGTACGCGCAGGGGGCGGCCGGTGAGCCGATGCGTGAACTGCGCTCCCAGGTCCGCTCGGAGACCTCTCCCGACTCGCCGATGATCGCGGTGACCGGGACCTCCGAGGACCGGCACAAGGCGGCCGACATCGCCAACGCGGTGATCGAGGCGGTCATCGTGAGCAGCGGTCATGTCTCCAAGGACACCGGGGTGAAGCTGATCAAGTTCACCCACGCGATGACGCCGGAGCAGCCGGTGTCGCCGTCCGTGCCGCTGGGCATGGCGGTGGGGGCCGCCGCCGGTGGTCTGCTGGGCGGTCTGGTCCTGCTGGTGCGGCCGCGCCGGGCGGGCTGGAGCGTGTCGGCGCAGGTGCCCGCGCCCGCCGGGGAGAGCGTGGCGCAGGAGGAGCGGGAGCTGGTCCGATGAGCGCCCTCCGCACCGGCCACATCTCGGTGACCCTGTGCCGGGACTTCGGGGAGTTCGGCGCGCTCGCCGGGGAGTGGGGCGCCCTGCACCGGCGCTGCGCCACCGCGACGCCCTTCCAGAGCCACGCCTGGCTGCACTCGTGGTGGCTGTCCTACGGCCAGGAGGGCCGCCTGCGGGTGCTGCTGGTCCGCCGGTCGGGACGGCTGATCGGGGCGGCCCCGCTGATGCTGGTGCACCGGCCGATGCCGCTGCTGGTCCCGATGGGCGGGGCCATCTCCGACTTCTTCGACATCCTGCTGGACGAGGAGGAGGCGGGGTACGCGGTCGGGGCGCTCCAGCGGGGTCTGGAGCGGGCGGCCCGGCACACCGTGGTCGACCTGCGGGAGGTCCGGCCGGACGCGTCGGCCCAGCTGCTCTTCGGGCGGTGGCCGGGGGCCCGGAGCCGGCTGACGGACTCGACGTGCATGGAGCTGCGGGCCGAGCCGCTGAGTGATCTGGTGGCGCGGCTGACCGGCTCGCGGGGCCAGCGGCTGCGGTCCAAGCTGCGCAAGGTCGACGCCCTGGGCGTCCAGGCGCTCCCGGTCGCGCGGGAGCGGGTGCCCGAGGCGATCGGCACCTTGCTGCGGCTGCACGAGCGCCAGTGGGAGGGCCGGGGCGTCAATCCGGAGCATCTGCGGGCGCGGTTCTCGGACCACCTGGTGCGGTCCGTGGGACGGATGGTCGCGGACGGCACGGCGGCGATGACCGAGTTCCGGCTGGACGGCGCGGTGGTGGCCGCCAACCTCTCGCTCCAGTCCGGCCGTCTGGCGGGCGGCTACCTGTACGGCGCGGACCCGGCGCTGCGTGAGCGGAAGGTCGATGTGTCGACGATGCTGCTGCGGGAGGTGGCCCAGCAGGCGTCCGACACCGGCCGCGAGGTGCTGAGCCTGCTGCGCGGCGCGGAGAGCTACAAGAACCACTGGCAGCCGGTCCCCGTCGTCAACCAGCGGCTGCTGCTGGCCCGCCCCGGTCTGGAGCCGCTGCTGCGGCTGCGGGAGTCCCAGGTGGCGGTACGGGAACGGGCGGTGGAGACGGTGAAGGCCCGGTTCCCGGCGGCACGGGACTGGCACGAACGGCTCACCGCGCTGCCGCTGGTCGGGCGCTGAGCCGGGTGGCCGGACCGGGCGGCGGTACCGGACGGACGCGTCGGAGATATCACCTATGAGCTGATCCGTTACCGTCCGGCGGTTCTCGCGTTGACAGGGGGTGCGGGCCTCGCGTCCGCAGCACAACCCCCTTCTTTACAAGGAGTTCTGAATGTCTCGTATGACGAAGGTTGCCGCCGTGATGGCCGGTACCGGCGCCCTCATCGCCGGCGGCGCCGGCATGGCGTCCGCGGACGCGGGTGCGCAGAGCCTCGCCGCCGGTTCCCCCGGTGTCGGCTCGGGCAACAGCGTCCAGGTCCCCGTCCACGTGCCGGTCAACGTCTGCGGCAACACGATCAACGTGATCGGTCTGCTCAACCCGGCCTTCGGCAACACCTGCGTCAACGCCTCCGAGGGCCACGACGACAAGGGCGACTACGGCTACGGCCGCTGATCTCCCCCGCCTGAAGCAGCAGGCCCCCTCCTTCACGGAGGGGGCCTGCTGTCGTCCGGGTCAGGCGTAGCGGTAGGTCCTGCTGTGGTCGAGGAGCTTGGCGGGGGTCACGTTCCAGGGGGGCATCGGGTCGTCGAGTCCGAAGACGTAGGCCCGCTCCCGGCCGGGTGAGGCGGGCTTGCGGCCCGGCAGGTAGGCGGAGCGCGGGTGGGCCTTGCGCCAGCGGTCCCACAGCAGGTCGATGAAGGAGTGGTGGAGCCAGAAGACCGGGTCCTCGGGGGACGCGGCGCCCGCCATCGGACCGCCGACCCACTGGTGGACCTTGTTGTGGTTGGCGACCGTGCGCACGTCCCGGATGCCCCATCCCTCGACGCGGTTGCGGAAGCCCTCGGTGCTGACGCTGTTCCAGGGCGCGGTGTCGTAGACCGGGTCCTTCAGCGCCCGCGCCACGTCGTCCTTGGTGGGCAGGGAGACCGGGTTGCTGCCGGGCCTGCCGAAGTTGCGGGTGAGGTAGTTCTCGTCGGTGACGCCGCGGCCGACGGTCCAGTTGCCCGCCGCGAAGGCGAACGGGCCGGTGGTGACCTGGCGGTCGCCCGGCCTGCCGTTGCCGCCCAGGAAGTCCTCCGCCCACAGCGACGAGGTGGGCCTGTTGTCGACGGTCCAGTCCCAGTACGGCACGCTGACGCCCGCGTCGACACGCTGGAGGGCCTTCTCGAACTCCAGCAGGTAGCGTCGGTGCCAGGGGAAGAACGACGACGTCATATGGGCGGGACGGGGCCGGTTCTCGGTGTCCATGACGTAGAACTCCCGGTGCATGACGACGAAGTCGTCGTAGCGCCCCGAGCGCTTCAGTTCCAGGATTGCGTCGATGAGCCGGCGCTTCTCGGTGCGCGTGAGGTCGCGCTGGTTCTTGCGGGTGTACACCGGTGCTGCTCCTCCTGGTTCACATGTGGTGCGCGGCGGTGGGCGCGAGCCGGGCGGTGGGGCCGAGTTCGTCGACGGCGGCGCGGGCCGTTTCCAGCAGCGTCGGGAACGACTCGTAGTGCGTGACGTCGCTCAGGTAGGTGCCGTCCGCCCGGCGCATGATGTGCAGCCGGCGGCCGTCGATCCGGACCTCGGTGTCCGGCACGGCGGAGAGGGCGGTCCGGTCGCCGTCACCGGCGCTCGCGGGGACGGCGGTCGCCGTCCCCCGGATCTCCCGGCCGCGGTACATCTCCCTGAACCGCTCGGCCGCGGGACGGACGTGCTCCGGTGCGGGGGCGGGGGCGGGTCCGGCCATGGCGCTCGGCTCCCGGCCGAGCAGGGGGGACAGGGCGAGACCGGTGCCGGTGACCGCGGCGGCGGTGAAGGCGCCGCGCAGGACGATCCGGCGGGCGGGGCCACGGGCGCCGCCGGGCTCGGCGGGGGTGGGACTCATGGGGTGACTGCCTGCCTCTCGTTAACTCGTCCGAGGTGCCGCTGATGGCGATGTTGACAACGAGGCGAGGGTGAAACAGTTCTCGTGGGTGCCGCGTACGGCGCACAGCGTCATCGGCCACGTTCCCTCAAAAGCGTGAGCGTGCGCGGTCATCGGCGGCGGCGCGCCGCGTCGGACGGCCCGCCGGGGCCCGTACCGCCGAGCATGGCGTGTCGAACTCGTGGAGGTGTGGGCATGACCGTTCCGTTCCCGATGTCCAAAGGCCGTGCGCCGGGCGCACCGGACGTCGACCTGGCCGATCCGGCTTTCTGGCGGCTGCCACGCCCCGAGCGGCTGAAGGCGTTCGCCGTGCTGCGCGAGCTGGAGGCGCCCGTCCTGTTCACGCCCCGGCCCGGCACCGCCCGTACGTCCGGCACCCCGTTCTACGCCCTGGTCCGGCACGCCGACGTCCGGGCCGCGAGCCGCAACCCGCAGGTCTTCGCGAGCGCCCCGGGGGTCACCACACCGGAGCCCGCCGGGTGGGCGAAGGCCCTGTTCGGGAACGCGATGGTCAACATGGACGGGACGGAGCACGCGGCCCTGCGCCGGATCATCTCCCGCCGCTTCACCCCCCGGCTGCTGGCCGACGCCGAGGAGAACATCGACGCCCTCGCCGCGCGCCTGGTGGACGAGCTGATCGCGCAGCGCCCCGGGGACTTCATGCCCTCGGCGGCGTCCCGGCTGCCGCTGGAGGTGATCTGCGACCTGATGGGCATCCCGGCCGCCTACCGCCCGTGGATCGCCGACCGGATCGACCAGGCGTCGGAGCACGTCGGCGTGGAGCGCCGGGGGCGGGCCCGGCTGCGGATTCCCGGCCGGGGGGTGGCGGCCCTGGCCCGGATGCAGTTCCTGATGGCGCGGCTCGCCCGGGAGCGCCGCCGCCGTCCCGGCGACGACCTCCTCTCGGCGCTCGTCACGGCGGACATCGACGGCGAGGCCCTGTCGGGCCGCCAGCTGGGCGCCTTCTTCTCGCTGCTGCTGGTGGCGGGGGTGGAGACGACCCGCAACGCCATCGCGCACGGGCTGTACCTGCTGGACCGGAACCCGGAGCAGCGGGCGCTGCTGGCGTCCGACTTCGAGCGGTACATCGACGGCGCGGTCGACGAGATCGTCCGCCACTCGACGCCGATCATCCAGTTCCGCAGAACGGTCACCACCGCGCACGAACTGGGCGGCAGGACGTTTCTCCCGGGCGAGAAGGTCGCCCTGGTCTACGCGTCGGCCAATCGCGACGCGGAGGTTTTCACCGACCCGGACCGCTTCGACATCACCCGGTCGCCCAATCCGCATCTGGGATACGGCGGCGGCGGACCGCACCACTGTCTCGGGGCGCATCTGGCCCGGCTGGAAATGACGGCGCTTTTCCGGGAACTGCTGAGCAGGCGTCCGGTCATCGGCGCCATGGGAGATCCGCGTCTGGTGGATTCGAATTTCGACAACCGCGTCGGCTCCCTGCCGTTCACGTTCGGCCGTACATTCACCTGAACGGCACGTCCGAGGCGCTGAATACGATAAAGGGACTGCCAGGCATGGAAGCCTCTCTCCAGGCGGCCGAAGAAAAGGCCGGAATTCACCGCAGCCAGGAGGAGTCATGCCGGCCAAGCGCCGTCTTGTCAGTACGTGCATCGCGGCGGTGGCTCTCAGCCTCCTGGCCGGCGGGGGCATCGCGGGCCGGTCACCGGGGGCCGATTCCATGGACAGCGCCGCTCCCGGACCGCAGCCGGCCGGGAGCGGCACCGCACACGGCGCGTATCTGGACTTCGGGCCCGACGGGGTGCGCAGGATGGGCGACTTCTCGCGCTGGCTCGGCGGGGCGGAGCTGCGGGTGGGCCACACCTACCTGCCGGGCGATCTGTGGGTGAACATCGAGGGCACCCCCGACTTCCTGGAGACCTGGGCCTCCTGGCGGCAGGCGGACAAGGACCGGATGTTCGTCCTGAACGTGCCGATGCTGGAGCGCAACGAGGACCGGGTCCCGGACGGCGAGGTCCGCACGCTGCTGCGGGCGGGCGCGGCAGGCGACTACGACCAGCACTTCACCCGCCTCGCGGAGCGGCTGGTGCGGCTCGGCGTCCCGGACACCGTGATCGTGCTCGGCTGGGAGATGAACGGCACCACCTACACGCACCGGTGCGGACCGGACCCCACGTCCTGGAAGGCGTACTGGGAACGCATCGTCACGGCGATGCGCGCGGTGCCGGGCCAGGAGTTCCGCTTCGACTTCACGCCCAGCCGGGGGCGGGACGCGGTGCCGTGGACCGAGTGCTACCCGGGCGACGACGTCGTCGACATCATCGGTATGGACTCCTACGACCAGCCGCCGGGTGAGACGTTCGACGACCAGATCACCGATCCGTACGGCCTCCAGAAGCACGTCGACTTCGCCAAGGAGCGCGGCAAGCCGATCTCGTTCCCGGAGTGGGGGCTCTTCCGCAACGGCGACAACCCCGAGTACATGCGGCGGATGCTTGAATGGATCGACCGGCACCAGCCGCTCTACCAGACCGTCACGGACTACTGCCCGCACGGTGTCTGGCAGTGCAAGGAGAACCCGCGGTCCTCGAAGGTGTTCCGGACGATGCTGACGGAGATGGCGGCGCCGCAGCGGCCCTCCCCCACGCCGACCCCGACTCCCACGCCCTCGCCGAGCACCGACCCGACCCCGGACCCGACCCCCCCGCCGTCCGTCCGGCCGACCACGCCGGTGCCGCCGTCCCCGACCCCGACGGAGCCCGTCGAGCCGGGGACCCGCACGTGGTGCTTCACCGTCCCGTTCGGCGACTGGCTGGGCCCCTGGGCCAAGGAGCGCAAGGTCTGCTTCCGCTACTGACCCGGACACGGAAACGGCTCCGGCCCTCGAACACGAGGGCCGGAGCCGTCCACCCACACGGGTCCAGCGCGGGGGCAGGCGGGCAAGCAACCGCTTGCCACTCCCCCAACGCGGGGACCGCCCGCTCCGTCACTCCGCCGAACGAGGGAGCGGCGCGGCGCCGGAGCCCGGTGACCGCGCACCGGTGCACGGCCGGGGGCGACGCGCGACCATGGAAACCTACGGAGGGTGGTGAGGTGCATGTCGTCCGCCGACGATGGCTCCCCGGGGGAGCCGGGACCCCTGCCCTCCGGCGCCCCGCCGGGCGCGGTGCGGGTGGGCGACGAGGCGGCGGCGGTGATCGCCGGGGACGGCACGGTCATCGGCTGGACCCGCGGCGCGGAGGCGCTGCTCGGCTATCCGCCCGCCGAGGTGACCGGCCGGTCCGCCGGGCTGCTGCTGGCCGGCTCGCCGGACCCCCGGCGCACGGCGGCGGTGGCCGCCCGCTGCCGGACCGGGGCGGGGTGGAGCGGGCGCATCGCCCTGCGGACGAGCCAGGGCCGCTCGGCCGACGTCGACGTGCGGGTCTCCGCCTCGTTCCAGGTCGCGGGGCGCGAGGCCTTCCTGGTGTCCGGGCGGGAGCTGACCCCTCACTGGACGATGGAGGGGGCCGTCCTGGACGACTTCCTGGCCCGGTCGCCGGTCGGCATGGCCGTGCTCGACCCGGAGCTGCGCTATCTGTGGCTCAACGACACCCTGGAGCGCTTCGGCGGCGTACCCCGGGAGCAGCGGCTGGGCCGACGGCCGGGCGACGTGCTGCCCGGGGCGCTCGCGGCACCCCTCGAACGGCTGATGCGGCAGGTCCTGGCGACCGGTGTGCCGATCACCGACTACGAGTACCTGGGCTGGAGCTGGGCCGATCCGCACCGCAGGCGGGCGTATGCCGGTTCCTTCTTCCCGCTGGCCGATGCCCGGGACGACCGGATCGGCCTCGGCTACATGGTGCTCGACGTGACCGACCGGTGGAACGCGCGGCGGCTGCTGGCGCTGGTGAACGAGGCGGGGGCCAGCATCGGCAGCACCCTGGACGTGCAGCGTACGGCCCAGGAGCTGGCGGATTTCGCCGTGCCCCGGTTCGCGGACTTCGTCTTCGTCGATCTGCTGGAGCCCGCGATCGGCGGTGGCCGCCGGGGAGAGCCCCCGGTGATGCCCGAGGGGCCGCCCTCGATGCGGCGGGCGGCGATGAGTTCGGTCCGCGAGGGGTGCCCGGAGGCGGTCGTACGGATCGGGGAGAGCGTCGGCTTCGTCCCGCCGCCGCACGACGCGCGGTTCCTCGTCTCCGGTGATCCGGTGCTGTTGCCGGTGCTCGACCCCGACAGCCACGCGTGGACGGTGGAGCAGCCCGCGCGCGCCGCCCGCATCCGGGAGTTCGGGCTGCACTCGCTGATCTCGGTGCCGATGCGGGCGCGCGACACCGTGCTGGGACTGACCACCTTCATGCGGTCGCGGAATCCGGTGCCCTTCGACGAGGACGATGTGGCGCCCGCCCGGGAGCTGGTCGCCCGTGCCGCGGTGTGCGTCGACAACGCCCGGCGCTACACCCGGGAGCACACGGCGGCCCTCGTGCTCCAGCAGAGTCTGCTGCCGCACACGCTGCGGGGCGGGACGGCGCTGGACGTGGCGTCGTCCTATCTTCCGGCGGACGCGAAGGACGGGGTCGGCGGCGACTGGTTCGACGTGATCCCGCTCTCCGGCGCCCGGGTCGGTCTGGTCATCGGCGACGTCGTCGGCCACGGCATCAGCGCGGCGGCGACCATGGGCCGGTTGCGTACCGCCGTGCAGACACTGGCCGACATGGACCTCGCCCCGGACGAGCTGCTGGCCCGGCTGGACGATCTGGTGCTGCGGCTGAGCGAGGAGGAGCCGGTGCGGGGCGCGGCGGAGCCGGACCGTACGACGGTGGTGGGGGCGACCTGCCTGTACGCCGTCTACGACCCGGTGAGCCGGTGCTGCACACTGGCGCGGGCCGGTCATCCGCCGCCGGTGGTCGTCACGCCGGACGGCGCGGTGAGCTTCCCCGAGCTGCCTTCCGGGCCGCCGCTGGGGCTCGGCGGACTGCCGTTCGAGTCCCTGGAGATCGAGCTGCCCGAGGGGAGCCTGCTCGGGCTCTACACCGACGGTCTCATCGAGGGGCCCGACAAGAGTGACATGGCGGGCGGGATGGCCCGGCTGGCCCAGGCCGTGTCCCGGCACGACCTCCCGCTGGACGAGCTGTGCCCGGCGGTGGTGAAGGAGCTGCTGCCGGTGCCGCAGCCGGACGACATCGCGCTGCTCCTGGCCCGCACCCACGGGCTGAGCCCGGACCGGCTGGCCTCGTGGGACGTGCCGCTGGAGCCCGCGGCGGTCGGGGAGATCCGGGGGAAGGTGGCCCGGCAGCTGGAGGCATGGGAGCTCGCGGACCTCTCCATGACGACGGAGCTGATCGTCAGCGAACTGGTCACCAACGCGATCCGGTACGCGTCAGGGCCGGTGCGGCTGCGGCTGCTGTTCCAGTCGGCGCTGATCTGCGAGGTGTCCGACGCCAGCAACACCTCGCCGCGGCTGCGGCACGCCCGGACGACGGACGAGGGAGGACGGGGCCTGTTCCTGGTCGCCCAGCTCGCCCGTCGGTGGGGGACGCGCTACACCACCCGGGGAAAGATCATCTGGGCGGAGCAGCCGCTTCCGTGACGCCCGCCGGGCGGTCGCCGCCCGCGTCCGCCCGTGCCGGGTTCCTCTTCCCCTGGTCGTCGCCGTGCTCCTGTTCGTCCCGCTCGTCCCTCCCGTCCCGGGAGAACAGCCGGGTCAGCGCCCCGTCCGCCCCGGTCAGCTCCTCCCAGGTGCCCTGCTCGACAACGCGTCCCGCGTCCAGCACGGCGATGCGGTCGGCCCTGCGGACGGTGGCGGGGCGGTGGGCGATCACCAGGGTGGTACGGGTGGCGGAGGCGGCCGCGAGCGCCTCGGCCAGTTCCGCGTCACCCCGGTGGTCCAGGTGGGCCGTCGTCTCGTCCAGGACCAGGACCCGGGGACCGCTCAGCAGCCCCCGGGCCAGGGCCACCCGGGCGCGCTGTCCGCCGGAGAGGGTCGCGCCGCGTTCGCCGACGGGGGTGTCCAGCCCCTGGGGCAGGGCGTCGGCGACGGGCGTGATGCCGCAGATGTCCATCACGGCCGCCACCTCGTCCTCCGTCGCGTCCGGAGCGCCGAGCCGGAGGTTCTCGGCCAGGGTGCCGTGGAACAGCGGGGCCTCCTGCCCGACCACGGAGACGGCCGCCCGGAGCTCCGCCTGGCTGAGGTCCCGCAGGTCGACGGGGCGCCCCGGGGCCGGGGGCACCAGCTCCACGGCCCCCTCCGCGGGGTCCCAGTAGCGGGCCAGGAGGTGGGCGCAGGTGGTCTTGCCCGCGCCGGAGGCTCCGACCAGGGCCACGGTCTCGCCGGGCCGGACGGTCAGATCGAGGCCGTCGAGCACCGGCTCTGCGCCGTAGCCGAACCGTACGCCGCGCAGCCGCAGCCCCAGGGGACCGGCCGGCAGCGGCAGCGGGGTGTCCGTCCGCGGGGCGCCCGCCGGTGCCTCGACGGCGGCCCGGACCCGGGCGGCGGCGGCGCGCAGGCTGCCCGCCCGTCCCAGGGCGGCCGCCGACTCGGCGACCGGGGCCAGCGCGCCCAGGGCGAGCGCCATCGAGGCGGGGGCCCAGGCCCCGGCCAGCTGCCCGGCGGTCGCGGCGTGCGCGGCGGCCGCCACGACGCCGATGACGGCGGCGATAACCAGCAGGTCGCGGGCCGCGCCCGCACCGGTCTCCCAGGACTGTTCCGCCCGCTGGGCCCGCGCGAGGCGACGGCCGGCGGACCGGAGCCGGGCCCGCCGCCGGTCCAGGGCACCCGCCATGAGCAGTTCGCGCAGCCCGTCGACGCTCTCCACGGTCTCGGCGGAGACCTCGGCGAGCGCGGCGCGGGTGCGGGCCCCGCGCTCGGCCCGCCCGCGCGCTTCGAGCAGGGGCGAGAAGACCAGCAGCAGGGCGGCGGGCACGACGGCGAGGAGCAGCCACGGTCCGAGCGCCGCGAGCACGGCGGCCGACACCGCGAACACCATGCCGGAGGCCAGGAGCTGGGCGATGGCGTGGGCGTAGAAGAACTCCAGCGCCTCGACGTCCCCGAGCGCGGTCGCCGCGAGGTCGCCGCTGCGGCGACCGGCGATCCGGGCGGGGGCGCTGCGGGCCAGACCGTCGAAGACCCGGACGCGCAGCACGGCCAGCACCCGGTAGGCGAGGTCGTGCGAGAGGTCCATCTCGCGCCAGGTCGCCAGGGCCCGCAGCGCTACGAGGGCGACCAGCACGGCGACGGTCCCGGGCGCGGGCGGGCGGTGGTCCACGACGGCCGTGCCGACCGTGTGCGCGGCGAGGGTGACCAGGGCGACGAGGGCGGCCTGGTCGGTGACGGCGGCGAGGCAGGTGCGCAGCACGGTGATGCGGTGCGCGCCGAGGACGGGCAGCAGCGAGCGCAGGGCTCCGGTGTCGGGGGCGGGCGGGGTGCGGGTCATGCGGCGGCTTCCTCCTGTGCGGTGCGCCCGGCCGCGACGAGCGAGGCGTAGACGCCGCCGCCCGCGAGCAGGGCCGGGTGGTCGCCCTCGGCGGCCACCCGGCCCGCGTCGAGGACGACGATGTGGTCGGCGTGGCGGACGGCGTCGAGCCGGTGGGCGACGACGAGGCAGGTCCGCCCGCGCCCGGCCGCGAGCAGCTCCCGCACGATGCGCGCCTCGCCGCGTTCGTCCACCGCGCTGGTCGCCTCGTCCAGCACCAGGACCGGTGCGTCGGCGAGCAACGCCCGTGCGAGGGCCAGCCGTTGGCGCTGGCCGCCGGAGAGGGTGGCGCCACGTTCGCCGACGAGGGTGGCGTACCCCTGGGGCAGCCGGGCGATCTCCCGGTCGATCCCGGCGGTGCGGGCCGCAGCGCGCAGCTCGTCGTCGGTGGCGGCGGGGCGGGCGATACGCAGGTTCTCCGCGATCGTGGCGTGGAAGAGGTAGGTCTCCTGCGAGACGACGGCGATGCCCCGGCGCAGGGAGGCGAGGGTGCAGGACGCGGTGTCCGTCCCGCCGACGGTGATCCGGCCGCTGTCCGGGTCGCGCTGTCTCAGCAGCAGGCCGAGCAGGGTGGACTTCCCCGCGCCGGACGGGCCGACGACGGCCGTGGTGCGCCCGGCGGCCACGGTGAGGGACACGCCGTCGAGTGCGGGCCGTCCGCTTCCGGGGTGGGTGAAGCGCACGTCCTGGAAGCGGATCTCGGGGGCGGTGTGCCAGGCGGCGTGGACCGTGCCCCGGTCGGGTACGGCGGCCTCGGCGGTGCGCAGGGCGGCGATGCCGTCGGCGGCGGAGACCCCGAGGTAGCCCGCGTGCCATTCGCGGGAGAGGTCGCGGACAGGGCGGAAGCATTCGGAGGCCATGAGGAGCAGGAGGTAGGTGCCGGTGGCGGTGGTCTCGCCGGAGGCCGCCGACGCGCAGGCGACGAGGACAGCGGCGGCGGTGCCGCCCTGGACGGCCAGATCGGTCAGGCCGGTGTCGACGAGCGAGACGCGGAGTTTGGCGACGGTGGCGCGGTGCAGGGCGTCCGAGCGCCGTTCGAGGCGCTCCCGTACCCGCCCGACGGCGCCGGTGGCGCGCAGGGTCGCCATGCCCTGGAGGGCCTCCAGGTAGTCCGCGGCGAGGGCTTCGTAGGTGTCCCAGTGCTCCTTGCCGCGCCGCTCCAGCAGCCGGTCCCACCACCGCGGTCCGAAGAGGGCGAGCAGCAGGGCGGGGCCGAGGGCGAGGGCCGCGTACGGCTCGACGAGGGCGACGGCGGCGAGCAGCAGCGGTGGCACCGCACAGGTGATGAGGAGTTGGGGCAGGTAGCGGGAGAGGTACGCGTCGACGCCCTCGACGCCGTCCACCAGCGTGGCGCGTACGGCTCCGGCCCGCGCGCCGGTGGTCGCGGGCGGGCCGAGGGCGCCGAGGCGTTCCAGCAGGGTGTCGCGGAGCCGGATGCGCGCGGTGGCCCCGGCGTCGACGGCGACCAGGCGCTGGGCGCGTGCGAGGGCGGCCCGTACGAGGACGACGGCGCACACGGAGCCGAGCAGCGGGGCCAGGGCGGACGTCTCGCCCTGGGCGATCCGGGAGAGTGCCAGGGCGAGCAGGACCGCCTGGGCGAGGTGGGTCGCGGTGACCGCCGCGAGCAGGAGGGTCGCCGCTTGGAGGGGGCGGCGGGCGGTGCGGGCGGCCCGCAGGAGTTCGGGGTGGAGCATCATGGGCGTTCTTCCTCACCGGGCGGGCCGGTCGGTGCGGTGTGCGGTGGCGTCGGGGCGGGGGCCGCCGGAATCCGGTCCGCCAGTGGGCGCGCGGGGTCCGGGTCCTGGGTCGTGGGCGCGGCGACGACCAGTCCGTGCACGATCCAGTCGCGGCCGGGCGCGTCGCCCAGCGCGGCGCCGAGGTCGGCCTGTTGCCAGGAGCCGATGGGGCGGGAGCCGAGCCCCAGGGCGGTGGCGTGGAGCTGGGCCGTACCGGCGGCGTACCCGGCGGTGAGGTGGCTGCCGCGGATCAGGGCGGGCGGTGCGTCCGTGGGGCAGCCGTGGGCGAGGAGCACCGCGCCCACGGCGCACAGCCACCGCTGGTGCGCCGCCCAGCGGGCGAGGGTGGGCCGTGCGTCGCCGGTGGCAAGGAGGCCGAGGCCGGTGCCGTCCGGGGCCGCCGTGTAGAGGGCCGGGGCGGCTCCGCCGGTGGCGACGGTCCAGGCGGGTCCGTCGGGCCGGGCCGCGCGGGCGGTGCCGAGGACCTGGCGGAGCGGGTCGGTGCCGGGCGGGCGGGTCAGGTCCTCGGGGGCGGCGCTGCGGCGGGCCCGGAGCGTGCCGTCGGTCACCGGTCCGGGGCGCGGGGCCGGGTGCCAGGTGCCGCCGGGCCGCCGCGGGGAGGCGGCGAGCAGGCCCAGCAGGTGCCGGGTCGCGGCGATCTCGCGCGGCGAGGCGATCTCGGCCCCGGACCGCGGCGTCGGCGCCGCGCCGAGGGGCAGGGTGGCCCAGGCTCGCAGCACTTCAGCGGCGTCACCGGCCGGGGTGCCCTGCGGTGTCCAGCGGACCGCGGCCAGCGGGGTCTCCAGCTCGAAGCCGGGCCAGGCGCGCCGGTCGGCCGGTGCGGGCAGCCCGGCGGCGGCCGACAGCAGGGCCCCGTCCGCGTCGAGGCAGACCCGTACGCCGCCGGGGGGCGCGGCCAGCGCCAGGGCGGCCGCGGCGTGGCCCGCGTCCAGGAGCAGGAGCGGCCAGGCCCGGTGCCCGTAGTGGGCGACGGTGCGGGCGACGGCCACGGTGAGCACGGCCAGGGCCCCCGGCGGCACGTCGGCGGGGGCCGGTCCGCGCGGGTGGGCCCGGTGGGCGCGCGGGTCGTAGGCGTACCGTCCGGGCGGCAGCGAGCAGCCCGTCCCGACCAGCAGGTGGACCCGCACCGGGTGCAGCGCGCCCGCCGAGGGCACGGGGCGCAGCCGCCCCGGCGTGCCGGGCGGCGCCCCGAGGGAGAGCCGCAGCACCCGGTCCAGGTCGACCGGCGCGTCACCGGTGCCCAGGGGCAGCCCGGCGCCCGTCCAGGGGAACGGCCGCTCGGGGACGTACGGGCGGACGCGCGGCGTGCGCGGGGACCGGGCGTCGGCGAGGGCCCGCCGCAGCAGGACGGACGTCGAACGCCCGGCTCCGGGGAGGCCGGGGCGCGGGGCAGCCGTCGCGCCCGGGGCGGGCGGACGGGGGCGCGAGTGGGGCATGGGGGGCTCCCTCACATGTGCGGTGGCGGGGCGAGGGTGAAGTCCCCCGGGGCGGTGGGCGGCCGGGTCCGCCAGCCACGGGCGAGGGCGGCCTCGGCGAAGCGGGGGCAGCCGAAGTACCCGAAGGCGGCGGGCGCGTTGGGGATGAGGCCGGAGACGAGCACCCGGGCGACCCGCAGCGTGGTCTCGGCGACGTCCTCCGTGGTCAGGTCCGCGGTGATCACCCGGTGTCCGCCCGCCGCGAGGGCGGCGTCGAGCGCGCCCCGGCTGCCGGGGGCGATCGCGGTGACCGGGACGGCGCCCAGGGCCGGTTCGGTGAAGCGGCGGGCCAAGGGGGCGAGCCGGTCGTCCAGCCAGACCTGGACATGGGCGCCGAGGTCCCGGACGGCGGCGAACTCCGGTCCGCAGTCGTCGAGATAGCGGCCGTCGGCGCGATGGTCGAGGTACAGGCCGCGGGCGAGCATGCCGGCCTCGACGGCCCGGTGGACCCAGCCGTCCGCGTCCACCGCGCCCTGGGTGAAGACCCAGGTGTGCACGGCCTCCAGGACCGCCTTGCGGGCGGCCTCGGCCGGGTCGTACCGGCAGGCGAACCCTGCCGCGTGGATGCCGCGTCCGGGGTCGTGCACCAGGGCGGCGACGCAGGGCGCGAACTCGGAGGGCATCTCCACGATGTGGACCTCCAGGGCGCAGCCCGCGAGGTCCTCGGTGAGGCCCGGGACGCTCGCCGGGTCGATGCCCCGGGTCGGCCCGTCCAGGTGCCACCACAGTTCCAGGGCGTCCCGTTCGACGACTTCCAGGAGGCCGCGTTCGACGGCGTCGTCGAAGCCCTGGCCGGTGGCGATCCCCGCGTAGTTGAGGTGGTGGGTGCGGGGCAGCGAACGCAGGTCGCCCTGACGCCAGTTGAGGTGGGTCAGCGCGACGGGCGCCCAGCAGGGCCGGCCGTCCTCGGTGGCCCGCGTCCACAGCGCCTCGGTGCCGGGGGTGAGTTCGGCGTACGGGAACGCCGGGCGGCCGTACTGCCAGGGGGCGTACGCGGGCAGGGCTCCGGGTCCGTACACGCGGTGCCCCTCGGCGGCCAGTTCGGCGGCGGTGGCCCGCCGGGGGGCGTCGGGGTGGCCGGGGGGCGGGACCCGGTTGCCGCAGTAGCGTTCGACGGCTTCGGCGACGGCGGCGATCCACGCCCCTTCGGCGTCGCCGAAGGTGGTGCCGAGGGAGACGCGGTCGGCGGGCCAGGCGCCGAGGCGGCGGGCGTCGGCCACGTCGGCGGTCATCGCGGTGTAGCGGGGCGGGGCGCCGCTGGGGTGCTCGACGGGCGCGACGTCGCGGATGATGCCGCTGACGGGGTCGACGAGGGCTTCGACGGGCAGGGCGCTGTGGGTGGTCATCGGCAGATCTCCGGTACGGGCTCGACATGGCTGCGTCGGGCGACGACGGGCAGGAACAGGGCACTGCCCTGGGTGGTCACGGTGCGGCGGGAGGGGACGAGCCGGGTGGCCGTCACCGGGTCCTCGCCGGTGTGGGGGTTGCGGGCGTGGGCGGGGAAGTGGTGCCCGGCGATCTCGGCGCGCAGCCGGGTCCCGGCGGGCAGCCGCCGCCCCAGCGTGCCGAGCGGTACGGCGAGGTCTCCGGCCTCCCCGGGCGGGCCGGTGCGGCGGACGATGCCGAACGCGAGCGGGTCGGCGCGTCCGGAGGGGTCGAGCGCGGTGAGGCGGACGGCCCAGTCGGCGGACGGCGCGTCGGCGGTGACGGTGATCCGGGCGGTGGCCGCTCCCGCCAGGTCGAGGGGGCGGGTCAGGGGCGGCGACAGGAGCAGGCAGCGGTCCGCGGGGGTCCCGTCCGGCGGGACGGCGAGATCGTCGGAGCGCACGGGGCGGGCCGGATCCGCGGTGAACTCCGCGCCGTGCAGCAGCCGCAGACCGGTGGCGGCGCCGAAGGGCCAGGCGGTCGCCGGTTGCGGTCCGGCCCCGGGCAGCGGCCGCCAGCGGCCGCTGTCTCCCAGGGCGATCACCCCGCGCCGTCCCGGCTCCAGCCGGTCCGCGAGGGCGGCGCGCGCCCAGCGTACGTACAGCGCGCCGAGGTTGAGACGCGCCCCGGGCGCGGCGGAGGGTTCGGCGGTGAGGCGGTGGCCCCAGGGGCCGAGCAGCAGCCGGGCGGGGCCGCCCCAGCCCTGCCACAGGGCCACGGTGTCCTCGGCGAACGGGTCGCGGGTGCCGCCGACGGCGAGCAACGGCAGCCGTGCGGCGGTGGCCCGCCGGACGAGACCGCCTCGCGTGGCGTCGGCCCACAGCCGTGTCCAGGAGGGGAGTTGGCGCCCGAGCACCGCGCCGAGGCGTCCCGCGAGGCGGGTCACCGGCAGGTGTTCCAGCAGCCGCGGGTCCGCTGCCAGGGCCCGTTCCAGGGCGTCCGGGTCGGAGTCGGGGCGGTCGCCGTGGGCGGCCCACCAGCCGGCTCGGGCCCGGAGCCGTTCCGGGCCGCCGGGCTCACGCGCCGTCTCGGCCAGGCCGAGGGCCGGGACGGAGGCGATGACGGCGTCGGGGCGGCCCGGGTCGTCGTCGGAGAGGGCGGTGACGAGGGCGCAGTGCGCGGCGTAGGACGCGCCCGCGGCCACGACCGCGCCGCTGCTCCACCCCTGGCCGCGTACCCAGGCCACGGTGGCCGTGCCGTCCCTCTCCTCGTGGTCGCGGTAGGGGTGCCACTCCCCCGGCGACGCGTGGCGGCCGCGTACGTCCTGGGCAAGGGCGGCGAATCCGTGCGCGGCCCAGCCGGACAGCTCGGCCCGGTGGGCGGTCCGCCCGTACGGGGTGCGGATGACGACGGCGGGGTGCGGTCCGGGCCCGTCCGGCAGGCATACGTCGGTGGCGAGCGCGGTTCCGTCGGGCGCGTGGACGGCGACGGTGCGGATCACCGGTGCGCCCGAGGTCCCGGGCCCGCCGCGGGCCGTCGGTGCGCCGCGGGTGGCCGGGGTGTTCACGCGGGTGCCTCGGCCATCCCGGTGCGCGCGCCGGGGGCGGGCAGGGGGGAGACGGCCGGGACGGGGAGCACGGGGTGCTCGGTGACGGTCAGGTCGCGCAGGTCGATCCGGCGCAGCCGACGGCGGGCGGGAAGCCGGGCGGGCCCTCGCGCGCCGCCCGCCCAGGCGATCAGGTCGGCGGTGAGCAGCGCGGCGATCAGCGCGGCCGAGGCCTCCGTGGGGTGCGGTCCGGTGTCGGGGGTGCGGTGGCCCGCCCAGTACGCGTGGAGTTCGCGGTGGGCGGGGGTGGCCGCGAGCCTGCGCAGCCGGACCTGACGGGAGGTGACGTCGCCCGGGGCCGCGGCGAGCGGTTCGGTCCAGACGGTGGCGCCCTCGCGGTGGCAGCGGAGCCAGGCCGTTCCGCGGGCGGGCAGCCGGTCCGCCGCGTCCCACAGCCCGTCGGGCACCGGCGAGTCGAGGCACCAGACCACGGCGACGCGGTCCGCTTCGGCGGCGGAGGCGCTGATCTCCGCGACCCGGTCGGCGGTGGCGGGGTGGACCTCGGCACCTTCGCCCGCGAGGAACCGCGCCAGGGGGTCGGTCAGTACGGGGGCGCCGAGCACATGGACCGCACAGCCCGTGAGCGAGGCCGGGGGCGGGGCCGGCACGGCGTGCCCGGCGGCTTCGAACGCGGCTGCCAGCCGGTCGAGTCCGGCGTCGCGGTGCGCGTCGCCGCCCGTCTCCTCCTCCGCCGTCAGCAGGCGCACCAGGGCCTCGGGGGCGGTGTCGCCGGTGTCGACGCGCAGGAACTCCCCGTCGGCGGTCCGGAGTACGGGCCCGTCACCGGGGACGGTGACGATCCCGGCACCGGGAGCGAGTCGACTGCGGGTCACGGGGGCCTCCGAGGCGGGTTGGTGGGGGTGGGGCGAGTGGTGCGGTGAACGGGGCGGGCCCGCCCGGAAGTCGACCGGGCGGGCCCTCCACGCGGGATGCGGTCCTGCCGTCAGCGGCAGGCGCCGCTTACTTCTCGTCCGCGGCGGTGTCGGCCTCGACGGCGTCGTCGAAGGGGTTCTCGACGAGGGCGTTCGAGTGGGTGGCGGACAGGTGGGCCAGCTGGCCCTGGTCGGCGATCGGGCTGAACACCTTGTTGTGCTCCATGAGTTGAAGCCTCCATTCGGTTCGGATGGACATGATGCGCGGCGTCGTGCGTGCCGCAGCACAGACACTAATGAATACGATTTTCATTCCGCAATAGCTGGAGCGGGTCGATGGGGTGATCTGGGTAACAGACGGGCCAGCCGCCCGTGTCGTCGGTCCCCACCCGGCCTGCCACGCCCAGGACTTCGGCCAGCAGCCGCCGGGTGACGACCTCGGCGGGAGGCCCGTCGGCGGCCACGCGCCCCTCGCGCAGCGCGACGATCCGGTCGGCGAACCGCGCCGCGTGGTTGAGGTCGTGCAGCACCATCACCACGGTCAGCCGCCGTTCGGCGCGCAGCCGTACGACCGTCTGGAGAACCTCCAGCTGGTGCCGCAGGTCGAGATAGGTGGTCGGTTCGTCCAGGAAGAGCACCCGGGCGTCCTGGGCCAGCGCCATGGCCAGCCGCACCCGCTGGCGTTCACCGCCGGACAGCGCGTCCACCGGCCGGTCCGCCCAGGCCGTGACACCGACGTCGGCGAGCGCCCGTGACGTCACCTCGTCATCGCCCTCCCGCAGCATCCCGAGCGGCCCCCGGGTGGCGTAACGCCCCTGCCGCACCAGCTGACGTACGGTCAGCCCTGGTACGGCCGGGGCGGCTTGGTGCAGGATGGCCACCCGTCGGGCGGCGGTCCGCCGGGACAGCCGCGCCACATCGTCGCCTTCGAGCAGGACGCGCCCGGCGCTCGGGGTGAGCAGCCCGGCGGCGAGCTTGAGGAAGGTGCTCTTGCCGCAGCCGTTCAGCCCGATGAGGGCGACGAGTTCACCGGCCCGGACGCTCAGATCGGCCCCGCGCAGGACCGGCCGCCCGGGATATCCGAAGGTGAGCCGTTCCGCCCGGACGGCGTCGGGCGCGGGGGTCTCCGCCCGGTCCGCGGCCGCGCCGGGCCCCGTCGCCCGGTCCGCTGTCCGCCCTCCGGTCGTCCCCTCGGTGGTCTGTTCCGTCATGCCGCGCTCCTCATCGCTTGCCTCCCGTTGTCCGCCTCCCGCTCCCCCGGCCACCGCGGCGGCCTTCGCACCCCGGCCGTCCCGCCCCCTCATCGCGCGTCCGCGCGGCGTCGGGCCACGGCCAGCAGCAGCCCGGCCCCCACGAACGTGGTGAGCGCGCCGACCGGGAGGGTCAGCCGGTCCGCGTCGAGCGCCGTGGCCAGCAGCCGGGACAGCACCTGCGCGGCCGCGTCCGCCCCGCACACCACGGCCGCGCCGAACAGCGCCGCGCCCGGGAGCGTGATCCGCAGGTCGGCGCCGAAGACCGCCAGGGCCAGATGCGGCACCAGCAGTCCCACGAAGCCGAGCGCGCCCACGGCCGAGACGGCTCCCGCCGTCAACGCCACCGCGCAGACCAGTGCCGCCGCGCGGCCCCGGCCGGTGTCCAGTCCGGCGGCCGCGGCCTGCTCGTCGCCGCACCGCAGCAGCGTCAGCGGCCCGGCGAGCAGCCAGGCCGCCGCACCCCAGAGCGCCGCCCAGGGCCAGAGCAGGTGCCAGTGCTGCCAGACCCGGCCCTCCGTGGAGCCGATCAGCCACTGGACGACGCTGCCCAGTTCGCCGGGGGCCACCAGCAGGACGACCGCGGTGAATCCGGCGAGGACGGCCGAGACCAGGACTCCGTAGACGGCGGTCTGTTCGGGGTCGCCCTGGTCCCGCCCGGCGAGCAGCCACAGCAGTCCCGCCCCCGCGAAGCCGCCGAGGCAGGCCGCCACGACCACGGCCGTCGGGGAGTCCCAGCCCGCCAGGCCCAGCCCCGTGGCGCCGACGGCACCGAGCACCGCGCCCGGGGTGACGCCGGTGACCTCGGGCCCGGCCAGCGGGTTGCGCAAGGCCGACTGGAGGACGAGTCCGGCCACTCCGAGGCTCGCCCCGGCGACCAGCGCCACCAGCATCCGGGGCAGCCGGAGCCGCAGGACGATGTGCTCGGCGGTGGGGTCGCCGCCGGCTCCGAGCAGCACGGCCCGTACGTCTTCGGGGGTGACACCCCGCCCGGCGAAGAGATCCGCGCAGGCGACGAGGGCGACGAGCACCGCCAGTGCGCCCATCCGGACCCCTGGCGCGCGCAGGGCCCGCCGGACCCTGCCGGGCGCGGGGTCGAGGACGCGTTCGTCGAGGGTCGCGGTCATCGTTCCGCCTTCCGCAGGACGGAGGCGGGACCGTCCGGCCCGCCTCCCTGTACGGGGACGCCCGGCGCGGGACCGGGTCCCGGAGCGGTCGCCGCGGCGGCCGGACTCCGGTCCGGGGAGGCACGCCGTCTCCCCCGCTTGATCAGCGCCACCCCGACCGGCACCCCGATCAGGGCCGTCCACGCCCCGACCGGCGTCTCGACCGGGGCGAGTGCGAGCCGCGCCGGCTGGTCGGCGCACAGGACGACCACCGCACCGCATCCGGCGGACCGTACGAGCCAGCCGGCGGCGGCGCCGTCCGGCCGCAGGCGTCGGGCGAGGTGCGGGGCCAGGAAACCGACCCACGCCACCGGACCGCAGACCGCGACGACGGGGGCGATCAGCACGACGGCGATGCCCAGCGCGGCCAGCCGTGCGCGTTCGACCCGTACGCCGAGGGCGCGGGCGTCGTCGTCGCCGAGCCGCAGCACTCCGAGCACCGGCACGCACAGGACGAGGGCCGGGACGGCCACGGCGAGCCAGGGCAGCAGCCCGGTGACGTCGTCCCAGGTGCGGGCCGAGAGGCTGCCGAGCAGATAGCGGTAGATGAGCTGGAGGTCGAGCTGGTCGGCCATGACCATGAGCACCAGCAGGGCCGCCTGGAGGGCCGCCGCGACGGCGGCACCGGTGAGCAGGACGGCCGAGGGGCTGCGCCCGAATCCGGCGGCCACCAGCGTGAGCAGCCCGCCGACGGCCGCCCCGGCCAGGCCGAGGAACGGTTGCAGGGCGAGGGGCACGGAGACGGCCAGGACGAGCGGGGCGGCGACGCCGAGGGCGGCCCCGGAGGAGACTCCGAGCATCTCCGGCACGGCCAGCGGATTGCGCAGCGCCTCCTGGAGGACCAGCCCGGCGGCGCCCAGGCAGGCTCCGGCGATCAGCGCCAGCACCATGCGGGGCAGCCGGAGTTCGGTGACGACGACGCCCGCGAGTCCGTCCGTCCCCAGGGTGGCCGGAAGACGGGCGGGCGGAACGTAGGGGGTGCCGAGGCTGAGGGCGCACACCGCGCTCACCGCCGCCGCCGCCCCCAGGCCGAGCAGTGCGACGGGCGGCCGCCTCACCGCAGCGCGGCCGTCGCCTCGTCGAGGACGACGCCCAGGGACCGGGTGCCGCGCCCCTTGGCCCAGACCTCGGAGTCGACCTCGTGGACCTTGCCGTTCTTCACGGCGGGGATGCGCGACCAGAGGGGGTTCCCGGACAGCTTGTCGGAGAGCTTGCCGTCCGGGGCGCCGAAGGACAGGGTCTCCACGAACAGGACGTCGACGTCCCGGGCGAGGATCTCCTCCAGGCTGTAGGCGCCGTCCACGCCCCGGCTCTTCCAGGGGTAGTGGGAGATCTTCGGGAACAGCCCGGCGGCCACGTCGGTCTCGGGTGTGGCGACGCCGAAGTTCTCGTCGCTGCCGAAGACGATGAGTGAGGTCTTGCCGCTCTTCTCCCGCTCGGCGCCCGCCAGGGCGGTGCGGAAGGTCTTCTCGGCCTTCTCACCCTCCTCGGTGCGGCCGGTGAGGGCGGCGAGGTCCCGCAGGTAGCCAACGCTGTCCTGCCAGGAACCCGGCTGGACGGGCCAGAAGGTGGTGGCGCCCTTCAGCGCGGGGGCGAGTTTGCCGTGGGTGTCCTCCAGGCCGATCACCAGGTCGGGCTGGTGGGACAGGATCGCCTCGACCTCGGGGCTCAGGAAGCCGCCGGGGACGACGGGTATCTTCGCCGCCTTCTCCTTGCCCAGGAACTTGGGGTGCGCGAGCACCTGGGAGTTGGTGGCGGTGGGGGTCAGGCCCAGCTCGACCAGCATGTCGTCGCAGAGGGCCACCAGGCAGACGATCTTCTCCGGGGGCTTCGGCAGGGAGACGGTGACGCCCTTGGCGTCGGTGATCCGGGTGGCCGCCTCGATGGGCCGCACCTCGGTGCTCGTACGGGATCCGGCCCCGGCCCCGGATGCGGCGGCCGGAGCCCCGGCGGAGCCGTCGTCGGTCCCGCAGCCTGCGAGCAGTCCTCCCAGCACGGCGATCGCCGCCCAGCGGCGGACTCTCAGAGCGGTTCGTGGCATCGGACGGTCCCTCACGTTCCTGTGCGCTCCCGGGGACGGGGCAGGGCGACGGCGAAGCCCCGGGAGCGATCCCCCGCCGCAGGCGAAACCTTACACATGATTATCATTTCCAATACAGTCGGCGGACGCCACCCCCGCCCGCCCATCGACGGAAAGAGCAGGACACCCCGTGCCCCACGTCCACCACCCCTCCCCCGCGCCACCCCCGCCACGTCTGCTGGTCTCCGACCATGTCGCGGGACGTGTCAGCCTGTTGGACCTCCCGGACGGCACGGAGCGGGCGGCGCTGGAGCACCGGCACCTCTCCGAGCACGCGGGGTTCCTGGCGCTCCCCGGCGGCCTGGTCGCCTGCGTGGACGACCGGGCGGGCGAGCTGCTGGTCCTCGATCCGTACGGCCCCGACACGGCAGGGCCGTTGGTCCGGCGGCGGATACCGGTGGCGATTCCCGCCGAGCACCTGGCGGCCGCCCCCGACGGGCGACGCCTGGCGGTGACCACCGGACTGGGCCGCAACGAGGAGGCGTGGACCGGGCTGCTGACCGCCGTCGACCTCGACGCACCGGACGGCGCCGTCGCCGTACGCGTCCGGGGGCGGAGCGGCGAGCCGGGGGTGACGGTTCTCGGAGGGCCCTCACCGCTCGTGGTGCTGCGCCACCGGGAGCCGGGGGAACTACTGGCCCACCGGCACCGCGACCTCATGGCGGCGGCCCCGGCCTGCCCTCCGGCGGAGCCGGCCGGGCGGATCGCCCTGCCGGACGACGACGGGCACGGGGACGCCCATGACCCGGTCACCGGGCGGGTGTTCGCCGCAGCGGGCTCGGGGGTGCACCGCACGCGGCGGACGGGGGACGGCCTCACCGCCGAGCCGCCGCTGCCCTGGCCGGCCGACGGACGCTCCGGCGGGCGCGGGTACTACCTGCGGCTCGATCCGGTCCGACGCCTCCTCTGGTCCTGCGTGCGCGGCGGCCCCGGTGACCCCGGGCAGTGGCCGGACTGGACCAACGACGCCTGGTGGCACCACCTGGACTCGGGGGTCACCGGCCGCCTGGAGCTGGGCCCCGGGCTGGTGTTCCGGCTCGCGGTGACCGCCCGCCACATCGCCTACAGCCGCGTCCATCCGGACGGCGACGAGCTGATCGTGCTCACGGCGCCCACGGGGGCCGGGGCCCGCCCGCGGGTGGCCGCCCGGCTCCCCCTGCCCGCCATGTCCGGCGCACCCCGCCGCGGCGGGACCCCCTGGGACGGTGTTCAGCGGCGGGCGGTCGCCGCCTCCCCCGGCGGCGGACTGATCGCGGTCAGCCGGGGCGGGCACGGCGAGGTCCACGTCTTCGACGCCGACCGGGCCGCACAGGTGGCCACGCTCACCGTGCCGACCCCCCTCGACGACGGTGGCCACCTCGCCCTGGTCACCCCGGGCGACGGGGCGCACGCCGACCCGGTCGGCCGCTGACCGGCCCACCGGTCCCGCGGGCCACTATTTGAAAACGACTTCCATTTCGCTATACCGTCGACGCGACCGTTCACCACCCCCGGGAGACCCCCATGGCAGTTCCGAAGCGGAAGATGTCCCGCAGCAACACCCGCCACCGCCGCGCCCAGTGGAAGGCGACCACGCCCCAGCTGGTCGCGGTGACGATCGACGGCACCGTCCACCAGGTCCCGCAACGCCTGGTCAGGGCCTACGAGCGCGGACTGCTGCGCCCGCAGGACTGAGCCGGCACGGCAAGTACGAGGGGCGGGTGGCGGTACGGCGTCGAGCCGTACCGCCACCCGCCCCTTCAGCGCTCAGACCGCCGTCACCACGAGGACTTGGTCACTCCGGGCAGGAACCCGGCGTGCGCCTGTTCCCGCATCCGGACCCGGGAGAGACCGAACGTCCGCAGATACCCCCGGGGCCTGCCGTCGACGCTGTCCCGGTTGCGCACCCGGGTCGCACTGGCGTCACGCGGCTGCTTCCTCAACTCCGCGACGGCCGCGGCCCGTTCGCCCGCCGGAGTGCCGGAGCGACGGATGATCTCCTTGAGCTCGGCCCGGCGGGCCGCGTACCGCTCGACCGTCGCCTTGCGCTTGTCGTTCTGCGCGATCTTGCTCTTCTTCGCCATCAGACCTTCCCTCCCCGGGCGCGGATGCGGGCGACCGCCGCCTCGACGCCGATCACATCGATGGTCTTGATCGCGCGGGCGCTGAGCGTCAGCCGCACATGACGCCCCTCACTCGGCAGCCAGTAGCGCTTGCGCTGGACGTTCGGATCGAACCGGCGGGAGGTCCGGCGGTGCGAATGGGAGATGTTGTTGCCGAAGCCCGGCTTCGCTCCGGTGAGCTGACAGTGGGCGGACATGGACGTTACCTGCCTCTCGTTCGGGACATCCATTATTGAAAATGGAAACCATTGCCATATACTAGCGCCATGGCACGCAACGAAGTACGCCCGGTCATCAAGCTCCGCTCCACCGCGGGGACCGGCTACACCTACGTCACCCGCAAGAACCGGCGGAACGACCCCGACCGGATGGTGCTGCGCAAGTACGACCCGGTCCTCCGCCGCCACGTCGACTTCCGCGAGGAGCGCTGAGGCCGGCTCCGGTCCGCCCCGCCCTCCCCGGCCGCCGCAACGAAGCCCACCCCTCGAAGGACAGCCATGAAGCCCGGAATCCACCCCGCCTACGGTCCCGTCGTCTTCCGCGACAAGGCCGCCGACTTCGCCTTTCTCACCCGCTCCACCCTGACCAGCGACCGTTCCATCGAGTGGGAGGACGGCCGCACCTACCCGGTGGTCGACGTGGAGATCTCCTCCGCGAGCCACCCCTTCTACACCGGAACCGCCCGCGTCATGGACACGGCGGGGCGCGTCGAGCGCTTCGAGCGGCGGTACGGACGGGGTGAGGCCCGGTGAGCACGGACCGGGCGCGACTGCCCGTCGTGATCGTGTGCGGTCTGCACGCCGAGGCCCGGCACGAGGTCGTCGAGGGGCTGCTGCGGGACGTGCCCCGCAGCGTCGCCCTGCACCACGACCTCTCGACGGCCACCGGCGGGACGGTCCGCCGGTCGCTGCGGGACGCCGACGGCGAACAGGCCGCCGGTGACACCCCGTTGGTGAACGACTGCGCCTGCTGCGCGCTCCGCGAGGACCTGGTTCCCGAGCTCGAACGACTGGCGGGGGACGGGGTGACCCGGCTGGCCGTCCTGGAGCTCTGGGACTCGGTCGAGCCGAAGTCCATGGCCGAGGTGATCGCCGCGCACACCACGCTCGCCGAGGTGACCGGCGTGGTCACCGCGATCGACCCGTCGCTCGTGCTGCCCTGCCTCGCCAACGGCGACGACCTCGCCGACGCCGGTCTCGCGGCGGCGCCCTCCGACCAGCGGACCATCGGCGACACCTGGGCCCGGCAGGTGGAGTACGCGCCTGTCCTCGCCGTGGCCGACAACCCGGCGGCGGACGACGAGGACCGCGCGCTGCTGCGGCAGCTCAATCCGATGGCCCGGCAGGCACCGGCGGGGTCGGCGGAGCTGGCGCGGCTGGTGTTCGCCGGGTTCGATGTGGAGGCCGCGGCCGCGGGCCAGCATCCGGCCTGCGCGCTGCTGCCGCAGGAGGCGGAGGAGGCCGGGGTCGGGACTCTCGTCTGGCAGCGGCACCGGCCCTTCCACCCCGAGCGGCTCTACCACGCGCTGGAGGACCTGAGCTGTGCGGCGGCCCGCAGCAGGGGGCGGTTCTGGCTCGCGGACCGGCCCGACACGCTGCTCTCCTGGGACGCCGCGGGCGGTGCGCTGTGCGTGGAGGACGTGGGCCCCTGGCTCGCCTCCCTGCCGGACGCCGCGTGGTCCCTGGTGCCGCCCTACCGGCAGGCCGCCGCAGCCCTGGACTGGCACCCCGAGCACGGCGACCGCTGTCAGCACCTGGTCTTCGTCTCCCCCGGCCTCGACCGGGACGGGCTGACCGAACTGCTGGACTCCTGCCTGCTCACCGACGAGGAGTACGGGGCGGGCCGGGAGACCTGGAAGCTGCTGCCCGCCGCGTTCGACGCCCTTCTCGACCCGGTCCGCTGACCCCGCCCCGTACCCCCGCATCCCGGGCCGTCGGCCCCGGGTCCGCCATCCGCCGTTCACCGGACATCACCCAGCACAAGGAAGCCCATGCCCCGCAAGCAGGACCCCCGCAAACCGCTCAAGGCCAGGCCCAACCCCCTGGACGTGGCCGGGATCACCTACATCGACTACAAGGACACCGATCTGCTGCGGAAGTTCATCTCCGACCGGGGAAAGATCCGCAGCCGCCGGATCACCCGGATCAGCGCCCAGCAGCAGCGGCAGGTGGCCGCGGCCATCAAGAACGCCCGCGAGATGGCGCTGCTCCCCTACACCGGGTCCTGAGCCACGGCCCCCTGACCGCGAACGCGCCCTCTCCCCCGCCGGTGAGGGCGCGTTCGCGTTCGGGATGCGGCACGGCCGGGAGGCGAGGACCGAGGAGACCCTGCGGAGCGGAGGCGCTCCTCAGGGACCGGCCCGCGACGCCGCCGAGTCCGTCGCCCAGTCGGTGACCGGGCACGCGGACTCCCGGCGCGGGTGACGCAGGAGTCCCCGCCGCACACGGACGCGCCCGCCTCGAAGGGATGAGGCGGGCGGCTGCGGCGGGTGCTGCGGCAGTCGGGCGGTGGGGGCTCCGCACCGCCCCAGGGGGGCGGCAGGGAACGGTCTTCCGCGCCGACCTGCCGTCGCGGCGATCCTCGACGGTGGCGCGCCGGGGTCAGAACGCGAATACGGAGGTGCCGTTCACGCTGCCCGCCATCTCGCAGGCGTTGCCGTACGTGGTGTGGAACGCGACGCGCTTGCCCTCCCAGACACCCTGCGCGGTGACCACGACCGGGTCCCACTGCCGGGTACAGGTGCGGTTCGACGGGCCTGCGGTCAGGTCGGCGAACTTCCCCTGGACGGCGGCCAGTTCCTTGCAGGCCGTGGCGGCCGTGGGGTGGGTGCCGCCGGGGCGCGGGGCACAGGTGAGGGTCACCGCCCGCTCGACGCTGGCGGTAGCCGGGTCCTCGCCCCGGGCGAGGGAGAGGACGAGGGCGGAGGGCGCGTACAAGCTCTGGGCCTGCGTCGGCGCGGCGTGGGCGGTGGCGGTCGCGACGCCGCCGAGCAGCAGGGTGCTCGCGGTGACGGTTGCGAAGATGGCGTGAGGCTTGGGGTGCATTGGTGAAGACTCCTGAGTCGGGTGCCTGATTGCGGTCAGGAGTCTTACGCATGCGGACCGTAGGCGCACATCGACGGCCAGCTTCCGGCCTTGGACGCCCGGCCGAGCCGACCGGATGGTCGTTCGGGCAGCTCACCGGGGCCGCGTGAGCATGTCCAGCATATGGACGATCTCGATTGGTTCAACCAAAAACAACGGCGTGACCTGTGCTCTTGCCTCTGTGGCACGGTTCTCCGGCATCGTCGCTTCGGCCGGAAAGCACCGCCGGTGAGCACGGGCGGGGAGCGCCCCGGGGCTCACCGGCGGAGCACGGAGGTCAGGCGGTGAAGCCGTGGGTCCCCGAACCCACCGCGAAGACCGCGCTGCCGTCCTCCATCCGCAGGAAGCGCGCCCCCGGGTGGGTGACGTCCTGCGGGCGGGCGGCCGGGATCCACACCTCACCGGTGGTGTTCACGGGCAGGGTCACCGTCAGGTGGAAACGGCCCCTGTCCTTGCGCCAGTTGGTGGTGACCGGGCCGTATCGCGTGCCGAAGCGGCCCCGGGCCCTGGTGATGCCGCCGCCGGGCCGGGGGCGCACCCTGACCTCGCGGAATCCGGGGGCGGCGGGGGCGATGCCCGCGATGTGGGCGTACATCCATTCGCCGACGGAGCCGTAGGCGTAGTGGTTGAAGGAGTTCATCCCGGCGTCCTGGAAGCTGCCGTCGGGCCTGATGGAGTCCCAGCGCTCCCACATGGTCGTCGCGCCGCGGTCGATCTGGTAGCCCCAGCTGGGGAACGTCCGCTGGAGCAGCAGGCGGTAGGCGACATCCGTGTGCCCGGTGTCGGTGAGGACGGGCAGCAGCAGCGGGGTGCCGAGGAAGCCGGTCGACAGGTGCCAGTCCTTCGCCTCGACGAGGGCGACGAGCCGGTCGGCCGCCGTGGTGCGTTCCGGCCCGGTCAGCAGGTCCATGGAGAGCGCCAGGACGTAGGCGGTCTGGGTGTCGCCCTTCACCCGGCCGCCGTCGGTGACGTAGGCGGCGCGGAACGCGTCGCGGACCTCTGCGAACAGGGCCGTGTACGGGGCCGGGTCCTTGCCGAGGACGCGGGCCGTGCGGGCCACGAGGTCGGCGCTGTGGGCGTAGTAGGCGGTGGCGATGACGTCCTTGGGGGTGTCGTCGTCGATGTTGAGCCAGTCGCCGTAGCCGGTGGCGGGCCGCAGCCGTCCGGTGCTGTTCTCCTCCAGGTAGGTCAGCCACCTCAGCATCGAGGGCCAGGCCCGCTCCAGGACCTCCGTGTCGCCGTAGGCCTGGTGGAGAGCCCAGGGCACCGTGACGCCCGCGTCGCCCCAGCCCGCCGAGCCCGCGCCCAGCCCGTCCACGTGCGGCGCGACGTCGGTGAACGCGCCGTCGGCCCTCTGGTCGTCCTGGAGGTCGCTCAGCCACTTGCCGAGGAAGCGCGCCGACTCCATGGCGTACGCGGCGGTCGGGGCGAACACGTTGATGTCACCGGTCCAGCCCAGGCGTTCGTCACGGGCGGGGGTGTCGGTGGGGACGGAGAGGAAGTTGCCGCGCAGGCCCCAGGTGATGTTGCTGTGCAGCTGGTTGAGCATCGGGACGTTCGTCTCGAACTCCATGGTGAGCGGCGCGTCGGTGTGGATCACCCGTCCGACGACGGCGTCGCGCGGCGGCTTGCCGGGGTAGCCGGTCACCTCGACGTAGCGGAAGCCGTGGAAGGTGAAGCGCGGTTCGTACGTCTCCGGGCCGCCGCCCTTGAGGGTGTAGTGGTCGGTGGCGGCGGCGGTACGCAGGTTGGTGGTGTACACCGTGCCGTCCGGGTTCAGCACCTCGGCGTGGCGCAGCCGTACGGTGGTGCCCGCGCGTCCGGTGACGCGGAGGCGGGCGGTGCCGACCATGTTCTGGCCGAGGTCGAAGACGAAGACGCCGGGCTCGGGTTCGGTGACCTCGCGGGCCTTCAGCTCCTCGATCACCCGGCTGGGGCCGTCGGGTTCGGCGACCAGCCGGCCGGTGATCCCGTCCTCGGCGGGGACGGCCTTCGCCCAGGCGGCGTCGTCGAAGCCGGAGCGCAGCCAGCCGTCGGTCTCCAGGCGGGCGTCGTAGTTCTCCCCGGTGAGCAGGTCGGCCAGGGTGATGGGCCCGGTGGCGGCCCGCCAGTGGGTTCCGGACAGCACCCGCTCGGTGGTCCCGTCCCGGTAGGTGACCTCCAACTGTCCTAGGAAAGCCGGGTGTTCGCCGTACTGATGCGGGCCGAACATGCCGACGTTGCCCGCGTACCACCCGGTGGCCAGCTCCACGCCCAGGGTGTTGGTCCCGGAGGTCAGCGACTGCGTGACGTCGTACGTCTGGTACTGGACGCGTCGGGCGTAGTCGGTCCAGCCGGGGGCGAGCCGGTCGGTGCCGACCCGCTCGCCGTTGACGCGGGCCTCGTACAGGCCGAGCGCCGTGGCGTACAGCCGGGCCCGCGCGACGGGCTTGCGGCGCAGCCGGAACTCGTGGCGCAGCTGGGCGACGGGGGCGTAGGCGGGGGCCACCCTCCCCCAGGGGCCGGAGCCCCACGGGGCGAGGATCTTGGCGGCGGGCCAGGCTCCGTCGTCGTAGTCCGGCGTCTGCCAGTCGCCCGCGGGTTCGGCGTCGGTGGACTTCCAGCCGTCGCCGGTGGCGACGGTCCGCACCCCGTCGGGGGTCGTCAGCTCCAGGACGCCGAGCAGTCCGGCGGGGCCGGTGACCTCGTTGGTCGCCGCCACGGCGAGGACGTGGCGGCCGGGCGTGAGCCGTTCGGTGACGTCGGTGACCGAGGGGCGGCTCCAGGCTCGGGCGACCTCGTCCGGCTCGGCCCGCGCCACCTCCGTACCGTCCAGGTGGGCGACGTACCCGTCGTCGGCGGTGAGCACGAGCCGGGCCCTGGTCACGCCCTTTGGTACGTCGAACGCGCCCCGGAACCACCGGGTCGCGGCGGGGGCGCTGCTCGCCGGGTCGCCCTCCGGGAACCAGATCCAGGAGGCCTCGGTGAGGGCGGGAGCGGTGACGAGGGAGGCGGGCGCCCCGATCCATGCGGCGGACCAGTCGGAGGCCTCGGTGAGGCCGGTCTCCCACCAGGCGGGTTCGGACCAGGCGGACACCTGTCCCCGGTCGTCCCACACCCGCACGGTCCAGTAGTAGCGGGTACGGGAGCGCAACTCCGGTCCCCCGTAGGTGACGTGCGTGGAGTCGGCGGACTCGACCTTGCCGCTGTCCCACACGTCGGGCCGCTCCAGGGCGCGTTCGCTCAGCGCGACCCGGATCTGGTAGGCGCTCTGCGTGCGGCCCGGCGCGGTCGCGGTGAGCGGCCAGCCGAGGCGCGGACGGGCGGCGCCGAGGCCGAGCGGGTTCTTCACGTACTCGGCGGTGGAACCGCCCACCCGGAGGCCCTTGGCCCCGGTCGTGCCGCGGGCCGCGGCCTGTGCGGGGGGAATGGCTCCGGCGATGAGGGTGGTTCCCAGGGCGGTGGCGGTCGTGCTGAGCAGTCGTCGTCGGCTGATCACACTCGGCTCCGATTCGGCGAGGGGAAGGGGGGGATGGACGGGACGGGGAAGGCGGTGGGCGGGTTCGGGTCGGGTCGCTCAGGTGCGCACGGGCTGGGCGCCCTGGATGCGGCGCGCCGCCGCCCGCCAGGCCGCCGGGTCGCCCGACGGCTCATAGCGGGTCAGGGGCTGGTGGCGGGCGATGAGCCGACGGGAGGCGGCGAGGTCCCCCGGCAGGCCGTGGGCGCGCGCCTGGGCGAGGACGTTGCCGAGTGCGGCGGCCTCGGCCGGGCCCGCGACCACCGGCAGACCGGTCGCGTCCGCGGTGAGCCGGCAGAGCAGGGCGTTGCGTGCCCCGCCGCCCACGATGTGCACGACGTCCACCGCGCGGCCCGCCAGCTGCTGGGCCTCATGGATCGCGGTGCGGTGGGCCAGGGCCAGTGAGTCGAGGACGCAGCGGGTGAAGGCGCCCGGGGTCCGCGGTACCGGCTGGCCGGTGGCCCGGCAGGCGGCCGCGATGCGTCCGGGCATGTCCCCGGGGGCGAGGAACTCCGGTGCGGCCGCGTCCACGACGGACCGGAGCCCCGGGGCGTGCGCGGCCTCGGCGAGCAGCGGGGCGACCTCGGTCAGGCCCCAGGCGCGCATGCACTCCTGGAGCAGCCACAGGCCCATGATGTTGCGCAGGAAACGGACGGTGGAGTCGAGCCCCAGCTCGTTGGTGAAGTTCGCGGCGCGGCCGGCCTCAGTAATGACGGGTGCGTCCAGTTCGAGTCCGGCGAGGGACCAGGTTCCGGTGCAGAGGTAGGCGAACCGCTCCCCGGGGAGAGCCGGGACGGCGGCGACGGCGGAGGCGGTGTCGTGGGACCCGACGGCCGTCACCGGTACGGGGCCGGGCAGGCCGGCCTCCCGCTGGACCGCCGGGAGCAGCGCACCCGCCGGTTCGCCGGGGCGGCGCAGCGGGGCGAAGAGGGTGAGGTCGACGCCGAGACGGTCGGCCAGGGGCTGGTTCCAGTCACCGGTGCGGGGGTCGAGCAGCTGGGTGGTGGAGGCGTTGGTCAGCTCGGTGCCCTGCTCCCCCGTCAGCCAGTACGCGATCAGGTCCGGTATCAACAACAGACGCTTGGCTGAGGCGAGTTGTGGTGTGCCGCGCGCTGCGATGAGTTGGTAGAGCGTGTTGAACGGGGCGTACTGGATGCCGGTGGCGCGGTAGAGGGCGTCGGGCGGGACCGTGGCCCACACCCGCTCGGCGACCCCCTCCGTACGGGCGTCCCGGTAGTGGACGGGGTTGCCGAGCAGGGCTCCGTCGGCGTCCAGCAGCCCGTAGTCCACGGCCCAGCCGTCGATGCCGACGGAGTCGACCGGGCCCGCGGCGCGCAGCCCGTCGAGGACCCCGCCGTACACCCCGAGGATGTTCCAGCGCAGGCCCTCCGGCAGCCGGACGGGCCGGTTGGGGAAGCGGTGGGCCTCGGTGAGGCGCAGGGTGTCCGGGCCGACCCGGCCGGTGATGACCCGGCCGCTGGACGCGCCGAGGTCCACGGCCGCGAAGGTCTTCGTACCGGGGACGCTCATCGCAGGAAGGCCCCGGCGACCCCGGCGTCGACCGGGATGTGCAGGCCGGTGGTGTGCGTCAGCTCGCCTCCGGTGAGGGCGAAGACGGCGTTGGCGACGTGCTCGGGGAGCACCTCCCGCTTGAGCAGGGTCCGCTGGGCGTAGAACTCGCCGAGCTTCTCCTCCTCGATACCGTACGTCGCGGCCCGCTGTGCGCCCCAGCCTCCGGCGAAGATCCCGGAGCCGCGGACCACCCCGTCGGGGTTGACGCCGTTGACCCGGATGCCGTGCTCGCCCAACTCTGCCGCGAGGAGCCGTACTTGGTGGGCCTGGTCGGCTTTGGTGGCGGAGTAGGCCACGTTGTCGGGACCGGCGAGAACGGCGTTCTTGGAGGCGATGTAGACGATGTCGCCGCCGAGTTTCTGGGCGCGCATCACCCGGGCCGCCTCCCGAGAGACGAGGAAGGAGCCGCGCGCCATGACGGCGTGCTGGAGGTCCCAGTCCGCCGCGGTGGTCTCCAGCAGGGGCTTGGAGATGGAGATGCCCGCGTTGTTGACGACGAGGTCGACGCCTCCGAAGGCGAGGGCCGCGGCCGCGAACATCTCGCCGATCCGCTTCTCGTCCGTGACGTCGACCGCGACGGCCAGCGCCCGGTCGGAGCCGCCCAGCTCCCCGGCCACGGCGTCCGCGCGCTCCGCGTCCAGGTCCGCGACGACCACGCAGGCGCCCTCGGCGGCGAGGCGGTGGGCGATCGCCCGGCCGATGCCGCTGCCCGCCCCGGTGACGAGGGCGACCCGGGCGGCCAGCGGCTTGGGGGACGGCATGCGCCGCAGCTTGGCCTCCTCCAGCGCCCAGTACTCGATGCGGAACTTCTCCGCCTCCTCGATCGGCGCGTACGAGGAGACCGCCTCGGCCCCGCGCATCACGGTGATCGCGTTGCGGTAGAACTCCCCCGCCACCCGGGCCGTCTGCTTGTCCTGGCCGAAGCTGAACATCCCCACACCGGGGATCAGCACGATCGCCGGGTCCGCGCCCCGCATCGGCGGGGAGCCGGGCTCCGCGTGCCGGGTGTAGTACGCGGCGTACTCCTCCCGGTAGGCGGAGTGCAGCTCGCCCAGGCGCTCCACGGCGCGGGGCAGGTCGGCGGCGGGCGGCAGATCGAGGACCAGGGGCCTGACCTTGGTCCGCAGGAAGTGGTCCGGGCAGGAGGTGCCGAGCGCCGCGAGCCGGGGGTGCTCCCCGCGGGCGAGGAAATCCAGCACGGCCTCGGAGTCGTCGAAGTGCCCGACCTGGGCGCGGTCCGTGGAGGCGAGGGCGCGGACGTACGGGGCGAGGGCGGCGGCCCGCGCGCGGCGGTCGGCCGCGGACAGTGCCCCGTACCCCTCGACGAGCGGCCCGAAGGGCTCGGGCCTGCCGCGCTCGGTCAGGAACCGCTCGGCGGTGCGGATGATGTGCAGCGCGTTGGCCTCGCACTCCTCGGAAGTCTCTCCCCAGGCGGTGATGCCGTGGCCGCCGAGGACGCAGCCGACGGCCCGCGGGTTGGCGTCCTTCACCGCGGCGATGTCCAGGCCGAGCTGGAATCCCGGCCGCCGCCAGGGCACCCAGGCGACGGTGTCGCCGAAGCAGTCGGCGGTCAGCTTCTCCCCGTCGGCGGCGCAGGCGAGCGCGATCCCGGAGTCGGGGTGCAGGTGGTCGACGTGCCGGGCGTCGACCAGGCCGTGCATGGCGGTGTCGATGGACGGGACCGCCCCGCCCCTGCCGTGCAGGCAGTAGTCGAACGCGGCGACCATCTCGTCCTCGCGCTCCACACCGGGGTAGACCTCGCGCAGGGCCCGCAGCCGGTCGAGTCGGAGCACGGCGAGGCCCTCGGGGGTGAGGGTGCCGAGGTCGCCGCCGGAGCCCTTGACCCACATCAGTTCGGTGTCGCGCCCGGTGACCGGGTCGGGTGCGGCGCCCTTGGCGGAGGTGTTGCCGCCCGCGTAGTTGGTGGTGCGCGGGTCGGCGCCGAGACGGTGGGAGCGCGCCAGCAGCGCTTCGGCTTCGGGGTGGAGTGCCATGGGTTCCTCGGTGTCCTTCACAGGCGGGTGCGGGCAGGCGGGGAGGCGTCCGGCGGGGCGGGCAAGCAGGCGGGCGGTGTGCGCCGGACCGGGCAGGCAGGCGTTGTGGTGCGGTGATCCGGGCCGTACGGGGGTGCTCCGGGCGGTACGCGCGCCGAGCCGGGCGGTGCGCGCCGAGCCATGCGGCACGTCACGGGCGGGCGCACCGGTAGCGAGGGCGTCGGCGGCGGGGGCGTCGCGGACTCACGCCCCCCACCCCGCCTGCTGTCCCCCCACCCGCTCCTCGGCGATCCGGCGCGCCCAGCCGGAACGGCGGTAGGCGGCCATCGGGTCGCCGTCCAGGCCCTGTTCCTCGCGGACCTCCGCCAGCAGCGGCCGCACATCGGTGTTGAAGGCGTCCATCAGCACGGCGTTGGCCTCCAGCACGTCGCCGGAGCGCTGGGCGGCGGCGAGGGCGTGGCCGTCGACGAGCAGCGCCTTGGCCGTGGCTTCCTGGACGTTCATCACCGAGCGGATGACGGCGGGGATCTTCGCCTCGATGTTGTGGCACTGGTCGAGCATGAAGGCGACGTCCGCGGTGAGGCCGCCGCCGCGGACGACCTCGTACATGATCCGGAAGAGCTGGAAGGGGTCGGCCGCGCCGGCCATCAGGTCGTCGTCCGCGTAGAAGCGGGAGTTGAAGTCGAAGGCCCCGAGCCGTCCTTCGCGCAGCAGGGTCGCGACGATGAACTCGATGTTGGTGCCCGGCGCGTGGTGCCCGGTGTCCACGACGACTCGGGCCCTGGGGCCGAGCTTGAGGCAGTGGGCGTAGGCGGTGCCCCAGTCGGGCACGTCGGTCATGTAGAAGGCGGGCTCGAAGAACTTGTACTCCAGCAGCATCCGCTGGTTCTCACCGAGCCGTTCGTACACGGCGGCGAGCGCCTCGGCGAGCCGGTCCTGCCGCTCGTGGACGTCGTCCTGGCCGGGGTAGTTGGTGCCGTCGGCGAACCACAGCTTGAGGTCCCGAGACCCGGTCGCGTCCATGATGTCGACGCAGGCCAGCAGGTGGTCCAGGGCCTTGCGGCGGACGGCGGGGTCGGGATGGCAGACGCTGCCGAGCCGGTAGGCGTCGTCCTGGAAGGTGTTGGAGTTGACGGCGCCGAGAGCGAGGCCGCGCTCCTGGGCGTACCGCGCGAGGGCCGGGTAGTCCTCGACCGTGTCCCAGGGGATGTGCAGGGCGACCGTGGGCGCGGCTCCGGTGAACGCGTGGACCTGTGCCGCGTCGTCCAGCTTCTCGCGGGGCGTACGGGGGATTCCGGGCTGGGCGAAGACCTTGAATCGGGTCCCCGAGTTCCCGTACGCCCAGGACGGAGTCTCCACGGCCTGGGATTTGAGGGCGGCCTTCACCGCGGCGGGCTCGGTCACGTCGTCGCTCCTGTGACATCGGTGTGAACGCGGTTGAATCTGAATCGATTCACGGCGCTGAAGCTAGGAGCGCCGACCGGGGACTGTCAACCCTCAGGACACATACGCCTGTTGGGATCTCGGGGAGACAAGGCCGCTCGGAGATTTTCCCGTCACGGCCATTGACGCGACCTTCGCCGCCTGCCTACCGTCCCGGCAACTCATTTGAAACCTTTCACAACGTCGTGAGGACACCCTCCGCCTCGTCGAGGAGCCCCCAATGACCCACCGGTCCGCCCAGGATCCGGCCCCCGTGCTGGCGCTGAGGGACGTCTCCAAGTCCTTCGGCGCCGTGCGCGCCCTGCGGGACGTGTCCCTCGACCTGTTCCCCGGCGAGGTCCACGCCCTCGCCGGGGAGAACGGCGCGGGCAAGTCGACCCTGATCAAGACGCTCGCCGGGGTGCACCGGCCCGACGCCGGGCAGGTCCTGCTGGACGGTGAGCCGGTCTCCTTCCACGGCCCCGCCGACGCCCGGGACGCCGGAATCGCCGTCATCTACCAGGAACCCACGCTCTTCCCCGACCTGTCGGTCGCCGAGAACATCTTCATGAGCCGTCAGCCCCGGCGGGCGCTGGGCCGGATCGACCACCGCGCCACCCGCGCCGCGACGGCCGCCCTGATGCACCGGCTCGGTGTCCGGCTCGACCCGGACCGCCCGGCGCGCGGCCTGTCCATCGCGGACCAGCAGATCGTCGAGATCGCCAAGGCCCTCTCCTTCGACGCCCGGGTCCTGATCATGGACGAACCGACGGCGGCGCTCACCGGCGGCGAGGTGGCCCGGCTCTTCGGCGTGGTCCGCACGCTGCGCGAGCAGGGGGCCGCCGTGCTGTTCATCTCGCACCGCCTGGAGGAGATCTTCCGCGTCTGCGAGCGGGTCACCACCCTGCGGGACGGGGCGCTGATCGCCAGTGAACCGCTGGCGGGCATGGCCGAGGAGGACCTGGTCCGCCGGATGGTCGGCCGGGACCTGGCCGAGCTGTATCCGAAGCAGGAGGTGGCGGCGGGCGCGGTCGCCCTGGACGTCCGCCGCCTCACCCGCGAGGGCGTGTTCACCGATGTCTCCTTCACGGTGCGCCGGGGCGAGATCGTCGGGTTGGCGGGGCTGGTGGGAGCCAGGCGTACGGAGGTGGCGCGGGCGGTCTTCGGGATCGACCGGTGGGACGCGGGCGAGGTGGAGGTCGACGGAAAGCCGCTGGCCAACGGCGCCCCGTCCACCGCCATGGCCGCCGGGCTCGCCCTGGTCCCCGAGGACCGGCGGGCCCAGGGCCTGGTGATGGGCATGTCGATCGAGCGGAACATCGGGCTGACCGGGCTGCGGGCCACCCGGCGGGCCTGGCTGATGGACCGGGGAGCCGAGCGCAGCCGGTCGCTCGACTGGGCCGTGCGGCTCCAGGTGAAGTACGCCCGGATCGCGGATGCCGTCTCCACTCTGTCCGGCGGCAACCAGCAGAAGGTCGTCCTGGCCAAGTGGCTCGCCACCGAACCCGCCGTCCTCATCGTCGACGAGCCGACGCGCGGCATCGACGTGGGCACCAAGGCCGAGGTGCACCGGCTGCTGAGCGCGCTGGCCGCCGACGGGGTGGCGGTGCTGATGATCTCCTCCGATCTGCCGGAGATCCTCGGCATGGCCGACCGGGTGCTGGTGATGCACGAGGGCCGGCTGACCGCCGAGATCCCGCGCTCGGGAGCCACCGAGGAGTCGGTGATGGCCGCGGCCACGGGGAGGGCCGCCGGATGACGCTGACCACGAACGACCCGGCGGCCGCCCCGGCGATCCCCGAGTCCGGCAGCACCCGGCTGGTCGACCGTGTCTTCAGGATGCGCGAACTGGCGATCGTGGTGGTGCTGCTGGCGATGCTGGTCATCACCCAGCTGGGGAACAGCGCGTTCCTGTCGGAGCAAGGTGTGAAAGACCTGCTGCTCAACGCGACGATCCTGGTGGTGGTCGCCACCGGCCAGGCCCTCGTCGTCATCACCCGCAACGTCGACCTGTCGGTCGGCTCGACGCTCGGCATCAGTGCCTTCGCCGCAGGCAGCCATCTCCAGGGCGGCGGACACCCCGTGGTGGCCGTGGTCCTGGCGGTGCTGCTCGGGGTCGGCTTCGGGCTGGTGAACGGGGTCCTGGTCAGCCTGGGGCAGGTGCCCGCGCTGGTGGTGACCCTCGGGACGCTCTACATCATCCGCGGCGTCGACTCGGTCTGGGTCGGCTCCCGGCAGATCACCGCCGCCGATCTCCCGGACGGTTTCGTGGACTTCGGCTCCGGCGGCATCTCGGCCGTGCCCTGGCCGGCCCTGATCGCGCTGGCCCTGCTCGGCTCGACCGCGTACTACCTGGCGCACTTCCGCAGCGGGCGCGAACTGTACGCGCTGGGCTCCAGCCCCGAGGCCGCGCGGCTGGCCGGGATCCCGGTCCGCCGCCGGATCCTGCTCGCCTACACCTTCTGCGGTGGTCTGGCCGGTCTCGCGGGCGCCCTGTACCTGGCCCGCTTCGGGAACGTCGACTCGGGCACCGGCAGCGGCTACGAACTCACCGTCGTCAGCGCGGTCGTGGTCGGCGGGGTGGTCTTCACCGGGGGCTCCGGCACGGTGTACGGGGCGGCGCTCGGGGCGCTGCTGCTGACCTCGGTCAACAGCGTGCTGCCCGCGCTCGGCGTCAGCTCGGTGTGGGTGCTCGCGATCAACGGCTTCCTGCTCGTCCTCGCCATCGCGGCCGACCGGGTCGTCGCCCTGCGGGTGGCGTCCGCACTGAAGAAGAGGAGCGCCCGCCATGGCTGACTCGGCACTCGCGCGCGCCGTCCGCTGGGACACGGTCGTCGGCGCTCTCCTGATCGTGGTGCTGCTGCTGTCGTTCGGTTTCGTGGACGGCTTCGGCAATGCCCTCAACCTGTCCTTCCTGATCGGCAACACACTGCCCATCGCGCTGATCGCGCTGCCGATGACACTGCTGGTGGTCTCCGGGGAGATCGATCTGTCGGTGGCCTCCACCGCCGGGCTCTCCGGCGCGGTGATGGGCGCGCTGTGGAACCAGGGTCTGCCGATCGAGGCGATCATCCCGCTCTGTCTGCTGCTCGGCACGGTGTGTGGGCTGGTCAACGGGGTGCTGGTGACCCGGCTCGGGCTGCCCTCGCTCGCCGTGACCATCGGGACGCTGGCCGCCTACCGGGGCATCGCGCAGATCGTGCTGGGCTCGGACGCGGTCACCGACTTCCCCGCCCCGTACCTGGACTTCGCCGCCGGGCGGATCGGCGACACCTTCGTCCCGTACGCCCTCCCGCCGTTCCTGCTGCTGCTCGCCGTCGCCGTGATCGCCCTGCACGCCACGCCGTTCGGGCGTTCGCTCTTCGCGACCGGGGCGAACGAGGAGGCCGCCCGGTTCGCCGGGGTCCGGGTCAGGCGGCAGAAGCTGCTGCTGTTCACCGTGACCGGCTTCATGGCCTCGCTCACCGGGGTGTTCTGGGCGCTGCACTACGCCAGTGCCCGCTTCGACAACGCCACCGGACTCGAACTGTCGGTCGTGGCGGCCGTGTTGCTCGGCGGTATCGACTTCGACGGCGGCAGGGGCACCCTCGGCGGCGCGATCGCGGGCGTCTTCCTGCTCGGGGCGCTCCAGAACGTGATGAGCCTGATGAACGTCTCCGCCCAGTCGCAGATCGTCGTCACCGGCGTCCTGCTCGTCGTCTCCGTGCTCGGCCCGCGGGTCGGCCGGCAGCTCGTTGTGGCGAGAGCGGGGCGGCGCGCCGCCCGGACTCCGCCCACTTCCTCCGTACCGGCCCCGTGACTCCGCCGCTTCCCGCCCCTCGTCGCAAAGGACCCTGCCATGCGTACGTCTTCGATCCGCCGCGCCGTCATCTCCCTCGCGGCCGTCACCTCCCTCGCGCTCGCCGCCACCGCCTGCGGGGGCACCACCAAGGAGGACGTGAAGAAGGAGGGCGCCGCCGCGTCGGCCGGTGAGGCCGATCCGAAGGCGCCCATCAAGAAGGGGCTGACCGTGGGCTTCCTGCCCAAGCAGGTCAACAACCCCTACTTCACGACCGCCGACAAGGGCGGGCAGAAGGCCGTCGAGGGGCTGGGGTCCACCTTCAAGGAGGTCGGGCCGACCAGCGCCACCGACACCGCGGGGCAGGTCTCCTACGTCAACACCCTCACCCAGCAGCAGGTCGACGCGATCGCGGTGTCCGCGCAGGACCCGGGGGCGCTCTGCACCGCGCTGAAGCAGGCCATGAAGAACGGCGTCAAGGTCGTCACGTACGACTCCGACACCACGGCCGACTGCCGCAACGTGTTCATCTCACAGGCGGGGGCGGAGGACCTCGGCCGGACCCAGATCCAGCTGCTGGCGCGGCAGATCGACTACCGGGGCGAGATCGCGATCCTCTCCGCCGCCCAGACCGCGACCAACCAGAACCTGTGGATCGACTACATGAAGGACGAGCTGAAGGACCCGAAGTACAGGGACGTGAAGCTGGTGAAGGTGGCGTACGGGAACGACGACGCCCAGCAGTCCTTCCAGCAGACGCAGGGGCTGCTCCAGGAGTACCCGAAGCTGGCCGGGATCGTGTCGCCGACCACCGTCGGCATCAAGGCGGCGGCGCAGTACCTGTCTGGTTCGCAGTACCGGGGCAAGGTGAAGCTGTCCGGCCTGGGCACCCCCAACGACCTGCGTTCGTACGTGAAGAACGGCACGGTCGAGGCGTTCGAGCTGTGGGATCCGGCCAAACTCGGCGAGCTGGCCGGTCATGCCTCGATCGCCCTGGCCTCGGGCCGGATCAGCGGCAAGGAGGGGCAGACCTTCGAGGCGGGCGCTCTGGGCACGTACACGATCGGCGAGGACGGGGTGGTCGACCTGGGCAAGCCAACGGTGTTCGACCGGGACAACATCGACGACTTCGACTTCTGATGGGCGCGGGTACGCTGAGCACTCGCCTGGCTCCTGCTCTCGTGGAGGACTCCGTCTGATGGCCCAGTCGGTGGGTATCAAGGACGTGGCCCGGGTCGCCGGAGTGTCGGTCGGCACGGTCTCCAACGTCATCAACCGTCCGGACACGGTCGGCCCCGGCACCCGGGCCCGCGTCCTGTCGGCGATCGACCGGCTCGGCTACGTCCGCAGCGAGTCGGCGCGTCAGCTGCGGGCCGGGCGCAGCCGCATCATGGGGCTGCTCGTCCTGGACATGGGCAACCCGTTCTTCGTGGACGTGGCGCGCGGCGCCGAGCGGGCGGCGCGCGAGGCGGGGCTCGGCGTGATGGTCTGCAACAGCGCGCAGAGCCCCGGCGAAGAGGCGGAGTACCTGTCGCTCTTCGCCGAGCAGCGGGTACGGGGCGTGCTGCTCACACCCGCCGACGCGACCGGGCGGAACATCGAGGCGTTCCGGCGGCACGGCATCCCGTTCGTCCTGGTCGACCGGGTCGCCGAGGGCGCCACCGAGTGCTCGGTGTCGGTCGACGACGTGGTGGGCGGGGCGCTGGCCGTACGGCATCTGCTGGACGCCGGGCACCGTTCGATCGCGTACGTGAGCGGGCCGCCGGGTTTCAACCAGGTCCGGGACCGGCGTACGGGGGCGCTGACCGCGCTCGCCGAGGCGGGGCTGGATGCGAGGGCCCTGCGGGAGCTGCCGACGGAGCGGCTGGACGTGGCGGCGGGCCGGGACGCGGGGGCGCGGCTGCTGGGGCTGTCGGACCGGCCGACGGCGGTGTTCTGCGCGAACGACCTGCTGGCCCTCGGGGTGCTCCAGTCGCTGTTCGCCGCGGGGGTCCGCGTCCCGGACGATCTGGCCCTGGTGGGGTACGACGACATCGAGTTCGCGGCGGCCGCCGCCGTCCCCCTGACGTCGGTGCGGCAGCCCGCGGCGACGATGGGGGCGCTGGCGGCGGGGCTGTTGCTGGAGGAGACCGGGGCCGGGGCCGGGGCGGCGGCGCATCAGCACCGGCGGCTGGTGCTCCAGCCGGAGCTGGTGGTCCGCCGCTCCAGCCTCGCGGCCCGCTGAGCCCGGCTCAGAGGCGGACGAGGAGTCCGGCCAGTGGCTCCGGCAGCCGCGCCGGGTCCAGGGCCTCGGTGAGCGCCCGCGCGTAGTGCTCCTTGCGGCCGCTGATGGTCCCCATGAAGCGTCGCAGCTGCGCCTCGACGGGCCGGTCCCGCTGGGCGGGCTGCCGTTGGAAGGTCCTCAGGGTGCGCAGGTCGCCCTGGTCGTCGATGACCCGCTGGACGCCTTCGGTGCCCAGCGCCCGGATCAGTTCGTCCTCCAGGTCGGCGTGGCAGGTGAAGAAGCCCAGCGCGGCCAGGTCGCCGGGGGTGAGGCCGGTGCCGAAACCGGTCCGCTCCAGGCCCTCCAGGAAGAAGCGCTGTTCGGCCGCGTCGCAGAGACCGACGAGCCGCAGGCCGAGCCCCTGGGGGCCGAGGGGGCGCAGGAAGCGGGTGATGCTGGTGGCGCCCCCGATCGGCACGACGACGACGCCTTCGGCGGCCAGGGCGCGGCCCCGGCGGGCGGCGAGCGCCTCGACGGCCGCCCGGTCGCTCACGCCCTCGACGAGCACCACCGTGCGCAGGTCCAGGTCGGCCGCCAGCTCCCGCACCGTCGTGGCGAAGGGTCCGGCCGCCGCTCCCTCGCCGTTCGCCGCCCAGGCGATGACCGTCTGCCTGAAGCGCGTCGCTGTGTCCACCGGCCCAGTCTCGCACCGCGACCGTGGCGGACGGGAGCGGTTTTCGCGGCGGCCGGGGGCGGCCGGGGACCGGCGCGCGTTACCGGCCGCCGGGCGGGGCGCGTCGCACCGGGCCCCGGGAAAAGTCCTGCGCGATCCCTTGACCGTCAGGGAACGGGGGTTCAGAGTGACTCACTAATGCGCATTAGTAATACGCATTAGTGATCCGGAGGAACACCGTGGAAGAACCCAGGAAGCGGGCCAGACCGGGCCGCGCGCCCGCCCCGGCGGGCCGTACGTCCCGGCCGCGGCAGGCCGAGGTCGCCCGGCTCGCCGGGGTCTCGCAGGCCACTGTCTCGCTGGTGCTCGGGGCCCGGAAGCAGGGCGCGACGATCTCCGAGGAGACCCGGCGCAAGGTGCTCGACGCGGTGCGCGCGCTCGGTTACGTCCCCGATCCGGCGGCGAGCCGACTGGCCGCGGCGCGCAACAACCTGCTGGGGGTCTTCAGCTTCACGTCCACGTTCCCGACCGACGTGCAGCACTCGTACTACCCGTTCCTGGTCGGCGTCGAGCAGGAGGCCGCGGCCCGCGGCTACGACCTGGTGCTCTTCACCGGGTCCAGCACGGGCGGCGCGGGGGCGGCCGGGCCGAACGCCCTGGCCCGGGTCCGGCTCGCCGACGGCTGCCTGTTCCTCGGGCGGCACGCGCCGGCCGAGGAGCTGCTGCGGCTGGTCGCCGACGGGTTCCCGGTGGTCCACCTGGGCCGCCGGGACGAGTTGGAGAGGCTGGCCTGGGTCGGTGCGGACTACATCAGCGCCAGCCGGGAGGTCGTCGCGCATCTCGCGGCGCTCGGACACCGGCGCGTCGTGCTGGTCCGGGAGGACGACGAGGCCCCCGCCTCCACCGACCGTGAACACGGCTTCCTCAAGGGGCTGGAGGAGGCGGGACTGCCCGGCGGCCCGGCCGCCGTCTTCCGCTCGGCCGACCCCGAGCGGGAGCTGACGGCGGAGCGGCTGCGCGGCTGGCTCGACGAGGGTGTCACCGCGTTCGTCGCCGAGGAGACCGACACCGGCGACGCCTGGCGGGCTCTGCACGGGGCCGCGCACTTCGTCGGGATCGACTGCCCGCGCGATGCCTCCCTGGCCCTGCTCGGCAGCCCGCCGCCGGATCTGGCCGAGGAGCCCGTTCCCACCGGATTCGACATTCCCCGGACGCAGTTGGGCGCGGCGGCCGTCCGGATGCTCGCCGCGCTGGTCTCCGGGGAGGAGGCGGCCGAACCGCTGGTCGCCTGCACCTTCCGGCCCGGCTCCACGGCGGGCCCGGCCCCGGCCCGGTACTGACCTGGGGACCTGAGGGCCCATCACCGCACCACGTACGTCCAGCACTTCAGGAGAACCGTGATACCCGAACCCGACATCCTCATCGTGGGCGGCGGACTCGGCGGGGTCGCCGCCGCGATCGCCGCCTGCCGGGCGGGGCGCCGCGTCGTCCTCACCGAGGAGACGGACTGGATCGGCGGCCAGCTGACCTCGCAGGCGGTCCCGCCCGACGAGCACCCGTGGGTCGAGGAGTTCGGCACCACCGCCTCGTACCGCACCCTGCGCGAGTCCATCCGCGACTACTACCGCCAGTGGTATCCGCTGCGCTCCGAGGCACTGGCCCTGCGCACCCTCAACCCGGGGGCGGGCCGCGTCAGCAAGCTGTGCCACGAGCCGCGCGTCGCGCTCGCGGTGATGGAGGCGATGATCGCCCCGTACCGCTCGGCCGGACTGCTCACGCTGCTCACCGAACACCGCCCGGTGGCCGCGGCGACGGGCGACGACGACACCGTACGGTCGGTCACGCTCGCCGACACGCGCGGCGGCAACCGCCGGACGATCAGCGCCCGTTACGTGATCGACGCCACCGAGACCGGCGAACTGCTCGAACTCGCCGGGGTGGAGCACGTGATCGGCGCCGAGGCGCGGAGCGAGCACGACGAGCCACACGCACCCGAGGAGGCGCAGCCCCTCAACCAGCAGGGGATCACGGTGTGTTTCGCGCTCTCGCACCACGAGGGCGAGGACCACACCATCGAGCGCCCGGACGACTACGACTTCTGGCGCACCTACCAGCCGGAGTTCTGGCCCGGTCCGCTGCTCGGCTTCCTCGCCCCGGACCCGCGCAGTCTGGAGGCCGTCCCGCGCACCTTCGTGCCCAACCCGGAGCTAGACCCGCTGGACGTCAGCGCCGACCAGTCCGCCGACGCGGGCGACAAGGAGCTGTTCGGCTTCCGCCGGATCCTGGCCCGGCGGCTGCACCGTCCCGGCGCGTTCGACTCGGACATCACGCTGGTCAACTGGCCCTTGAACGACTACTGGCTGAAGCCGCTGATCGGTGACGGCGAGGAGACGGCGGCCGCCGCGGTGCACGGGGCGCGGCAGCTGTCGCTGTCGGTCCTGTACTGGCTCCAGACCGAGGCCCCCCGGGCCGACGGCGGGCGGGGATTCCCGGGGCTGCGGCTGCGCCCGGACGTCACCGGTACGGCGGACGGCCTGGCGAAGGCCCCGTACGTCCGGGAGTCACGGCGGATCAAGGCGGTCACCACGGTCACCGAGCACGACGTGTCGATCGACATCGTGGGCCCGTACGGCGGCACCCGCCACCGGGACTCGGTCGGCGTCGGCAACTACCGCATCGATCTGCACCCCTCGACCGGCGGCGACAACTACATCGACATCGGCTCGGTGCCGTTCGAGATCCCGCTCGGCGCGCTCATCCCCCGCCGGGTCCGCAACCTGCTGCCCGCGGGCAAGAACATCGGCACCACACACATCACCAACGGCTGCTACCGGCTCCACCCGGTGGAGTGGAACATCGGCGAGGTCGCCGGTGCCCTGGCCGCCCACTGTGTCGCCGAGGGCGTCGAGCCGCACCGGGTGCAGGCCGAGGACAAGCGGTTCGAGGTGTTCGCCCGGCTGCTGGAACGCGACGGGATCCAGCGCCACTGGCCGGACGTACGCGGTTACTGACCGGGAACACCCCGGCCCGCTTCACCTGAAGGACCTGTTCCACCGCACGGCCCCCGAGGCGGTCGCGGAGCGCCGGGCGGGCGCAGCTCCACCTGTACCCGCCCGGCCCAGGACCCCCGGCGTCTGCCGACGCCCGGTCCTGCCGCCCCCGCCTCGCCCACCCGCACAAGGAGGTGCCCAGCCATGAACACCCACCGCGTCCGCGTCGGCATCGACGTGGGCGGGACCTTCACCGACGCCGTGGCCGTAGACGCCACGACCCTGCACTTGCTGGGGCAGGTGAAGGTACCCACCAGCCACCACCACGAGGACGGTGTCGCCCACGGCATCGTCGAAGCGCTCGACCGGCTGCTGGAGCAGACCGGCCACACACCCGAGGACGTGACGTTCCTCGCCCACGGGACCACCCAGGCTACCAACGCCCTGCTGGAGGGCGATGTGGCCACCGTCGGACTGATCGGCATCGGCACCGGGCCGGGAGCGGCCCTGACCCGTCGTCTCGCCGCCTTCCGCAAGCTGGAGCTGACCCCGGGCAAGCGGCTGCCGCTCGCCTACGCCCATGTCGCCGACCCCGAGGACGCCCCGGCCGTACGCGCCGCGCTCGACGAGGTCGTCCGCGAGGGGGCCGAAGTCGTCGTCGCCAGCGAGCCGTTCAGCGTCGACCGCCCCGAGGGCGAGGAGGCGGTGGCGGCCGCCGCCCGGCAGCGGGGGCTGCCGACGACGGCCGCCCATGACATCACCTCGCTGTACGGGCTCCACAAGCGGACCCGGACGGCGGTGGTGAACGCGGCGATCCTGCCGCGGATGCTCGCCACCGCCGACCTGGTGGACGCCTCCATCACCAAGGCGGGCGTGAGCGCGCCGCTGATGGTGATGCGCTGCGACGGCGGGGTGATGTCGCTGGACGAGATGCGGCGCAGACCGCTGCTGACGGTGCTGTCGGGTCCGGCGGCGGGCGTCGCCGGGGCGCTGATGCAGGAACGCGTCAGCGAGGGGCTGTTCCTGGAGACCGGCGGCACCTCCACGGACATCAGCGTGGTGCGGCGCGGGAAGGTCGCGGTGCGGCACGCCACGATGCTGGGCAAGACGTCGTACCTGTCGGCGCTGGACGTGCGCACGGTCGGGGTCGGCGGCGGGTCGATGGTCCGGATCGACGGCGGCAAGGTCGTCGGCGTCGGGCCGCGCAGCGCACACATCGCCGGTCTGCCGTACGCCTGTTTCGCGAGCGCGGAGGATCTGCGGGACGCGAAGGTGACCACGGTCCGGCCGATGGCCGACGACCCGGCCGACTACGCGGTGCTGGACGCGGCGGGCGGCCGGTTCGCGATCACCATGACCTGCGCGGCGAACGCGCTCGGACGGGTGCCGGAGGGCGACTTCGCCCGCTGCGACCAGGAGGTGGCGAAGGCCGCGCTCGCCCCGCTGGCCGCCGCGCTCGGCACGGATGTCGCCACGGCGGCGACGAAGCTGCTGGACGCGGGCACCGACCAGGTGAGGTCGGTGGTGGAGACCATGATGCGCGACTACCGCCTGGAGAAGGACACCGCGGTGCTCGTCGGGGGCGGCGGAGGGGCCGCCTCGGTCACCCCGCACCTGGCCGCCGTCACCGGCCAGGAGGGCCGCATCGCCCGGCACAACGAGGTGATCAGCCCCATCGGGGTGGCCCTCGCCCTCATCCGGGAGCAGGTCGAGCGGATCGTCCCGGGCGCCGGTCAGGAGCAGATCCTCGCCGTACGGGCGGAGGCGGAGGCCGCCGTCATCGCGCAGGGGGCCGCCGCCGACGGGGTCGAGGTGGAGGTCACCGTCGACCCGCAGACCAGCACGGTACGGGCGGTCGCGACCGGCGCCACCGAGCTGCGCACCCAGGACCGCGCCCACCGGGCGGACGAGGCGGAGAGGCTGCGGGCCGCCGCGACGAGTCTGCGTACCGACCCGGCGTCCGTGCGAATCCTCGCGGGCACCCCCGCCCACACGGTGTACGGCACCGAGGTGCGCCGCCGTTTCCGTGCGGACCGGCACCCGGTGCGGGTGGTGGACGCGGACGGCGTCGTACGCCTGCACGCACCGGACGCCCGGGTGGAGACGACCACGGTGGGCCGGGCCCCGGAGGTGCTGGCGGGTCTGGTGAAGGAGGCCACGTCCTACGGGGACGGCGGGGTCCGGGCCCCGGCGCTGCGGCTGCTGCTCGGCTCCCGGATCGCCGATCTGTCGGGGGTCCTCGATCCGGATCCGCTGCTGGCGCTGGCCCGCAGCGAGTTGCGGTCCCGGGCGGCCGACGAGCCGGTGGTGGCCGTGGTGGAGGTCCGGTCGTGACGGCCGCCCTGCTGGACCGGGCGGCGCGCGCGGCGATCACGGAGTTGGAGGCCGAGGACGACGTGGAGTTCGGCGTACGGCTGCTGCGGAACACGCCCACGCACGAGCGGCGCGATCCGGCGCTGCTGCGCCACTGGGCCGCGACGGCCGACGCGTTCGGGGCGGGGCTGGAGCCCGCCGCCGCCACGGCCCGGATCGTGGAGAGCGACGGGGGCCTGGCGAAGGGGCTGCTGGCCCGCTACACCTCGCGGCCGGTGCCGACCGTCGAACTGTTCACCGACACCCTCGCGCTCGCCGACGAGCTGGTCGGCCTGCTCGGCTGGCGGCACTGGTACCCGGCCGGTTCGGTACGGGCGGCGGCCATCGCGCACGAGTCGGTGCACGGCCAACTGCACCACGGGCCGCGGAAGAAGGACCTGAAGCGAGCCCTGGACCACGTCGTGCTGCGCGCCGGGCGGCACACCCTGTACGGCCACGTCGCGGGCGCCGACGAGATCGCCGCCCATGCCCACGCCCGCACGGTCTGCGGTCTCGGCCGCAGCCCCCTCCTGCTGACGGCGGCGCTGGCCGTCGCGGCCGAGCCGCGGCACGGGTCCCCGCACGGATCCCCGCACGGAAGAGAGAAGTAACGCCATGGGCGTCGTCATCCTTCTTGTCATGGCGGCCGGTGTCGCCGCGATGCTCACCCGCAGGCTCCCCACCGGCTTCGCGCTCGTCCTGCTGGCCGTCGCCATCGCCTTCATCGCGGGCGCACCGCTCACCGGTGAGAACAGCGTGCTGGACACGGTCCTCCAGGAGGGCGCCCCGGCGCTCGCCGCGACGATGGTCGCCATCCTGCTCGGCTCCTGGCTGGGCAAGCTGCTGGACGAGACCGGTATCGCGGGCACCCTGGTCCGCAAGATCGTCGAGTTCGGCGGGGACCGGCCGGTGGTGGTCGCCCTCGGTGTCCTCGCGGTCTCCACGCTGGTCGGTACGGTCACCGGCTCGGCCCCCGCGGCGATGCTCGCCGGGATCATCGGCATCCCCGCGATGATCGCCGTCGGCATCCCCAAGGTCACCGCCGCCGGGACGATCCTCATGGGCATCGCCGCGGGCATGCCCTTCGAGCTGCCGATCTGGCAGTTCTTCTCCACGGCGCTGGACCTGCCGATCCCGACGGTGCGCGGCTTCATGCTGAAGCTGTTCCCGTTCGCGCTGGCGGCCGCCGTGCTGTTCGTCCTCGTCGAGACCCGGCGCCGGGGCGTGGAGCACGCCTGGTCGCTCAAGTCGGCCTCGGCGAAGCCCGTTTCGCGTCGCGAGAGGCTGGGCGACGCCCCGTGGTACGCGCTGCTCACCCCGGTGGTGCCGCTGGTGCTGGCTCTCGGCCTCGAGGTCGCGATCCTGCCGTCGATGCTGGCCGGTGTGCTGTACGCGCTGGTCACCACCACCCGGCCGCGCGAGATGAACAAGCGGCTGCTGCGCACGCTGTACGGGGCGTTCGAGGTCGCGGCGGCCCCGATGGTCCTGTTCATCGCCATCGGCATCCTGCTCGCGGCGGTCAAACTGCCGGGCGCGGTGGAGTCGTTGGAGCCGCTGGTCAAGGCGGTCAGCCCGCAGAACCCGGTGCTGTTCGTGCTGGTCTTCACGCTGCTCGTACCGCTGTGCCTGTACCGCGGTCCGCTGAACGTCTTCGGGCTCGGCGCGGGCATCGCCGGTGTCCTCATCGCGGCGGGCATCTACCCGGCCGTCGCGGTGCTGGGGCTCGCCACCTCCTACAACCAGGTCTTCGGGGTGTCGGACCCCACCAGCACCCAGACCGTGTGGAGCGCGCAGTACGCGGGGGTGACCCCGCAGCAGGTGATGCTGCGGACCCTGCCGTACGTCTGGGCCGTCGCGCTCGGCGGCTTCTGCGTCACCGCCGCCACCTACCTGTGATCCATCACTTCTCGGGACGGAGAACGACATGACACAGCATCAGGACTCACCCGGCACATCCGGCGCCGGGCAGCCGAGCCGCCGCGTCTTCCTGCGCGGGTCGGCGGCCGGGATCGCGGCCACCGCCGGGCTGGCGGCCACCGGGGCGACGGCGGGCCCCGCCGTCGCGGCACCGGGCGGCTTCCCCGACTACCGGCACGTCAGGACGCTGCTGAAGCCCGGCGAGCTGAAGTACCGGCCCACGGGGGAGATCATCTTCCCCTGCATCCGGGGCGTCTACGACCGGCTGGCCGACCCGCTGGGCCGCTACTACCTGTACTACGCCCCGCACGACGCCCCCGGCGGCATCTGCCTGGCCTACGGCGACTCCCTGGAGGGGCCGTTCACGGAGTACCCGGCGAACCCGATCGTCTCCAACAACTGGCAGCCGCACTACCGGGTCAGCCATGTCTCCTCGCCGCACGTCCTGTGGAACGAGGACGTCAAGGAGCTGTGGCTCTACTTCCACGGCGAGAACCACACCACCCGCCTCGCCCGCTCGAAGGACGGCGTCAACTTCACGTACGACCGGACGGTGCTGACCCGGGACATGCTCCCCTCCGGCACCACGGAGACGTCCTACGCGCGGGTCTTCCGCCACGACCTCACGGCGCGCGGCGCCCGCTACGTGATGCTCTTCATGGTCAACGACCAGACCGACCGCCGGAACATCGGCTGGGGCTGGTCGAAGGACGGCCGCACCTGGACGTTCGCCCAGCAGCCGCTGATCAGGCACTCCGACGTCGGCGCCCGCAACATCAGCGGCGCGCACCTGCTGACCCGCGGCAACCGGACGTACGTCGTCTACCACACCGACAAGGAGAGCGGCGGGAACATCCTCATCACCGAGGTCGGCAACGACTTCTCCCGCCGTGACCACCTCGGTGTCTTCTACGAGTCGAGCAACACCGCACCGGAGAACGGCCGCGCCGCCGCACCCAGTTTCGGCACCGACCGGGGCGTGCCGTACATGGTCTACGAGGCGGGCGAACGCCTCAAGGGCTCGATCTGCGTGGCCCGCGGCTGACCCGGGTGGGCGGGGGCGCGCCGGACATGTCCGCGGCGCGCCCCCGCCCGGTACGCCACCGGCCGGGACGCCGCATCCCGGCGCACCGAGGAAGGGTCTCCCCACCCATGCCCCACCACCCCAACCTGGACCCCGAGATGGCCGCGGCGCTCGCGGCCGACCCGCCGCCGCCGACCCTGCTCGACGGGCTGCCGTACGAGGACCTGGCCGCACTGCGCGCCGAGCGGGCCGCGGCGGCCACCGCACCGCCCGCCGAGGGCGTCGAGGTGACCGACCACCACCTGCCGGGCCCCGCGCCACTGCGGGTCCGCACCTACCGCCCCCGTGCGGCGGGCTCCCGCGCGCTGCCCTGCCTGGTGTGGATGCACGGCGGAGGCATGGTGCTGGGCTCACCCGAGATGGACGACGCGCGGGTCTCGGCGTACGCCCTGGGGGCCGACTGCGCCGTGGTCTCGGTGGACTACCGGCCGGCCCCCGAACACCCCTGGCCCGCCCCCGTGGAGGACTGCTACCGCGCGCTGCGGTGGGTGGCCGACGAGGCGGGGACCCTGGGGCTGGATCCCGGGCGCCTGGCGGTCGGCGGGATCAGCGCGGGCGGCGGACTCGCGGCCGCCACCGCCCTGTTGGCCCGGGACAGCGGCGGGCCCTCCCCAATCTTCCAGTTCCTGCTCTGCCCGATGCTGGACGACCGCAACACCACCGCGTCCAGCCGGGAGTTCACCGAAGCCGTCACCTGGCCGCGCGCCAACAACCTCTACGGCTGGGCGGCCCTGCTCGGCCCGCTCGCGGGGAGCGAGGAGGTATCGCCGTACGCCGCCCCCGCCCGGGCGGAAGATCTGTCGGGGCTCCCTCCGGCGTATGTCGACGTCGGGGAGCTGGAGGTCTTCCGGGACGAGTGCGTACGGTACGCGCTGCGTCTGATCGAGGCGGGGGTGTCGACCGAGTTCCATCTGTGGCCGGGCGCGTTCCACGGGTTCGACGGGGTCCTCCCCCACCTCGCGCTGCCGCGCCGGGCGGCCCGCGAACAGGTCGCGGTACTGCGCCGGGCGCTGGGCGCCACTCCCCCGGCGGCCGGTGCCGGCCGGGCCGGGGGAACGCCCCCTTAACCCCAGCCGCCGCCCACGGCCCGGTTGGCCAGCACCGAGTTGGTCAGGGCGGACCGCAGGCCGGGAATCTCGCGGTCGAAGCGGTCGCTGAAGGCCTCCAACGTGTCCCGGCTCGCCCGCCGTTCGGTGCGGTCCAGGACGATGCCCATGGTGGCGTCACTCTCCAGGACGATCACCGGCAGGGCGACCTCCGCCAGGGCGAGGGCCGCCGGATCGGCGTGGCGGGTGACGTTGGCGTGCAGGGCTTCCTGGACCGCGGTGGCCTCCTCCGTGCGGCTGAGGGCGAACTTGCTCCCCGCCAGCGGATTGAGCGAGCGGGACCCCTTCTTCTCGATGATGCCCGCCGCGAGGAGCTGGTCGGACACCGGACCCTCGGCCGTGTGGCCGGTGTTGTGCACCATCGGCATCCACTTCTTCGGTCCCTCGGCCAGTTCGCCCCAGACGGAGGCGAGGAACGGGTCGCTGGGACCGGTCCCGCCGGCCTGGCGGACGCGGGAGCCGTCGGTGGCGGCCTGTCCCTCGATGACCAGCTGCGCCAAGGCGGCGGCGCGCATCCGCTGACCGCGGTGCTGGAGCAGGGCGGAGGGGAACTTCTTCTTCTGGAACGCGTAGGTGCAGAGGTAGACCTGCTCGGGCAGGGTGAGGTTCATGACGTCTCCGGTGAGGTTGATGGGCGGGGGTAGGTGGGCCCGTCGGCTCAGGGGCGCACGGTTCCGGCGTCCGGGAGGGGGGTGGCGGTGAAGACGCCGTCCGGGTCGTAGGCCTGCTTCGCCGCCAGGAGGCGTCCGGCGTGGGAGCCGTAGGCGTGGTCGATCTGCTGGTCCTGGCCGGGGGCGAGGAAGTTGGGGTAACCGCCGGGCAGCGCGTGCGGCGCGAGCGCCTCCCTGACCTGCTCGGCCCACGCCCGGTAGGGGCCGGGGTCCTCCTCGGGCGACCGTCCCGCGGAGATCTCGACGAGGATGTGCGGGGTGCGTCGGCCGAAGGCCGTGTCGTCGGCGCCGACCCGGGTCGCCGCGCCGTGGAAGCGGCGCAGCCCGAGTCCGGCCCCCGGCCCCGGGCGGTCCCCCGCCGCCCGCGTCAGGATGTCCGTGATCTCCGGGGTCAGCGAGGCGACGGAGCGGGTGCGCAGGGTCCAGTGCATGCCGCTGGGCACCGCCTGGTCGAACTGGCCGAGCAGATCCTTGAGCGTGGTGGGGGCCAGGGTGCTGTTCAGCGGAGTCCCCAGCCCGGTGACCTCCTCCAGCGCCCGGTCGGACGAGCGGGGGTCGCCCGACCAGACGGCGACGGCCATGAGGCACGGGCCGACGCCGGGGACCACGGTCAGTTCGAAGAGCAGCCCGAGGCCGTCGGGGGCGCCGGCGGCCCGCTCCGCCCAGCCGTCGAGCACCTGCCGGGCCTGCTCCCAGGGGAACAGCACCATGCCTCCGGTCAGGCCGCGGTCGGGGTGCGAGCGGATACGCAGGGAGGTGACGACGCCGAAGTTGCCTCCTCCGCCGCGCAACGCCCACAGCAGCTCCGGATCGTCGTCGGTGGAGACCGTACGGCCGTCGGCCAGGACCACCCGGGCGCCGAGCAGATTGTCCGCGGCCAGCCCGGCGGTGCCCAGGAGCGGCCCGTAGCCGCCGCCGAGCGTGAGTCCGGCCATCCCGACGACCCCGGCGGTGCCCGTGGCGACGTTCCTGCGGTGCGGTGCGGCGGCCGCCACGACGTCCCCGGCCAGGCTTCCCCCGTCGGCCGTGATCTCCTCCCCCTCGACCCGGACCGCGCGCAGGCCACCGAGGTCGATCGTCAGCCCGCCGTCCCGCAGCGCCCGGCCCGCCCAGTCGTGGCCGCCGCCACGCACGGACAGCGGGACGCCGTGCTCACGGGCGGCCAGCACGGCCGAGGCCACCTCGGCCTCGGTGCGCGGCCGGACCACCAGGTCCGGGCGGGCGGTCACCGACCCGTTCCACAGGGTGGAGGCCTCCGTATGAGGGCGCTCCCCCGGGCGGAAGACCCGTCCCTCTCCCAGGCGGGCACCCAGCGCGGCGGCCAGAGCGTCACCCGCCTTCCGCGCGGTCCCCGGCGGACCGGCCGGTGCCGTCCCGGACGATTGCGTGACATCCATGGTGTGGTACTTCCTTCGCAGAGTGGTACCGGCCGGGGCCGGGGCGGTGGAGGCGGGGGCCGGTGGTCAGACCGCGGGGTGGATACCCCCGTCCACCGCGATCTGGGTGCCCGTCAGGTAGGAGGCGCCGGGCGAGGCGAGGAAGGCGATCAGTTCGGCCGCCTCCTCGCCCCGGCCGGGGCGGCCGAGCGGGCCGACCCAGTGCTCCAGGAGGTGTTCGCGCAGCTCCTCGTAGGACATACCGCGCTGCGCGGCCGCCTCCCGCATGGTGACCTCGGAACTCTCGCTCTCCACGAAACCGGGCAGGACCGTCACGACCCGCACCCCGTCGGGGCCGACCGCGTTGGCCAGGCCCTTGCTGTACACGGTGAGGGCCGCCTTGGCCGCGGCGTAGGGGATGGCGTCGGGGTCGCTCGGCAGACGGGCGCCGCTGGAGGAGACGTGGATGACGACGCCACGGCCCTGGGCGCTCATCAGGGGCACCAGCCGCTGGTCCAGCCGGACCGCGGACATCAGGTTCAGGTCGAGGTTCTCGCGCCACAGGTCCTCGTCCGCCCGCAGCACACCACCCCGGGTCGGCCGGTTCTCCCCGGCGTTGTTGACCAGCACGTCGATGCCGCCGAGGAGTTCGACAGCTTCCCCGGCCGCGCTCTCCACCCCGTCCGGGGTGGAGAGGTCCGCGGTGATCAGCCGGGCGCCCGGGGGCACCTCCGCCACCGACCGGGCGACCGTGACGACGTGTGCGCCACCGTCGAGGAAGCGGCGGACGGTGGCCGCGCCGATCCCGCGCGTCCCGCCCGTGACGAGGGTCCGCAGACCCGCGAGGTCGCGTGGCGCGGCGGGTTCCGCCCGCGCCGCGGTGCCGTCGCCCATTTCCTGTTGCGGGAAATTCACCTGTACTCCGGAGGTAATGAATCAGATTCGGGGACAATGCACGGAAACCCTTCGGGGATGCCCCGCACACCGGGGCGCTTTCCCCGGCGACACCAGGGCATTCCTCGGCGACCGGAAATCTTTTTGACATCCTCTCGGCGGAACGCGGAAGCCTGCCCGGGGGCCGCCGCCGAGGTCCCGCTTTCCACGGTATGCGGGCCGGGGTGCCGGGTCCTGAGAACGTATCGGCAGCGGTCGCCCGAACCCGGCCGTTACGGCATGGTCTTCAATAGGCCCATGACGCCGCCGCGCCCAGGCACGGGCCCGCGGGAGAGGAAGAGATCATGGCGTGGAGCACCCGGGAGATCGCGGAACTGGCTGGAACCAGCCTCAGGGCCGTACGGCACTACCACGAGGTCGGGCTGCTCGACGAGCCCGAGCGCCGTTCCAACGGGTACAAGCAGTACGGGGTGAGCCACCTGCTGCGGCTCCTGCGGATCAAACGTCTCACCGACCTCGGCCTCTCGCTGGCACAGGTCGCCGGTCTGTCCGAGGCGCCGGACTCCGACGCGGATCTGCGTGACCTGCGGGCCCTGGACGAGGAGCTGGCCGTCACCATCGAGCGCATGCGGCGCACCCGCGCGGAGATCGGCGTGCTCCTGCGCGCCGAGGAGGCCCGCGACCTGCCGCAGCGGTTCGCCGAGCTGGCGGGCGCGACCGGGCTGCCCGCCCCCGACCGCTCGTTCCTCTCGGTCCTCAGTACGGTCGCGGGCCCCGGCGCCATGGACGCCTACACCGAGCTGCTGCGGGAGCAGGCGCCTCCCGTGGCGGACGAGTTCACGCATCTGCCCGGGGACGCGGACGAGACGACACGGAGGCGGCTCGCCGAGAGACTCGTGCCCTACGTACAGGGTCTGTGGAACCGCAACCCGGCCCTCAGCGCCCTGGGGGCGGGCACCCCGCGTGGCCAGAACCACGCCACCCGCACGCTCGACGCGGCCATCGGGGACCTGTACAACCCGGCCCAGGTGGATGTGATGCGACGGCTTCACAAGCTGCTGTCCGCACCCGGGGACGGGAGGTGACGGGAGCGAATACCGACGGGCTTCCCGGCCGGACGTCACCCCGCGCGGAAAGTGTGCCGTAACGTCATCAGTTTCACCGTCGAATCCGGAGGTAGTAGTCCGCCTGAGAGCGTGATGGCGGGACGCGGCGGTGAAATCGCTTACGTCACCGCCCGGCGCGACAGCGAGATATCCCCGGACTGCACATCCGGTGGAAAAGCAGTGGCAGAGGGGAATCACCGAGAGGAAAAGCGGCGCTGAAAAATTCGCGCGACCGGTGCGGCCCCGGGGGGGGGAGAATTCATCCCGGAAACAATTCCCGTTCCGTCGCCCGTCTCGACGCGGACCGGACGGCCGCCCCCGCTCACGCTCACGCACCCGCTCAGCGCACCCTTCGGCGCACCTTCAGCGGCGTCGCGGGCAGCTCAGGGGCGGGCAGAGGGCCCCGGCGTAACCCCTGACCTCCCCCGACCGCGAACCGCTCATGCCCGGCTCGACCGGCCGCGCCGTACAGGTCCTGAACCTCGGCCCCGCCGCCTGAACGTGTGTCGGGCGAGGTCCTCCTCGGCGACCCCGCCGACGGTCCAGTAGACCTTCGTCTCCGGGGAAGAAGACTCACGTTTCCACCGAACGAGAGGAGTCCGCCGATGGCAGCCGACGACAGGGGACACACCGAGGAGCCCTGGTGGCGGGACGCGGTCGTCTATCAGGTCTATCCGCGCAGTTTCGCCGACTCCGACGGCGACGGCGTCGGTGACCTGGACGGTCTCACGGGGCGTCTGGACCACCTGTCCGGGCTCGGTGTCGACGTGTTGTGGCTGTCGCCCGTCTATCCGTCGCCGCAGGCCGACAACGGGTACGACATCAGCGACTACCAGGACATCGATCCCGTCTTCGGTGATCTGGCGGCCTTCGACCGGCTGCTGGCCGCGGTGCACGAGCGCGGGATGAAGCTCGTCATGGATCTGGTGGTCAACCACACGTCCGACGAGCATCCGTGGTTCCGGGAGTCACGCGACCCGGCGAGCCCGAAGCGCGACTGGTACTGGTGGCGTCCGCCGCGGGACGGGCGCGAACCCAACAACTGGGGTTCCTTCTTCTCCGGTCCGGCCTGGGAGCGGGACGCGGCGAGCGCCGCGTACTACCTTCACCTCTTCTCCCCGAAGCAGCCCGACCTCAACTGGGAGAACCCGCGGATGCGGCGGGCCGTGTACGCCATGATGCGCTGGTGGCTGGACCGGGGCGTGGACGGCTTCCGGATGGATGTGGTCAACCTCGTCTCCAAGGACCCCGCGCTGCCCGACGGCGAGGTGCGCGGCCAGGGCCCGTACGGTGACGGTTCGCCGTACTTCGTCTGCGGGCCGCGCATCCACGACTACCTCCAGGAGATGCACCGCGAGGTGACCGCCCGGTACCCGGGGCGGCTGATGACCGTCGGCGAGATGCCGGGGGTGACGGTGGAGCAGGCACGGCTGTTCACCGATCCGGCCCGCGCCGAGCTCGACATGGTCTTCCAGTTCGAGCACGTCGGGCTCGACCACGGGCGGGGCAAGTTCGATCCGCGGCCGATGCGGCTGACGGACCTCAAGGCATCGCTCGGCCGGTGGCAGTCGGGCCTCGCGGACACCGGGTGGAACAGCCTCTACTGGAACAACCACGACCAGCCCCGGGTGGTCTCACGCTTCGGCGACGACGGGGCGCGCCACCGGGTCCGGTCCGCGAAGATGCTCGCGACCGTGCTCCACCTGCACCGGGGCACGCCGTACATCTACCAGGGCGAGGAGCTCGGGATGGCCAACGCGCCCCTGCGCTCCATCAAGGACTTCCGGGACATCGAGTCCCTCAACCACTACGCGCAGGCACTGCGTGCGGGTGAGGAACCCGAGGAGGTCCTCCGGGGGCTCCGGGCGATGGGCCGCGACAACGCCCGTACGCCCATGCAGTGGGACTCGTCCCCGCAGGCGGGGTTCACCACGGGCACGCCCTGGATACCCGTCAATCCGGACCACACCGAGGTCAACGCGGCAGCCGCCGTGAAGGATCCCGACTCCGTCTACCACCACTACCGCCGGCTGATCGCCCTGCGGCACCAGGAACCGGCGGTCGTGCACGGTGACTTCACGATGCTGCTGCCGGACGACGAGCGGATCTACGCGTTCACCCGCCGGTTTGGCGGTACGGAACTTCTGGTGGCCGGCAACTTCAGCGGCGAGACGGCCACCGCGGACCTTCCCGCCGGGTGGGGTGACGCCGAACTCGTGCTGGGCAACGGGCCCTCGGCCCCGGCGGCGCCCGGACGCCTCGTGCTCGCTCCGTGGGAGGCGCGGGTGCACCGGCGCCGGTTCTGAGCCGGGCCGACGGCGAAGGCGATGGCGATGGCGGCCGGTGGTCCCCCCGGCACCGGGTACACGGACCCCATGACCGTTTACGGATTCCATGCCTCCCACGAACAGGTGCCTCCCGCCGACCTGCTGGCAGCCGTCGTGCGCGCGGAGGGCGCGGGCTTCACCGCCGCGATGTGCTCGGACCACTTCTCGCCCTGGAGCGTCCGCCAGGGCGAGTCCGGCTTCGCCTGGTCCTGGCTCGGTGCGGCACTCCAGGCCACCGGACAGGTGCCCTTCGGAGTGGTCAACGCCCCTGGCCAGCGCTACCACCCGGCCATCATCGCGCAGGCCATCGGCAGCCTCGCCGCCATGTACCCGGGCCGCTTCTGGGCGGCCCTGGGAAGCGGCGAGGCCTCCAACGAGCACATCACCGGCGCCCGTTGGCCCCGTAAGGACGTGCGCAACGCGCGGCTGCGCGAGTGCGTCGACATCATCCGGGCACTCCTGCACGGCGAGGAGGTGAGCCACGACGGGCTGGTGAGCGTGGACCGGGCCCGGCTGTGGACCCGCCCGGAGACGGTGCCGCCCCTGGTCGGGGCCGCGTGCAGCGAGGCGACCGCGCGGTGGTGCGCGGAGTGGGCGGACGGCCTGATCACGGTGAACGCGCCGCACGAGACACTGCGCCGGATCGTGGACGCCTACCGCTCGGCGGGCGGCGTCGGCCGGCTGCGCCTCCAGGTGCACCTCAGCTGGGCCCCCGACCTGGACACCGCCCGGGGACTCGCCCACGACCAGTGGCGTACCAACGTGCACGGGCCGCCGGCCAGTTGGGACCTCGACTCGGCCGAGCTGTTCGACAACGTCAGCGAGCACGTCACGCCGGAGCAGGTCGCGGAGTCCGTCAACATCTCCGACGACCTCGGCCAACACGCCGCCTGGCTCCAGGAGTACGCCGACCTGGGGTTCGACGACATCATGCTGCACCACGTCGGCAAGGAGCAGAGCGCCTTCATCGACGCGTTCGGTGCGGAGGTCCTGCCGCGCCTGGACGTCACCGCCGCCCCGGCCGCCGTCGCGGAGGGGGTCCGATGAGGCTGACCCGTACCTCCGACCTGTGGTGGAAGAACGCCGTCGTCTACTGCCTGGACGTGGAGACGTACCAGGACTCCGACGGCGACGGCACCGGCGACTTCGCGGGCCTGACGCAGCGGATCGACCACCTGGTGCGCCTCGGTGTCACCTGCGTGTGGCTGATGCCCTTCTATCCGACGCGCGAGCGCGACGACGGCTACGACATCACCGACTACTACGCCGTCGATCCCCGGCTGGGCACGCTGGGCGACTTCACCGAGTTCGTGCGGACCGCCCGCGACCGGGGCATCCGGGTCATCGCCGACCTGGTCGTCAACCACACCTCCGACCACCACCCGTGGTTCCAGGACGCCCGCTCCAGCCGCACGTCGAAGTTCCGCGACTGGTACGTCTGGTGCGACACCCCGCCCGAGGACGGCCCCGAGGGTGTGGTGTTCCCCGACGCCGAGAAGAGTCTGTGGGAGTACGACAGGACCACCGAGCAGTACTACCTGCACCGGTTCTACAAGCAGCAGCCCGATCTCAACGTCGCCAACCCGGCGGTCCGTGACGAGATAGCGCGCATCATGGGCTTCTGGACGCAGCTGGGACTGTCGGGTTTCCGGGTCGACGCGGTGCCGTTCCTGCTGGAGACCGACGGTCAGCGGGACGCGGACCAGCTGCCCGACCCGCACGAGTACCTCGCGGACCTGCGTGCCTTCCTCGGGCGTCGCTGTGGTGACGCGGTGCTGCTGGGCGAGGTGAACCTGCCCTACCCGGACACCGCGAAGTTCTTCGGCGACGCGGAGTCCTCCCGCGGCGACGAGCTGACCATGTGCTTCGACTTCATCGGCATGCAGCAGATGTACCTGTCGATGGCACGGGGCGAGGCGGCCCCGCTGGCGGCCGCGCTGCGGGAGCGCCCGGCGGCACCCCGGGACGCGCACTGGGCGACGTTCGTCCGCAACCACGACGAGCTGACACTCGACAAGCTCGCCGACGACGAGCGCGCCGAGGTGTTCGCCGCGTTCGGCCCCGAAAAGGACATGCAGCTCTACGACCGGGGGCTGCGCCGCCGTCTGCCGCCCATGGTCGACGGCGACCGGCGCCGCGTGGAACTGGCGTACAGCCTGCTCTTCTCCCTGCCCGGCACTCCGGTGCTGTTCTACGGCGAGGAGATCGGCATGGGCGAGAACCTCGCCGCCGAGGGCCGGCAGGCCGTTCGCACACCCATGCAGTGGACGCCCGACAAGAACGGCGGCTTCACCGCGGTGAAGGACCCGGAGCTGCCCAACCCCGTCGTGACCGGGGCGTTCGGCCCGAAGAAGGTCAACGCACACGACCAGACGCACGACCCGGACTCGTTGATGAGCCGGATGCGGACCCTGATCGAGCACTACCGGGAGAGTCCCGAGCTGGCCTGGGGCGACTACCAGGTCATCGACACGGACGACCCCGGTGTACTGGCCCACCTCAGCTCGCTGACGGACGGGGCGGTGCTCGTCCTGCACAACTTCTCCGACCGGTCCCTCACCGCATCCGTCGAAGTTCCGGGTCTGAAGGGCGGGCGACTGCTCACCGATGTCTTCACCCGCGACACCGTGAAGTCGGCGGCCGCCGGGCTCGTCGATGTCGCGCTGGAGCCGTACGGCTACCGCTGGCTGAGGATCAACACCCCGCTGGACGACCCGGACCGCGCCACGGCGGTGTGAGTCCGGCGGGTCCCTCGCCTTCGAAAGCACTGCCGCGCACCCGCGCGCGGCAGTGCTTTCGGTGGCGGGAAGGGAAACGAAACAGTTTCGGTCCTCGTAGGCAAGCCCAGGGCCGGGGGGCATCCGTGCAGGTCAGTCGGTGAAGAAGTCGCTCAGGGCGGTGGAGAGCTGACCGGGGGCCTCCTCGGCCATGTGGTGTCCGGAATCGATGCCATGACCCTGGACGTCGTCGGCCCAGTTCCGCCAGATGACGCGCGGATCACCGTAGAGGTCTTCCAGGTCGTCCTGGAGCGACCACAGGACCAGGACGGGGCAGCCGATCCGGGCATCACGGGCCCGGCTCTCCTCCTCGTCCCGACGGTCCACGGTGAGCCCGGCACGGTAGTCCTCCAGCATGGCGCGCACGACATCCGGATTCCTCATGGCAGCCCGCCACTCGTCGTGATTCTCCTGTCCCATCGTCTTGGGATCGCCTCGGTACCAGGAGTCGGGATCGGCGTTGATCACGCGTTCGGGGATCTCCGGCTGGGCGAAGAAGAACCAGTGCCACCACGCAGCGGCGAACCGCGCGTCCGCACGGGCCAGGTGCTCGCTGAGAGGCAGACCGTCCAAGAACGCCACCCGGGTCACGGCCGAGGGGTGGTCGAGCACCAGCCGGAGCGCCACGGCGGACCCGCGGTCGTGGCCGACGAGACCGAAGCGGTGGTGCCCGAGCGTCCGCATGACCTCGACCAGGTCCCCGGCCACGACGCGCTTGGAGTGCGGAACATGATCAGAAGCGGGGGCCGGGCCGCGGGAGCGCCCGTAACCGCGCAGGTCAGGGCAGACAACGGTGAACCCACTCACCGCCAGCGCGGGCGCGACCCGGTGCCAGGTCGCCGACGTGCGCGGGTGGCCGTGCAACAACAGCAGAGGCGGGCCCTCGCCCCCGTACCGGACGAAGATCGACGCCTCACCCGTACGCACTGTCGTTGTGGCGAACCCCTCGAACACTCGCTGCCCCTCCCGTTCCTGGACCTGGCCCGCGGTATCCCCGACAGCCCGCCTGCCCAGGACGGGCCGCGGCATCCATCAGCGGCGAAACGCGTACGACGGTGAGCTCCGGCTTTGAGGTCTTTGAGCACCGGGGCCCAGCACTCCCCCACCGGTCGCCCGTGGCATCACTCCGGCAGGAACACGGCTCGCAGGGTGTGGGGGCGGTCCATGGTGAGGTTGACCTGGCTGTCCGGCGCGTACTGGACACCGTCGAACTGCCAGGCGGCCAGACGGTACCCGGGTGCGGGTCGGGCGGTGACGCTGACGACTGCTCCCGGCCGGTAGGGCCCGTACATGCCGGGGCGCACGGTGCCGCCGTCGGTGGCGGACAGGGTGAGGGCGTAGCGGGTTCTGGGCAAGACCGGGGCGCGGTAGTCGGCCACCACAGGGGCGGTCAGGCTGACGAGGGCGGCACCGTTGTTGTTCCGGTCCCCGAGGGGCTGGCCGTTGACGGTGTTCTCGGTGTTCGAGAACTGGTTGACCGCGCCGCACTGCCTCGGGCACGCGTCCGCGTAGGCCATGAGGGTGTGGAAGTCTCCCCTCGGCGTGATCCACCCCGTCCCGCTGGGGCTGTTGAGCAGCCTGGTCCAGCTCCCGTCGGGCACCTGGGAGTCGAGCGTGGCCCGGTCGTGGAACATCCCCAGGTTGTGGCCGATCTCATGGCCGAGGTTGTACCAGCCCGTGAGGGAGGTGAAGTCGACGACGGAGAAGGCCTCCCGGGCGTCGAACCGACCGCGCAGGGGCAGGTTTCCCTGCCCCGAGGACTGCCCGGGGTCGACGCTGTTGACGACGGTGACCAGGTCCGCCCCGTAGCGGTCCCGGAGCACCGCGGCCCTGGCGCCGAGGGGGTCTCGACGGTCGGTCAGCTTGCGGTGGACCAGGGCCGAGGTGTTGTCCCCCTGGTATCCGGTGTCGTAGGTGCCGAGGATCTCGATCCGGGCGGGAACGCCGCTGTCGGCGAACGCCTCGTTCATCTTCCTCTCGGCCCAGTTGAGGGTGTTGACGACCTGCTGTTCACCGCCGGCCGCGGAGACGGCCCTGCGCGTGTAACCGGCGATGACGTCGATCACCGCCGGATCCTCCGCGGTGGCCCGGGAACGGTTCAGGAGCGCCCCCCGCCCGGTGCCGGTCGTGGCGGTGTCGGTGTCGGTGTCGGTGTCGGTGTCGGTGTCGGTGGGCAGTGCGTCCGGTGGGTTCGAGGGACGCAGGGCCGGGTCCTCCTCCGTCACGCGCAGTTGGTTTCTCCGGCCGGGCAGGGACTCCATGCGGTACACCCGTGGGCCGAGGTCGGCGACGGCCTGGACGGTCGCCGTTCCCGGGGCGGCCGGGTCGGTGCCGCACACCCCCCGGAGGGAGATGATGACGCTGGTCTCGGGGCGTCCCTTGACGTGACCGCTCCAGGTGAGGGTTCCCTCCTCGGCGTCGATGCCGTCTTCGACGGCGGTCAGGCGCACGTCGTCGAAGAACGTCACGGTGTGCTCGCCCGGCGCGCCGAACGGGGTCTTCTCGCAGAGCGGGACGAAGTCCGCGGTCCGCAGCGGGATGGTGCGCTCGCGCAGCACCTCGTCGGCTTCGGCGGCCGATGACAGGGAGGAGCCGCGCGGGAGGAGAGGCGTGGCGGAGACGGCGGCCGCCGGAATCAGCGGCAGGATGACGGCCGCGGACGCGGCGAGCAGACGAGCACGGCGGGCCCGGAGGAAGTGAGTCACGAAAGGAACAAGAACAGCGTCGTTTCCAAAACCCCGCGCGACATGCGACAGGGGCCACCTGGCTCACCCGAGTACCGCACGGCCTCCACGCCCCTCCCCCCATCCCGGTACAGGCCCTGCCTGCCGACCCGCATGCGCGCCCGACGGACGATGTTGCCGGTGGCGGTCGCTCTCCGCGTCCGCATCCCGTCAATCCCTTGGCATGATCATCACGGGTGACGATGAGCGTGGTGACCCGGTCGATCGCCCTCACGGTGAAGAGGCCGGTCGCGAAACGCTCACGAGCGGCGCACCTTGAACCTCAGGTGCAACACCCGGTTGCCCTGGACGACCACATGTGGATCCTCCAGCAGCTGCTGCCCGTCGAAGCTGCCGAAGAAGCGCTTGCCAGAGCCGAACACCACCGGCACCACGTCCATCGCGACCTCGTCCACGAGGCCGGCGGCAAGGATCTGGCCGCCTGCTTCACCCGCGCTCACGGCGACGACCCGGTCGCCGGCGAGCTCCTGGGCCTTCGCGATCGCGGCTTCCACGCCGTCGACGAAGTGGTACGAAGCCTCGGGGTGCCAGCCCTCGGGCTTGGGCCGGTGGGAGACCACGACCACATGGTCGCCTGTGGGCTGCCGCCCCTCCCAGCCGTTCACCAGATCGAACTGGGTGCGACCCATCACGATCACGCCGATCGATTCCCACATCGGCTGGACGTACGCCGCCGAAACCCGCGAGAGCCTGAAGCCGCCGCCCCCGGAGTGACCGTCATGCCCGCCGTCGGCGCCGGTCTCCGTGAGTCTGATGTCCCCGCTGAAGTACCAGTCGTGGAGCGGCCCGACTCCGTCGTCGTGGTCGGCGATGAAGCCGTCCACCGACACCACGTTGTGCATGATCACTGCGCCCATGGGATGCTCCCGGAATATGCCGTTCGGTCGTCTCCGATATTTCCACCCCCTGGACCACGAAGCTTGTAAAAAATCACTCAGCGGGCATCGGTCCACCGGCCGGCGAGAACCCGGGCTCAGCGGCGAATCGGCGCTGAGCGTCCAGGTATCCCGTGGGCGTGCGGCCGGTGAAGTCCTTGAACTCTCTACTGAAGTGGGCCTGGTCGAAATAGCCCGCGGTGAGCGCCAGTTGCGACCAGTCGACCGGACGCCGCGGGTCGACCGACTCGATCAGCCGCGCGAAACGGTAGATCCGGGCCATCCGTTTCGGGGTGACCCCGGCGTGAGCCTTGAACTGCGCGGCCAAGTGGTTGTTGCTCACCCCGGCGGCATCGCTCAGCGCACCGATCGGGATCGCGCCGTGCGAGGCTTCGAGCCAACCCCCCGTTCGCTGGACCAGGTCGAGGCCGCGTCCCGGCGCTTCGACGAGTCGCGACCGCAGTTCACTCTCCAGGGCCCGCAGCGTCTCGGCGGCCGAAGCAGCGCCGCCGACCTGGTTGCGGATGCGCTCCGCGGACCGATGCCAGACGGCGTCGACCGGCACCCACCGGTTGCGCAGCTCACTCGCCGGGACACCGGCGAAGGGTGACATGCCCCAAGGTTTGAAGTGGACCCCGACGAGGTGCACCCGTGTCGGGTATTCGAGGAGGAAACGCCTGGTCCACAGGCCCATGAACCACTCGCCCGCCAGCACGGACGGTGGCACCGAGGGGTCGGAATCCCACAGGACCGCGGGCTCACCCAGGTTGAGGTAGAAGTGCGCCGACGGCATCGGCGGGACGCTTACCTGACGATGGCCCGGCGCCCCGCTCAGGCAGTAGATGTCGTCGATGAACCGGTCGAGCGGCGGGGCGGGAACCCTGCCGATGTACTCCATGGGCCCAGTATCGCCGACGAGGAATCGGTCCGCCCCGTGGTGAGCGGACCACGTCCCGCGGGCGAAAAGGCGAGGATCACCGGGGCCGTCGGCACAGCCACCGGTGCCCGGGTCAGCCCCCCTCCCTCAACCGGCCCTCCCCGCCGACGGGGAGCGCGACCACTTCGTCCCGCCGGCGAGGGACGGTGTGGCGCGAGAGCGACGCGCGGCCCAGGCGCAGCCGGCCCGTCTCAAGGTTTCCCCAGCTCAGCGCAGCCTTCCCCGTGCCTTCAGCGGCGTCGCAGGCAGCTCGGGGGCGGGCAGCGGGGCCCCGTCGTAACCCCTGACCTCGCCGAACCGCGAACCGCTCGTCCAGTCCTCGCGGGCCTGGACGATCTCCTCGTGGGAGCGGCCGATGAAGTTCCAGAACATCACGATCTCCTCCTCGAACGGCTCTCCGCCGAGCAGCATCAGACCGGCGTCGGAGGCGGCGCGGAGCGGGAGTTCCGTGCGGCCGCAGCCGAGGTAGAGCATCGAGCCGGGCAGCACGGGAACCCCGTCGACCTCGGCCTCGCCCGACATCGACAGGACCGCGTACTCGAAGTCCGGGTCCAGCGGCAGCCGGGCCTCGGCCCCCGCCGTCAGCGTCAGGTCGGCGCCCACGATGGGGGTGTACGCGGTGCCGGGCGAGGCCGCGCCGTCGAGTTCGCCGAGGATGACGGTGGCGCTCAGGCCGGGGGCGGTGACGGCGGGCAGCTCCGTGTGGTGCTGGAAGTGGGGCTCGGTGTCGCGGTGGGCCGCGGGGAGGGCGACCCAGAGCTGGGCACCGTGCAGCAGCCGGGCGTGCCGTTTGGGGCTCTCCTCGGAGTGGCTGATGGCCCGCCCGGAGGTCATCAGGCCCAGCTCGCGGGGGCGTACCGTCTGGAGGCTGCCCAGGCTGTCCCGGTGCAGGACCTCACCGTCGTGCAGCCAGCTGACGGTCTGGAGGCCCATGTGGGGGTGGGGCGGGACCTGCATCCCGGGCTCGTCGGCGATGTCGTCGGGCCCGTAGTGGTCGACGAAGGCCCAGGCTCCCACCATGCGGCGGCCGAGGTTGGGGAGCAGGCGGCGGACCTCGGTGGACTCGCCGAGCTGGACGCGGCGGGGCTGAAGGAGCTCCCGGACCGGCTCGGCGACGACGAAGCCACGCCCGCCGCAGACGGAGGGAGTGGCCTGACGATCGAGATTGCTCATGGCGCTCAACCTGTTCCCGTGGGGGCGCGGAGTACCGGGGTCTCGCGCCGATCTTTAGTGGAATGTTCAACGATTCTGCGCTGTTGTCATCGCTGAACGTACGGCGGGGCGGCTCCCCGGGGCACCCTCCGGGGGTTCCGCTCCACACGAAGGAGGACAGATGAACGACACCTACTACGAATTCGGCACGGCCGCCGAGCGGTGGGACCGGGCACAGCTGTTCTTCGAGGCCAAGGAGTATCTGACGGCCGCCCGGATCCTGAGCGGACTGGTCGAGGAGGCTCCCGAGCAGGTCGCGCCCCGGCTGCTGCTCGCCCGCTCCTACTACCACTCCGCCCGCCTCGGCAAGGCGGAGGGGGAGCTGCGGGCCGTCCTCGACCGCGACCCGGTGGAGAGCTACGCGCGGCTGATGCTGGGACGGACGCTGGAGCGCCAGGGGCGGTCCGACGAGGCGACCCCGCACCTGCGGATGGCGGCGGCCTTCGCCGGTGACTTCGGCCCCGGGGCCGACCGGTCCTGAGCACCCCGTCCCCGTACGGAAGGCCGGGCCCGCACCACGAAGGTGCGGGCCCGGCCTCCTCTGTCCGTCACCGGCCGGGGCGCCGGGGCAGGGGTCGGACAGACGGGCCGCGAGGTCAGGCCGCCGCTCCCTCGTTCTCCCGACGGACCGCTGCCACGGGCGTCAGCAGCCGCTCGGTGAGGTGGCCGAGGATCAGTCCGAAGCCCGTCCAGAACGTGGCCTGGACGGCGAGTGTCGAGAGCCGGAACTTCCACAGCAAGGTGGCCGGGAAGTCCTTGCCGACCTCGTCGAACGAGGGCAGGAAGGCGTACGCGAGGCCGATCACCAGGACGAAGCCGACGGCCGCCACGACGGTCGCGTTCCAGTTGCCGAGGCCGGGGGCCAGCCGCCTGCCGAGGATGACGGCGGCGACGGCCAGCAGCACGCTGAGGGCGACCATCAGGAAGAACAGAGTGGTGCGCTTCCCGATGGTGTCGGGGTTGCCGACGGCCGGCGGATTCGCCGGGTACTTCAGGAACGGCACGACGTAGACGGTCAGCAGGGCGGCGCCCGCGACCAGCGCGGCCGTGGCCCGCGGCCCGAAGCGGCCGATGCGGCCCAGCGCGTACGCGACCACGAGGGCGGCGATCCCGCCCGCGGCGACGCCGAAGACCAGCAGGGCCGTGGCGAGTCCGCCGGTGGCCTGCATGGTGCGGCTGACCAGCTCCTCTTCCGCCGCGCCGCCGTGGGCGGCGTGGCTGTGGGCCTCTTCGAGCGCGATGGCGGCGTCCACCTGGGACTCGCCGAGGAAGTGGGCGACGGCGAACGCGAGCGCTCCCGCGATCAGGCCCGCGATCATGCCGCGCACCAACAGCGCCCTGACAGATATGGAGTTCACGATGGTCCCTGGCTTCCCTGGTCTCCTGATTCCCGTGTCCGCTGATGCCTGGTGGCCCAGACGGGTCAGTGGCAGGGGAAACCGAGCAGGTGACGGCCGTCGTGGACCCATTCGTGGACGCCCTCGCCCGAGACGAGCGCGGTGGCGCCCTGTTCGGCACCGACGAAGTAGAGCAGGACGAGCATGAGGACACCGAAGAAGACCGCCCACGGGGCCAGGGTCCTGCCCGGTACCGGGGTGATCGCGGACGCTCCCGCGGCGGGAGCGGATGACTGTGCCATGACAGAACCTCCTGGGGGAACACGCGTCCCTGTCGTGGTGGCCGGGACGAGAGTGCCGGGTCTGACTTCCCGCGGGAAAGCGGGTACACAGTGGCGCGACCGCGCCGGATTCTCACCGGACTTCCGTCACACCCTCGTCATGGTCGACGCGACCATACCGCCTGCGCCCGGCCGCCGCCATGGTCCAATCTGCGGGGCCGTGGACCGCGGTTCCCTATGGAGCAAAGGGCTGTGAGGCCCCCGCCGAAGGAGTGGAGACAGGAACATGACAGTTCGGGTGATGTTGGTCTCACCGGCGGCGAACGCGGCGCTGCGGGAGGCCCGCTTCGACGGCGACGCCCCCCTGGACCGGTCCGGCCGGGAGCGGGCGGAGGCGGCGGCCGGCGCGGTGCCAGGGGCCGGGACGCACCTGAGCGGCCCCTCCGAGCGGTGCCTCGGGACGGCGGCCGCGCTGGGACTGACGGCCGCCCGGACCGAACCGGCCCTGACCGGCTGGGACCTGGGCCGCTGGACCGGCCGCAGGCTCGACGAGGTGGGCGCGGCCGAGCCGGCGCAGGTGGCGTCCTGGCTCGGCGACCCCTCGGCGGCCCCGCACGGCGGGGAGTCCCTGCGGGATCTGGTGGACCGGGCCGGAGCGTGGCTGGAGAGCCTCGACGCTCCGGACGGCGTCTGCGCGGTCGTCGAACCCTCGCTGCTCCGGGGGGCGGTCGTCCACGGTCTGCGTCTGCCACTGGCAGCGTTCTGGCGGCTGGACGTCGCCCCGCTCTCCCTCACCGAACTCAGCGGGCGGTCGGGCCGGTGGAACGTACGGCTGGGGCGGCCGTTGGGAGACCCCGGCCGCTGATGTCCCGTCAGCCGGTCCGGCCCGTCCGCCAGTCGGGGCGTACCAGCACCGCCGTGGCGACGACGCCGTCCTCGATCCGCCAGCGCCCCTCCAGGGTCGTCGGCAGGGCCGGATCGGTCCGCAGCAGCCGGGCGGCGAAGGAACCCCCGGCCACCCCGTCCTTGGTACGTCCGCTCTCCTCGCCGTGCTCCTGAGAGAACGTCAGGTCCGCTTCTTTGAAGTCGAGTTCGACGCGGGTGACCGGATACCAGACCTTGAAGACGCTCTCCTTGGCGCTGAACAGGACGCGGTCCCAGTGGACGGCGTCCGTCCCCTCCGCCTCGGGAGGGCCGATCCGCTCACGCTCCTCGGGCAGGGCCACCAGCGCCCGGACGTCGACGGGAAGCGGGGCGTGCGGCTCGGCGTCGATCCCCAGGGACAGCACGTCCGTGGACCGGGCCAGCGCGGCCGCCCGGTAACCGCCGCAGTGGGTGAGGCTGCCGACGACGCCCTCGGGCCACAGCGGTCTCCCCCGGTGTCCGTGGAGCACGGGGGCCGGAGGCAGACCGAGCTGCGCCATGGCCCGCCGGGCGCAGGCGCGTGCCGTCGCGAAGTCGTTGCGGCGCTTGGGGACGGCCTTGACCACCAGGGCCTCCTCCTCGGGGAAGAGGCTCCCGTCCGGGACGGTCTCCGCGCGGGTGGCGGCGCAGGAGACCTCGGCGGGGAACAGGCGCTCGATCACGCGGGACCTCCGGGCGTGCGGTGCTGGGAAGCGGCGGGCCCGGCGTCGGCCGGGGCGCCGTCGCCCTCGTACGGGAGGATCTGGCGCAGCAGTCCGCGCGGGTGCCCCCGCTCCCGCCACTCCCGGGGGTAGCCGATGGAGACCTCCTCGAAGCGGACTCCGTCGTACCAGGTGGTGCGCGGGATGTGGAGATGGCCGTAGACGACGGCCGCGACGTTGAAGCGGCGGTGCCAGTCGGCGGTGAGTTCGGTGCCGCACCACTGGGCGAACTCCGGGTACCACATCACCGAGGTGGGCTCCCGAACGAGGGGCCAGTGCCCGGCGAGGACCAGGGGGATCGCGGGGTCGTGCTCCGCGAGGCGGCGCTCGGTGCGGGCGACGCGGTCGCGGCACCAGTCGTCCCGGGTGGCGTAGGGGTCCGGGTGCAGGAGGTACTCGTCGTTGCACACGATCCCGGCCTCGTGGGCGACGGCCAGCGACTCCTCCTTGGTGTGCGTGCCCGGGGCGCGGAAGGTGTAGTCGTACAGCAGGAAGAGCGGGGCCACCGCCACCGGTCCGTCCGGTCCCGGCCAGAGCGGGAAGGGGTCCTCGGGGGTGGTCACCCCGAGGCTCCGGCACAGCTCGACCAGGTGCGTGTAGCGGTCCTGGCCGCGCAGTTGGACCGGGTCCTTCCCCAGGGTCCACAGCTCGTGGTTGCCGGGGGTCCAGATGACGTGGGCGAAACGTTCCGCGAGGAGTTCGAGCGCCCAGCGGATGTCCTGCGGGGTCTCGGCGACGTCGCCCGCGACGATCAGCCAGTCCGCGTCGGTCGTGGGGTGCAGGGACTCCACGATGGGCCGGTTGTCGGCGACCGCCGCGTGCAGGTCGCTCACGGCCAGCAGGCGTCCCGCGGCCTGCCCCGGGGGTCCCTCCGCGGTGGCGGGGACGGCGGTGGGGGCACCGTGCGGTGCCGGGTCGCTCGGAGCGGTCATGGGCGCTGCTTCCCCCCGTTTGTCGGCAACTCGTCAGGCCCCGCCCGCGCGGTGCGGGCCGCCTGGAACGTAGCCTCTCACGCCGGTATGACCATCCTCCCGGGGGCTGCGGTCCGTCACCGGTCCGCACGGCGGGCGTTGAGTTCGTCCACCGCCCCCAGGGCGTCGCCGATCGTCGTGTAGTCGACGGCGACGAAGTTCACCGGGCTGCCGCGTCGCGCCTCGCAGGCGCGGGCGCGTTCCAGGATCCAGTCGCGGGTGTTGACCTGTCCGGCGTCCAGGCGGCTGCCGCCCCCGTCGGTGATGAAGTGGTTGAGCAGGAAGAGGCGCTTGCCGGTGCCGCCGCGGTGGGGCTCGCAGGTCATCTCGGAGGGGCTGCGGAAGGCGAACGGGGTCTCCATGCCGTACCGGTAGAAGTTGCGGTACCAGGGCGCGGGTCCGTCGGCCTTCTCGGCGAAGACCACCAGGCGCCGCCCGGCGTCGATCATCTCCTCCAGCGTGGGCCACTCCTCGTCCGGGTCCTTCGACGGGGTGTGCAGGAGGCTGTCGAGTCCCGCCTGGTGGAACGCCCCCTCGGTGTCCTGCGCGCTGATGTCGTCCTGGACGATCAGGGTGACGATCTCGGTGGGGTGGGCGCGGAGCCAGTCCCCGATCTCCTTCAGCGTCGGGACCAGTTCGATCGCACCGGCCCGGCACACGCTGTGGCAGAGCCAGAGCCCCTCGCGCGGCGGGTTGGCCCGGTCGATCGCGCCGGCGACGAGCCGCCGCTGTTCCGGGGTGAACTCCGCGTCGTCGAGCCGGGCGGCGATGTCCTGCGGCCGCTCCCAGCGGTAGGTGTCCAGCTGGAGGGCCCGGACGCCGGTGTTGAGCTGGGTGGTGATGTCGGGGTCCTGGAGGGGCCCGATGAACCGGTCGGCGGTGGTGGACATGGCGTTGTGGGCGGTGAGGTGGGCGATCTCGTCGTAGCGCAGCTCGCAGAGGCGGCTGCTGCCCTGGCAGTGCCGGGGCGCGGACGGCCCGAACACCGGCGGTCCCGCCAGGACTCCGGCCAGTGCCGCGCAGGCGACGCCCGCCGCCGTACCGCGCAGCGCGGCCGGGGTGGGGGTCGGCATCCGGTTCGGGCGGACCAGCAGCGCCCAGCCCGTGCCGGTGAGGAGCGCACCGCCGACGAGGGCGGTGAGGGCGGCGCCGAGCCCGGTGCTCACCACCTGGTCGGCGGCGGTGCGCTGGAGGTCGTCGACGAGCGCGGCGACGCTCGGGGCCCAGGAGGAGGGGATGGTGAGGAAGCGGCCCCCGGTGAGCAGGCGGGCCAGGGCGACGAGCCCGGCGGTCAGGACGCCGCCGCAGGCCAGGGCCTGCCCCAGCCGCATCAGCCGTCGGGGCGGGGCCGCAGGAGAGGTGAACCAGAGCGTCGTGAGCGCGGCCAGGGCGAGGACGACGGCGAGGGTCTGGATCAGGGTCAGCAGCCGGATCGCGTCGCGCGCCTCCTCCAGGGCGGTGAGGTCGTTCCCGGCGGCGGTCAGGGTACCGGTGAGGTCCCACGTACCGTTCCGGAGCGTCGTACGGAGTCCGGCCACGGCGTCGCGGGAGCTGTCGGAGAGGACGGCGGCGACGGTGGCCGCCAGGGCGGTCCCCACATCGCCCTGCGCCAGGGCCACCTCCACCTCCGGTCGCAGGGCGGCCCGTTCCGCCCGGGGCGCGGCCGCGAGCAGAGCGGTGGCGGCCCGCTCCGCCTGGCCGGCGGTGAGCGGCAGGTCGGGCAGGGCGGGGGCCCGGCCCTGCTTGAGCTCGCCGAGCGCGGAGTCGAGGTCGGCGGTGAAGCGTGCGAAGTCCGGCTGGTCGCGGCCCTGGAGGTTGGCCACCAGGTCGCCGAAGTAGATCCGGGCGAGGTCGCCGAGGTTCTCCAGCACCGGGGTGATGTCCACCCGCAGCCGCAGTTCGTCGCTCTCGCCGCGCAGATGGCCGGTGACGGCACGGATCTGCTGGTCGGTGAGGGAGCGAACGGTCTCGGGCGGCAGCACGACCTTGATGTTGGACGTCACCAGCGCCTCGGGCACGGGCAGGCGGGCCAGCAGGTCGCGGGTGACGGGCGACAGTTCCGGGTCGACGAGCACCTCGCTGTAGAGCCGGTCGTACGCCGACTCCTCGTCCAGCACGGACCCGTAGAAGCCCGGGGAGGCGACGGTGCCGCGGACGGTCGCGGTCAGCGCGATGGTCGTCACGCACACCGCGGCGAGCAGGAAGGCGAGCACCGGGACGAGACGGCCGGAGCGGAGGTGGGCATTCCGTGGCTCCGGCCGGAGCGGGTTCGCGATCGGTTCGGCACTCACCCACTGAGCCTATGCGGAATATCAGATTCCATGCCTGGGTGATGAGATCGCTTCCATGGAGGAGCCCACCGCGTACTCCGCTCACCTGGCCGTGCTGATGACGAGTCATGACCGCCGCGCCAGGACGCTGTCCGCGCTCCGGGCGCTGGCGGAGCAGCGCGGGCTTCCGGCCGGGACGACGCTCGGCGTGCACCTGGTCGACACCGGAAGCACCGACGGTACGCCGCAGGCGGTGCGGCGGCGTTTCCCGGCCGTGGAGGTCATGGCGGTGGGCCCGGAGGTCCCGCGCAACCAGGCGCTGCGCATCGCGAGCCGCAACAGTCGCAGCGGGGGCGGCGGCGGGGGCCCGATCGGCCCGCCGGACGGGCCGAGCCACGCCTGGACGCACCAGCTGTGGCTGGACGACGGTGTCGAACTGGCCCCGGACGCCCTCGCGACGCTGCTGGAGACGGCCGACGCGGTCGGTCCGGACGCGGTCGTCGTCGGCGCGGTCCGCGACCCGGACGGGAACACGGTGCACTCCGGCCGGCGAGGCAGGTCCCTGACGCTCGTCGAGCCCGGCGAGCACCGGCCCGAGCCCTGCGACACGTACGACGGGCGGCTGGTGCTGCTGTCCCGGGGGGTCTACGACCTGGTCGGGGATCCCGACAAAATCTTCCGCCACCGGATGGCCGACTACGACCACGGGCGCCGCGTCCGGCGGACCGGAGTGCCCGCGTTCGTCGCGCCCGGCCATCTCGGTGTGTGCGCCGAGGGGCCGGACCGGCCCGGCTCGCGGGAGCCCGGCATCGGCGCCCGGGAGGCGCTGCGCCGGCTGGTGTCCGCCCGGGAGCTGCCGCCCCGTCAGTGGTGGGTGTACTGCCTGCGGCACACCTGGCCGTGGGCGCCCTTGCTGATGGTCTCCCCCTACGCGCGTACGGCGGTCCGCGCCGCCCTGGGCCGGTGGCGCGGGTGAGCGCGGGCCGGGACGGCTCAGCTCCGGTCGGCGGCGACCGGGGCGCCGGAGCGGTCGGTCGGGGGCGGCGGGACGGTGGGGCGGCCCTCGGCGGTCCTGGCGGTGCCGGTCCCGCCGGACGCGGGAGGCGCGGCGTCGGCGGGAGCGGTGGCGCCCGGGACCAGCGCGGGGGCCGCGGGCCGGACGGGGCCCGCCACGACGGGCACGGTTCCCGCCGAGGGGACGGGGGCCGGGGCCGCGGGCGCACGCCTGGTGCCGCCGGGTAGGGGCACCGGAGCCGGGGCTGCCTGCGTCCGGCCGACCGGGGCGCGCCGGGCCTTGGGGCGCGAGGGGGCGGCGTACACCGGAATCCGCAGCAGGGCGAGCACGGCGGCCACGGTCCCGGCCAGCGGTACGAGCAGGAGGGCGGGGTGCAGCACCCGCGCGTACACCAGCGTTCCGGTGACCACCGGCACCCCCGCCCACAGGGCCAGCAGGATCGCCGCGCCCGGCACGGTCACGCGCAGACGGCGCAGCCGGTGCGTGATGTGGTCGCCCGTGTCCCGCAGCGGGGAACGCCGGGCGCGGCGGCGCGAGATGACGACGAGTGCGAGGTCGGCGAGGGCCACCGTGGCCAGGACCGGCAACGCGGCCCACGCGGTGCGCCCGGACGGGGCGGCGCTCTGCGTCAGCGCGCCGCAGGACGCCAGGACGAAGCCGGTGAACTGGGCGCCGCATCCGCCGAGATGGAGGCGGGCGGGGCGCCAGTTGTGCGGCAGGAAACCGAGGAGCCCCGCGATCAGGGCGGCCGGGAGGAGGGCCGCGCCGGAGCCGCCGTCGAGGACCGCGCAGGCGAGCAGCCCGGCGGAGGTGACCAGTCCGACGGCGACGAGGGCACCGTCGGACTGGTCCAGCAGGGCGAAGGCGCCTGCGACGAGGACGATCCAGAGCGCGGCGAGGACGCCCGCCGCCGGTGACAGCCCGGCCAGGCAGACGACGAGGACCGCGGCACCCGACTGGACGGCGAGCCGCAGGACGGGCCACAGCGGACGGAGATCGTGGAGCAGCCCGAGGGCGGCCACGATGGCGGCCCCGGCGAGCGTTCCCGCGACCGGCCCCGCCGCGTCGTCCGCGACGCCGAGCACCAGGCCCCCGCCGACGGCGGCCCCCACGCCGAGGACGACCGTCGCACCGCCCGCCCCGCGCAGCAGCCGGGCCCGGCCGCGGGTCCGTGGCGCCCGCCCGGCGGGGTCGTGCGGGACGGAGGGCCGGAGCGCCGCGCGGCGGGCGGCCCTGGCGAGTACGACCGTGACGAACAGCGCGGCCACACCGGAGGCGATGATCCCCAGCACGTTCACCTGCCCTGCCTTTCCTCGTCGGGGACACAGGACGCCACTCGGGTGGCGTTTCTCCCCAACTTACGGGCCAATGTCCGCATACATCCCAAATAACACGAAAAGGGATGACCATTGTTCTGGCGCCCGGTGGCCTCGCGCGGGCGGCCTCGGACTGGGGGTGAGCTCTCCTTCGACCCCAAGCGCCGGGACAGAAACGGGGGTTGGCGGTCGTCGCCGCCCGACCGCCTGACGGCCCGAGGTCCCAGCGCCCGCCCGGACGGACCGTCAGACCCGGCCCCACCGACCAGCGCCGCAGCCGCGCGGCCGACCCGTCGGCCGGCCGGGGCGGCAGCCCCCGGACCAGCGGTGCCGACCGTCGTGGCCACCAGTGGCCGTTGATTTGTTAGGTATGCCTTGCTTAACTGAACCGCCAGCCGATCCCCCATCCAGGAAGGCGCCTCCATGCGGGTCGTCACGTTCGGGCTCCGGACCCGGAGGCCCCGCGTTTCACCGGCCCTCCTGGACTCCGGACGCGAGGAGGACGCGGGCGGTCCGAGGGCCCCCGGGCGACACACACGGGCCCGAGAGGCCCCCGCCGACTCGCCCCACCGGGCCGCGACCTCCAGGGTCCCGGGCACGACCGGGCCGCCGGCGCCGATCATCTCCGGGCAGACCCGGATCGCTCCGCGGGACCGGGCGCGGGCCTCTCGCCCCGCGATCGCGGTCCGGCGGCGGTCACCCTCGTACGGACCGGAATCGGCTGCGATCCGCCCGCGAGCGGGCACCTCACCTCGACCGGCGACCATCTCACCGGCCGCCCCTGACGATCGGGATCCACACCCATGCGTACCGCCCGTCCCCGGCACTACCTCATGTGCCGGCCCACCCATTTCGACGTGGTCTACTCCATCAACCCCTGGATGGACCCGGCGAAGCCCGTCGACACCCCGCTGGCCATAGCCCAGTGGGAGCGACTGCGTGAGGTCTACCTGAGCCTCGGGCACACCGTCGACACGATCGACCCCGTCCCCGGTCTCCCCGACATGGTCTTCGCGGCCAACGGCGCGACCGTCATCGGGGGGCGGGCCCTCGTGGCCCGGTTCCGCGACGCCGAACGCATCGCGGAGGGCCCGGCCTACCGTGACTGGCTGCGCGACAACGGCTTCCCCGAGCCGCGGACGGCCGCTTTCGTCAACGAGGGAGAGGGCGACTATCTCCTGGCCGGGGACTGGCTGTTGGCGGGCACCGGCTTCCGCAGCGACCCCCGCTCGCACGACGAGGCGCAGGAGTTCTTCGGGCATCCGGTGATCGGGCTGACCCTCGTCGATCCCGACTACTACCACCTGGACACCGCGCTCACCGTCCTCGACGGGACGACCATCGCGTACTACCCCCCGGCCTTCTCCCCCGGCAGCCGTGCCGTCCTGGAGCGGCTGTTCCCGGACGCCGTCATCGCCTCCCCCGCCGACGCCGCCGTGTTCGGGCTGAACGCGACGTCGGACGGTCACCACGTGGTGCTCCCGCAGAACGCGACCGGTCTGGCGGGACAGTTGCGCGCCCGCGGGTTCGAGCCGATCGGCGTGGACCTCTCGGAGCTCCTCAAGGCGGGCGGCAGCGTCAAGTGCTGCACCCTGGAGCTGCGCCACGCGCCCTGATCCACCGCGGCGGACCCCTTCCCGGGCGGACGCTGTTGACGTCCCGCGGCGCCTGCTCCTAGAGTCCCCCCGGATACCGGCATACGGATACGCGATCTCACATGCCGGACAACGGGGGGAGTGGAACAACAGGTGATGACCTATCCGCGGGAACAGACGCTGCTCGATCCGGTCACGGCTTCCACACAGCGGTTCGTGGACACCGTCAGAGGACTGTCCCGAACGGACGTGACCGGGGAGAGCCTCGTGCCGCCGTGGACGCGCGGCCACGTGATCACACACGTGGCCCGCGCCGCCGACAGCCTCTGCCGCCTGCTCTTCTGGGCGGGCAGCGGCTTCGAGACGCCCCAGTACGCCAGCATGGACGCCCGCGCGGCGGAGATCGAGGCGGGGGCGATCCGTCCGGTGGACGAACTGGCCGACGATGTCGTGCAGAGCGCCGAACGCTTCGACACCGCCGTACGCGGCCTGGCCGCCCCGGCGTGGCACCAGGAGGTCCGGACGCGCACCGGCGAACTGCGCACACCGGCCTCACTGGTCTCGATCCGCCTGCGTGAACTGGAGGTCCACCACGTGGACCTGGCGCGCGGTTACACCTGCGCCGACGTCCCCGGGGAGGCGGCACGCTGGATCATCGAGGATCTCGTCGAAGCCCAGCGAGGGCGGCCCGACACTCCTGCCCTGCGGATCGAGGCGACGGACACCGGTCTGGTCCTCGACCTGGCCGCCGGAGGCCCGACCGTGTCCGGCACCCAGGCCGAACTGCTCGGCTGGCTCACCGGCCGGGCGTCCGGGGCGCGGCTGACGTTCTCCGCGGGCGGCCCGGTACCCCCGGCCCCGTACTGGATCTGACCCCGCACGCCCGGCGCCGTACCGGATCCGCAACCGGCCGCCCGGCGCCGCCCTCTCCCCCTCCCCCGACTGCTCGGGTTCCTAGCCGAAGGTGAAGGCGTAGGCCTCAAGGCCCTTGTCGAGGCGGAGTTCGAGGCGGGCGGTGCGCGGGTCCCGGTCGTCCGTCAGGCGGTGGAGGGTGGGCGGTCCGGACACGTCGACCGTTCTGGTGACCTTGCCGTCCACGATCACGGTGACCTTTCCGGTACCGGCGAGGACGAGGTTGGCGTTCCTGGCGCGGTAGGTGATGGCGAGGCGGGCGTCGGATCCCGCGGTGAAGTGTTCGTACCCGGCCGTCCAGGTGCCGTCCAGGGAGAGCTTGTTCACCGGCAGCGGGCCCTTGGGGAAGCGGTAGAGGGACGGCTTGTCGTCCACCAGAGGAGTGCCGACGTAGCCGCGGATACGCAGGTTGCTGAGGTAGGTCTCGGGCGTGCGGCCGGCCGTCAGGTCGTCCATGGCGCGGCCGGTGGGCTCGGGGAGGGCCACGGTGGGGTCCGCCTGCCGGAGCAGTTCGCGGATCATCTTCTCGGTCTGGTCGTACTGGCCTTCGCCGAACTTGAAGTAGCGGACGGTGCCCCGGGCGTCGATGAGGTATTTGGCGGGCCAGAAGCGGTTGCGGTAGTTGTCCCAGGTGGTGAGGTCGTTGTCGAGGGCGACGGGCCAGGTGACGCCGAGCTTCTTCGCCCCGGAGACGACGTTGGAACGCTTCTTCTCGAAGGCGAACTCGGGTGAGTGGACGCCGATGATGCGCAGCCCGGCGTCCTTGTAGGCGCGCTCCCAGTCCTGGAGGTGCGGGATCGCGCGCTGGCAGTTGATGCAGGAGTAGGTCCAGAAGTCGATCAGGGTGACCTTGCCGCGCAGGCTCCTGAGGTCCACGGGCTTGTCGCCGGGGGTGTTGAGCCAGCCGTCGATCCCTTCCAGCGGCGGGGCCTGCCCGCATGAGCGGAGCGCGTCGGCGCCGTCCTCGCAGCGGGACAGCTCCTTGTTGGAGTCGTCGTAGAGGCCGGAGAGCTGCTGCCGGGCGGCGCCGCTGTCCTCGATCCTCTTCTGTACGCCGGAGGTGTAGTCCGGCAGCGAGCGCTGGATCGCCGCGGTGACGTCGAAGGCGAGCCCCAGGGCGAGGACGATCATCACGGAACCGGCGACGACGCGAAGGCCGCGGGCACGCCTGCGGAACGCGGCGACCCGTTCGGCGACCCGGCGCCCGGCCAGGGCGAACACCAGCAGGGGCACGGCGGTGCCGAGGGCGAAGGACAGGGTCAGTACGACGATGTCGGCGCTGATCTCGCCTCGCGCTCCGGCGACGGTGATCGCGGCGAGGACCGGCCCGGCGCACGGCACGTACAGCAGGCCCAGTCCGAGACCGAGGGCGAAGGCGCTGCCCTCCTTGTTCACCTGCCGTTGCGGGATACGGGCGAAGGGCTTCTCCAGGATCCGTTCGACCGGCGGGAAGATCAGCCCGAGACCGATGAGGACGAGCAGGCCGAGCCCTATGTAGCGCAGGATGTCCTGCGGCAGTCCGAGCGCGGAGATGACCGTCACGCCGAGCAGGGTGAAGAAGGCGAAGCTGACGACGAGCCCCGCGACGACGGCGTAGGGGCGACGGTTGCGCGGCGGGCGTCGGGCCGCCTCCGGTTCGGGGGCGGTGAGCACCGCGGGGGAGGCGGTCGCGCCGCCCGTCGGCCGGGGCCCGTCCGGAACCCCGGTCCCGGGACCGGGGTCCGTGCGCTCAGCCCCCTTGCCGCCGGTGCCGCCCGCCAGGAACACCACGGGCAGGACGGGCAGGATGCAGGGCGACACCGCGGTGATCAGCCCTCCCAGCAACCCGATCAGGGCCAGTGTGAGCATGGCGGTCTCCCTCCGTCGGACGTGCGGGGGCGTCGCCCGCGGTCCGCGCCCCCGGGAGATCGGGAGTCGCGAAACGAGGCGGAAGGTCGGGAGTGAGGAGTGGTCGCTGAGCCATGGGTCCCACCTGCTGACGAGGGAGGTCCGGACGGACCGCCACCAGTGATTCGGAGCGGTGCGGCACGGGGATTGGGCGGGACGACGTCCCGGCGGGGGGACCGGGGCGGTCGTCGGCCGGAGCGGCGCGTTCTCCCACGTCCCGGACTACGCGGCGACGGGCGGGTTTCACCGGGGCCGGTCGGCGTCCTCCCCGTCCGGCACGGCTCCTTCGGCGTCCCTCTGATGGCCCCGGCGGGCGTCCCGGTCGAAGATGCCGAGGATCTCGCACGGTCCCCCCTCGGCGCCGATGGCGTGCGGCATCATCGTGGGGAACTCCGCCGCCTGGTTGGTCTCGATACGCAAGCGCCGGTGGCCGAGCATCAGGACGGCGGTGCCGGAGAGCACGACCAGCCATTCGCGGCCGGGGTGCGCGCGCATACGCGCCGGATTGTCGGGTGGCGGATCGGTCATCCGCTGACGCATCACGGTCATGCCGGGGTCGCCCTTCACGGGCCACCGCATCCGGCCGAGGGCACCGTCGATCATCGGGCTGACGACGACGTCGTCCGCGGCGGTCTCCACGAGCTGGTCCAAGGTGGTGTCCAGGGCGCGGGCGAGGGTCACGAGCTGGTCCAGGGCGAGGCGCCGCTGACCGTTCTCGATGCGGCTCAGCGACGACTGACTGAGGTTGGCCCGGCCCGCCAGCTCCTCCAGGGACCAGCCCTGCGCGACCCGCAGGGCGCGGATGCGTTTGCGTACGAGGCTGTCCAGCTGCTCATCTTCTTGCGTCATACGCAACAGAGTATGCCCTTGGTGCAAGTCGGGGCTAACGTCGCAGCCAGATGGCCCGGCCCAGCGGGCCACGCACGACGAAAGGGCGCGAGATGGCTGCGCAGACTTCTCCCGACGAGAGCGACGCACTGACCGGCACCACCGTGGACGTGGTGGTGATCGGCGGTGGCGCCGCCGGGCTGAACGGCGCGCTGATGCTGGCGCGCTCGCGCCGCTCGGTCGTCGTGATCGACAGCGGCGCGCCGCGCAACGCGCCCGCCGCGGCCATGCACGGCTTCATCGTCCTGGACGGCACCCCGCCCCGGGAGATCCTCCGGCGCGGCCGGGAGCAGGTACGCGCGTACGGTGGCCGCATCGTCTTCGGCGAGGTGGTCTCCGCCGCCCCGGACGCGGTTCAGGCCGGGGGTGACCCGCGGTTCACGGTCGCCCTGGCCGACGGTCGTACGGTGACGGCGCGCCGGGTGCTGGTGGCCACCGGCCTGCGCGACGAACTGCCCGAGGTGCCCGGCCTGGCCCGGCACTGGGGCGGCAGTGTGGTGCACTGCCCGTACTGCCACGGCTGGGAGGTGCGCGACGAGCCGATCGGCGTCCTCGCCACCGGGCCAGCCTCGGTCCACCACGCCTGGCTCTTCCGCCAACTGACCGACGATCTGGTGTACTTCACCCGGGGGTCCGAGCTGGACCGAGAGACCCGCGCCCGCTTCGCCGCCCGCGGCATCCGTGTCGTGGAGGCCGCGGTCAGCGCGGTCGTCGACGACGAGAGCGGCGCGCTGACCGGCGTACGCCTGGACGACGGCACCGTCGTGGAGCGGCGCGTTCTGGCCGTGGCCACCCGGATGGAGGTCCGCACCGAGGGCCTCGACGGACTGAACCTGCCGGTCGAGGAGCTGCCCGACGCCCTGGGCCGCCGCTTCGCGTCCGCCATGGCGGGCGCCACCGAGGTCCCGGGCGTGTGGGTGGCGGGTAACGCCACCGACCCCACCGCGCAGGTCGGCGCCGCGGCGGCGGCCGGAGCCCTGGCCGGTGCCCACATCAACGCCCAGCTGGCCACGGCGGACACCGACGCCGCTCTCGCCGCGGCGCGCGGTACCACCCGCTGAGTCGGCGGGACCACCGCTGACACCCCTGCCCTGACGCAGCACGCGATGGCGTAACCGCACGCCCGCGGCGGTCCGAGCTCCCGGCGGTCCGTCCTCCGGCGAAGCGGGCCCCGGCTGCCCGCGCGGTGGGCGGGTCACCCCCATCCCGGCGACGAACGCCAACACCCACCGATGTGGCGACCGGCCTGTCCCGGCGCTGCTTCCGCATGCCCTTCCCGGAAGGAAGATAAGGACGACATGACCACCGACCCGTCTCCCCCGTCGGCGTCCGCGCCGGTCCCCGGCCCGGACGCACCGGATCCCCGTCAGCTGCGCGCGATCCTGATCACCGTATCGATCGCCCTGATGGCGGTCATCGCCTCGGTGTCCGGACTCAACGTCGCCCAGACGCACATGGCCGTCGAGTGGGGCGCCTCGCAGAGCACCGTCCTGTGGATCATCAACATCTACACGCTCGCGCTGGCCGCGCTACTGCTGCCGCTCGGCGCGATCGGCGACCGGCTGGGCCGCAGGCCCATGCTGGTCGCCGGGCTGACCGTCTTCGCCGCCGCGAGTGTCGCCGCCGCGCTGGCCCCGACGGCGGGCGTGATGATCGGCGCCCGGGTCGCCGCCGGGATCAGCGCCGCGATGATCATGCCGGTCACGCTGGCCGTCATCACGTCCACCTTCCCCGAGGAGCAGCGGAGCAAGGCGATCGGGGTGTGGACCGGGGTCGCCGGTGGCGGCGGCATCCTGGGGATGTTCCTCTCCGCCCTCCTGGTGGACGTCGCCGACTGGCGCTATCTGTTCGTGCTGCCCGTGGCCCTGGCCGTGGTCGCGCTGGCGATGACGCTGGCATCGGTGCCCGACTCCCGTGAACGCTCCGCCCATTCCTTCGACACCGTCGGCGCGCTGCTCTCCGCCATCGCCGTCATCGGTCTCATCTTCGTGCTCCAGGAGGGCCCCGAACGCGGCTGGGCCGACCCCGTCACCCTGACCGGTCTGGCCGTCGGGGCGACCGCGGCCGTCGCCTTCGTCGTCTGGGAGGTGCGCCGCAGGGACGCCTCGCTGCTGGACGTGCGCCTGTTCCGTGAGCGCGGCCTGGCCGGTGGTTCGGTCACGCTGCTGGTCGTCTTCGGTGTGCAGGCCGGGATCGCCGTGGTGCTCTTCCCGTTCTTCCAGGCCGTGCTCGGCTGGTCCGGGCTGCTGTCGACCCTGGCGATGATGCCGATGGCCGTCATGATGATGGCGGCCTCCACTCTGGCCTCCGGGACGGCCGCGAGGATCGGCGCCCGCTCCACCATGACCGCGGGGATCGCTCTCGCCGCTCTCGGTCTGATCCTGATGGCCCTGTTCGTCTCGGTCGACGGGGGCTACCTCTCGATCCTGGCCGGGCTGCTCGCCATGGGCGCCGGGATGGGCCTGTCGATGACCCCCTCCACCGAGGCCATCACCGGTTCGCTCCCCCGCGCCGAGCAGGGTGTCGCCTCCGCGCTGAACGACGTCACCCGCGAGTTCGGCACCGCCCTCGGTGTCGCCCTGCTCGGCGCGCTCCTGGCGAGCGGCTACCGCGGTGCGATGGACGGCAGGCTCGACGGCGTCCCCGGCGAGGCCGCGGCGACGGCCCGTGAGGGCGTAGCCAACGCGATCGAGGTCGCCCCCTCGACCGGCGGCCGGGCCCAGGCGTTGGTCCACGCCGCGCAGCGGTCCTTCGTCGAGGGCTGGCAGCAGGCCATGTGGGCCGGTGCCGCCGTCATGGCCGTTCTGCTCGTGTACGTGGTCCTGCGCGGTCCGGGCAACACCCCGCGCCCGGTGGCCGCGCGCGGCGCGGCGGCGCCGGAGGCCGGGCCCGAGGAACGCGCCGGTGCTCACTGACCGCACGACCGGCTGCCCGCGGGGCGTCACGGCTTCGTGACGCCCCGTCCGGCATCGCCTCGGAGCCGCCCGTGGCTGTCCGCGTGCGGATTGAGCGTCTCCATGCGGAAGGTCTCCTCCTGGTGGACGCCGATGAACGCGGTGCGGCCGAACACTTCCAGCGCGACGAGGCCGTGCGGGCGGCCCCGGGCCCCATGAGCAGCGCCGTCGCGGCCGCGGGCAGCCGGACCAGTCGGGCGGAGGTCGTCATCGCCGCGTTCGCCTGAGGGGTCCACCGGCCCGGCGCCCCCACGGCCGGGCCGCCGGACGGCCGCCGTTGTGGCATTGGGAGCCCGGGGGGATCAGCCTTCGGAGCGTACGAGGTAGTGACGCACCTCGGGCGTTCCCTCCGCCAGGCCCCGCGCCTCTTCGAGGAGCGAGGCGTCACTGCCGGTCCAGCGCTCCTCGTGCTGGCGCTGATGCTCGGCCCAGGAGCCGACCTGGAACTCCTCGACGAACCGGCACCGCTCGGCCGCCTCGCGCTCCTCGGCGAGGCTCCACCTGACCGCGCCGGTGCGACGGCGCGCCCGGCGGACGGGGTCCATCGCCCGGAGGAAGGCGTCGCGGTTCTCCTCCGGGACCGTGTAGACCACGTGGACGAGCACGGGCTGGTCGTCGGGCGCGCCCTCCTCCAGGAGCAGGACCGGGCCGTCCGCGCTCATCGGCACCACGCCGCGGTCGAGCCTGCCGATGGTCGTCGGCATCGGCAGCACCAGGACGGACGCCGCGGCGCCCACCAGCAGCACGGCGGCGAGGACGAGGGTCGCGCGTACACCGAGGAACTCGGAGACCGAGCCCCAGAGGAACGACCCCACGGCCTGCGAGCCCATGAAGACGAGGAGGTAGACCGACAGACCGCGCGCTCTCACCCACGCCGGGAGGATGAGCTGCATCCCCGCGTTCACCGTCGTCAACGACAGGATCCAGCCGAGCCCCGCGACCAGGGACGCGATCGCGGCCCCCCACAGCGGCAGCAGCGCGGCACCCGCCGTACCCGCGGCGAACAGGATCGACGCGACCGCGAGGAGCGCCGAGCCGGACAGCAGCTCACGGGCCTTCGGCATGACCACCACGCCTGCCACCGCGCCCACCCCCAGCAGGGCGAGCAGCAGGCTGTAGCCACCGGCCCCCGCGTTCATGAGTGAGCTGGCCGCGGACGGCAGGAGGGCCCACAGAGCGCTCGCGGGGAAGGTGAAGATCAAGCTGCGCCAGAGGATGCGGCGGACGCTCGGGGCCGACCGCACGTACCGCAGACCCGCGGCGAGTCCGGCGAGTACGCGTTCCTGGGAGCCGCGTCGCTGCGGTGGGCGTTTCCACGCCAGCAGGGCGATCGCGACGGCGAGGAACGACACGGCGTTCAGCGCGAAGACGAACCCCGGCCCTCCCGCCGCGACGATGATCCCGGCGATCGCCGGGCCGACGGCGCGTGCCCCGTTGACGGTGACGGTGGCGAGGGACGCGGCGGCCGGCAGCTCGGAGCGGGCCACCAGCTCCGGCTGGATGGCCTGCCAGGCCGGACCGATGACCGCCGCCGCGCAGCCGAGCAGAAACGTGGCTGCCAGCAGGAGTGCGGGGGTCAGCAGGCCCGTCAGGGTGAGCCAGGTCAGCGTGGCTCCCACCGCGGCGGACGCGATGCTCACCCAGAAGATCAGCCTCTTGCGGTTGAAGAGGTCGGCGGCGACACCGGCGAAGAGCGAGAGGAGCAGGACGGGGAGCGTGGTGGCGGTGTTGATCCACGCGACGAGCGCCGGGCTGTCGGTCTCCTCGACGAGGAACCACTGCGCGCCCACCGTCTGCATCCAGGTGCCGACGTTCGACACGAACTGCGCGATGAAGAGCAGGGTGAAGACGCGGTGCGCGAACGGCGCCCAGGCCCCGGCGGCGGTCCCGGCCCCGGCCTTCTGGTCCTGTTCGCTCATGAGCGCGCCTCCTTGTCGAGCGGCCGGAGATTGACGGCCAGGGCGATCGCCGCGAGGACGACGGCCACGAGGACCACCAGCCGCGTCGCCGACTGGAGCGACGTCACGTGGGTGAGCGCGCCGATGGTGAGGACGGGGACGGCGAGAGCGGCCTGCGCCGCGACGAAGTAGGTCGCGACCGCCTTCGCGTGGTGTTCGTGGGTGACGGCCGTGCCCACACAGCGCAGCCCGCCCGAGAAGGTGAACCCGGCGCCGAACCCGCCGAGCACGGTGCCCGCCGCGAAGAGCGGAACGCTCTCGCTCTCGAATCCGACCAGGACCAGCACCAGCGAGGCGATGAGCACGGGCAGGCCCGCGCGGACGAGCGTGACCGGTCGGCGGCGGCGCCCCAGCAGCTGTGCCACCACGCCGATCTCGAACAGCACGAACGTCGCCAGACCCGCGATCGCGGGGTTGTGGATGTGGAGTGAGTCCGCGATGAACCGTGGGGTCAGGCTGGAGAACAGCCCGAGCAGCGTGAACGTCGGGACCACGGCGAACGCGGCGCGCACGTAGACGCCGAGCGCGCTGCGCGGTACCCCGATGGTGAGGCGTGGACGCCAGTGGCGCGGATCGGCGTCGGCGTTGGTCTCGGGCAGCAGGAGCGCCACGGCGGTGGCCGCCAGGGTCAGTACGAGGAAGACCAGGAAGACCAGTTCGGTGGGCCGGGCCAGATACTCCGCGAACAGCCCGGCCATCAGCGGACCGAGGCCCAGACCGCCCATGTTCACGATGGTCGAGACGACCTGGGGTGTGGCGGGGCTGGGTCCCTGGTAGACCTCGCTGAGTCCCGCCGTGACGGCCGAGGTGATGAGGCCGACGCCGATGCCGCTGGTGAAGCGGGCGGCCAGCAGGACGGCGACCGATCCGCCGGTCAGGAAGAGGACGGCGGAGACGACCGTGATCAGCAGCGCCGAGACGACGAGCGGTCTGCGCCCGATCTGGTCGGAGAGGCCCCCGGCGAGGACGAGTGCCAGCAGTGTGCCGACCACGTAGACCGCGAAGAGCCACGTGGTCGTGTCCACACCGAAACCGATCTCGTCGCCCCACAGCCGGTAGAGCGGGATGGGAAGGGTGCCGCCGGTGGTGAGCAGCCCGAAGCTGAGCGCCATCGCGAGGAAGGAGGCGCGGTGGCCGAGCCGGCCGTCGCTCGTGGAGAAGGTCATGGTCTCTGGTCCGATGTCGTGGGGGTGCGCAGCACGAGGCGTACGGTCAGCGCCGCGAGCACTCCCGCTGTCGCGGCGGCGAGGCCGGTCCAGACGGGGAGAGCGTCGATTCCGGCGAGAGCGTCGAGCGAATAGGCGCCGGGGCCGGTGCAGCCCAGGGCGATCGCCGTGACGACCAGCATCAGGGGGTACTCGATCCCGTCGTGCTGGACCCACAGGCCGTTTCGTGCCTTGACGGTGAGGGCGACGACCATCACCCCGGTCGCGGTCATCGCCGCGACCGGGGTGGCGGCGCCGGACACGAAGAGGACACCCGCGAGAATCTGCCCGCCGCCGCCGGCCAGCGCCGTGAGCGCGCCGCCGCGGAAGCCGTCGCGCCGGAACTCCTCGATCCCGCCCCGCAGCCCCTCGCCCCCCGAACCAGTGGGACACCTTCTGCGTCCCATGGCCGAACAGGAAGAAGCCGAGCGCGAGCCGCAGCACCAGCAGACCGACGTCGATTCCCATGACTGTCTCTCCCGCGTCGTCCGGGCGGCTCAGCCGGCGTGTCCGCCGATGAAGTCGCCCGCGTAGTGCAGACCGAGACCGTAGCTGCCGCCGTGCTCCTTCACGATGTCCGTGACGGGGACGTAGGTCTCGCCCCGGGCCCAGTCACGCTGGAGTTCGAGGAGGACCTGGATCCAGGTCACGGGCACCGCGCCGGCCCGGCCCATGCGGGTCACGGCGTGCTCGTGGGCGGCGGTGGTGGCTCCGCCCGACGCGTCGGTCACCACGTAGACCTCGTAGCCCTGCGAGAGAGCGGAGAGCGCGGGGAGGACGAGACAGACCTCGGTCCACAGCCCGGAGAGAACGATCTTCTTGCGGCCCGTCGCCTTGACGGCGTCGACCACCTTCTGGTCCTCCCACGCGTTCATCGTGGTGCGGTCGATCGGAGCCTGGTCGGGGTGGACCGCCTGCAACGACGGCAGCAGGTTGCCCGCGAAGCTCAGGGCGGCGACCGTGGTCAGCACGGTCGGCACGCCGAACGCCTTGGCCGCCTTGGCCAGTCCGACGGTCGCGTTCATGATCGAACCGCGGTCGTCGCTGCCGACGCCAAAGAACATCTGGGGCTGGTGGTCGACGAAGAGGAAGACGCTGTTGTCCGGGGTGATCAGGTCCTCGCTGGCAGCAGCGGTGACGTTGTCGAGGTTGAACTCGGTCATTGCATACCTTTCTGGTGGTGCCGCCCGACGGCGGACGATCGGCGGACCGGGCGGACGCACGGCGCCCTCCCGGGAGGCCCGGAGGCCGGGGAAGCCGGGTCCGGGAAAGCCGGGGATGCGGCTCGGAGGGAGAGCCCGGCTCAGTGGGTGTGGGTCTCGAACGCGTCGGCGCCGATCACGGGCACCGGTGTGCCGTCGCGAGCCTCGCGCCACCGGCGTTGCAGGTCGGAGTCGGCCGCCGCCTCGCCGATGAGCCGTGCCTGGGCCGCGCCGCCCCGCGACGGGGCCGGCGTGGCGTGGTAGCCGCCGTAGTGGGCGACGGGGCTCCAGCCGGGCGAGAGCGCGGGCAGCGGCTCGTCGAGGCCCTCGTACTCCCCGGCGGCGTAGACGACGCGTCCGTCGACGAGGGTCAGCAGCGACTCGATGTGCGGGATGTCCCCCGCGTCGACGGTGAAGTAGTCGGCGGAGAGGACGGACAGGTCGCCGTAGCGGCCCTCGCGCAGCATCCCCTTGACGTCCTGCTCGCCCGTCAGCCTGGCCCCCGCCATCGTGTACATGTCGAGAGCGGTCTCCCGGTCGACGGTGTTCGCCGCCGACGAGAGCCTGGTGCCGCCGAGCGTGGTGCGGGTGACCAGCCAGTGCAGCGCGACCCACGGGTTGTAGGACGAGACGCGGGTGGCGTCGGTCCCGGCCGCCACCGTGACGCCCCGGTCGAGCAGGCCGCGCACCGGCGGGGCGGCCTCCGCTGCGTGGGTGCCGTAGCGGGACACGAAGTCCTCGCCCTGGAAGGACATCCGGTTCTGCACGGAGACCGATCCGCCCAGTGCCGCGACCCGCTCGATGCTCTCGGGACTCATCGTCTCGGCGTGGTCGAACAGCCAGCGGCTCTCCCCCGGGAACAGGCCATCGGCGGCGAGCTTCTCGAAGACGGCGAGGTCGCGCCGGATCGTCTCGTCGTAGGTCGCGTGCAGGCGGAAGCCCCAGCCGTTCTCCAGGAGCAGACGTACGGCCTTCTCGAACTCGGCCTCGTAGCCCGCGGCCAGTTCGGGGCGCGGCTGCGAGAAGTTCTCGAAGTCCGCCGCCGCCCAGGTGAGGTTCTCCCCCGCGCCGTTGAGGCGCAGGAACGCGTCCCCGTCACCCTGGCCGATCATGCCGGTCCACCGCTTGAGGTCGTCGATCTCCTGGCCCGCCACCTGCGGAAACAGGTGGTAGGCGATACGGACCGTGAGCTCCCCGCGTTCGGCCAGCCGCATGACCGTCCCGTAGTTGTCGGGAAAGTTCTGGAAGCCTCCGGCCGCGTCGATCGCGGAGGTGAGGCCGAAACGGTTCAGCTCGCGCAGGTAGTGCCGGGTGGAGGCGGCGCGCTCGTCCGGGGGGAGCACCGGCGCCTTCGCCAGAGTGGAGTACAGGATCAGGGCGCTGGGGGCGGCGAGCAGCATCCCGGTCGGCTCGCCGTCACGGCCGCGTACGATCTGGCCGCCCGGCGGGTTCGGCGTGTCCCTGGTGAAGCCGGCCGCCCGGACGGCCGCGCGGTTCAGGATCGCCGACTGGTACAGGTTCAGGACGAAGACCGGGGTGTCGGGCGCGGCGGCGTTCAGCTCGCGCACGGTGGGCAGGCGCTTCTCGGCGAACTGTTCCCTGGTGAAGCCGCCGACCACCCGGACCCACTGGTCCTTGGGCGTACGGGCGGCCTGCTCGCGCAGCATGGACAGGCCGGTCCTCAGGGAGGGAACGCCGTCCCAGCGCAGTTCGAGCACGTAGTTCAGGCCGCCGCGGATCACGTGCAGGTGCGAGTCGTTGAGGCCCGGGACGACGCGGCGGCCCCGGGCGTCGACGACCTGGGTGCGGGGGCCGACGTGCTCCAGGATGTCGGCGTCGTGGCCGACGGCGGTGATGACGCCGTCGGTGACCGCGACCGCCGAGGCCGCCGGGCGCGCCGGATCGCCGGTGTACACCTTCGCGTTGCGGACGACGACGTCCGCCGGCGTCTCGACGGAGTCGCGCGGCGTGATCCCGCCGACGGGCATCGTGGCCATCTGTGTCTCTCCTCAGGATGTTCTGGAGCGGCCCGCGAGGGCCGGGCCCGCGGAGCTGATCCCGCCGGCGCCGCATGGCGTGCGCCCGGCCGGCGCTCCCCGCCGGGACACCCGGCCGGTGATCCGTCGCACCGCGATGAGCTGCGCCTTTGCGGGGCGACCAGATGTGTTAAGACGTTAGGAGCGGCTGCGGCCCGGTCACCAGATCGGGTGGTGCCGTTCTCGGCAAGGATCGTGCCAGGAGGTGATCGGGGTGGCCCGAGTCATGAAGAAGGTGGCGCTGCTGGCGCTTCCGCGGGTGATCGCGATGGACTTCAGCATCGCCGCGCACGTGCTGGGAGGGCACCCAGGCTTCGCCCTGCACGTGGCGGGCAGGGCGGGGGACGCGGGTCCGGAGGACGGCGTGAGCATCGTGCCCACCCACGGGCTCGACGCGGTGGATGCCGCCGATGTGGTGGTGGTGCCGGGATTCGGTGACCCGCACGTGCCGCCGCCGGACGCCTATCTGGAGGCGATCGGCCGGGCCGCGCGGCGCGGCGCCACCGTGGTCGGCATCTGCACCGGCACGTTCGCCGTGGCCGCCAGTGGCGCCGCGGACGGCCGCAAGGTGACGGCGCACTGGCGTTACACCGAACAGCTCAGGGAGTTGTACCCGCGCACCACGGTGGTCGAGGACGTGTTGTACGTCGAGGACGGCAACCTGCTGACGTCCGCCGGAGCCGGTGCCGGGATCGATGTGTGCCTGCACCTGATCCGTACGACGTTCGGGGCCGGAGCCGAGCTGGAGGTGGGCCGGGAGCTCATCTCACAGCCGACGCGCCCCGGACAGCAGCCGCAGTACGTGGACGTGCTCAGCCCGCCCCGCGCGGATCTGGCCGAGACCCGGACCTGGGCCATGCAGCGCCTGCAAGAGCCGCTGTCCGTCGACCGGTTGGCCCGGCACGCGGCGATGTCGCGGCGCACCTTCATCCGCCGGTTCGGCGAGGAGACCGGTATGCCGCCCGCGCGGTGGCTGACGCTGCAACGGGTGCTGGTCGCCCGGCGGCTCCTGGAGACCTCCGACTGGTCCGTCGAACGGATCGCGGCGGCTTCCGGCATGGGCACCGCCGCCAACTTCCGGATCAGCTTCCGCCGGGAGACCGGCTCGCTCCCCAGCGACTACCGCCGCAAGCACGGCGTCCCGGCCGACGCGAAGAACTGAGCGCCGCGCCCCGGCGCCCCGCCGCCGCGCCGGTGCCGGGGTCCGGTCGGGCCACGGTCCGTCCGGGGCGCGGCCTCCTCTTCCTGACACGATCCCCTCCTGGCACGATCCTTGCCGAGAACGGCACCGCCCGATCTGGCCGCCCGAACGCACCGGCTCCTAGCGTGGACATACATCCCATTCCTCACGCAAAGGAGCAGGTCATGGCAGCGGAACAGGTCGAGAGCTGGGGCGTCCCGTGGGAGCAGGCGTTCGGTTACGTCCAGGCACTGCGGCGTGGGAACACCATCCATGTGGCCGGTCAGTTCTCCCACGACAGCGAAGGGCTCGTCGCGCCGGCCCCGGTGGACGAGCAGGGCCGGGTCACCGACTTCGGCGCCATGGAAGAGCAGCTGCGCACCACCTACGCGAACACCACCAGGCTGCTGGCCCGGTTCGGGGCGACCCTCGACGACGTGGTCAAGGAGGTCGTCTACGTGCTCGACATGGACAGCGCGTTCGCGGTCGCGGGCTCCGTGCGCAAGGCCGCCTTCGGCACCGAGACACCGCAGGTGGCGTCCACCATCCTGGTGACGCCCCGGCTCGCCCAGCCCGGGCAGCTCGTGGAGATCAGCTTCACGGCCGAGCTGAAGGCGTAGGCGAGGGACCAGTCACTTCCCGCGGGAACAGTGCATCACCCTTCCCGCGGGACCGGGCAGAGGTCACGCTTCACGCGGGAACAGGCACAGGCCGACGGACCGGGCGCACACGGGTGGGCGCCCGGTCCGGGCTATCTCGCGGCACCGGGCACGAGGCTCCGGGCGCGGCGCGGCTCCTCACCCCCGGTACGTCTCCAGCAGCCGCAGCCACACCTCGCTGATCGTCGGGTACGCCGGGACCGCGTGCCACAGACGGGCGATGGGGACCTCGCCCGCGACCGCGATCGTCGCCGAGTGCAGGAGTTCGCCGGTGCCGGGGCCGACGAAGGTGACGCCGAGCAGGATCTCGCGGTCCAGGTCGACCACCATCCGGGCGCGGCCCCGGTAGCCCTCGGCGTAGAGGGAGGAGCCGGCGACGGCGGCGAGGTCGTGGTCGACGGCGCGGACGCGGTGGCCCGCGCGTTCGGCCTCGGCGAGGGTGAGGCCGACGGACGCGGCCTCGGGGTCGGTGAAGACGACCTGGGGGACGGCGGCGTGGTCGGCGGTGGCCGCGTGGGCGCCCCAGGCGGCGGTGTCCAGGGGCGTCCCCTGGACGCGGGCGGCGATGGCGGCCCCCGCGACGCGGGCCTGGTACTTGCCCTGGTGGGTGAGCAGGGCCCGGTGGTTGACGTCCCCGACCGCGTACAGCCAGTCCGTGCCCTCGACGCGGCAGCTGTCGTCCACGGGGAGCCAGGAGCCGGGTTGCAGGCCGACGGTCTCCAGGCCCAGGTCGTCGGTGCGGGGCTTGCGTCCGGTCGCGAAGAGGATCTCGTCGGCCTCGATCCGGCCGCCGTCGTCCAGCTCCACGGTGACCGGCCCGTCGGGGGCGGGCCGGTGGACGGCGGTGACGGAGACACCCGTGCGGATGACCGCCCCGGCCTCGGTCAGCGCCTCGGCGACGAGTTCGCCCGCGAAGGGCTCCATCTTCGGCAGCAGGCCCTCGCCACGGATCAGCAGCGTCACCTCGGAGCCCAGCGCCTGCCAGGCGGTCGCCATCTCCACGCCCACGACTCCCCCGCCGACGATCGCGAGTCGGCCGGGTGCCGCGGCGGCGCTGGTGGCCTCGCGGCTCGTCCACGGACGGGCCTCGTCGACCCCGGGGAGGGCGGGGACGACGGCCCGGGTGCCGGTGCACACGGCGACGGCGTGCCGTGCGGTGAGCCGGTGCTCGGTGCCGTCGGGGGCGGTGACGGTGACCTCGCGGGGGCCGGTGAGCCGTCCCGTACCGCGGTGGACGTCCGCTCCGACGCCCTCCAGCCAGGCGAGCTGGCCGTCGTCCTTCCAGTGGCTTGTCATCCCGTCCCGGGTGGCGAGGACCGCCGGCACGTCGAGCGGTCCCCGCACGGCGGCGCTCAGCCCGGGGACGCGCCGGGCGTCGGCGCGGGCCAGGACGGGGCGCAGCAGGGCCTTGCTCGGCATGCAGGCCCAGTACGAGCACTCGCCGCCGATCAGCTCGGACTCCACCACCGCCACGGTGAGCCCGGCGGCGCGGGCCCGGTCGGCGACGTTCTCGCCGACCGGGCCCGCGCCGATGACCACGAGGTCGTACGTGGTGGAGGAGTGTTCGGAGGTCTTGCCCGCGTCAGTCATGGGAACAGTGTCGTCGCGGGTGTGCGCCCTGGCCACATGGGCAGGCGGAATAGGGCAAACGCAGTCACCGTTGTGCGGGACAGCACCTGACACGACCCGACAGGCCCCCCACGGCCACAGGAAGAGGTATCCCCCGTATGAGCACCGTCGAGCTCACCAAGGAAAACTTCGATCAGGTCGTGAGCGACAACGACTTCGTCCTGATCGACTTCTGGGCTTCCTGGTGCGGCCCCTGCCGCCAGTTCGCCCCGGTCTACGACGCGGCCTCCGAGCGCCACCAGGATCTGGTCTTCGCCAAGGTCGACACGGAGGCGCAGCAGGAGCTGGCCGCGGCGTTCGACATCCAGTCCATCCCGACGCTGATGATCGTCCGGGACAACGTGGCGGTGTTCGCCCAGCCGGGTGCGCTGCCGGAGGCGGCCCTGGAGGACGTCATCGGCCAGGCCCGGAATCTGGACATGGCCGAGGTCCACAAGTCCGTCGAGGAGCAGAAGCGCGCCGCCGAGGCCGGGCAAGGACAGCCGGAGTCGTCGTAACGCACCGGTCCGCGTACGGCGCCGGACCGCCGCTGGGGCCCCGACCCGCACCCGTCGACACCGGACGGAGCGCGGGCGGGGCCCCAGGCGTATCCGGACCCGGGCTCCAGCGGCGTGCGGCCCCGGCCGCGCGGGTCCCGGTGCGGGTTCCGGCTTCCGGGGAGGGCGTTTCCCGGGTTCAGCGCCGCGGGCGGTCGGCCTCGCCGCCGGAGACGCGTACGGACATGCCGTAGTCCAGCTCCTCGCCGTCGATCAGGACCGCCTCCACCGTCCGGGTCGCCGGATCGATGTCCGCCTCCATGCCCTCGCCCGCGTACCGCGGGTAGCCCGACGCCCCGGTCTCGCCGGTGGCGGACACCACCGCGGAACGGACCGGCCGCCCCGGGGCCCCGCTCCGGGTCGTGCCGTGGTCGGGGATCAGGAGCAGCTCGTACCTCTGCGGATGGCTCATGTCCCCGACGCTAGACAGCCGCCGTGCGGCCCGCATGTCGTCGTACCGGCGCCGGTCAGCTGGATTCGCGGTGGACGGCGACAGTGCGGAGCAGGTCGTGGCGGACGGGCGGCGCGCCCGGGTGCTGGACCATCCGGTCGATGGTCTCGGCCAGCGGACGGGTCATGGCGAGGTCCATCCGGACCGTGCTCAGCCGGGGCCGCAGCAGCCGCCCGATGAGGGAGTCGTCGGCCCCGACGACCGCCGTGTGGGCGGGTACGGCGATCCCCGCGTCCTGGAGGGCCCGCATCAGCAGCATGGCGTACTCGTCGTTGTAGGCGAACACGGCGTCCAGGCCGAGCCGCTCCCAGTCGGCGGCGACCTGGGCCGCGGACTCCTCCTCGAAGCGCAGCGGCACCGGCCGGATCCGGGCCCCGGCCTGTTCGGCGGCGCGCCGGGCCCCGGCGAGGCGGGGTTCGGAGAAGGGTGAGCGGCCCGGCTCCTGGGGCATGACCACGCCGATGTGGCGGCGGCCGCGGGCCAGCAGGTGCTCCACCGCGCTGGAGCCGACCCGCCGTTGGTCCATGACCAGGCCGTGCGCTCCGGGCACCGGCTCGGGGCCGAGGGTGATCACGGCCTTGGCGCCGGAGCGGGTGAGGATGGCCGTACCGTGCGGGGTGAGGGTGATGCCCGGGGGGACGACGACGGCGACGGGCCGCAGTTCGGCCCAGGCCGTGGCGGCCTCGTCGGCGGTGAGGCCGACACTGCCGTACTGGACGACGGTGTAGTCCAGGCGGCGCAGTCCCGCCTGGAGTTCCTCGAAGAGGTAGTGGTGCAGCGGTCCCGCCGGTATATGGCCGGAAGGCAACAGGACCATACGGCTGTGTCCGGCGCGCAGGCTGCGGGCGGCGGCGTGCGGGACGTAACCGAGCTGCAGGGCGGCCTCCCTGACCCGGCGTCGGGTGGGTTCGCTGATCCGGACGGTGGCGTTGTTGTTCAGGACGTACGACACGGTGGCCCGGGACACTCCGGCGAGACGCGCGACATCGGCGCTGGTCGGGACGGAGACTTCGGTGGGCTGCTTGGGTAACTGGCTCATGGCGTCCGGCAGTCTTCCAGACCCGTGGGGCCGGGCCCCGGTCCGGGTGCCGCACAGCCGGTCCCGGTGGCCGGAACGACGCCCCGCGGTCGCGGTTCGGGGCCCCGTTCCCGGTGTCGGGCGCCGAACGTCCTACGGTGTGGTGATGACGTTCCACGACAGCGCCCACCGTCCCGACAACCCCCTCGACGTCCCCGGCAGCAGCGGGCCGACCGCCACGGTGCAGGCCGACCCCGAGGACGTCGGTCCCGTGCGCACCTCGTACGCCCCCGACCGTGACGGCGATCCGGACCCGGGCGAGATCGTCTGGACCTGGGTGCCGTACGAGGAGAACGACGGGCGCGGCAAGGACCGTCCGGTGCTCGTCGTCGCCCGCGAGGCGTCGGGCACGGTGCTCGCCGTGCAGCTCTCCAGCAAGCAGCACGACCGGGACCACGAGTGGGTGGCGCTGGGCGCGGGGCCGTGGGACAGCTCGGGGCGGCCGTCCTGGGTGGATCTGGACCGGGTGCTGCGGGTCCACGAGGGCGGGATGCGCCGCGAGGCGGCCGCGCTGGACCGGGCGCGCTTCGACCGGGTCGTCGAGCGGCTGCGGGAGCGCTACGGCTGGAGCTGACCGGCGGTGCGAGAGCCGTCGCACGACGCCCGCGGGGGCCCATCGCGCCCGGGGGTCCGGGGAGTACGGCGGGCAGGGCCTCCGGGCTGGTCCGTCCGGCCTGTCCGGCATGCCTTGACCTGGTGCGTTGCGATCGCGACGGCGGGACCGTGTTCCGTCCCGTGCGCGGCCCCGTGCCCACCGGCGATCCCCCCCTGGCCGGCGCGGGCGGGGCATCCTGGTGGGGGCCCCGAACCTGGGGCAACCGGATTTCCGTGGCTCGGGGGCACCCTTGTGCGATCTCGGGGTACGGGTTTGGGTGGTAGTCAGGCAGCTCAGAAGGAGGCCCCTCATGGCCCCGGACATTCCCGGTGCGACCGGCTCGCGCCCGGCCGCGGATCCCCTCGATGTGACGGGGACGGAGGATTTGCTGCGCGGCATATGTTTCAAGACGGGCCCGCCCCGCACCGTGGGCGTGGAACTCGAATGGCTCATTCACGACCGGGAACGTCCCGATCTCCCGGTCGGCCAGGAGCGGCTGGACAGCGCCTTCGGCGCGGTCCGGGCGCTCGACCTCAGCGCGGCTCTGACGTTCGAGCCGGGCGGGCAGCTGGAACTCAGCTCGCAGCCCGCCGGGTCGCTGATGGAGTGCGTCGAGACCACCGCCGCCGATGTGGCGGCACTCCGCGCCGGTCTCGGTGCGGCGGGACTCGCTCCGGTGGGGCTCGGCGTCGACCCGTGGCAGGCGCCGCGCCGCAGGCTGCGGGAGCCGCGTTACGAGGCGATGGAGGCCGCTCTGGACCGTACGGGCCCCGGGGGCCGGGCCATGATGTGCACCTCCGCGTCGGTCCAGGTGTGTCTGGACGCGGGCGAGGAGGAACCGGGGCCGCTGGGGTACGGGCGGCGCTGGCAGCTCGCGCACCTGCTCGGGGCGGTGCTGGTGGCGGCGTTCGCCAACTCCCCGTTCCAGCAGGGTCGCAGGACCGGGTGGCGCTCCACCCGCCAGGCGCTCTGGGCCGAGCTGGACCCGGGGCGGACGCTGGCGCCGGTGGGCGGGCGTCTCCCACGCGAGGCATGGGCCGCGCATGTGCTGGACTCCACCGTGATGTGCATCCGGCGCGACACGGGCCCGTGGGAGGTGCCGGAGGGGCTCACCTTCCGGGAGTGGATCCGGACCGGGTCGCCGCGTCCGCCGGTCCGGGCCGACCTCGACTACCACCTCACGACCCTGTTTCCGCCCGTGCGGCCGCGGGGCCATCTGGAACTGCGCATGATCGACGCGCAGAGCGGGCCCGACGGGTGGCTGGTGCCGCTCGCCGTCGCCACGGCCCTGTTCGACGACCCGGAGGCCGCCGAGACCGTGTACCGGCTCGTGAAGCCGCTGGCCGAGACGGCGGGGTCCGCCGCGGCCCCGCGCAATCCCCTCTGGGAGAGGGCCGCCCGCGACGGCCTGTCCGACCCCGAACTGCGGACCGCGGCCACCGGCTGCTTCGCCGCCGCGCTGCCGGCGCTGGAGCGGATGGGGGCGAGTCAGGCGGTCCGGGACACCGTGGCGGCCTTCACCGACCGCTATGTGGCCCGGGGCCGATGTCCGGCCGACGACCTGCCCGAACCGGGCGACGTCGCCGCGTGGGCCCTGCTGGCCGGTGCGGACGCGCCGGGCACCTCGCACCCCCTCCGTTCCGCGTCCGGCTCCGTCCCCGGTACTCCGGCGACGGACCCGCACCCGGATCTTCCGCCGCGCCCCGGAAAGGCGGCCTCCGCATGACCGAGCACCGTGCACAGGACACCCCCGGCACACCCGGCACGGGCCGTGCCCCCTCCGACGGCTTCGATCCGGCCCGGTCCGCCGGGCCCGGCGCCACCGGCTTCCCGGTGGCGCCGGGCACCGACCCCGAGGCGCTGCGGGCACGCGCTCTCGACGCCCTGCTGACCGCGCGAGAACGTACCGCGCTGCTCACCGACAGTGTGGACGAGAAGGAACTGACCGCTCAGCACTCCCCGTTGATGTCGCCCCTGGTCTGGGACCTGGCGCACATCGGCAACCAGGAGGAGCAGTGGCTGCTGCGGGCCGTCGGCGGCCGGGAGGCGCTGCGCCCGGAGATCGACGGGCTGTACAACGCCTTCGAGCACTCCCGCGCCTCGCGCCCCTCGTTGCCGCTGCTGGCTCCCACCGAAGCCCGGACGTACGCCTCCGACGTCCGGGGCCGGGCACTGGATCTGCTGGAGAGCACCCCGCTGCACGAGGGAGGCCGTCCGCTGGAGCGGGCCGGGTTCGCCTTCGGGATGATCGCCCAGCACGAACAGCAGCACGACGAAACCATGCTGATCACCCATCAGCTCCGTTCGGGGCCGGTCGCCTTGACCGCTCCCCCACCGCCCGAGCCGTCCGGTGCCGGGGCGCTCCCCGCCGACGTGCTGATCCCCGGGGGCCCGTTCACCATGGGCACTTCGGCCGAGCCGTGGGCCCTGGACAACGAGCGGCCCGCCCACCGCCGCGATGTGGCCGCCTTCCACCTGGACACCGCGCCGGTGACCTGTGGCGCGTACCGCCGTTTCGTCGAGGACGGCGGCTACCGCGACGGGCGGTGGTGGGCCCCCGAGGGCTGGGCCATGGTCCGCGAACACGACCTGGCCGCCCCGCTGTTCTGGCACCGGGACGCGGGCCAGTGGCTGCGCCGCAGGTTCGGGGTGACCGAGCAGGTCCCGGACGACGAGCCGGTGCTGCACGTCAGCTGGTACGAGGCGGACGCGTACGCCCGCTGGGCGGGGCGGCGGCTGCCGACGGAGAGCGAGTGGGAGAAGGCCGCCCGGCACGACCCTGTCTCCGGCCGCTCCCTGCGCTACCCGTGGGGCGACGAGGACCCGACGCCGGAGCGGGCCAACCTGGGGCAGCGCCATCTGCGTCCGGCGCGCGCGGGCGCGTATCCGCAAGGGCGCTCACCCTTGGGCGTGGGCCAGTTGATCGGCGATGTGTGGGAGTGGACGTCGAGCGACTTCCTGCCCTACCCGGGGTTCGTGGCGTTCCCCTACCGCGAGTACTCGGACGTGTTCTTCGGCCCGGGGCACAAGGTGCTGCGCGGCGGCTCCTTCGCCGTGGGCGAGGTCGCCTGCCGGGGCACCTTCCGCAACTGGGACCTTCCGGTGCGGCGGCAGATCTTCTCCGGTTTCCGCACCGCGAGGGACGCCTGATGTGCCGTCATATCGCCTATGTTGGCGAGCCGGTGGCGCTCGGAGACGTCCTGCTGAAACCCGAGCACTCCCTGGTGCGCCAGTCCTGGGAGCCGCGCCGTCAGCGACATGGCACGGTCAACGCGGACGGGTTCGGCGTCGGCTGGTACGCGGACGGCGACCCGCTGCCCGGACGCTACCGCCGCCAGGGGCCGGTCTGGGGCGACGAGACCTTCACCGACCTGGCCCGGGTGGTGCGCAGCACCGGGCTGCTCGCCGCTGTGCGCGACGCCACCGAGGCCGGTGCGGACGGCGAGGCCGCGGCCGCGCCCTACGCCGCCGGGCGGCTGCTGTTCAGCCACAACGGGGCGGTGCGGGGCTGGCCCGGTTCGCTCGCCCCGCTGGCCGCCATGCTGCCCGCCGAGCGGCTGCTGTCGCTCGCGGCCCGCAACGACTCGGCGCTGGTCTGGGCGATCATCGGGCACCGGACCGACGCCGGGGACGAACTGCCGCACGCGGTCGTCGAGACCGTGCGGGACATCGCCGCCGCCGCCCCCGGATCCCGGCTGAACCTGCTGCTCACCGACGGTGTCACCATCACCGCGACCGCCTGGGGCGACACCCTGTGGTACCGGTCGGATCCGGGCCGCCGCACCGTGGTCGCCTCGGAGCCCTACGACGACGATCCGCTCTGGCGCGAGGTCCCCGACCGCACCCTGCTGGTCGCGACCTCCGCAGACGTCCTGCTCACCCCGCTCAAGGAGCCCCCCGCGTGAGTCCTTTCCTGCTGACCCGCACCCTGCCGGAGGACGCGACGGACGCGGCGCTGCGCGCCGACGTCCTCAGCGGTCTGACCCGGCGCCCGAGGACACTGCCGCCGAAGTGGTTCTACGACGCGCGCGGCAGCGAGCTGTTCGAGGAGATCACCCGGCTGCCCGAGTACTACCCGACCCGTGCGGAGCGGGAGATCCTGGAGGAACGCGCCGGGGAGATCGCGGCGGCCTCCGGGGCCCGGACGGTGATCGAGCTGGGTTCGGGGTCGTCCGAGAAGACCCGCCATCTCCTGGACGCCCTGCCCGAGTTGCACAGCTACGTTCCGGTGGATGTGAGCGAGAGCGCGCTGACCGGCGCGGCCGAGTCGCTGCTGGCCGAGCGTCCCGACCTGTCCGTGCACGCGCTCATCGCCGACTTCACCGGCGGCCTCGCCCTGCCGGGGACACCGGGCCCCCGGCTGGTGGCGTTCCTCGGCGGGACGATCGGCAACCTCCTCCCCGAGGAGCGGGCCACGTTCCTGCACTCGGTGCGTACGCTGCTCTCCCCCGGTGACGCGCTGCTGCTGGGCACCGACCTGGTGAAGGAGCCGGAGACGCTCGTCGCCGCCTACGACGACGCGGCGGGGGTGACGGCGGCCTTCAACAAGAACGTGCTGAGCGTCGTCAACCGTGAGCTGGGGGCCGATTTCCCGCTGGAGGAGTTCGAGCACGTCGCGGTGTGGAACGCCGAGGAACGCTGGATCGAGATGCGGCTGCGGGCCCGGCGGGCGCTGAGCGTGAAGATCCGGGAGCTGGACCTGGTGGTGCCCTTCGAGGCCGGTGAGGAGCTGCGTACGGAGGTGTCGGCGAAGTTCCGGCAGGAGGACGTGCGCGAGGAACTGGCCTCGGCCGGTCTCCAGTTGTCTCAGTGGTGGACGGACGCGGCGGGGCGGTTCGCCCTGTCCCTGGCCACGGCCGTCTGACCGGACCGGCGAGGCCCCTCCCCGGGGCCGAGGACGGCCGCTTGCGCTCTGCGGGCCAGGGCGCGGCGGCCGTTCTCGCGCTCCGCGGGGATCGGTGCGAGGACGTCGACCTCGGCGGTGAGCCCGGCGGCCCGCACCACCCGCCACAGGGAGGCGGCGAGCGGGTCGTCCCCCACGAAGGCGGCGGCACCCGCGGCCGGTCCGGGGCGGTGCGGGGCGGCGGACCGGTAGACGATGCGGACCGGCCGCACCGCCGCTCCCGCCTCGATCGCCGCCTGGAACACGGCAGGCCGGAACACCCCGCCGCCCCGCCCGCACCAGGTGCTGCCCTCGGGGAAGACGACGACCCGCGAGCCGGAGCGCAGCGCCCCGGCGACGGTCCGCACGGCGGTGGGCAGGGCGCGCAGCCGGTCGCGCTCGATGAACAGGGTGCCGCCGCGCGCGGCGAGCGGTCCGAGCACGGGCCAGCGCCCGATCTCGCTCTTGGCGAGCATCCGGCCGGGCAGGACGGACGCGACGAGCGGGATGTCGAGCCAGGAGATGTGGTTGGCCACCACCAGCTCGCCGGGGGCCGCGGAGCCGCCCGCCGCCCGGCGGCTCCCCGGGCGGCCGCGCACCGTGACCCGTACGCCGAAGGCACGCGGTACGGCGGCCGCCCAGGACCGGATCAGCCGTTCCCGCGCCGCGGCCGGGAGCAGGGCGGCCGACGGGGTGCACGCCACGCCCAGCAGGACCAGTGCGCAGCCGGTCAGCAGCCGCAGGACCGCGGGCAGCGCCGCGCGTACGGCTCCGGTGTGCCGGGCGCAGCCGCCCGGGGTGCAGGGGGCGGCCGGCAGCCAGGGGCTGGGCGGTCCGGGGTGGGTGCTCATCGCAGCGGGGCCAGTGAGCGGAAGTGGCGGAGGTAGCGGGGGTCGGTGCGGCGCAGCGAGAGCAGGACGTACAGGTCGGCGACGTTGAAGTCGGGGTCGTGGGCGGGGGCGCCGCAGACCCAGGCGCCGAGCCGGAGGTAGCCGCGCAGCAGGGGCGGCAGATCGGCCCGGGAGCCGGTGGCCTCGCCGTGGGCCGAGGCGTCCCAGAGGCGGTGCGGGGTGACCCAGTGGTCCTCGGGGGCGAGGTGCGCGGCGCGTACGGTGTTCCAGCTGCGGGCGGCGAGCGCCCCGCCGTCGGCCAGGGGCAGCGAGCAGCAGCCCGCGATCCAGTTGTGGCCGGTGCGTTCCATGTAGCGGGCGAGTCCGGCCCAGATGAGGGCGATGACCGCGCCGTCGCGGTGGGCCGGGTGGACGCAGGAGCGGCCGACCTCGACGAGGTCGTCGCGGATGGGGGCGAGCCTGCTGAGGTCGAACTCGCCCTCCGCGTACAGGCGTCCGGCGATCCGCGCGCGGTCCGGCGGCAGCAGCCGGTAGGTGGCGACGACGTCTCCGGTGGCTGTCTCGCGGACCAGCAGGTGGTCGCAGTAGGCGTCGAAGGCGTCGATGTCCAGGCCGGGTTCGGGTCCGTCCAGGCGGGCGCCCAGCTCCCCGGCGAACACCAGGTGGCGCAGGCGCTGGGCGGCGCGCACGTCGTCCTGGCTGGTGGCGAGAGAGACCCGGTAGGCGGGTTCCGCCGGGCCGCCGAGGGCGGGGGCGGGGGCCGGGGCGGTGGGGAGCGGGGCGTGCGGAGCGGCGGGCAGTACGGTCATGGCGGTCTCCGGGGACGGATCGGCGAGGGATGCCCGCCGGGTCGCCATGCGTGCGGCGGCCCGGCCCCTTACTTCTCCCGCCGTCGGCTGGATTCGACATGACCGCCGCTGGGAGCGGACATGTGCGACGGCTGAATCCCCGGAGTGCCGGACCGGGCCCACGCCATCCGCCCCGCCCCGCTCCTCTCGGAGGGGCGGGGCGTGGGTCAGCTGCCGGCCAGCATGGCGGTGATCCGCTCGGAGGCCGCCCGCGCCTCCCGCTCGGGGTCGCCGCCCTGGAGGACCGCCGTCATGTAGGGCTTGATCGGGTTCTCCGCCTCGACCCGGGCCCACTGCGGCGAGTTGGGGGTGGCGCGCCCCTCGGTGGCCCCCTCGGCCATCGCCGCGGTGCCCTCGTCGCCCTCGATGACGTGGGCGAGGCTCGGCTTGTTGGGGACGTAACTCATGCTCCGGGCCAGCTCCGTCTGCCATCTCTCGCTCGCCAGCGCCTTGACGACGGCGATGCCCGCGCCGCGCTCGTCGGCGTTCATCGGGACGATCAGGTCCGAGCCGCCGGTGAACACGGAGCCGGGGGACTTCGCGGTCTTCCCCGGAATGGGGAAGTAGCCCAGCTTCCCCTTGAGTTCGGGGTTCTTCTGCTCGATGAGGGCGGCGCTGCCGGGCATCGAGATGATCTGGGCGACGTCCCCCTCGGCGAACACGTCGTTCTGCGGCGGCTTCTCCTCGTCGGAGTCGGACGGGCCGTCGCCGAGCCCCTGGAGCTCCTTGTAGAACGCCATGCCCGCGAGCGCCTCCTTGCTGTGCAGGGCCCCCGTCCAGTCGCCGCCGTCCTCGTCGGCGAGTTCGCCGCCCTCGTCCCAGATGAACCCGGCCAGTGCGTACCAGTTCTGACCGGCCAGGTAAATGCCCTGGTTGCCCTCGGAGTTGAGCTTCTCGGTGGCGGTGATCCACTCGGCGCGGGTCTTGGGGGGCGTGTCGATCCCCGCCTGCTCGAAGATGTCCTTGTTGTAGATCACCACGCGGTTGGCCGCGTACCAGGGGATGCCGTACTGCACTCCGTCGATGCTGCCGGGCTGGGCGAGACCGGGCAGCCACTCCTCGCTGCCGAGGTCCCGCATCGACTCCAGGGTGAGGTCGCGCAGGCCGCCGCTGCCCGCGTACTGCGCGACCTGGGTGTTGCCGACCTCGATGACGTCGGGCGCCTCGTCGCCGTCCAGGGCCGCCAGGACCTTGGGCCCGATGCCGCTCCACTCCTGGATCTTGAACTCCAGCTGGACCGAGGAGTTCTCCTCCTCGTACGCGCGCGTGAACTTGTCCAGGAAGCCGGGCGAGACGCTGTCCTTCATCAGCCAGACCGTGACCGTGCGGTCGCTTTCACCGGAGCCCGGCAGGTAGCCGCATCCACCGAGCGTGACGGACGAGACGAGCGCGACGGCTCCGGCGAGTATGCGGTTCTTCACGTGGTCACCTTCTGCGAAACGGCACGACGAAATCAGGACCCGGTGTGGGGGGATTGCGGGCGGCGCTCGCACGGGCTTTTGGCCGAATCCTGGTATGGACCAAGGAGTAGGTCAAGGCGCGTGCCGGACCTGGCTTCTCCTCCGCCCTCCCCTCGCGGGGCATACCGGATTAAGGCAACGTGGTCACAGGAGAGGAGACAAAAATGGCGAATCATACGTATCGGGTCACCGAGATCGTAGGAACCTCCGAGGAGGGGATCGACGCGGCGATCCGGAACGGCATCGCAAGAGCCGCGGAAACGTTGCACAACCTCGACTGGTTCGAGATCAACCAGGTGCGCGGCCATATCGAGGATGGCCGGGTCGCACACTACCAAGTCGGCCTGAAGGTGGGTTTCCGGCTCGACGAGAACCCCTGACCGGGTACGCCCGTCGCACTCCTGGGCGGACTTGAGCGCCTTCGACGGACGGGCCCACCGAGCCCGCGCCACGGTGGATCCAGCCATCTCCGCGGCGTCGCACACCAACGCGTCGTCGTCCACGGACACCCGCACACTCCGTGCCGTGCTTCGGGAGGGAATCCTGACCGGCCCGGAGCGTTGAAGGAGACGTGAGCGCGCTGATCTCCTCCACCCGGTTCTCCTTCCTGGACCGCTCCCGCACCCGCGCGGGGCACGACGGCCCGCAGGCGCTGCGCGACACCGTGGCGCTGGCGCGGGAGGTGGAGGAGCTGGGGTACCACCGCTTCTGGGTCTCCGAGCACCACAGCGTGCCGGGAGTCGCCGGGTCGGCGCCGACGGTCCTGGCCGCCGCCGTCGCCGCCGCGACCTCCACCATCCGGGTCGGGACCGGCGGGGTGATGCTCCCCAACCACCGACCGCTGGTCGTGGCCGAACAGTTCGGGGTGCTTGCCTCCCTCTTCCCCGGCCGGATCGACATGGGGCTCGGCCGCTCCGTGGGCTTCACCGACGGGGTACGGCGGGCGCTCGGCCACGGCAAGGAGGACGCGGAGGACTTCCCCGGCCGCCTCGCCGAGCTGCTCGGCTGGATCGACGGCACCCAGCAGACCTATCCGCAGGTGCGCGCCCGCCCGGCGGAGGGCCTGCGCATCCCGGCGTACGTCCTGGCGGTCGGCGGAGGCGCGGCGGTCGCGGCCGCCGCCGGGCTCCCCCTCGTCATCGGCGACCTGCGCGGCCGGGAGAAGGTGCTGCGGGCGATCGACGTCTACCGCGGCGGCTTCCGCCCCTCGTCCCGTGCCGCGCGCCCCGAGGTCATCGTCTCCGGCACGGTGGCCGTCGCCGCCACCGAGGAGGCCGCCCGGCGGCTGCTGGTCCCGGAAGCCTGGGCCATGGCGTACGCCCGTACACACGGCAGCTTCCCCCCGCTGGCGCCCGCCGAGGAGATCGAGGGCCGCACGATGACGGACCGGGAGCGGGATCTGTATGAGCGCGGCCTCGACGGGCACATCCACGGCACACCGGACCAGGTCACCGGACAGCTGGAGACGGCGATCGAGGAGACCGGGGCCGACGAGGTGCTCGTGACGACGAGTACGTACGACCGGGCGGCCCTGGTGGACTCACTGCGGCGACTGGCCCGGATCGCGCAGGCCCGGACCGGTCGCCGCGCCTAGAATCGAACTGTTTGTCCCCTCAGCCGCCACCCCACCGGTTCGGAGCGAAGGCCCCATGCACTCCCCCCACGATCCCTACGTCCGGGTGCGCGGCGCCCGCGAGCACAACCTGAAGGACGTGCGGGTCGACATTCCCCGCGACACGCTCACCGTCTTCACCGGGGTCTCGGGGTCCGGCAAGTCCTCGCTGGCGTTCGGCACCCTCTACGCCGAGGCGCAGCGCCGCTACTTCGAGTCCGTCGCACCGTACGCGCGCCGGCTGATCCACCAGGTGGGCGCGCCCGCCGTCGAGGAGATCACCGGGCTGCCGCCCGCCGTCTCGCTGGAGCAGCGGCGCTCGGTACCCGGGGCCCGCTCGTCCGTGGGGACGGTGACGACGCTCTCCAACTCGTTGCGGATGCTGTTCTCCCGGGCGGGGGACTATCCGCCGGGTGCCGAGCGGCTCGACTCCGACTCCTTCTCCCCCAACACCGCCGCCGGGGCCTGTCCCACGTGCCACGGGCTGGGCCGTGTCCACGGGACCGACGAGCATCTGCTCGTCCCGGACCCCTCGTTGTCGATCCGGGACGGGGCGATCGCCGCGTGGCCGGGAGCCTGGCAAGGCAAGAATCTGCGGGACGTGCTGGACGCCCTCGGGTACGACGTCGACCGGCCGTGGCGCGAGCTGGACGCGAAGGACCGGGAGTGGATTCTCTTCACCGACGAGCAGCCGGTGGTGACGGTGCATCCGGTGCGGGACGCCGGGCGCATCCAACGCCCCTACCAGGGCACGTACATGAGCGCCCGGCGCTATGTGCTGCACACCTTCGCCGACACCAGGAGCCGCACCCTGCGGGCCAAGGCGGAACGCTTCCTGACCAGCGCCCCCTGCCCGGTCTGCGGGGGCAGCAGGCTGCGGCCGGAGGCGATGGCGGTGACGTTCGCCGGGCGGACCATCGCGGAGCTGGCCGCGCTGCCGCTGTCCCATCTCGCCGAGGTGCTGTCGGGCGCCGTGGGGGGTGGCTCGGCCGCGGGCGGCGAGGAGACCGCCCGGGTGCTGACCGGCGATCTGCTGGCCCGGATCAGGACCGTGACCGAACTGGGGCTCGGCTATCTGAGCCTGGACCGGACGGCCCCGACGCTCTCCTCCGGCGAGCTGCAACGGCTGCGGCTGGCCACCCAGTTGCGGTCGGGGCTGTTCGGGGTCGTCTACGTCCTGGACGAGCCGTCGGCCGGGCTGCACCCCGCCGACACCGAGGCCCTGCTGGGGGTGCTGGGGCGGCTCAAGGAGGCCGGGAACTCCGTGTTCGTGGTGGAGCACCAGATGGACGTGGTGCGCCGCGCGGACTGGCTGGTGGACGTGGGGCCGCTGGCCGGGGAGCACGGCGGGCGGGTGCTGCACAGCGGGCCGCCCGCAGGCCTCGCGGAGGTGCCGGAATCCGCGACGCGCCGGTTCCTGTTCGACGAGGACCCCGCGCCGGTACGCGCGCCGCGCACCCCCTCCGGGTGGCTGCGGCTCACCGGCGTCGAGCGGCACAACGTGCGCGGCGTCGACGCGGCGTTCCCGCTCGGGGTGTTCACGGCGGTCACCGGGGTGTCGGGCTCGGGCAAGTCGACCCTGGTCGGCCAGGTGCTCGCCGGGGTGCTGGCGGACCGGCAGGCCGGGGAGGAGGCGCCCGGGGCGGGCGAGCGGTACTGCGCGGCGGCGACCGGTCTGGAAGCCGTGGACCGTCTCGTCCAGGTCGACCAGAAGCCCATCGGCCGGACGCCCCGGTCCAACCTGGCGACGTACACCGGGCTCTTCGACACCGTACGCACGCTCTTCGCGCGGACCGAGGCGGCGCGGGAGCGGGGCTACACGGCGGGCCGGTTCTCGTTCAACGTGCGCGGCGGGCGGTGCGAGACCTGCCAGGGCGAGGGGTTCGTCTCGGTTGAGCTGCTCTTCCTGCCGAGCACGTACGCGCCCTGCCCGGACTGCCACGGCGCGCGCTACAACCCCGAGACCCTGGAGGTGACGCTTCGGGGCCTGACGATCGCTCAGGTCCTGGATCTGACCGTGGAGTCGGCGGCCTCCTTCTTCGCCGGTACCCCGGCCGCCGAACGCGCCCTGAGCACCCTTCTGGACGTCGGGCTCGGCTATCTGCGGCTGGGGCAGCCCGCCACGGAGCTGTCCGGCGGCGAGGCCCAGCGGATCAAGCTGGCGGCGGAGCTCCAGCGGACCCGGCGCGGTCACACGCTGTATCTGCTGGACGAGCCGACGACGGGGCTGCATCCGGCCGACGTGGAGGTGCTGATGCGGCAGTTGCACGGGCTGGTCGACGCGGGCGGCACGGTCGTGGTCGTGGAGCACGACATGGCCGTCGTGGCGGGCGCGGACCAGGTGATCGATCTGGGGCCCGGGGGCGGGGACCGGGGCGGGCGGATCGTGGCGACGGGCACGCCCGATCAGGTGGCGCGCGCGGCGGACAGCCGGACGGCGCCGTATCTCGCGAAGGCGCTGCGGCGGTGATCCCGTACGGCTGCCGCCCGCTCGCAGCCGTACGGGACCACCGCCCCGCTCAGCGGCGGACCTTGCGCGTCGCGCGCAGCCACTCCTTGTTCATCGCGGCGATCGAGGGCAGCGGGATGCCCTTCGGGCAGGCGGTGGCGCACTCGCCGGTCAGGGTGCAGCCGCCGAACCCCTCGTCGTCCATCTGCGCGACCATGTCCAGGACCCGGGTCTCGCGCTCCGGGGCGCCCTGCGGCAGGACGCCCAGGTGGTTGACCTTCGCCGAGGTGAACAGCATCGCCGAGCCGTTGGGGCAGGCCGCGACGCACGCCCCGCAGCCGATGCACTCGGCGTGCTCGAAGGCGAAGTCGGCGTCCGGCTTGGGGACCGGGGTGGCGTGGGCGTCCGGGGCGGTGCCGGTCGGGGCGGAGATGTAGCCGCCGGACTGGATGATCCGGTCGAAGGAGGAGCGGTCCACGACCAGGTCCTTGATGACCGGGAACGCGGAGGCGCGCCACGGCTCGATGTCGATCGTGTCTCCGTCGGCGAAGGACCGCATGTGGAGCTGGCAGGTGGTGGTGCGCTCCGGGCCGTGGGCGTCGCCGTTGATGACGAGGCTGCACGCGCCGCAGATGCCCTCGCGGCAGTCGTGGTCGAAGGCGACCGGCTCGTCCCCGGCGAGGATGAGTTCCTCGTTGAGGGTGTCGAGCATCTCCAGGAACGACATGTCCTCGGAGATGCCGTCGACTTCGTAGGTGGCCATGGCGCCGGGCGTCTCGGCGTTCTGCTGGCGCCAGACGCGCAGGGTGAGCTTCATGCGTAGCTCCGCTGGGTGGGGTGGACGTACTCGAAGACGAGGTCTTCCTTGTGCAGGACGGGGGCGCCGCCGGTGACGGTGAACTCCCAGGCGGCGGCGTAGGAGAACTCCTCGTCGCGCCGCTCCGCCTCCCCGTCCGGGGTCTGGGACTCCGCGCGGAAGTGACCGCCGCAGGACTCGGCGCGGTGCAGCGCGTCGAGGCACATCAGCTCGGCCAGCTCCAGGTAGTCGACGACGCGGTTCGCCTTCTCCAGCGACTGGTTGAACTGCTCGCCGGTGCCGGGGACCTTGATGCGCCGCCAGAACTCCTCGCGGATCTCGGGGATCTTGGCGAGTGCCTTACGCAGTCCGTCCTCGGTACGGGCCATCCCGCAGTACTCCCACATGAGTTCACCGATCTCGCGGTGGAAGGAGTCGGGGGTGCGGTCGCCGTCGACGGACAGCAGCAGGTTGATCCGGTCCTCGGTCTCCGCCAGCGCCTCGGCGACGGCGGGGTGTTCGGCGTCGACGCTCTCGGAGTGCGGGTTGCGGGCGAGGTAGTCGTTGATGGTGGACGGCAGGACGAAGTAGCCGTCGGCGAGGCCCTGCATCAGGGCGGAGGCGCCGAGCCGGTTGGCCCCGTGGTCGGAGAAGTTCGCCTCCCCGATCGCGAAGAGGCCGGGAATGGTGGTCGACAGGTCGTAGTCGACCCACAGGCCGCCCATCGTGTAGTGCACGGCGGGGTAGATCCGCATCGGGACCGTGTACGGGTCCTCGTCGGTGATCCGCTGGTACATGTCGAAGAGGTTGCCGTACTTCGCCTCCACCGCCTTGCGGCCCATGCGTTCGACGGCCTCGGCGAAGTCCAGGTAGACGCCCTGCCCGCCGGGGCCGACGCCGCGCCCCTCGTCGCAGACGTTCTTGGCGGCGCGGGAGGCGATGTCGCGGGGCACCAGGTTGCCGAAGGACGGGTAGATCCGCTCCAGGTAGTAGTCGCGCTCGTCCTCGGGGATCTGACCGGCCGGCCGGTCGTCGCCCTTGGCCTTGGGGACCCAGATCCGGCCGTCGTTGCGCAGCGACTCGCTCATCAGGGTCAGCTTCGACTGGTGGTCGCCGGTGCGCGGGATGCAGGTCGGGTGGATCTGGGTGAAGCAGGGGTTGGCCATGTACGCGCCGCGCCGGTGGGCCCGCCAGATGGCGGTGGCGTTGGAGTTCATGGCGTTGGTCGACAGGTAGAAGACGTTGCCGTAGCCGCCGGTGGCCAGGACGACCGCGTCGGCGAAATAGGTGTCGATCTTCCCGGTGACGAGGTCGCGGGCGACGATGCCGCGCGCCTTGCCGTCCACCACGATGAGGTCCAGCATCTCGGTACGGGCGTGGAGTTCGACGCCGCCGGTGGCGATCTGCCGGGAGAGCGCCTGGTAGGCGCCGAGGAGGAGCTGCTGTCCGGTCTGGCCGCGCGCGTAGAACGTACGGGAGACCTGGACGCCGCCGAAGGAGCGGTTGTCGAGGAGGCCGCCGTACTCGCGGGCGAAGGGCACGCCCTGGGCCACGCACTGGTCGATGATCTCCACCGAGATCTGGGCGAGCCGGTGGACGTTGGACTCCCGGGCGCGGAAGTCGCCGCCCTTGACGGTGTCGTAGAAGAGCCGGTGGATGGAGTCGCCGTCGTTGCGGTAGTTCTTCGCCGCGTTGATACCGCCCTGGGCGGCGACCGAGTGGGCCCGGCGGGGCGAGTCCTGGAAGCAGAACTGGACGACGTGGTAGCCCTGTTCGGCGAGGGTGGCCCCGGCCGAACCGCCGGCCAGCCCGGTGCCGACGACGATGACGGTGTGTTTGCGCCGGTTGGCGGGGTTCACGAGCTTGGCCTGGAAGCGGCGGGTGTCCCAGCGTTCGGCGACGGGCCCCTCGGGGGCCTTGGTGTCGGTGACGGGCTCGCCCGTGCGGTACTGCGTGTAGTCGGGCATGTCAGCTCACCACTCCGGTCATGACGGCGACGGGTACGGAGACGAAGCCCAGCGTCAGCACCGCCGCGAGGAGGTTGGCGAGGGTCTTCAGGACGCGGTCGCGGGTCGCGTTGCCGACGCCGAGGGTCTGCGCGGCGCTCCAGAAGCCGTGCTGGACGTGGAGGCCGAGGGCGAGCACCGCGACGATGTAGATGACGTTGCCGTACCAGGTGGAGAAGGTGTCGATGACGTTCTGGTACGGGTGTCCGGCCTCGAAGCCGGGGTGGACGGTGCCGGTCGTCAGGTCGAGGATGTGCCACACGATGAAGAGGGCGAGGATGACCCCGCCCCACCGCATGGTCCGGGTGGCGTAGCTCGCGCGGGGCCGCTTGTGGACGTACTTGGCGGGGCGCGCCCGGATGTCCCGGCGGCTCAGCTGGTACGCGGACACGCCGTGCAGCACGACGGCGGCGACCAGCCCCACGCGGACGATCCACAGCGCCCACTCGTAGTGCAGGACCGGCTCGCCCATGGTGCGCAGCCAGTGGGCGTAACCGTCGAACTCACCGGGCCCGAAGAAGATCTTCAGGTTCCCCGCCATATGGGCGACGAGATACCCGAGCATGATCAGACCGGTCACGGCCATGATGGTCTTCTTGCCGACGGTCGAGTCCCAGAGCGTTCGCGTCATCGACGGCCGTCGGTCCGTCCGCGATGCCAGTGCCATACACCTGACGGTAGGGCCGAAAGGCCCGATCGGTCCAAGTCATGACCCGGCTGATCTCGATAGGCACCCCCTATCGGCGGACGTTAGGGTCGCCCTGTGCACTTCCAGCAGCTCACCTATTTCGTGGCCGTGGCCGAGACCCGGCACTTCACCCGGGCCGCCGAGGCGGTGCACGTGTCGCAGCCCTCGCTGTCCCAGCAGATCCGGGCGCTGGAGACGGAGCTGGGCGCCGAGCTGTTCAGCCGGGCCCGGGGCAACATCACCCTCACCGACGCGGGTGAGGCGCTGCTGCCCCTGGCCCGCCGCATCCTCGCCGACGCGGAGACCGCCCGGCTGGAGGTGCAGGAGCTGGTGCAGCTGCGCAGCGGACGGGTGCGGCTCGGGGCGACGCCGAGTCTGTGCACGGGCCTGCTGCCGGACGTGCTGCGCGCCTTCCACGACCGGCATCCGGGGGTGCGGCTGCTGCTGGAGGAGGGCGGCTCCCACGATCTCGTACGGCAGCTGGCGCGCGGTGCGCTCGACCTCGCGCTGGTGGTGCTGCCGCTGCCGCCCGGCTCCCCCGCCCTCAGCACGGTGGAGCTGCTGCGCGAGGACCTGGTGGTGGTGTCCTCGGCGGCGGAGCCCGCTCCGGGGCGGGGAGGCCGGGTGCGGATCGCCGATCTGCGGGACGCCCCGCTGGTGATGTTCCGGCACGGCTACAACCTGCGGGAGCTGACGCTCGCCGCCTGCCGCGCGGAGGGGTTCGAGCCCTCGTTCACGGTGGAGGGCGGCGAGATGGACGCGGTGCTCGGATTCGTCCGGGCGGGGCTCGGCATCGCGGTGGTGCCGAGCATGGCCGCGCACCGGGCGGGTCACGATCTGCGGCGGACCCCGCTGGCGGGCCACGGCATGCGGCGGGTGATCGCCCTGGCGCACCGCAGCGACGTGGCCCCGCCCCGGGCGGCGCGCGAACTCCAGCGGATGCTGCTGGAGCTCGGACCGGCGGCGGGCTGAGCGGACGCGCCAAAGGGCGGGCCGAGCGGGGGCGCGGGAAGTCCGGGCCGGGCGGGGCGCGGGGAAAGGCGGTCCGGGCGGGGGGCGCGGGGAGGGACGGGCCGAGCGGGGCGTGAGAAGTCCGGGCCGGACGGGGCGCGGGGAAAGGCGGTCCGAGCGGGGGCGCGGGAAGTACGGGCCGAGCGGGGCGTGGGAAGTCCGGGCCGGACGGGGCGCGGGGAAAGGCGGGCCGGGCGGGGGCGCGGCGGACGGGCCGCGCTCCCCGCTCAGACCGCGTCGGCCAGCAGCAGCGAGTGGATGCGGTCCGGGGCCCCCGGGCGGGCGTAGTACCAGCCCTGGGCGGTGTCGCAGCCGAGCCGGCGCAGCTGCTCCGCCTGGGCGCCGGTCTCCACACCCTCCACCGTCACGGCCAGCTCCAGGCTGTGGGCCAGCGAGACGATGCCCTCCACGATCTTCAGGTCGACCGGATCGGCCGGGTGCTGCTGCATCCCCCGGGTGAAGGAACGATCCAGCTTGAGGATGCTCACCGGCAGACGGCGCAGGTTGGCCAGGTTCGAGTAGCCGGTGCCGAAGTCGTCGAGCGCGATGTCGACGCCCATCTCGGCGAGCTGCCGCAGCGGCTTGAGCAGGTCGTCGTCGGCGCCGATCAGGGCGGACTCGGTGACCTCCAGACACAACGCGCCCGGCTCCAGACCGGAGCGCTCCAGCACGTCGACCGTCTCGGCGACCAGGCGGGGGTGGTGCAGCTGGGTCGGCGAGAGGTTGACGTTGATCCGCAGGGGGCCACCGTCGCTGTGGCGCTCCTGCCAGACGTTCGCCTGCCGGACCGACTCCTCCAGCACCCACCGCCCCAGCGGCACGATGAGCCCGGTGTGCTCGGCGAGCGGGATGAACCGGTCGGGGCCGAGCACCCCGTGCTGCGGGTGGCACCACCGTACGAGCGCCTCCGCGCCGTGCACCGAGCCGTCGCCGAGGTGGACGAGCGGCTGGTACTCGATGAAGAACTCGCCCCGGTCCAGCGCGGCCGGGAGCGCCGTGGTCAGCCCGTGCCGGGTGATCGCGCGGGCGTCGGCCTCGGCGTCCGCCAGCTGGAAGCGGTTGCCGCCCGCCGCCTTCGCCCGGTACATGGTGATGTCGGCGCTGCGCAGCACCTCGGCGGCGCCGCGCTCCCCGGAGGGGCCCTCGACGACCCCGATGGAGCCGCGGACGGTCAGCTCACGGCCGTCGATGCGGATGGGCGCGGCGAGAACGTTCAGGATGCGGCCCGCGAGTTCGTCTACCTCCTGGGCGGTGTCGGGGCCCGTGGTGAGGGCGACGAACTCGTCGCCGCCGAGCCGGGCGACCATCTCGCCGGGGGCGGTGGCGCAGCTCTGGAGCCGGTCGGCGACCTCGACCAGGAGCCGGTCGCCCGCCGCGTGGCCGAGGCTGTCGTTGATCGCCTTGAAACCGTCGAGATCGAGGTAGCAGAGGCCGAAGCGGGTGCCGTCCTGGGCGGTGAGGGCCTTCTCCAGCCGCTCGAAGAACAGCGTCCGGTTGGGCAGTCCGGTGAGGGCGTCGTGAGTGGCCTCGTAGCGCAGCCGGAGGTTGAGCAGCCTGCGCTCGGTGGTGTCCTCCATCAGCGCGAGCTGGTACTGGGGGCGACCCTCGGGGTCGCGCAGCAGCGAGACGGTGAGGTTGGTCCACAGGACGGTGCCGTCGTTGCGGTAGTAGGCCTTCTCGACCCGGTAGTGGTCGCGTTCGCCGCGTACCAGCTCGTTGTAGAACTTCCACACCTGGGGCGAGTCCTCGGGGTGGACCCACTCGTTCACCTTGTGGCTGCGGACGTGGTGCTCCAGGCCGCCGAACATCTTGGTGAGGGTGTCGTTGATCTCCAGGATGTTGCCGTCCAGGTCGGCGATGCCGATGCCGATCGCCGCGTCCTTGAAGACCGCCCGGAAGCGGGCCTCCGTGGCGTGCAGGGCCTCCTCGGCGTGCGAACGGGCCGTCAGCGCGGAGCGGGCGATGGACTCCTGCTCGGCGAGCGTGCGCTCCCGCAGCGCCTGGGAGAACCCGGCGGCCATCGTGTGCTGGATACGGGCGCAGCGGGCCCGGCCGTCCTCGGTGGACAGGGGGCTCAGGCCGTTGTCGCCGCAGTAGAGGACGAGGTAGGAGTCGACGACGCCGAGCGTGGAGCTGAGCGCGTCCGGGTCGGTGCAGTGCGCGTCGACCAGGGCCGCGCCGATCCGGTGGGCGGGCGAGGCGTCGAAGGGGCGGGCGTGCAGGATGCCGTTGAGCCGGCGGGCCAGGGGCAGCAGATGCTCTTCGAACTCGGGCCGGGTCAGGGAGGTGGCCGTCAGCGGGAAGATGGCCCGGCTCCAGATCCTGGCGAATCTGCGGAGGCGGCCTTCCGGACCGTCCGGTTCCGCGTCCGGCTCTCCGGACGCCTGGGCGGGGATGCTCACGCCGTGCGCCCAACCCCTGCGAAGCCCGAGAAGGCGTACGGGTCTTCCTGGCCCGGGGCCTGCGGATCCTCCGGCCGCCACTCCGGCATCGGCACGAGCCCCGGCTCGAGGAGTTCGTACCCGTCGAAGAACCGGCCGATCTCCTCGTGCGAGCGCATGATCAGCGGATTGCGGATGGTGCGGTAGACGCCGATGGTCCCGGCGGCCTGCTCCCGGGGCAGCGGGATGCCCTCGTACGAGGCGTGGGTCAGGACGAGGAGGCTTCCGGGGGCCAGCGCGTCGCGCAGCTCGGCGACCGCCGCGTACGGCTCGTCGGCGTCCTCCAGGAAGTGGAGCACCGCGACCAGCAGGAGGGCCACCGGGCGCTCCAGGTCCAGCAGCCCGGTGATCTCCGGGTTCGTCAGGATGTCCTTGGGGCCGCGCAGGTCGGCGGCGACGGCGACCGCGCGGTCGTTGCCCTCCAGTACGGCCTGGCTGTGGGCGACGGCGACCGGGTCGTGGTCGACGTAGGCGACCTTGGCGGCCGGGTCGGCGGCCTGGGCGACCTCGTGGACGTTGCCGAAGGTCGGAATGCCGGAGCCGATGTCCAGGAACTGGTCGATGCCCGCGGCGACGGCGTGGCGGACCGCCCGGCGCATAAAGGCGCGATTCGCCTGCATGATCTTGGGGAGACCCGGCAGGAACTCCATGGCCTTCCGCGCGGCTTCCCGGTCCACCTCGAAATTGTGCGATCCGCCCAGATAGAAGTCGTACATGCGGGACACGCTCGGCACCGATATATCTATGCCCTGCGGTGCCCAGGCGGGACGCTCCATCGATGTCTCCAACAAGTTCGCCACGGCGATCCGGCCATGTTCATGGTCAGTGTTGACCAGAGGCTACTGATCGACCGCCAGGAGAGCGAGTGGAAACGGAAATTCGCGGTCCGTTATTGGTCACACTCCGGTGACCCGCACGGCCGGTCCGTCGCTGCGCGTATACGGGCCGCGACGGACCGGCACTCCACGTGCCGTTTCCCGGTGTTTCGGGGCCACTTGGGGTTCCTGGGCGATTGTTCGCCGGTGCCGCGACCACCAGGGAGCACCGACAAGCCGGGAATCGGGGGAAACGGCATACCGGGTGCCGCCGCCACCATGGCCGCCGGTGTCCGCGGGTTCGGAGTCACCGGCGAGGCCGGGAGAGACCGGCAGTTGACGGTCCGCGTTTGATCCCGTCGGTGCGTTCGAAGGTCACGAATCCCTTCGCCGTCCCGCCCTTTACATTGTTTTTGGCCACAAGAACGACTACCGGCCACTTTTCGAGGCAGTCGCCGGTGTACGCCGTCTTCATCGGCCATGCGGAGTCCCCGGTGAACCGGTAAACCGTCCTCCCGCGCCGGTCCACCACGATGCCCCCGAGTTCCGGGGCCTTCCGCACGGAAAATCCGGCGGGGCGGGTGGCGGGGCGCCGGAGCGGCTGAAACACGCGGGGCGGCCCAACCGCCCGATCAGGCGAATCACCCGGGGGTACCGCGTGTCCGGCGGCGGCGCGGATCATGCTCCCCGTCGTGTACGGATCACGCATCGGGCGGCTCTCGGCAGCCGCCGCACTCCTCTGGCTGACAGCGCTGCCGCCGCCCGCGAGCGCCGCCGACTGCGCGGTGGCCTCGATCGGGCAGGGTGGCGGCGGTTCCTCGGTCGCCGTGGCGGGCGACGGGGCCTGCGCGGCGGTCACCACGCCGGACCCGCCGCCTCCACCGCCCCCTCCGAAACCGCCTCCCGCGCCCCCGCCGCCACCTCCGCCCGCACCCCCTCCCCCGCCGCCTCCGCCTGCCGAGGTGCCACCGCCGCCTGCCCCCGCTCCGGCGCCGCCCCCTCCGCCACCGCCCGTTCCCGAGCCCCCGCCCCGGCTTTCACCGAAGCCCCCACCCACGCCTCCGCCTCCGCCCCGGGCGTCGCCGTCGCCCGCGCGTTCTTCGCCGGAGCCCCCCGTCCGCGTCGAGCCGCCGGAGCCGCGGCCCGTCGCGCTGCCCTCGTACCGCAGACCGACCCGCGAGACGCCCCGCGGCGGGCCGTCGCTGGTGTCCCTGACCCTGCTGATCACCGCCCCCGCGGTGTTCGCCGTCGCCGTGCTGCGGCCGCGGTCGTCGCGCTGACCGGGAGATACGTATGTCCAACTGGCTGGTCCTGAGCATGGCCATGGCGTCGGCCTGCGCGGTCGTCCTCACCATCGCCGTACTGAACAACCGGCGGATCGCCGATGACGACGACCCGTCCCAGACGCCCGACGTCATCGAGTACATGACGATGATGATCGGCGTGGTCTACGCGATCGTCCTCGGCCTGGCCATCGCCGGGGTGTGGGAGGGCCGCGGCGCCGCGCAGGAGTCCGTACGTCTGGAGGCGCAGGCGCTGCACGAGGTGCGCACGCGCGTCTCCGTCTACCCGCCCGCGGTCCGCGACCGGGTCCGGGCGGACGTGGAGGCCTACGTCGCCCATGTCGTCGACGACGAGTGGAAGGTGATGGCCGAGCGCGGCGAACTGACCGAACGCGGGGCGCGGTTGCTGGGGCGGGTCCGGGCCGGGGTCACCGACTACGAACCGCGGACCGACCACGAGGGGCAGGCCTACCAGCCGCTGGTCGACCAGGTGGCGGCGGCCGACGACGCCCGCAGCTCACGCGGACAGAACGCGGGCGCGACGATGCCGGGGGTGGTCTGGTTCGGCCTGATCATCGGAGCGCTGGTGACCGTCGGGCTGATCTTCACCCTCCAGATCCGCAGAACCTCCCGTGAGCTGCTGCTCGCGGGCCTCTTCAGCGCACTGATCGCCTTCCTGCTCTTCCTCATCTGGGACTTCGACGCGCCCTTCGGCCGGGGTATCTCGGCCACCGCCGCCCCCTTCTTCGACCTCTTCCCGGAGGTTCGCCGCTGAGGCGGCTCCCCGGGTCGGTGCGCCGGCCGGGGGAGGCGACTGACCCATTCGCCGGACCCCGATCGCGCGCGGCGGTGACCCCTCCTAGCGTGTCGGGCATCGAGGTGCATTTTTCCTGCTATGTGGAAATTCGTTCCGCAGCTGCCCCTCGGGGAACCCGGAGGATCGACCATGCGCGCGATACGTGTCGCACCGCTCGCCCTGCTCGGCGCCAGTGCTCTGACGCTGATCGCCCCGTCCACCGCCCTCGCCGCACCGGACGGGGCCGCCAGCACGTTCAACCCGACGATCACCCCCTCGGTCATCGCGCCGGGCGGCCGGGTCACCCTCGGCTCCGGCGGATGCACGGGCGAGACGACCGTCAGCTCGGGCATCTTCGACACGACCGCGATCCCGAGCGGCAGCACGACGGCCACCGCCACCGTCGACACGGAAGCCCGCCGGGGCGCCGTCTACGCGGTGACCTTCTCCTGCGGCTCCACGGGCACCTCCCGCAACGTGAACCTGACGATCACCGGCGGGGCCACCAGCTCCCCCACCCCGACCCCCACCGCCCCGACCTCCGTCCCGACGGCCAGCTCCACGGCCCTCGTGCCGGGCGGGGTGCGCGGCGGTCTCGGCGGCAGCTCCGGCACCACCGGCACGGTGGAGATCGCCGCCGGGGCGGGCCTGGTCCTCGCCGCGGCCTCGGGCGCCGTGTACTTCGCCCGCCGCCGCACCACCGCCCGCCGTCACTGAAGCCCCACCGTGCGTCGCACGACAGTCGCCCCGGGTCCTGTTCCAGGACGCGGGGCGACGGGCGTATCGGGCCGGGCGGGAGGTCCAGGACCTCAGAACGCCGCATGGCTCGTCCGCCGACGACGGACCAGGAAGACCGCGCCGCCGACGGCCGCCGCGGCCACGAGGCCGCCGCCGACCTGCATCTCGACGGAGCTGGGGCCCATCGAGCCGCCGAGGCCGCCCTGCGCGCCCTGACCGGCGAGCACGGTGAACTTGTGCGTCTCGACCCGGCTGTTGTCGTTGCACTTCACCGAGAGGTTGTAGTGCCCCGGCGTGGTGTTGTGCCGGATGTGGGCCGTGGCGTACCCGGTGCCGCCCGCGGAGAGTTCGGTCGTCGGGAACGCGTTCGACCAGACCTTGCCGCCGTGGCCGCAGCCCTGCGCCGTGACCTTCATGGTGGCGCCCTGGTGGACCGAGTACGGGTTGACGGTGATGTTGCTCGGACCGTTGGTCGCCGCGGCCATGGGGGCCGCGAGGCCGACGGCCGCGAAGGCCGTCGCGGTGACCGCGAGAACGCGTGAAGCACGCATCGTGTGAACCTCCTGCGGGAAACGCCCCCGGAGGCTTTTCCTCCGGGCTGGATAGACGAGAACGCCTCCCATGACGAACACTCACCAGCGGACCGGTGGCTCGCACTTCGGCACTGCTCCACCCCGGTGACGCGACACGCCGTGCGCGAGCCCGTGGAACTGACGGAGCCGCAGGTCACAGACCGTCAGAACTTTTATCTGCTGATTACTCCGATGGGCAGGCATCGGGGGCGGGGCCGGCCGGGGGGCCACCCGTTCGCCCCTCTCTGATCGCCGCCCCGCCGCCGCGCCCCTAACGTTCACAGCGTCGCGACGAAGGGAGAACCATGGGCCGGGACTACGCCGGTGGCGAGCGGACCAGACGTGTGCCCTGGGGTGCGGTCGCCCTGGTGATGCTCACCGGCCTCGCCCTCATGCGCAACGGCGCGGAGTTCGGGGAGTCGGGTCCGCCGCAGCCCGCCGCGGCGGCCTCGCTGGGCCTGGGCGAGGACGCCGCCGGACCGCGGGCGCAGGGCGAACCGGTGCGGCCCCTGCCGTACGCCCCGGCCTCGCGCGTGAAGATCTCGTCGATCGACGTGGACGCCCCGATCGTGGACGTGCACCTGGACGCGGGCGGCTGGATCGACGCCCCGCCCGCCGAGGACCCCAACCTCGCCGGGTGGTACCAGAACGGCATCGCCCCCGGCCAGCGGGGCACCTCCGTGATCACCGGCCACGTCGACAACAACTCGGGCCCCGCGGTCTTCTACGGCCTGGGGTCGGTCCAGAAGGGGCACCGCGTCGAGGTGACGCGTTACGACGGCCGGGTCGGGATCTTCGAGGTGTACGGGGTGGAGGTTTTCTCCAAGAACGACTTCCCCGGCCCCCGGGTCTACGGCGACACCGGCCACGCGGAGCTGCGGGTCATCACCTGCGGCGGGTCCTACTCGAAGGCGGGCGGCTACGACGGGAACGTCGTCGTCTTCGCCCGGCTGGTCGGAACGCGCTGAGCGCGCCGGGCCCCGGGGGGGGGGCCCCCGGGCGCGGGGCCCCCCCCCGGCCCGGGGGGGCGCCCCCCGGGGGGGGGGGGGGGGGGGGGGCCCCGGCGCGCGCGCCCCCGGGCCCGTGGGCG